>NZ_MVHT01000151.1 GCF_002086275.1 Mycobacterium intermedium | reverse complement strand
ACAGATCATTTCGCTGTTGCTGACGACGACACGCCACTACGAGTCCTACGGATACAGCTACGACATCAGCGAGACGTGCGTCACAACGGGCTAGCGCCGGCGTTGCCCTTCGGACAAGAAGCCCAGCAGGTCGTACCGGGTGATCACACCGACCGGCTTGCCCTCCTCGACAACCATCAGCGCGTCCCAATCCCGCAACGCCTTACCGGCCGCGCTCACCAACTCGCCGGCTCCGATCAACGGCAACGGCGGGCTCATGTGCTGGGAGACGGCGTCGGCCAGGTTGGCGCGACCCTCGAACACCGCCGAGAGCAGTTCCCGCTCCGAGACGCTGCCGGCCACCTCGCCTGCCATCACCGGCGGCTCGGCCCCGACGACCGGCATCTGCGAGACCCCGTACTCACGGAGGATCCCGATGGCGTCGCGCACCGTTTCTGACGGATGGGTGTGCACCAGGTCGGGCAGCGCACCGGACTTGCGGCGCAACACATCTCCGACCGTCGACTCGTCGGACGAGCCGTCGAGGCGAGTGCGCAGGAATCCGTACGAGGACATCCAGGCGTCGTTGAAGATCTTGGACATGTAGCCGCGGCCGCCGTCGGGCAACAGCACGACCACCAGGGCGTCGGGCCCGGCTTGTTCGGCAACTTTTAGCGCCGCCACCACCGCCATCCCGCACGAACCGCCGACCAACATCGCTTCCTCGCGGGCCAACCGCCTGGTCATGTCGAACGAGTCGGCGTCGGACACCGCGATGATCTCGTCGGGCACGGACGGGTCATAGGCCGCCGGCCAGAAGTCCTCGCCGACTCCCTCGACCAGATAGGGGCGACCGGTGCCGCCGGAGTACACCGAGCCCTCCGGGTCGGCGCCGATGATGCGCACCGGTCCTTCCGGCCGGTCCGCGGACACCTCCTTGAGGTAGCGGCCGGCCCCGGTGATCGTGCCGCCGGTGCCGATGCCGGCGACGAAATGGGTGATCTTGCCGTCGGTGTCGGCCCATATCTCGGGGCCCGTGGTGGCGTAGTGGCTGGCCGGCCCTTCCGGGTTCGCGTACTGGTCGGGCTTCCAGGCACCCTCGATTTCCCGGACCAGTCGGTCGGAGACGCTGTAGTAGCTGTCCGGGTCCTCAGGCGGTACCGCCGTCGGGCACACGACGACCTCGGCGCCGTAGGCGAGCAACACATTTCGCTTGTCCTCACTCACCTTGTCCGGGCAGACGAACACGCATTTGTAGCCGCGGCTCTGGGCAACCAGGGCCAGGCCGACACCGGTGTTGCCAGAGGTGGGTTCGACGATGGTGCCACCTGGTTTCAGTTGCCCGCTGGCCTCCGCGGCGTCGATCATCCGCGCCGCGATGCGGTCCTTGGAACTGCCGCCCGGATTGAGGTATTCGACCTTTGCGGCCACGACGCCGCATCCATCGGGGACGACCGAGTTCAGCCGTACCAGTGGCGTGCCGCCGATGAGGTCACTGATGTGCTGCGCGATCCGCATCCGCTTATCGTCTCAGGCGATTTCGACCGACGCACACGTGGGCGCAACAGCCAGGCTGTGGCCAGACCGGGGCCAGGCCGTGGCTAGTCGGTGGCTTCGCGGATGTACTCCCCGATTTGGCGCAACGAGCGGACCGCCTCGGGCAACAGCGGCCCCACGACCTGGAAGTCGTGAACCTGCCCCGGCCAGACCCGGACTTCGGCCGGCACTCCGGCAGCCGCCAATTTGCCCGCAGCCAACTGCGCGTCGTGCAGCAGTACCTCCGAGCCGGAGACGTGAATCAAGGTCCGGGGCAGCCCCGCCCGGATGTGATCCAACGGCTCGTAAACCTCTTCCGGTTTGCCGTCCACATGGTTCTTGGCGGCAGCGCTAGCAACCAAAACACCGAGGGCATCAAAGGCCCGCGACGGGAACATCGCGTCGGTCTTGATGTTGGGATGCGCCTGCTTTTCTTCCTTTGCTAGCTGCAGCAGTGGCGAGATCGCCACCAACGCCGCCGGCTCCTCGCATTCGTCCAAGAGCCGCTGGGCGAGCGTGAGCGCGAGGTACCCGCCGGCGGAGTCGCCGGCGAGCACGATTTGCTCCGGCTGGTATCCCAGCGTTCGCAGCCAGCGGTATCCGTCGTGGCAGTCTTCCAACGCCATCCCGATCGAGTGCTTGGGCATCAGCCGATAGTTCACGACTAGAACCGGCGCATCAGCAAACATTGAGAGCAGCTCGACGAGGCGGCCGTGCGAGTTTGCTCCACAGGTGAGGAACGCGCCGCCGTGCAAATACAGAACCACCCTGCGAGTGCCGTCCGCGGGCAGCACACCCTTGGCACGAACCAGCTGTGCGGACGCATTAGGCAACTTCACAGTGGCTCGAACGGTGCTGGAGGCCGGTAAGAACACGCGCGCCGCGTGGTCGATGAGCCCCCACGGCCAAGGCGCGTGAGGGACGTAGCTGCCGGCCGCCAAAACGGGGCGTATCGTCAATCGCGACGCCAGCGCAGCTAAGCGCGCAGCAACACTTGGGCCAGATTCGACGACCTCAACCGGGGCGCCGTCGCTGATGGCAAACCTGCGTGTTTCGAGTCTACGTGCCTTCAGCGCGTCACGCGGGCGAATGGCTACTCTAGGTGAGCCGGATACCTTTTCGGGTGCAGTCATGCCCAACACTTCCTACGCCGTTGTAGTCGGATACAGCATGCGGCGAAGAGGTCGGGCGTTCCGGCTTAACTGCTTTCCGAAGCCCCCAGCCAACCCCGCGAACTTAGCTTGACAGTCCTTTTCGCTTACAACATTCGATGAGTCTGTTTCGATACCAACTTTGTTTCACACCGTAACGGGTTTCTTCGTCAGCTACCCACGAAATCGGAACAACCGTCCTAGACTTTTTCGCGTGGACATACATGCGCCGCGTCGTTCGACCGTCGCACTGGCCACTGCGGGCGCACTCGCCTCGACGGGGACTGCCTATCTGGGCGCACGCAACCTGCTAGTCGGCCAGGCCACACACGTGCGCACTGTGATCCCGAAATCATGGGGCACCCCACCCCAGGCGGACGGCGTCTACGGGCCCGGCGGCGAACCGGCGCAGCGGTGGCGGCGGGGGGTCCCGTTCGACCTGCACCTGATGATGTTCGGCGACTCGACGGCGACGGGATACGGCTGCGGCAGCGCCGACGAAGTGCCGGGTGCGTTGATGGCCCGCGGCATCGCCGATGAGACCGGAATGCGCGTCCGACTGAGCACCAAGGCGATCGTCGGGGCGACGTCGAGAGGCCTGTGCGGTCAGGTCGATGCGATGTTCGTGGCCGGCCCGCCCCCGGATGCGGCGGTCATCTTGGTGGGCGCCAACGACGTGACGGCACTCAACGCTACCGGCCCGTCGGCGCGACGGCTGGCCTCGTGTGTACGCAAGCTGCGCGCCCGGGACGCGGTGGTCGTGGTCGGCACGTGTCCGGATTTCGGGATGATCCCCGCCATCCCCCAGCCACTGCGCTCGGTGGCCCACCAACGTTCCCTGCAACTTGCGCGCGCTCAGGCCAACGCCGTCAAACTGGCCGACGGCGCGGCGGTGCCGCTTGCGCATCTGCTGGCTCCGAAGTTTCGGGCCATGCCGGATGCGATGTTCTGCCGCGACCGCTACCACCCGTCGGCACTCGGATACGCCCTTGCCGTCGAACATCTGCTGCCCGCGCTTCGGGTGGAGTTGGCCGAAAAGCGTGGTACGCCAATGCCGGAATTACCGGCACGGCCCAGCTCACCCACCCTCACCAGCGATCACACGCGACGCAGTGTCATGTCCCGCCTGTGGCGACGTCCCGCGCCCGACAATGCGCCGGTGCTGCCCACACCCGTCGCTGCTCCCGTCAGCGGGTAGCGACTAGATTTATCTCGTCCAGTCCTGGGTCGGGCCGCGGTTTACGGCCTGCTGTACGCGAGGAGCCGTCATGCCAGAAGCCGTCATCGTTTCCGCAGTCCGCTCGCCGATTGGCCGGGCCATGAAGGGGTCCCTGGTCAACATGCGGCCCGATGACCTGGCGGTCCAGATGGTTCGCGCCGCGCTCGACAAGGTGCCGGCGCTGAACCCGCACCAGATCGACGACCTCATGTTGGGTTGCGGACAGCCCGGCGGCGAGTCCGGTTTCAACCTGGCCCGTGTTGTGGCGGTGGAGCTGGGCTACGACTTCCTGCCCGGCACCACGGTCAACCGCTACTGTTCGTCGTCCCTGCAGACCAGCCGGATGGCCTTCCACGCGATCAAAGCCGGTGAGGGCGACGCGTTTATCTCCGCAGGCGTGGAGACGGTGTCTCGGTTCGGCAAGGGCACCGCCGACTCGTGGCCCGACACCAAGAACCCGCTGTTCGGCGAGGCGCAGGAACGCACCGCGAGCGCGGCCACGGGTGCCGAGGAGTGGCATGACCCGCGCGCCGACGGCAACCTTCCCGACATCTACATCGCGATGGGCCAGACCGCTGAGAACGTCGCCCTGTTGACCGGCATCAGCCGCGAAGACCAGGACCACTGGGGCGTGCGCAGCCAGAACCGGGCGGAGGAGGCCATCAAGAACGGGTTCTTCGAGCGTGAGATAACCCCGGTCACCTTGCCCGACGGCAGCGTCGTCAGCACCGACGACGGCCCTCGCCCGGGCACCACTTACGACAAGATCCGGGACCTCAAGCCGGTGTTTCGGCCTAACGGGACGGTGACCGCCGGCAACGCGTGCCCGCTGAACGACGGCGCAGCCGCGCTGGTGATCACCAGCGACACCAAAGCCAAAGAGCTCGGCCTGACGCCGCTGGCCCGCATCGTGTCCACCGGCGTCAGCGGCCTGTCTCCCGAGATCATGGGGCTGGGGCCGATCGAGGCCACCAAGAAGGCGTTGGCCAACGCCGGCCTGTCGATCAACGACATCGACCTCTTCGAGATCAACGAGGCTTTCGCGGTGCAGGTGCTGGGCTCGGCCCGCGAACTGGGCATCGACGAGGACAAACTGAATGTCTCGGGTGGGGCGATCGCCCTGGGTCATCCGTTCGGCATGACCGGTGCCCGCATTGCCACCACGCTGATCAACAATCTGCAGACCCACGACAAGACGTTCGGCCTCGAGACCATGTGTGTGGGCGGCGGCCAGGGCATGGCGATGGTGTTTGAGCGCCTGAGCTAGCGCGGGGCTTTGGCCCCCCTTCCCGTTGACTCTGCGCCCAGGGCGGGAAAGTTCGAGTAAGCACCGCCAAAACCGCAGACTCAACGAAGGGCGCCCCACCCTCGACCGCCCCAGGCATTGACTCTGCGCCCAGGGCGGGAAAGTTCGAGTTAGCACCGCCAAAACCGCATACTCAACGAGGGGTCGAGGCGCATCGCATCGCCCCACGAAGCACGAAAAAGCCGGCACCCCGGGGTGCCGGCTTTTTTCGTGGAGCAAGTTAATCGTTCTGCAGATAACTCAACAGGCGCAGGATCTCCATGTACAGCCAGACCAGCGTCACGGTCAGCCCCAGAGCGACGCCCCAGGCTGCCCTGTCCGGCGCACCTGCGCGGATCATCTGATCGGCCGCGTCGAAGTCGATGAGGAAGCTGAAGGCAGCGATCGCAATGCAGACCAGCGAGAAGATGATGCCGATCGGTCCGGCGCTACGCAGACCCAGTCCCTCACCACCGCCGAAGTGGAACAACGAGAGAACAAGGTTGCCCAGCATCAGCACGACCACGCCGATCATCGCGGCGACCAGCATCCGAGTAAACCTGGGTGTGACGCGGATGGCGCCCGTCTTGTAGACCACGAGCATGCCGAAGAACACGCCCAGAGTGCCCAGGATGGCCTCCCCGATCAGAGCCCCGGCATTGGCCGAACCCACCGAGAAATTGGCCAGGACAAACGAGAAGGCGCCCAGCAGCAACCCCTCGAGCGCGGCGTAGCTGAGCACGATCGCCGGGTTGTCCTGCTTGCGCGCGAAAATTGCGACCATGACCAGCGCGAACCCGCCAAGACCGCCGATCAGGGCGAGCGGGTACCCGAGTGCCGGATTCAACTTCGTCAGGACATACGAGATGACGGCGGTAGCCGTCAGGACGGCCAATGTGATGCCGGTCTTGGTGACGACATCGTCAATGGTCATCGGCCGTGATACGCGAGCACGACCCTCCTGGTAGGGCGCGTAGCCAGGCGCCGGATAGCCCTGCATCTGTGCCGTGCCTGCGCCGAATTGCGCATAGCCGCCCTGCTGCCTAGGCAGCGAGCGAAATACCGGGTTGCTTGTCTCCCGCACCGTCGGATCCTCTCTTATGGCTGTCGCTTAGAGATGTGCGAACAATTGCACAACGACCAGTGGCTCGTCCAGGTTCCCAGCCTCGTCGTCCGTTCCCGTCAACCCTAGCCCCGCGGACATCACGGAGCGAGTAACGATCTAGATTGCTGGTCAAACTCATGCGCAGGTACTGGCGGAATCCGTCGAGGGGAGCTATTGCGTGACTGAAGCCGGGATTACTGGGGAGTCCGACGAGGTACTCACCCGAGTCGACGGCGACGTCGGCTTTGTGACCCTCAATCGCCCCAAGGCGATTAACTCGCTGAACCAGAACATGGTGGACCTGCTCAGCACCGTGCTCCTCCGGTGGGAACGTGACGACGCGGTGCGCGCCGTCGTAGTTTCTGGCGCCGGGGAGCGCGGTTTGTGCGCCGGCGGCGACGTGGTCGCGCTCTACCACAGCGCCCGCAAGGACGGCGTCGACGCGCGACGGTTCTGGCGCGACGAGTACCTGCTCGATGCCCAGGTCGGCCGGTTCGCCAAGCCGTATGTGGCGCTGATGGACGGCATCGTGATGGGCGGCGGCGTCGGCATCAGCGCGCACGCCAACACCCGGGTGGTGACCGACACCGCAAAGGTCGCCATGCCCGAGGTCGGCATCGGGTTCATCCCCGACGTGGGCGGGACCTACTTATTGTCCAGGGCTCCTGGCAAGCTGGGCCTGCACGCGGCCTTGACCGGCGCGCCATTCAACGGCGCCGACGCCATCGCCTTGGGATTCGCCGACCACTACGTGCCGCACAGCGAGCTGGATAAGTTCAAGGCGTCGATCGCCGCCGACGGCGTGGAAACCGCGCTGGCCCGCCACGCCATCGAACCGCCTCCGAGTGAGCTTGCGGCACAACGTGAATGGATCGACGAGTGCTACTCCGGCGACACCGTACAGGACATCATCACCGCGCTGAAGAATCACGACGCCAAAGCGGCCAACGACGCGGCTGACCTGATCTCAACCCGCTCCCCCATCGCGTTGTCGGTGACGCTCGAGGCCGTGCGCCGCGCGGCCAAGCTGGAAACGCTGGAAGATGTTCTGGTACAGGACTATCGGGTGTCGTCGGCATCGCTGCGCTCGCATGACTTCGTCGAGGGGATCCGGGCCCAATTGGTCGACAAGGACCGCAACCCGAAGTGGTCGCCGGCATCACTCGCCGAGGTCACCGTCGCCGACGTCGCGGACTACTTCAAACCAGTCGACGACGACCTGACGTTCTAGCCTCGATTTTTCGTCGAGGGTGATTTCGGTCGGACTTGGCGATGGGGTGCGTGGTGTCTGGGGTTTGTGTGGTTTAG
>NZ_MVHT01000150.1 GCF_002086275.1 Mycobacterium intermedium | reverse complement strand
TTCAACGGAATCCCCGGAATATCGATGCTCGGCACCGTAATCGGGCCCACACCACCAGCAGCCATCAAATTCAACGGGATCGCGGGGATGGTGATGTCGGGTACGGTGATGGGGCCTACCGCGCCCACGACGTTGACGCTCAATGGGATGGTGGGAATGGAAATCGTGCCGGAGAAGCCAGCCACCCCCTGATGGTCGCCTCGCCAGAACATGCCGGTGTTGAAGTTGCCCGAATTTAAGGCGCCCGTGTTGATATCACCCGTATTTGCCAGCCCGGTGTTGACGTGCCCGACGTTCAGGGCGCCGGTATTGGTGTCGCCTGGGTTGAAGTCGCCGGTATTGACATTGCCGGCGTTGAAGTTACCGGTGTTTTGGTTGCCTACGTTGGCGAAGCCCGTGTTGGTGCTGCCGACGTTGAAGATTCCCGTGTTGGCGTGACCCGTATTGCCGAAACCGGTGTTGTAGTCGCCGGAGTTGCCGATGCCGAAGTTTCCGTTGCCGGAATTGAAGAAGCCGATGTTGCCGTTGCCCGAGTTGCCAAATCCGACGTTACCGACACCGGAGTTGAGACCGCCGATGCCTACCTGGTTGTCGCCGGTCAACCCGATGCCGATGTTGCCGTTACCCGTATTGCCGAAGCCGATGTTGCCGTTACCGATGTTTCCAAGGCCGATGTTGTTCAGGCCGGCAGTCAATCCGGGACCGGTATTGGCGAACCCAAAGTTGTTGTTGCCGAGGTTCCCGAAGCCGAAGTTGTTGTCACCGAGGTTTCCGAAGCCAATGCTTCCAAAGCCGACGTTGCCGCCCCCGAAGTTGGTGTTGCCGACGTTGCCAAAGCCGAAGTTGAAGTCGCCGACGTTGGCGGCGCCGAGGTTGAGATTGCCCTCGTTGGCAAAGCCTAGGTTGAACGTCGTCCCGCCCGCCGTGTTCCGAAGGAAGCCGGCGAGGTGGTCGCCACTGTTGCCAATGCCGGAGTTGAACGCCGCGGTCGCCATGTCCAATGTGCTGGTGTTGAAGAGGCCCGAGACGGTGTTACCGAAATTCGACATGCCCGACACCAGCGGACCGGCGTTGAAGAAGCCTGAATTGCCGAGATTCTCGGCAATATTCCAGTAGCCCGAGCTACCGGCCCCGACGTTTCCGAATCCCGATGAACCGCCGGAACCGCTATTGAAGAACCCTGACGAAGGGGTTGCGCTTGAGTTTCCGAAGCCGGGTGTGCCTGCGATATCGATCGGGATGGTAATCGGCCCGACGGTTCCAGTTACCTGCAGGCCCAGCGGAATTGGGGGAAGTCTGAAGCCCTGCGGGAAGACGGTCAACGGACCGAGACTGCCGCCTAGATTGATACCCAACGGGATGGCAGGAATGCTGAAGCCGTCGGGGAACACGGTCAGCGGACCAAGCCCACCGTTAACATTTATACCCAGCGGGATGGGGGGAATGGTGTATCCGTTCGGAAATACGGTTACCGGACCCAACCCGCCACCCACATTGATACCCAACGGTATCGCGGGGATTGTGTAACCGTTGGGGAATACCGTCAACGGGCCAATCCCACCACTTACGTTGATGCCCAAGGGAATTCCGGGCAGCGTAATCACCGGAGTGCTGAACGGTCCGATGCTGCCACCCAGGTTGATACTTAAGGGGATACCGGGAAGGGTGATTGTCGGGGTGTTGAAACCTCCGATAGCGCCACTGACGTTAATCGAGCCGACGTTCAGCGTTACTGTGCCGGGGCCAACGGTGCCCACGGTGGGACTTACCCCGAACAGACCGAGGGCAAGCGGAGATTCCGGAAAGTTTATCGGGATGTTCACCAAGGGCTGACTCGATAGCGACAGCCCAATTTGATTGATGGTGACCGGCGGGATGCTGATGGGGCCGACGAGGGCACCCGCACTGTCGATGCCCAAACCAATCTGAGGAACGGTGATCGGTGGAATGACGATCGGGCCGACGAGGGCGCCATTGCTGTTGATGCCCAATCCGATATTGGGAACACTGATCGGCGGAACAACAATCGGGCCCACGATCGCACCAGAGCTGTTGATCCCCAAACCAATGTTAGGGATGGTGATTGGCGGCACAGTGATGGGGCCGACGAGTGCACCAGAACTGTTGATGGCCAGGCCGATTGGCGGAACAGTTATCGGCGGGATGTTGATCGGGCCGACTAGTGCACCATTGCTGTTGATAGCCAACCCAATCTCAGGAACGGTGATCGGTGGCACATCGATTGGGCCAAGGCTGCCCAATCCGTCGAGGTCCAGGCCAGCGGCAGGGATGGTCAGCGTGCCGGAAAAGCCGACCAGACCTTGGAATTCGCCCCGCCAGAACATGCCATTGTTGTAGTTGCCGGTGTTGAACGCACCGGTGTTCACGTTTCCGGTGTTTCCCCAACCCGTGTTGAGATTGCCGGGGTTGAAGTCGCCCGTGTTGGAGTTGCCGGTGTTCGAGCTACCGGTGTTGAAGCTGCCCAGGTTGAAGTTGCCGGTGTTGTAGTTACCGATGTTTCCGATGCCGGTGTTGGCGATGCCGCTGTTGAAGAATCCGGTGTTCGCCTCGCCGGCGTTGCCGATGCCGGTGTTGTAGCTGGTCCCC
This sequence comes from Mycobacterium intermedium, assembly GCF_002086275.1. GTDB lineage: Bacteria > Actinomycetota > Actinomycetes > Mycobacteriales > Mycobacteriaceae > Mycobacterium > Mycobacterium intermedium. Next base: position 5,698 of record NZ_MVHT01000150.1, on the reverse strand, counting down.
GAGTTGAACAAGCCGAAGTTTCCGGTGCCGGAGTTGCCGATGCCGATGTTCCCGGTGCCCGAGTTGAACAAGCCGATATTGCCGGTACCCGAGTTCAGGCCGCCGAAGCCTTGCAGGTTGTCACCCGTGAGCGCGAAGCCGATGTTCCCGTTGCCGGTATTGCCGAAGCCGATGTTGCCGTTACCCGTATTACCGAAGCCGATGTTGTTGTTGCCGGTGTTGCCGAAGCCAAAGTTGTTGAGGGCGGCGGTCAGCCCTGGACCCACGTTGGCGAAGCCGATGTTGTTGATGCCGATGTTGCCGAGCCCAAAGTTGTTGTTGCCGAGATTTCCGAAGCCGACGTTGAAACTCCCGAGGTTCCCGTCGCCAATGTTGAAGCCGCCGATGTTTCCCCCGACCAGCGGGACATCGCCGATCGTGGCGGCCACGGCGGCGGCTTCCGCCGCCGGCGCTGCGGCCACCTGTCCCGCGAGTCCTGCGAGGCCTTGCAGCGGCTGAGCGAACGGCGTCAGCGCCGCCGCGATCGACGAAGCCCCGGTGTAGTAGGCAGCCATCGCCGACACATCGACAGCCCACATCTCTTCATAGGCGGCCTCCATGGCAGCGATCGCCGGGGCGTTCTGACCGAAGATGTTGGACAACACCAGCGAGACCAGGTCGGAACGGTTGGCCGCTACCAACGCCGCGGGCACCACCGCCGACCGGACGGCCTCGTACTCGGCCGCCATGGCGCCCGCCTGCGCGGCCGTTTCTGCCGCCCGCGCGGCGGCTGCGGTGAGCCACTGCAGGTAGGGAGTAGCGGCTGCTGTCATCGCCGCCGCCGACGAGCCCTGCCACGAACCGCCGACAACACCGGATATGACGGATCCGAAAGATGACGCAGCCGAGGCCAGTTCTGCGGTGAGTCCTTCCCAGGCTGCCGCGGCGGCCAGCATCGGCTCCGACCCCGCACCGGCGAAAATGAGCGCTGAGTTGGTCTCAGGTGGCAACACTGCGAAGTTCATCGCTCAACCCTCCATTTGGTGCTCGCGCCACTGACACAACGACACCGGAGAAGGCCCTGGCCATCGGTCGCCGCCAAGCTGATCTCGTTGCGGACAAGGTACAAGGAGAGCTCTGTGTGTACCGAACATTTATCGTGAATAGTGCTGAATGTTATCAAATTGTGATAAATAAAAAGGGCGATGCCAACTCGCTTTACATTCAATGGCTGACGCCCTTATGAGGGGAACTCTGTCAACCCCGGCTACATTGCCCAGCATTCTGAACGTTGGCCTGCACCAATGTCTTTGGGGGCTGCACGATACACCGTGTAACGGTCTCGGCGGCAGAGATTTGGGCCATCAAACGATGTGAATCACGCGTAACGGAAGCCCCGTCAGCGACGAAAATTGGGTAAAAGGTATCATCTACGGCCCGCTAATTTGGAAGATTTCAGCCACACTTTCTAAGGAATACCTGGGTAATCCACAAAGGCGCCCCTGCTCGTACCACATCCCGCCGGTTTCAGCCCCCGAACACGGGGTATGCGGACCAGTGCCCGAGAAGAGAGTAGGGAAGTCTGATGAGATCCGAAGCCAGGACGGCGTTCGCAGTCTTCGGCGGCGGCGCGATGCTGGTCATGGCCGTCGCCTGTGGCGGTGGCGATAGCAAGTCACCGAGCAGCACCACCACGCCGTCGACAACGACGCCCACGTCCGCGGTGACAACCACCGCGCCCACCGGTACCCCCGGCACCGAGACATCGCCGGGAGGCCCCACCGGCGGCAGCGTTCCCGGCGGTCCGACCGGTGGCGGTGGCCCAGACGGTGGGGGCGGCAGCGTTCCGGGCGGTCCCACCGGTGGCGGCGGACCGGGCGGCGGAGGCGGCACCATTCCCGGCGTCGGCGGTGGCGGTGGCGGACCGGGTGGCGGCGGCGGTTGCGTCGGCAACCTCTGCGGTGGCTTCCCGTGATCTAGCGCGCGTTAGATTCTGACGGTCGACGGGGACTATCGTTCGGTCAAGCCCATCGTGCGGCCGGAAGGAGCCCCTCGTGGCCAAGCTCAGGTTCGGGTACTTCATCGCCCCATTCCATCGCGCAGGCACCAACCCGACGCTGGCCCTGCAACGCGATCTCGAATTCATCGAACATCTTGACGCCCTTGGCTTCGATGAAGCGTGGATCGGCGAGCATCACTCGGCGGGCAGCGAGATCATCAGCTCGCCAGAGGTTTTCATTGCCGCCGCTGCTGAGCGGGCCAAGCGGATCAAGTTCGGCACTGGGGTTATCTCGCTGGCCTACCACAACCCGTTGTGGGTGGCGGACCGTTTGATGTTGCTCGATCACCTCACGCACGGTCGCATCATCGGCGGCGTGGGCCCCGGCTCATTGCCCACCGATTCGGCGATGATCGGACTGAACCCCACCGACACCCGCGAGCTGCTGGAGACCAACCTCGACATCGTCGTGCGTCTACTGGCCGGCGAGACGGTCACGGCGAAAACCGCGACGCACCAACTGTTCGACGCACAACTGCAACTCGCGCCGTATTCCGAGGACGGGATCCCGCTGGCCGTCGCCGCAGTCGCCTCACCGACCGGGGCGCGGCTGGCCGGTAAACACGGCATCGGACTGCTGTCCATCGGGGCGACGCTGGTGATCGAGGGATTCGACGCGTTGGCGTATCACTGGGGGATCGTCGAGGAGCGCGCCGCTGCCCACGGCACGACGGTCGACCGAAGGAACTGGAGCTTGGTAGCGCCGTTCCACATCGCCGAGACCGAAGAACAGGCCCGCACCGACGTCAAATTCGGCATCGAACCGTGGTTCCGCTATTTCCAGAAGGTCGCGGCCTTCCCACAGATGACGATGCCGGGTGACCAGCTCGACGAGATGATCGACATCATCAACGAAAACGGGACGGGGGTCATCGGCACGCCCGAGCAGGCGCGGGAGCAGGTGCAACGGTTGTGGGACCAGTCCGGGGGCTTCGGCTGCATGCTGCAGATGGGCCATGAGTGGGCGAATCCCGCAGCCACCCGTCGGTCCGCCGAACTATTTGCCGCAGAGGTGATTCCGCATTTCCAGGGTCAGGCGCAGCCCACTATCGACGCCGCCGCGCGGGCTGGCCAGGTTCGCGACGATCTCGCCCAGACGCAGCTCCAGGCCATCGAGCACATGACCAAGAAGTATCAGGGCGAGGTCAATTCCCAACAGGGGTCTCAGTAGGCAGCTCACACTGAACCAGCGCGCGAGTTCCCCACGCAGTAAGGCAATTTCGTCCGCGTCTGGCGCCGCGCTCGAGGCCGCCGCGCCATGTACCCGTCCGGATGCATCGGCACCGCCGTGGCGGCGACGTCTCCGACGGGCCGACCCACCGCGAACGTGATCTGATACACGACATCCGCATTGCCGTTCGCCCGTGGTTCGGGATTCGGACCCGGCTTGCGGGCCGCCGCCCGTGATGACGACGTCGGTCACCGCGGGCAACTCGGCCGCGAAAGCCGTTGCACGGAAGGCTAACTCGCTAGCCTGACCCACTGCCCGCCTGGCGCTCAGCTTCCTTCACGAGCTGACCCGCGAAGAACTTCACCGCGCCCCCCATCGCCGCACGCGCGGCCTTTCCCGTCCCACGTACTCTCTCCGTGAACGAGCCGCTCCAGCGAATGTCGGTTCCCCCGGATGCATTTGGCGTGAGAACCACTTCACCGACGTAATCGTTGACGGGCGTTCTGGGGCCAACCAGCCTGTAGACGTGGCGACGATCCTGCTCGTACTCGATAGTCTCCTCCTGCACGAACACCGGCCACATTCCCAATTTCCGGATAGCCCCGATACCGCCAGGGGCCGGATCACCCTGTCGCACCCAACTCGACTGAACGACGATGGGCTTGGCCCAGGAAGCCCAGTTACCCCCGTCTGCGACAAGCCGGAACAGCGTTGACGCAGGCGCAGTGCTGGTCTTGTTGGCCTCGAACGTGAATTTCCGACCCGACATGCGCGACTCCCGATGTGGTTGGCTTGAAAGCCTGGATTTTTCCTGTCGCGTACCCTACCGCGAAGGCGACGGGCCAACGAAAGCCGTTCCGCTGCGCCTGATGAAACCTTTGCGCAAACTGATCAAGCCCAAGGTTCCGCTGCTGGCGGCCGAACTGTGGGAGCGGGGGAGAACGGTGCGGTGGTGGAAGCGGTTGAGCTGTGAAGGCCCACCACGGGCCTGGATCCCCGCAGCCGCAGGCGATCTGGGATCCGAACACGGCATCGACATCGTGCTAGCCGATGACAATGTGGCGCGCAAGGTGCGTGAGTCCGTCGCCGCCGCGGTCGAGCACGGCATCGAACTGATGCTCGCCGAGCGGGAGGCCGACCCGAATCGTTCGGTGGTCGGACGCCTATTGCGTTCGGACGGCTAACTCAAAGCGCATCTACGGCAAGCCGTCCTCTCCGTACGCGCCAAGCACCCACACCACGCCGCCCGCCCCGCCGGTACTCGTATCTTCTCCGCCGATACCGCCGTTGCCGCCGTTGCCGCCGGTGCCGATCAGGAAGGAAACCCCGCCGGTGCCACCGTCACCGCCGACGCGATAGGCGCTCTGCCCACCCTCGCCGCCCGAGCCGCCGGTACCGATCAGCCAACCGGATTGGCCGCCGCCCCCGCCTGCCGCGCCGGGCGCGTAATAGCCCGTTCCGCCCGTACCCCCGATCCCGCCCTTGCTGAGCAGGCCGCCGTTGCCGCCAATGCCACCTGTTCCCGGGCCGCCTTCGTAGGTGGCCGAGCCGCCCGGTCCGCCGACACCGCCGTTGGTGAACAACCAGCCGCCCTGGCCGCCGGCCCCGCCGTTACCCGCGAGGCCCGTACCCTGCGTGAACCCGCCGGCCCCACCGGCGCCACCGGACCCGAACACCAAGCCGCCGTTGCCACCCACGCCGCCAGTGCCGCCCGTCTCTCCGCCACCGGACCCACCATCACCGCCGTGCCCGCCGAAGCCAAAGAGCAGGCCGCCGCTACCGCCGGCACCGCCGTCACCGCCATATCTCCCGTATCCCCCGGCCCCGCCGTCACCGCCGCCGGCGCTAACCAGCCCGCCGAACAGCCCGCCGGCTCCGCCGGCACCGCCGGCACCGCCGGTCCCGCCCCACGCCGCAGTACCACCGCCACCGCCAAGCCCTCCGGACGAGCCCAACAGTCCGGCGACCCCGCCAGCACCGCCGGTACCACCGGTGCCTTGGAAGTCAATCGCGGCGCCGCCGGCGCCACCCACGCCGCCGTTACCCGAGAGCAGTCCTCCGGCTCCGCCGGCACCGCCGTTCCCGCCGGTGGCCAATCCGGACCCGCCCGCGCCGCCGGCACCACCGGTACCGAATAGCCCAGCGGCACCGCCGGCACCACCGTCCTGGCCCGATCCGCCGGATCCGCCGGCCCCACCGTCGCCGAGCAACAATCCGCCGGCCCCGCCGGGCAGCCCGCTGCCCGGCGCGGCGTTGGCGCCGTTACCGATTAAAGGACGCCCGAGCAAGGCCTGAACGGGCGCATTGATGACATCGAATACCGGCTGCAACGGCGACACCACACCACTGGCGCCGCTGCTGCCGATGATCAGCCCGAACCCGCCGTTGCCGCCGTTCCCGGCGGTACCAATCAGCACGGCGACGGTGGGGCCGGCGGATCCGGCGGATCGGGCCAGGACGGTGGTGCCGGCGGTGCCGCTGGGCTATTC
>NZ_MVHT01000014.1 GCF_002086275.1 Mycobacterium intermedium | reverse complement strand
ACCGGCCAGGACCACCCTGTCGGTAACCCACGTTCACATGTGAGCGAGGCCCCAGCCCATACCCCCATACCGTCTGGCGTGACGCTCGGCGACGGTCGCCACGCTGGCGTGACGCTCGACGGTCGTAGACGGAAAAGGGTTACGCACTCCGATAACGTCGACGCGCGGCGTCCGCCTTCGGACGTGCCAGCTGGAACCGATCAATGAGGCTGGAGAGCTCGTCGAGTTCGCTGCGCAGCGTCTGAAATTCGACTTCATCGGCCCCGTCGAACATGCCCATTGCGTTGTACTGAGCAAGCCGTCGCAGCCGCGCCGCCAGAGCCGCGCCCCACTGCAGCCTGAAGTCGTAGAGCTGGTCCTCGGTGAGACCGTCCAGCTTCTCCAGTTTGCGCAGCGCATCGATCTGGGTGGCGAGCTTTTCCAGGTCATCAGCGACGTCATCGGCGACGTTGTGCGCCGCGTGCTCCGGTATCACGTTCGACGGTCCTTTCTCGCCACTGCCGGTCGGCACACATATACCCACTCCGGCCCAATTTCCACCTGGTCAACGAAACCGATTGCGTGCGAATTCCCCGGCCCGCGAGTCCCAGATTGCCCATTGCCGAAATGGGTATCCGGCTGTGGAGCCGACGAAGGAGTGCTTGTGCCTGATGTATCCGACGCCAGCGCGGAGGTGGCAGCCCGCGCACGGCAGGAAGCCGACGAATATCGCGGCGACAATCCCCGGCCGCTGGGCGGCTATCTTGTGGTGATGGGCGCCTACGGCGCACTCGTGGCGCTGGCCGCAATTCTGGCGGCGGCTACCGGGCGGAGGTTGCCGGAAGGTTGGCGCATTCAAGACCTGATCACGGTGACGCTTGGCGCGCACAAACTTTCGCGCACGGTGGCCAAGGATGCGGTGACGAGCCCGCTGCGCGCACCGTTCACCCGCTACTCGGGCACGGGCGGTCCGGCCGAGGTCATGGAGGAGTCACGGGAGACGAGCGAGCTACGGCACAGCGTGGGGGAGTTGCTCACCTGTCCGTTTTGTCTCGATGTGTGGGTAACCACCGCGTTCGTCGTCGGCTTGGTCTTCGTTCCCAGGTTCACCCGTCTGGTGGCCGGTGGCTTCACCGCACTGACCGGGGCCGATTTCCTTCACCTTGCGTACGCCAAAGCCCAGCAAGCAGTGGAGGGCTAGCGATGCCCAAGACAACGAAGCGCGGCGCCGCGAAGAAGGACGAGTTGCCCAGCACCCTGCGTCGCTCCAGCGCAAAGGCGCAGCGCACCTTCGCCAAAGCGCACGATGCGGCCGCCGAACAATACGGCACCGAGGAGCGGGCTCATCGAGTGGCGTACGCCGCCGTCAAGCACAGCTTTGAAAAGGTCGGCGACCACTGGGAAGCCAAAGAGGAAAAGGGACCATCCGACGAGCGCGCCGAACGAGGCGGACTGGAAAACCCGCTGCCGTCGGCAGAGGGCGTGGACGCCAACGCGAGCAAGAAGCATCTGCTCGACATCGCGCGCCGGCTCGACGTCTCCGGTCGGTCGAAGATGACCAAGCCCCAACTCGTCGAGGCGATCAAGAAGCACAATCGTCGCGCCCAACGTCGTTGAGGACTCCGGACTATGGCTGGCGCCAACCTGTCGGCACAGGCCGAGGGTGCGGCCCGCTACGTGCCCGAAGACCACGATCTGCAGTCGCTGGCGAACGCGGCAAGCGGCTGTCGCGGCTGTGGCCTGTACCAGGACGCCACCCAGACGGTGTTCGGCCACGGCAACGGCGATGCGCCGCTGATGCTGGTTGGTGAGCAGCCGGGCGATCGTGAGGACCAAGAAGGACTTCCGTTCGTCGGCCCGGCCGGTCGACTGCTCGCCCGGGCTCTGGAGGACGCCAACATCAATCCCGGGTCGACTTATCAGACCAACGCCGTCAAGCACTTCAAGTTCAACCGTTCAGGGAAACGGCGAATCCACCAGACACCGCGGCGGATCGAGGTAGTCGCCTGTCAACCCTGGTTGCTCGCCGAGATCGAGGCGGTACAACCGCGGGTTATCGTCTGTCTGGGGGCTACCGCCGCAAAATCTCTGCTGGGCAATTCATTTCGCATCACCGCACACCGGGGCGAGCGGCTGGAGTGGCCAACGGCCATCACTGTCCACCTGGAACCGGAGCCGTCGGTGGTGGCCACGTTGCATCCTTCGGCGCTGTTGCGTGATCGCAGTGACCGCCGTCAAGAGAACTACGAGGCGTTTGTCGAGGACTTGCGCCGTGCGGCGGCGATTCTGAAATAGAAAGCACTGCGCCAAAGTCCGTCAACAGCGACGGCGGTGTCGACCGCAGCGCGCCGCTGGCCGCGCGGCTGCTGGGCGTGTTCGAGCGTGGGGCCGTATTCCACACGTTCGGCGGGTCACTAGGCCGCGCGCGGGGCCACTGAGGTTTCAGCCTTCCGAGCCTGGGTAGTCGACACAAATGCGCGTGCAGAATTCACAAGCCGCTGATCTAGCTCCAGAGAGCGCGGATGTCCGAGCGCCACAAAGCGAAGATCATGGTCGCACCCGCCGCGCGATCGTCAACTGGGTATTGGCATTGCTGACGGTGCCGGCGGCAATACTGGTCGTGGTGTTTGCGATCGGGGCGGCCATGAGCATGGCCGGCTGCAGTGCCCCCGCCTGTCCCGGCATCGGGCCCAGTGGTCTGGTTTACGGGGTGCTGCTTTACGGCGCTCCGGTCATTTCCGGGTTGACGATGATCGTTTCGATCTTCACCGCGTTCCGGCCTTACGGGTTCGTTGTGCCGGTGATTGCACTGGCGTTGCTTCTGGCCGACTTCGCGACGATAGCCGCGCTGTTCTAGACCGATAGGCGAATTGCATTGTCCCGCAATGGTGAGGCCGACCGAGAGGCCGTGCTCAGTCCCGCTGTGTTATTCGACGTGGACGGAACGCTGGTCGATTCCAATTACCTGCATGTGCATGCCTGGCAGCGCGCCTTCGCCGAGGTCGGAATCGACGTCGAGGCGTGGCGCATTCACCGATGCATCGGTATGGATGGGTCGAGATTGGTCAAATCCTTGTCCGGCAACGCATCCGAGGACCAACGGAAGCGTCTGAAGGACTTACACTCTCGGTACTACAAAGAGGCGGCCCCACTGTTGCGCCCGCTGCCTGGCGCGCGCACTTTGTTGCAACGCGTGGCCGACCTAGGCTTCAAGGTGGTGCTCGCGACGTCGGCTCCCGAAGACGAATTGTCGTTGTTGCGGGAAGTGCTCGACAGCGAAGACCTTATCGCCGCGGTGACATCGGACGAAGACGTCGATACCGCCAAGCCGAAACCCGACATCATCGAGGTCGCGTTGCGCCGCGCCGAAGTGTCTGCCGAACACGCCGTTTTCGTTGGTGACGCGGTCTGGGACGCTGAAGCATGTGTTCGAGCCGGCGTAACCAGCATCGGGTTGCTTAGCGGCGGCGTATCCCGGGATGAGCTCAAGACAGCCGGTGCCGCCGCTATTTTCGAAAATGCGGGCGAGTTGGCGGAACACCTCGCGGCGACTCCTATCGCACATCTGGTTACCAAGCTCACGAGCTAAACCCAAGAGTTACAAAGCGAATGGGCCCAGTCCGTTGCGGACCGGGCCCATTCCTGCAGAAAAGTTACTGGTTGGCCTTTTGGCGCTGCTCAGCGGCCTCAGCGCCACCGCGGGCCGACTCGGCCTCGGCTTCCTTCTTCGCAGCGTCGCGCTGCGCGTCAGCCTTGTCCTGCTGGGCCTGGCCCTCGCGCTTGACGTCGTCACGACCCGCTACGGCGCCGATGACTTCCTTTGCCTTGCCCTTGACGCCCTCGACGACGCCTTCAACGCCCTCTTGCGGGCCACTCTTGTCAGCCATGAATTCCTCCTGTGGTCACTTTGCTTACATGGCGACCTCGCGCTGTGGTCGACGCGCTCAGCCAACAGGGCCGAACATGCGCTGTCCGAAATCCCCCTGCAGTGTTAGGGGTTTCCGGCAGGTGGCAGACTCAAACATGTGGCTTCCGTCACGAGGAGTCCTTGCGGAGTCCCACTCGGGTCCCGCTTAGACGCTGTGCAGTTGCGCTGCGCAGGGTGTTCCTAGGTAGTTGACAGTCCATGCCTGCAGGGCCACCGGGTCCCGCGCTGCGCGCATGACCGTCCGATCTGGACGCACCAGCACGGCTTGGGCGCGGCCTTGCCGGAGCCAGTTCGCAAGGTCACTGCCCGGGGCGGCGGTGAGTACCGCGAGGCCGCGCCGACGGAGCGCCGTGTGGTCGGCGTAGGACAGGGGAGTGGCGGTGACGAACAGGAAGTCCGAGCCCACCACGTCGTCGAGTCGTCGCCCGCTCGGCATGACCGGGTTCGGGCACAGGGTTCCGGGTAGTCGGGATCGGTAACTGCGTGCAACCAGGGCGCAAGCGTGCAGCCTCGGTGTGCTCGAATCCACCACCTTCTCGCGCAGGCCCGGAATCAGCCGTAACCGCGGCAGCACCAGGTGACGGGCCACATTGCCCACACGCCCGCCGCCCGTCATCGCCCGGCCCATGTTGAGCGCCAATCGAATCAGCGCTCGGGCGTGGGGTTTGCGCTCCTGCTCGTACGTGTCGAGGACATCGGGGCTAAGTGCGCTGCTACGCACCGCGGCGATTTTCCAGGCGAGATTCATCGCGTCTCGCACCCCGGCGCCCATGCCCTGCCCGATAAACGGCGGTGTGAGGTGCGCTGCGTCGCCGAGAATGAACATGTTGCCCTGGCGCCATCGGTCGGCGATCTGCGCGCGGAAGGTGTACTCGGCCACCCGCAACAGCTGCAACTCGCTGATCGGCACTCCGGTGGTCCAGGGCGCGATGAGCGGGTGCAGCGTGCCGATGGTGTCGAAGTCGGTGCTGTTCTCGCCGGGCAGCAGCTGAAATTCCCAGCGATAGCGCGATTTCCCGATGCGCATGTAGGTGCCGGCGCGTACCGGATCGCACACCTGATACACGCCGTCCCACTGGTGGAGGTCGGCGTCGGTGGCCACATCGACCACCAACCAGCGTTGCTCAAAGTGCAAATCCCGCATGGTGGAACCCATTCGGCTGCGCACGATGCTGTTCGCGCCGTCGCAACCCAGGACATACTCGGCGTCGACCTGATGTACCCGGCCGTCGGAACGGTCGGTGAACGTGACGCGCACGACGTCATCGCTGATGGGTGCGATGTCGGTAACGTCGGCGCCGCCGCGCAATTTAGCGCAAGGGAAGCGGCTGAGGTTCGCCCGGAGCAGGGACTCCAGTTCCGGCTGGTCGAACATGTTGGCCTGCGGGAAGCCGTGTACCCCCACCCCGGGGTCCCGGCGGAACTCACCCAGTACTCGAAATCTCTTGTCCAGCAGTCGAAGTCCGAGCGTGGGCCGGGATATCGCGGCGAACTCGTCGGCAATGCCGAGGCGGGCGAGGATGCGGCAGACCTCGTCGTCCAGGTGAACGGCCCTGGGTTTTTGGTAGACGCCGGGCCATCGTTCGAGGATCAGGCAGTCGACACCGTACTGGGCCAGCAGCGTGGCCACGGTGACTCCGGTAGGTCCAGCGCCGATGACGACGACGGGGACGCGCCAGATCCGGTCTGCGTTCACGCGTACCGCACCGCGGTGCGCTGGGTGCCGAGATCGATGGTGCCGTCGTCGGTGGCTACCGACGCCTCGACCACGTCGCCGTTCTGCAGGTACTTCGGATTCCCGGCCTGTCTCTTGAAGAACGCCTTCCATTTGATGGCCGGCGGCAGCAGGTTTCCGATGATCTCCAGCGGCTTGGGCGGAGCGCTCAGCGCGGTGCCCACCGGGGTTCCGGTGAGGATGAGATCGCCCGGTGCCAGCTCCTGAAATTGGGTGAGCGACTGCAGCGCTTGTAGGGGCCGGTAGATCATGTCGCCCTCGACTCGCGCGTTCTGCCGCTCTTCGCCGTTGACGCTCAGACGCAGTCGCAGCTCGCCGAACCGATTGAGCTCATCGGCGTTGAGTAGCAACAGCTTCGGTCCGACTGGCGTGAAGGTGGGATAGGACTTCGCTTCATAGAATTGCGTCTGAGGTAGTTGAATGTCGCGTGCTGAAACGTCATTGGTGATCACCAGTCCGGCGACGAAGTCGGCCAGGTTGGCGTCGGTAATGCTGGTGCCGACCGGAATTGCGCGCCCGATTACCAGCCCAATCTCAACCTCGTAGTCGAGCAACCGGACGTGCGGGGGTTTGACGATGTCGTCGAACGGACCGCTGATCGATGCGGAGGCCTTGCGAAAAAAGGTCAATGGAATCGACGCCGGGTCCATCCCCGCATCCTTGACGTGCGATTCGAAGTTGGTCATCTGAGCGATGACTCGGCATGGCCGGGTCACTGGGGAAATGAGATCAAGGCTGTCGACGGGCACCGCTTCTCCGCCGTCCGCGGCCCCCGCGGCGGCCTGCACCGCGGCCTCGACGGCGGACGGGTCGCCGAGCAACTGGCCTGTGCTGGTCGCCGAGGTAGCGATCTTCGCGGCTCCGGCAGCGGTTTCGACCCACCAGGCATCGGCGGTGTGGAGCACGGAGACGGTCATGCGGTGGGCACCTTCAGTAGGCCGATCAGGCGACGGAGGTCGAACTCGTTGCTTTGGCGAAGCGCGCGGATCATCGAAACCAGTTCATGCCGAGCTGATTTCGGGTCAGTGCCCAGAAAGTCCCGCGTCGCCGGCGGACCCCACTGGGCCAACCCCGAGGCGGTCAAGGGAGCCCAGCCCGGCTCGACGGTGTTGTCGAACCTGTCGCCGTCGGTGTAGTGCTCCACCATGAATCCGTCGGGGTCGCGCCAGTAGTCAAAGATCTGGCTGCCCTGAATGTGTCTGCCGATTCCCCAGGAGCGGACATACCCCCGCTCCTTGAGGTATTCACCGCCGGCGGCCAGGGCGTCGAGATCGCTGACCTGATACGCCGAGTGCAGGTAGCGGTTGGCTGGCCCCAGCGCCATCGCCAGCGTGTGGTGATCGGTTGGTGTCGCGCCCTGGTCGCAACGGATGAAGCTCATGGTCGGCCCGCGCTCGCGCTGCCCCGGGAAGAACTGGAAATCGCTGACGATCATGCCCAGGTTGTCCAGGTACCAGTTCAGCGCTTGACGGTACTTCGTCGACTGCAACACCAGGTGGCCTAGGCGTTGCACCCGCGCCGGCACTCGTGGGGGGCGCTGGGTCGCGTTGGCCCGGCGCAGGTCTTGCCCAAAATTGAAGACGTGCGGCTGTTGCCCGGGCAACGCCGGTAGTTCGTGCATGCCGGCCACTACCCGTACCGGGATTCCGCTGGGATCCACCAGATCAACTGCAAGGCCGCCGATGGCCTCGGGCAGCGGGCGGGCGGCCCTGCCCGACTTGTCGGCCAAGCGCAGGACGTCGACTTCGTCGCAGGCTCGGAACGCTACCGCGACGAATCGGGTTTGTTGTCCGCGGCGCACGATGACACACGGCGCGCCGGCGTCGGTGCCGCGCAACAGAAGCGCGTCGGGACCGCGCTGTGCGGTCTGAAAACCGAAGGCGCGCGCGAATGCTTCGGTGCGGGCCAGATCCGGCTTCTCGAATTCCAGCCACGCGATGTCGGCGACCTTGATGACCGGGTTTCGGGAGCGGCCCGGATGTTCACCGGGTAGGGCTCCCCGCTCGCTGTGCAGGTCTTTGTGTGCATCCGTGCGGGTAGCCATCAGGGGTTTCATCGCCATCTCTCGAAGTAACTGACGAAATCGTCACATGGCGGGCACGGTCTGGTCAAGGGGTTCTGACGATTTCCTCAGAAGTGATGCATACTTCTACCATGTCGTCGACTGATTCGGTTTCTGAACCTGTCTCTGGCCCTACGCGCCTCGAGCGGCGCAAGCAGCGGACCCGGGCGGCCTTGATCAAGGCCGCGCAGCGGTTGATCGCGGAGGGCAAGACCAACGTGGCGGTACTCGAGATCACTCAGGCCGCCGACGTCGGCATGGGATCGTTCTACAACCATTTCGACAGCAAGGAAGAGCTGTTCGCGGCCGCAGTCGCCGATGTGCTCGACGCGCACGGCGCATTGCTGGATCGGCTCACCGCATCGATCGACGATCCCGCCGAGGTATTCGCCGCCAGCTTCCGGCTCACCGGCCGACTGTTCCGCAACAAGCCGGAAGAGAGCAAGATCCTGTTGGCCAACGGACCGGCGTTGCTGTCCTCGGACTACGGGCTGGCCCCGCGGGGTCTGCGCGACATCAAGGCGGCCGCCGACGCGGGACGCTTCCAGGTCGACGACCCGGAACTCGCTGTGGCAATAGCCGGCGGCGCGTTGCTCGGACTCGGCACCTTACTGCACAAGGACCAGCACCGTGACGGAGTGGCGGCCACCGACACCGTCGCCGAAAACGTGTTGCGCCTGTTCGGACTTGACGCCGACGAGGCTCGCGCCGTATGCCAACGCCCGCTACCGGGCCTGGGTTCGGAAACCGAGGATCAGTCGTAACCGGGTGGCGCAGCGGACCGGGCAATCTGCTCGAACATTTCCCTGGACGCAAGGTCTAGCGCGGTGTAAATCTACGGACACGCCCGGCTAGCGCACCGATAGCTCAAACACCGAAAGGTACCGGCTATGCCCTCAGTTACCACCAGTGACGGCGTCGAGATCTACTACAAGGACTGGGGTTCGGGCCAACCCATCGTGTTCAGTCATGGCTGGCCCCTGTCGTCGGACGACTGGGATCCCCAGATGTTGTTCTTCTTACAGCACGGGTACCGCGTGGTCGCCCACGACCGGCGCGGACACGGCCGTTCGAGTCAGGTCCCCGATGGGCACGACATGGACCACTACGCCGACGACCTGGCCGCGGTGGTGCGACATCTGGATCTGCACGACGCGGTGCACATCGGGCACTCCACCGGGGGCGGCGAGGTGGTGCATTATCTGGCTCGCCACGGCGAAAGCCGCGCCGCCAAAGCAGTTCTCATCAGTGCGGTGCCACCGCTGATGGTCAGGACCGAGGCCAATCCGCTTGGCCTGCCGAAAGAGTTTTTCGACGATCTTCAGGCGCAACTGGCGGCCAACCGCTCCGTGTTCTATCGGTCGCTCCCGGAGGGACCCTTCTACGGGTTCAACCGGCCGGGAGTCGAGTCGTCCGAAGCCATCATCGCCAACTGGTGGCGCCAGGGCATGACGGGTGGTGCCAAGGCGCACTACGACGGAATCGTCGCTTTTTCCCAGACGGATTTCACCGAAGACCTCAAGAAGGTGACGGTGCCGACGCTGGTGCTGCACAGCGAAGACGACCAGATCGTGCCGTACCAGGCCGCCGGACCGCGGTCGGCGGAACTGTTGCCGAACGGAATCCTCAAGACCTACAAGGACTTTCCGCACGGCATGATTACCACGCAGGCCGAGACGATCAACGCCGACATCCTGGAGTTCCTCACCTCGTAACGGCCGCCCGGGCCCTCGCGGGCCGCACCGCCACCAAGAGTATCCCCGCGGCGAACACGACCGCGGTGATCCACGGGAAGCGACCGTCCGGCGCGAAACCCAGAGCGGACACGTAGCCGAGGCCGTAGGCGACCATCAGGGTTCCGGTTACCAGGATGGCTTCGGTCCAGCGATCGCTGAGCGGCACGCCGAACGTCGGAAGCGGGGCCGCGGCGACGCGCCGCAACCACCACAACAGTGCCAGTTCGAGCGCGGCCACGAGGCTGAGGATCACCACCCACTCCAATCGCGCCAGCCACCACTGCGCCGTGCCCTGGGGCGGTTGCGGCAGCAGGCCGCTCGGGTAACCGACGATCGCCACAAGGACGACGGGCAGCATGTGCCACAGGTACAGGGCCATCACATTCTGGTTGGCAACGGAAAGCGCTCGCTGCAGCAGTCGGGGGCGCAGCGCCCGGTTGAGCGCGGGTGCGAGCGTCATCGCCAGCCCGGACTGGGCGCACCCGAACGCCAGCAACGCCATCGATGGGGGCGCCGTGTTGTCCACCGTCTGGCCCGGGACGCCGATCATGCTGATCGGATAGGGACCGGGACCGATCAGCAACGCCAACGCCGCCGCCGACACGGCGGCCAGTACGGCGGACTTGCGAGCGGTAAACGCCCCTTCGTGCCAGGCGATTCCGAGTTGGTGAAACGTCCCCCAGCACAGCACTTGGTTCAGCCATCCGATCCAGGAGATGTGCGTGCCGTGGGAGACAAGGTCGACCGCAACAACTGACAGCGCCAACGCCACGAGCACCATCAGACCCCAACGTCGCTGTGCGGCAACCGCAATGGGCGTCAGGGATACCACGAGGACGTAGACCGAGAGAAACCACAGATGCATGGCGACGGCCCAGCCCGCGTATTCCAGCACGGAACCGGCGACGCCGCTTACCTGCAGGGCCACCACCACGAGCGACACCAGGCCGACATACACCGCGGTCGGACCGAGCACGCGCGCCAGTCGCCGCCGCAGCCACTCCTGGCGAGGAGTGCCACCCTGGTGGTAGTGGTGGTTCCAGGACAGGGCGCCCGCGTATCCGGCCACCAGAAAGAACACCGGGACCGCCTGCAACGGCCATGTCAGCCACTGCGTCCAGGGCTGGTCGACAAGCGGATTCTCTCGACCGAAATATCCGTCTCGATAGGTGACCACGCCGGCCGCCCAGTGGCCCAGCACAATCAGCAGCACGCCCGAGGCGCGGTAGTAATCCACCGCAAGATTGCGGGTGGGGGCCCGGGTGGGGCCGCCGGCGGGGGAAGACGTCGTGGGCTGGTCCATCGACTGCGAGGGTAGCCGCGCGGCGAAAATGGTGCAGGATCGGCATCATGACCCCGTTGCCATCGGAGTTGCTCTGGGACCAGCACGCCTGTCTGCCGTTGCAACTCGGTACCGATGTCGATCCGCTCGCCCGGTTCCGGCGACCGGGAGGCACCTTCGTCTCGGTGAATGCCGGGTACTCGCCGCACAGCTTCAGCGACACGGTGGCTCTGTTGCGGTACTTTCGGTCCGCCGTGGCTGCCCACCCCGACATGGAGTTGGCGGACGGTATCGAGGACGTCGCGTCTATCACCGGGGCCGGCCGCATCGCGGTGGTGTTCGACCTCGAAGACGCCAATCCGATCGAGGACAACCTCGACAACGTGGCCGCGCTCGCCGACCTGGGTGTGCGCACCCTGCTACCCACCTACAACCACGCCAACCGCGCCGGCAGCGGCTGCCTCGACGCCGACGACGGCGGTCTCACGTCGTGGGGCCGGTCGGTCGTCGCCGAACTGAACAGGGTCGGCATCGTGCCCGACGGATCACACTGCAGCGCCCGGACGGGCCTTGACCTATGTGAGATCTCCTCCGGTCCGGTCATTTACAGTCACTCCTGCATGCGGGCGGTGTGGGACCATCCCCGCAACATCACCGACGACCAAGCGCGGGCCTGCGCGGCCACCGGGGGAGTGGTCGGCATTACCGGCGTCGGCATCTTCCTCGGCCCCAACACCCCCACCCTTGACGCGATGATGCGCCACCTCGACTATGCCGTCGACCTCGTCGGCATCGACCACGTCGGCATCAGCTCCGACTTCTCCTTCGACTATGCGGACTTCGTCGACGAACTAACGCGAAACCCGCAGCTTTTCGACGAGAGCTACACGCGCTGGGGCCCGATTCAGTGGATGCCGCCGGAAACCCTGCTCACGATCGGCGAGTACCTCGGTGCGCGCGGCTGGACCGACGACAATATC
This sequence comes from Mycobacterium intermedium, assembly GCF_002086275.1. GTDB lineage: Bacteria > Actinomycetota > Actinomycetes > Mycobacteriales > Mycobacteriaceae > Mycobacterium > Mycobacterium intermedium. The sequence continues at coordinate 73,778 of NZ_MVHT01000014.1, read as the reverse complement.
CGTGCCGTCGCCGGTGGCAACTTCTATCGGGTGGCCCAGCAGGCGTGGCGGGGCCCTGGCGACCGGAAAAGCGAGCGCAATTAGAGCTTGCGCACCAAAGCCGCCGTGCGCACGTCGTCGTCGACAACGAAGTGGATGCGCACGGCGTCGCCGGCTCGTTCGGAGTGGATGGTCACGGTTTCGCCGTGCTTGATGGGGCTGCGGTACTCCAGCACCGCGCGGTATGGCGGGCGTTCGAGTTCGGTTAACTGGCCGAGTATTTCGTGCACGCCGTGCCAGTAGATGGTGTTGTTGACATGCTCCATGGGGTCGATATCGGTGCGGCGCAAGGGAAATGATGTCACCGTGCCGTTCTGGACCGGCTCGGTGAGCCAGGGACGCCACTTGAGCCGGTGGTTGTCGGTGGTGCTGCCGAATCGCGCGATGCAGTCATCGGTGAGGCGGGACGGAGTCAGGGTGTCTTTGTTGACGCACAACCAGAAGCCCTCGGTTTCGATCCGTCCGCCGTCGGAACCCTGGAGTTGCACGCGCATGTTGCACCATCGAGTCGACAGTGCGGCACACCAGCGGCGGAACGTTATGTCGCTGGGCAACTCGATCGGCCTGATCACGTCTATCACCGTGCGCAGCACAATCCAGTGCGGGTGGATCTCCGCGAGTCCCGCGTCGGCGAGGTGCTCAGCGCCCGCCTCCTGGATGTAGCGTGCGACGCCATCGAGGCGCAGTCTCATGTGCTCGTCGATGTCCGATGTGGCTACCCGCCAACCCGTTTGGAAGATGTATCCGGTGTCGGGCAACTCGGCAAGCGGCGCGTCTAACTCTGGAACGTGGGGCATGGTGTCTCGCTATTGGCTTGCTGCCGAGGCGGTTTCGCTGCGCAGCGCTTCCAGTTGCTCGATCGCGGTGTTGAGACCCTTCTGGAACATCGACACCACGCGTTGGCGAACCCGGGGCTTGTCCGCCAGCGGCGGAAGTAGGTCTGCGAGCAAGTTCAATCGGGCCGAGCTGAGCCAGTCGAACAGTTCCTCGTCGTCGAGCCAGCGCGAAAAATTGCTCAGGTCGGAATGCGTCAGCCGCATCCAGTCCAGATCGGAGTCCGGGTGCGGAATGGGTGTGCAGAGTTCGTTTTTCACCGCATCGTCGTCGTAGGCGAACTCGACGTGCGCGGTGAATGCGGCGCTGAACACCTGTTGGCAGCCGCGCACCGCTTGCAGGGTGATGTGGTCGCCCTCGAAAACCGGCTTGGCCGGTTTCTGTGGCGCCCCGTCGGCGGTGCAGTCGATGAAGAGGGCCGAGGGAGACGAAGGCACCGAGCCGTAGTCGAGCAGGATTTCGTTGGGTTCGACGGACTTGACGTGGCCCATTCTGACGATGTCGCGGATGCGGCGCAGCTGCTCGAGTTCGGGATGCGACACGGTAGCGCACCTATACATGCGTGGGCGAACGGAAGGGTCGATGCGGAGCAGCGTCCCAGCGGCTTCCAGCTGATCGAACAGGTCGTCGGTAGAGGTCGCCTTGCCGATCGTCTCGAGGGTGGCGCTGTAACCCTTCCGGAACCGCTTGATGAATTTCGGTCCGGGCTGCAGTGTTGCCCGGTCGATCAGCCACGAGTCCCGGGGCATGATCCAGGTAAGCTTGTCCGGATCGATATCGTGCCGCAGCAGCCACAGGCAGACGTCCATGCCGGTCTTGCCGGCGCCGACGATCACGTAGCGGTCGCGGGCCGGGAATTTGGGCAGGTCGTTTGGGGCGACACAGTCGATCCCGGCGGCGACGGCGAAAGGTGCGGGCCGCATGGATGGCACCACGGCCCGCAGATACGTCGCGTCGACGATCCGCTTGTTGACGGTGACGTCATACTCGGTGCCGGCGAGGGTGCGCAGGCGCCGGTCGCCCAGATACTCGCTCATCGGGAAGTACTGGACCCGACCGGTGGGCAGAAACTGTTGTTGCATGACGGCGTCGAAATACGCGCAGATTTCCCCGACGGGGGCCAATTCGTTCAAGCCCTTGTTCCAGCCAACCTGGTCAATAGTGTTGTTGCCCAGGGGTCTTGAATTGACGCCGTAGTACGCGGACGGCTGGTGCAGGCGCACAAAGGGGTATGCGGTGGTCCAGTGTCCACCCGGTTGACCCGCGCGGTCGACAACGACTACGCGCGCGTCAGATTCGGTGATGAGCGTGTCGATAAATGCCATTCCCATCGCGCCGGCACCTACCACCAGGTAGTCGGTCTCGATAGCGTTGGTCTGCACTTGCGCCACGATAGTGCCCGGCCTCGTTTGACAAAGCACTGGAGGTCCGGCAGTTTTTCCGGCCGATGTCCACTACACCCCGGAAATGGGTGCGCAAGTACTCGGCATCCGTACGCTTACGAATCACCGTTCGGGCGGCCGCGCTACGGGTCGGCGGTGACCGACAGCGAGCCGAGCAGCCGCAGCGCGTGTGCACTGGCCGAATCGGGAGCGGCGTGGTAGACCACCAGCTCCTGGCCGGGGCTGGATCGCACGTCGAAGGTCTGCATCGACAACGTCAGCTCACCCACGTCGCGGTGGTAGAAACGCTTGGACTCCAACGACTTTCCCCGCGGGTCGTGCCGTTGCCAGAGTCGCCTGAACTCGTCGCTGGAGGCCAGCAGATCGGTGAGCACCTGCTGGATCCTGGGATGGTGGGGCGCCCGGCCGTGGTTGAGCCGGAACCCGGCGACCGAATTTGCCGCCACCCGTTCCCAATCCAGGTAGAACCGCCTGGCTTCCGGATCGGTGAACACGACCTGCATCAGGTTGCGGGAATGGCTCCAGTTGTGGAACAGGGCATCCGCGATCCCGTTGGAGGCCAGCACGTCGTAGGCGATGTTGTAGACGATGGCTGGGTTGTCCGGCCAGGCCGCCATCAGGTCCAGCAGCGCGCCGTCCACCCGGTCCTCGACGGCCACCCGGTCGCGCGGGATGTGGCCGGACAGCCGGTACAGATGGCTGCGGGCGTCCTCGCCCATGCGTAGCGCGACCGCCAGCGCCTCGACCACCTGCGCCGACGGGCTGCGCTCACGGCCCTGCTCCAGCCGGGTGTAGTAGTCGACGCTGAGCCCGGCCAGCATCGCCACCTCCTCCCGGCGCAGCCCGGCCACCCTGCGGTGGCCGCTGCTGGGCAGGCCCACCTCTTCGGGGCTCACCGCGGCCCGCCTGGCCCGCAGGTAGGCGCCGAGCTCGTCGTCGGACATGGTGTCGATGCTAGCGACCCGCACGACCCCGAGCCTGGGTGCAGCGCACCCAGGAACGCTTCGTCCTGCCTGATCCGCCGGCACTGCGCCACGGTGGATGGAGCGCAGTAACCACCCGAAACACCTGGCGAATCAGGGAGATAACCATGACCACACCCAAAGTCGCGTTCGTCACCGGAGCCAGCAGCGGCATCGGCCGCGCCATCACGACCCGGCTGGCCGCCGACGGCCTGACCGTGGTCGCCGCAGCGCGGCGCACCAAACTGCTCGACGAGCTGGCCGCCGGCACCGACACCATCGAGGCGCAGGAGCTCGACGTCACCGACCGCGACGCGGTCCGGCGCGCCGTCGACGACGCGGTCGCCCGGCACGGCCGCCTCGACGTGTTCGTCGCCAACGCCGGGGTGATGCCGCTGTCGCGGCTGGACTCCGACCTCGTCGACGAATGGAACACCATGATCGACGTCAACATCCGCGGTCTGCTGCACGGGATCTCGGCCAGCTTGCCGCATTTCCGCACGCAGGGCTCGGGCCACTTCATCACGACGGCGTCCGTCGGCTCGCATTCGGTCACCCCGACGGCGGCGGTGTACTGCGGCACCAAGTACGCCGCCTGGGCGATCACCGAGGGCCTGCGCCGGGAGTCCCCGCCCGAGATCCGCGTGACCACGATCTCGCCCGGGGTGGTGGAAAGCGAACTGGCGAACACCATCAGCGATCCGCACGCCAAGGGGTTCATGAAGGAATACCGCAAGTACGCACTGGACCCGGCCGCGATCGCCGCCGCGGTCTCCTACGCGGTCGGCCAGCCTGCCGACGTCGACGTCAACGAGATGGTGATCCGGCCGGTGCGCCAGCGTTGATCCCGCTCCATGCCGGCGAGAGTGCGCAGCCGATGTTCACAGTTCGGTATGTTTGCCACGATGGATGAGCACCATGGCTGATCTCACCGCCGCGGTCGCCGACGGCGTTGCGCTGTTGACCCTGAACCGGCCCGAGCGGCGCAACGCCTACACCGCGGAAATGGGTGCGCTGCTCAATCAGGTGTATCGGCGGTGTGACGAGGACGATGAGGTACGCGTCATCGTCCTCACCGGCGCGGGGGACGCGTTCTGCGTCGGAGCCGATTTCTCGGCGGAGAACAGCCCGTTCGACACTCCGGACAGCGAATTCACAGCAGCCCCAACCGATCCGGCCGCGTTCGAGCTACGCAAGCCGGTCATCGCCGCGGTTAACGGCCACGCCGTCGGCATTGGCTTGACCATCGCGCTACAGGCTGACATCCGGATCATGGCTCACGACGCCAAATACGCTGTGGCGCAGGTGCGCAGGGGAGTGATAGCGGACTGCATGTCGCATTGGACGTTGCCGCACCTGGTAGGTGGATCCGTTGCGGCGGACTTGCTCCTGACCGGGCGGACGTTCGACGGCGCCGAGGCAGCCGCGATGGGCGTCGCCACTCGAACCCTGCCCGGGCACCGGGTGCTCGAGCATGCGATGACGGTGGCGCGCGACATTGCCGTCAATGTCGCACCGATGTCGGCTGCGTTGAGCAAGCGACTGCTGTGGGACACCATGATCAAGGGCTACTCGGCGCGCCAGGTCGCCGATCTGGAGACGAAACTGCATCATCGGGTGATGGGGGCTGCGGATGCCCGCGAAGGCGTCGACGCCTTCCTGCAACGGCGCGTCCCGCGCTGGAGCGGATCGGTGTCCAAAGACTGGAAACCATTGCCGGAGGTGTAATGCAGATCGACGTGGTCGCCAATGAACTTGGCTTCACCGAAGGGCCCGTGTGGTTGGCAGACGGACGAATTGCACTCACCTCGATCAGCCACGGTTGCCTCTATGTCGTCGACCCGACGGGAGGCGGACCGATCGAGCGAATCGTCACCGGTGGCGGCCCCAACGGTCTGGTGCTGGGTTCCGACGGCGCCCTGTACGTCGCCCAGAACGGGGGAGTCTTCAACGCGAGCGGCCCGGCGCAGCCTGGGGTCCAGGTCGTAGTCGACGGGAAGGTCGACTACCTAGTCACGGGCATGGGCGCGCCCAACGACTTGGTGTTCGGCCCGGACGGTCGGCTCTGGGTCACCGATCCTCGCGACGAAGCGGTCCTCACCGCACCCGACGATTGGCCGGGTCACCTCTGGGCCTGTTCGCTGGACGGCGCCGAACCCGAACAGATCGTCGACAACGGGCCACCGTTCATCAACGGCCTGGGCTTTACCGACGACGGGCAGTCGCTGCTGGTCACGGCGACGGTGTCGTCGGGTTTGCTGGCCTATGAGGTGGGCCCGCCGGATTCGCCGAACTGGTCGCAGCCGCGGTTGCTGCACACCTTCGACAACGGGTGGCCCGACGGTATGGTGGTCAGCCCGTCCGGCCTCACATGGGCCGCGCTGACGGGCGGCGACCGCATTGACGCCGTCGACGCCGAGGGCAATCGCCAAGCCGTGATCGAATTGCCGGCCGGGTCGCTGCCCACCAACGTCTGCATCGGCGGCGCGGACCTCGATGAGCTGTACGTCACCGCTGCGGGGAGTCAGTCGCTGCTGCGGGTGCTCTTCGGCGACGACGATACGGGCCTTCGGTGACCAGCTGGGCCAGTCGCGCCCTACCCGTCCTCCTTCGCATGACGGGTCGGACGCGCGCCTACGCCAGTGCCGACAGCGCGCGCGCTCACATCGCCGGGCGAGAGCTGCGTCCACAACCGTACGGGCCGCCCACCCGATTGCATCCGGACGTCGCGGTGGAGGTCCGACGCCGGTTCGGGTGGCCGATCTACACCGTCACACCTGCGTCCGGCTTACCCTGCGGCACGGTTGTCTACCTACACGGTGGTGGCTGGGTCAACGAAATCAGTACGCAGCATTGGCAATTGGTCATTCAGGCAGCACACGAGGCGCACGTGAAGGTGATTGTGCCGATTTACCCGCTGGTGCCGTTCGCCACGGCGGCGGAGGTGATGCCGACGGTGGTGCAATTGGTGGCAGAGGTGGTGGCGTCCGGTGACCGGGTGTACCTGGTCGGGGACTCCGCCGGCGGCCAGATGGCGTTGTCGGCCGCCCTGCTGCTGCGCGACGAGCACGACGTCGTCATACCGCGGACGGTGTTGATCTCCCCGGTCCTTGACCTGTCACTGTCCAACCCGGACATTGCCGCCGTCGACGATCCTTGGCTGGGGCGCGACGGCCTGTTGGTCTTCGCTGACCGCTGGCGCGGCGACCTTTCGCTCGGCGATCCGCGGGTGGACCCGCTGGCGGCGGACTTGCGTGGTCTCGGTGCGCTCACGGTGTTCAGCGGGACCCGTGACATCCTCAATCCGGACGCCCGACTCTTGGTCCAAAAGGCCGGTGCTGCAGGCGTAGCCGTCGATTACCACGAGAAACCCGGGCTGCTGCATGTATATCCGCTGAGTTCGACGCCGGAAGGCCGTGCGGCACGGCGGATTATCGTCGAGCGCTTACGTGGCTAGTTTGAGGCTTGGCTCGGGCGCCGGTGGGCGCAGGTGGGCACTGGTGGGTGCCGGTGGGTGAGATTGCGGCCATGGTTGTGGTGGGCGCTCATGGCGCAGCCGTTGCGGCAATCTCGTTGGGCGCCGGTGGGCACTGGTGGGCGCCGGTGGGCACTGGTGGGCGCAGGTGGGTGAGAATGCGGCCATGGTTGTGGTGGGCGCTCACGGCGGAGCCGTTGCGGCAATCTCGTTGGGCGCCGGTGGGCGCAGGTGGGCACTGGTGGGCGCAGGTGGGTGAGATTGCGGCCATGGTTGTGGTCGGCGCTCATGGCGCAGCCGTTGCGGCAATCTCGGTAGGCACTGGTGGGCGCCGGTGGGTGAGATTGCGGCCATGGTTGTGGTCGGCGCCCATGGCACAGCCGTTGCGGCAATCTCGGTGCGGCAATCTCGGTGGGTGGGCAACCGCGCTACAGCCTCCGCCGGCCCCGTGAGTAAGGTGCCATCATGGCTGCCGACGAGCAGTATTACGACCTCGGCTCCTTCCACCGGCGCGTCGAAACCGCTGTGCCGCAAGCACAGGTGTGGTTCGACCGAGGGCTGGTGTGGGCTTACGCGTTCAACCATGAAGAGGCGATCCGCTGCTTCGAGCGGGCGCTGGAACTCGACCCGGATCTGGCCATCGCGCGATGGGGGATCGCCTACGCGATCGGGCCCAATTACAACAAAGCGTGGGAGGCGTTCGACCCGACCGACCTGAGCTCATCTCTGGCCCGCGCGCGCCGGGAACTACAACTCGCGACGCAGGGACGCGCCAGTGCGGTCGAACGGGATCTCGTCGTCGCGCTGCAGGCTCGCTTTCACACCGCCGACCCCGGCGACGCGGAAGCCTTGGCAGCCGGCCAGAGCGCCTACGCCGAGGCAATGACCAAACTCGCCGCGACCTACCCCGACGACATCGATGTACAGGCGCTCGCGGCCGACGCGCTGGTCAACCTCACGGCGTGGGCACTGTGGGACACCGCAACGGGCACACCCGCTGCGGGCTCACGGGTGCTCGAGGCCAAGCGGATTCTCGAAGACTCGCTGGCCACCCCAGCGGGCCGCGAACACCCGGGTGTCCTGCATCTGTATCTGCACACCATGGAGATGTCGCCGACTCCGCAGGACGCCCTGCCGGCGGCGGACTTGCTGCGCGACCTGGTACCCGACGCGGGGCACCTGCGCCACATGCCGAGTCACATCGACATCCTCTGCGGTGACTACCACAGCTCGGTGGTAGCGAACTTCGCTGCGGTGCATGCAGATCGACGCTTCGTCGAGCGTCAGGGCCCGCTGAACTTCTATTCCCTCTACCGCGCCCACGATCTGCACTTCATCGTGTATTCGGCGATGTTCCAAGGACAGTCACGGATAGCCCTGGAGGCCGCCGACGAACTGGCGGGCCAGCTGACGCCCGAACTGCTGTCGATCGAATCTCCGCCGATGGCCGACTGGCTCGAGGCGTTTGTGCCGCTACACATCCACGTGCTGGTGCGGTTTGGGCGGTGGGAGGAACTGATCGCCCAGCCGCTGCCGCAGGATGCCGACCTCTATTGCACCACCACGGCGACCATCCACTATGGACGCGGCGTGGCGCTGGCGGCCACCGGCCGGCTAGCCGAGGCGAACGACGAACGCGCCGCGTTCACCGACGCATACGAGCGGATACCGGAGTCCCGGTATCTGTTCAACAACACCAGCCGAGACATCCTCGCCGTCGCCGGGGCCATGCTCGACGGCGAAATCGCATACCGGGAAGGGCAATTCGACGCGGCCTTCAACCACCTGCGGCGTGCGGTCGAACTCGACGACTCACTACCGTACGACGAGCCGTGGGGTTGGATGCAGCCCACCCGGCACGCCTGCGGCGCGTTGCTGCTCGAACAGGGTCACGTCGAAGAGGCGGCCGCCGTCTACGCCGCCGACCTCGGTCTGGATCCCACCCTGGCCCGGCCGTGTCAGCACCCCGGCAATGTGTGGAGCCTGCACGGGTACCACGAATGCCTGCAGCGACTCGGCCGCACCGCCGAAGCGACGATCATCGGCCAACAGCTTGCATTGGCCGCCGCGCGCGCCGACGTTCCGATCAGAGCGTCCTGCGCCTGCCGACTCGACGTCATGCCGTGCTGTGACGACTAACCCGCTTGACGCCAACGTAGGTGGAGGTCGTGCCGTGACGCCGAACCGGCGTGTCGCGCCGCCGGATTCACACTCGCCGCCGGGCGTCCGATCCGGCGCTGTACAGTCGCTTAGCATGGAGGCCGTGGCTGAGTCCGTCCAGCAGTTTCGGGACCGGGCCCGATCCTGGCTGGCCGCGAACATGCCGCGGCTGGATCCCAACAGTCCGACCGCCCTCGAGCGCGACGGGGAAGCGTCCTGGCGGCGCGCCCGCGAGCTGCAACGGCTCCTGTACGACGGGGGATTCGCCGGCATCTGCTTTCCGCGCGAGTACGGCGGCCTCGGACTGAGCTACGAGTACAAGAAGGCGTTCGACGCCGAGGCGGTGGACTACGAGACGCCGTTCATCCTCAACGTCCCGTCCTTCGCCATCTGCTGCGCAACGATCCTGGACATGGGCAGCGAGCAGCAGAAGCGCACCCACATCCACGCGGCGCTGCGCGGCGACGAGATTCTCGTGCAACTGCTGTCCGAACCCAGCGGTGGATCGGACCTCGCCGGCGTCATCACCCGCGCCGAGCGCCGCGACGGGCGGTGGATCATCAACGGCGCGAAGACGTGGAGCAGTGGAGCATTCGCCGCCGACTATGGGCTGTGCCTGGCCCGAACCGATTGGGACGCACCCAAACACGAGGGACTGACGATGTTCCTGGTGCCGATGAACCACCCCGGCATCACGACGAATCGCATCCGTCAAGTCACCGGATCCGCGGAGTTCTGCGAAGAGTTCCTCGACGACGTGGACGTCGGTGACGACGCCGTTGTCGGCGAACCGGAAAAGGGCTGGGACGTCGCGTCCCGCCAGCTCTACCACGAACGTCGCACCATGGGCGACGGCTCGGAGTACGCGATCGGACCGGGTATCACTGAGTCTCAAGATGTTTCGCTCGATCTGGTAGCGCTGGTGCGTTCGGCGCGGCAGGAGGGCAACGAACGGGTCCGCGAAATGGTCGGCCGAGCGCTGGTTCACCGCGCGGTGCAAGCACAACTCAGCGACCACGTGTACCGCGCCGTTGTCGCAGGATCTTTGCCCCCTACCGGGGGATCGATCATCCGGCTGCACATGGCAGAAGCGCACAACATCGAAACCGATACGGCCGCAGCCGTCGCCGGACCGGCGGCCGTCGTCGCGGATGACGCAGCGCTCCTCGACGTCGGCACCCGCTACATCGGCCGGCAGATCGCCAACATCGGCGGCGGCACTACCGAGATGGCGCGCAACGTCATTGGCGAGCGGGTGCTGAATTTTCCACGCGAGTACGCCGCGGACCGCGGCGTGCCGTTCAACCAGGTACGACGCAACGCGTCGCGCTCATAGTCGCAGAAAGGTGGCCAACATGAGCGAGCGACTACGGGACATCCGCGAGTTGGCTAACGACTCCGACGCCTACCGCGACGAGCTGTACCGGCGATGGACCGGCCTGCTCAGCTACCGCTACATCGGGCGCAAGCACTCGGCGATGAACATCGGCGAGCAAGACGACACCGTCGCCATCCGCCGCGACATGCGCAACGAGGCCGGCGGAATCATGGTGGCGCCGTTGGCCATTTCGTCGCCCGAGGGGTGTCAGACCGACATGGTGGCGGTGCCCAACCCGGTGATCGCCTCCGTGCAGATCGTTGACCCCGGCTACGACGTGACCCGGATCGAGATCGTGGGTTCCGGGATCGTGCACCAAGGCCGGACCATGGGCTACGGGCGGTGCACGATCGTCGATGCCGACAACCCGGACCGGGTGATCGCCTTCAACGAAGGCCAGGGCGCCGTCATCGGCATCCCGCCGGAAGGCCTTGGCAAGATGGATGTTTCGGGAACCGAGTTGGTCATCGAAGACTCCCCGGACCTGCCACCGTTGTGGGCGGCGTTCGGGGCGAGCAAGCGCGACGACGGACATTGGGTGCTGCCGCCGTTGAGCGTCGAACTCGCCTCGCCGGATGCGGCGCTGCACATCGGGCCGCAGCACGTCGTCCTCGAGACGGCGGCGACGGATCTGGCGGCCGATCTTGTGGGCACCCGCAAGGTGCAGGTGGTCAGCTGGCATGTCATGTTCATGGCGCGAGGCAAGGTGGGCCCGTTCCGGGTGGAGGGCACGGCGCACGCCGGCCGGTCCGGGCGGGTGGGCGTGCGCATGCTGCTGCACGACGAGGGCAACGCGGACAAACCCGTCACCTCTGCCGCAGCGATCTTCGACGTCGTCGGCTGAGCTCCGCTCAGCAAGCTGGCGTTAAGCAACTCAACGACCCGGAAATGGTCCAAAGTCCCCTCCATTAGGGACGGCATGCCCTCGTTGCGGCGCCCTGTTCACGCGATCGTTGATGACAGGGCTTCGAACGGGCACTTCGAACGGACACTTCGAACGGGAAAAGGATGTCATGAACGCACATTTCCCAGATGCGGGGACAAACCAGACCGCATTGACGCTTGCGTCTCGTGCGCCCTCCGTGCACAACACGCAGCCGTGGCGGTGGCGGGTCGGTCAGTCCAGCTTGCACCTGTATGCCGACGCCAGCCTGCAGCTTCCTCACACTGACCCCGATGGCCGCGATCTGATGTTGAGCTGCGGTGCGGCACTGCACCACTGCGTGGTGGCGTTGGCGGCCCTCGGATGGCAGGCGAAGGTCACGCGTCTGCCGAACCCAGCTGAGCCCGCCCACCTGGCGGCAATCCAGGTGAGTCGGCACGTACCCGATCAGCTCGACATCACGCTCGCCGCTGCGATCCCGCGGCGGCGAACCGACCGGCGACTCTACAGCTTCTGGCAGGTCCCGGTGGCTGACATCGCATTGATGGCCGCGCGAGCCGCCCGGAGCGGAGTCGTGCTGCATCGTGTCGAGTCGATGAGCTCCTTGAGTGCCATTGTGTCGCAATCGGTGTCGGAGCATGCGGCAGACCCTGATTACTTCACCGAACTCGCCACCTGGACTGGGCGGCATGCCTCCACGGTTGGGGTGCCGGCCCGAAACATCCCCGTGCCGGATCCGACGGCGATGGTGCCCAGTCGGCAATTCGCCGGCGCCGCGTTACCGATGCCCCCCGACACCTCATCGATCGACGACAATGCCGTGATTCTGGCGCTGGGCACCAACGACGACGACCGACTGTCGCAGCTGCGGGCGGGGGAGGCGACGAGCATCGTGCTACTTACCGCGACGGCGATGGGCTTGGCCAGCTGTCCGGTAACCGAGCCACTCGAGATCGCTGAGACCCGTGAAGCCGTTCGCACTGAGGTCTTTGGTGGTAGCAGCTACCCACAGATGCTGCTGCGGATTGGTTGGGCCCCTATCAATGCGGATCCGTTGCCGGCGACACCGCGGCGTCCCCTCGCCGAGATCGTCGAGTGGCTAACCGATAGCGACCCCATACCGAGCACCGAGGGCCAGCAATAAACGGATTCCTCCGCAGCAGTGATGCCTTCATCTGGTCGATCGAGAGCGATCCCTGTTTGCTTTCGACGATTGTTGTGCTCGTGCTGTTTGACCGGCCGCCGGACTGGCAGGAGTTGACCAAGCGATTTGAGCTGCTCAGTCGGCAGTGCCGGCGTTTAGGCAACGGGTGGTCCCCTCATCCGGGTTGGCCCCGCCGCGCTGGGAATTCGACAACGAGTTCGACCTTGTCTTCCACCTGCGCAGAGTCGAGGCCCCCGACTTCGATCGGGCTCGTCCACTCTGGGAGTGCACCCTGATCGAGGGCTCCAGGACGTCGATGTCTTCCACGATTGCCTGGTCGCCGGCTTCGACGAGGTGTTGGCGCTCGCACTTTGAGTGGTGTGCGCCGGAGCACTTTGTCGGATTCGCCGAGGACCAAGGACCCTCGTCGAAAACGCAATTTCCCGACCAGACTGGTGGTATGACCACGATCAGGCGCGTCGCGAAAGCTACCGCTTTGCTCGCCGCGTTGTATTGCTCTCGACGCTACTACCGAAATTGGGGCGCGACCAAAGCGGAATCCCAAATGAGCCTGGTCGGTGACGCGTTGGTGCGGGACCCGGCAATCCAAACGACCGAGGCGGTTTACGTGGATGCGCCGGTAGCTGCGGTCTTGCTCCAGGTTTTGCGGACGGGCCAACTCGCCAGTGGCTTTTGCCGGCCGGATGATGTGGTGGACATTGCGGTAGGAGACCCACTGCACGTGGGATTCCCGGGCCCGGTGGGACGACACCACACCCTACGTTTCACCGTTGTCGAGATCGTGCCGGACAGCCATATCGTCCTCAGCCTGGCCGAACCCGGTCTGGCGGGGAATGTGGTGGTGTCATTCCACCTTCAGTCCCACTGGGAGGACCGCACTCGACTTCTCATGCGCGTCAGAGTCGCCCTGCGGCACCCCGGCGAGGTGTTTGCCGTGGAACTGATCAGACCGCTGATGGCATTGGGCATCAGGGGATTTCTGCTCAGCGTCAAACGCCGGGCGGAACGAACCAAGTCGTCGAGCGCCCGCCCCGCAGCGTAATACGTTTGTGTACCAGTGGATTTCGAAGGGAACAAGAATGCGTGAAACCATCCCGCTAGGACTGATCGCGGGGTTCCGGGTCAAAGTCCACTGGAGCGTGATCGTCATCCTGTGGCTGTTTACCTGGAGCCTTGCAACCGAATTGCCCAGTGTCGCCACGGGTTACGTGCGCCCCGCCTACTGGCTGGCCGGCGTATGCGGGGCGCTGGTGCTGTTGGCGTCGCTGCTGGCACACGAGCTTGCGCATGCAATTGCCGCGCGCCGAGCGGGTTTGAATGTGAAAGGGGTGACGTTATGGATCGTCGGTGGGGTGACGGCGATCGAGGATGAGGCGAAGACGCCAGATGCGGCGTTCCGGATCGCCATCGCGGGGCCGGCCACCAGCCTGGCGTTGTCTGCGGCGTTTGCCGCCGGCGCGATCACGCTCGACGCCATGTGGGCCCCCGTTATCGTCGTCAGCGTCGCGTGGTGGCTCGCCGCGGTCAACCTGCTGTTGGGAGTGTTCAACCTACTGCCGGGGGCGCCGCTGGACGGCGGTCGGGTGGTGCAGGCCCGTTTGTGGCGCCGCCACGGCGACAAGGTGCGTGCCACTATCGCGGCGGCGCATTCCGGTCGAGTGGTGGCCATTGTCCTGATCACTTTGGGTCTGGCGGAGTTTCTCCTGGGCGGCATCATTGGTGGCGTTTGGCTGGCGTTTATCGGTTGGTTCATCTTGATGGCGGCACGCGAGGAGGAAGAGGACGCCAAGACGCAGCAGATGTTCACCGGCATGTGCGTCGCCGACGCAATGACCCCGCAACCGCGTACGGCTCCCGGCTGGATCGGTGTCGATGATTTCATTCAGCGCTACCTGCTCGGGGATCGGCACTCGGCGTATCCAGTCGCTGACCGTGATGGATCGATCACCGGATTGGTGACGCTGCGCCAGCTTCGAGACGTTTTGCCGGACAGGCGTGCGATGACCACCGTCAGCGAGATCGCGGTGCCGTTGGGCGACGTACCCACCGCGACTCCTGGCGAGCCGCTCAACGTGCTGCTGCAGCGAATGACACCGGTCGGTGCGCGGAGCCGTGCCCTGGTTGTCGATGACGAGGGCAGGGTGGTCGGCATCGTCACATCGGCTGATCTCGCCCGGCTGATCGAGATATACCGGCTAGCCAGGCCGGGGCAGGTCGACCACCACGCGCACAGCTAGGGCATCGGAGACCCTTGGGGAGTGAAATGGATGCCAATGAATGCGCTCTGGTCTCGGAGCCGATCGTGGGGGAAGCTCGACGCGATAGCGTTTCTCGGCCGCAGCTAAGGCGCATCCGAAGGAGAGGCAAATGTCTACAAACGTGACGCGTTATGGCATCGTCGTCGGCGTCGACGGATCGGCCGCATCGAACGCCGCCGTCAGCTGGGCCGCACGAGACGCGGCGCTGCGCAAATTGCACCTGACATTGGTCCACACCTTCAAGCCATTCGTGCCCACGTACCCGCAAATCCCTCTCCCGGACGGGGTTTCATTCTGGCAGGAACAAGACGGCCAGCAGGTTCTCGAGCAGGCGGTGAAGATCGCCCGAGAGGCGGTGGGGGACGGAACCATTGCGATAGCAAGCGAAGTGAAGGAGTTGCCGCCGGTACCCACCCTCGTCGAGATGTCCAGCGATGCGGACCTCGTCGTCGTCGGGTCCACAGGTCGTGGTGCGGTGGGCCGTGTGTTATTGGGGTCGGTCAGTGATGGCGTGGTGCGTAGCGCCAAGTGTCCGGTCGCGGTCATCCACGAAGAGGCTTCCTACCTGCCGCGCTCCAATCAAGCTCCGGTGTTGGTCGGCATCGACTGTTCACCGGCGTCCGACCTGGCTCTCGCCGTGGCACTCGAAGAAGCGTCGCGGCGTGGTGTCGGGCTCAAGGTCGTGCATGCATGGAGCGACGTCGCGGTTTATCAGCGCCCGTGGTTGGAATGGGCAGACGAAGCGGAACGGAACCTCGCTGAATACATCGCGGGCTGGCAGGAGCGCTATCCCGATGTCAGCGTGAAACGCATTGTTGTTCTTGACCATCCAGGCCGAGCGGTTATTGAAGAGTCTGAATCCGCTCAGCTCGTCGTGGTGGGTAGTCACGGCCGGGGTGGCATGGCCCGTGCACTGCTGGGTTCGGTCAGCAACGCCGTCTTGCACTCGGTCGTCACTCCCGTCATAGTGGCACGGCCCGCATAGCCTTAACGGGCCCGCATAGGGTCGAGGACTTTCGGGTGACTTGCACGGGTCTTAGGTCCCTAACCTGTGGCGCGACAAGCTTGTTAGTTTGCAACCATGGCCAGACCCAGCAATGAGGATCACCGGACATCGGGGCCGTCGAACGACTACATATCGGCTACGACCGGCGTAGTCGGGGCTATGGCGCCCTTCATGCACACCGGCCAGTATTTGTTGCAGTCGTGGCGCGAGTACCTTGGCCAAGCGCCGGATGAGCTTCCGATCGCACGTCCGACGGTCGCCATAGCGGCACAAGCCTTTCGCGATGAAATCGCCCTGATGGGCCTCAAAGTGCGGAGGCCGATCAGCCATCCTGAAGTGTTCGAGCGCATCACTGAGGAAGTGATCGCAGCGCTTGATTTCTTCGGCGACAGTGGACTATTGAGCCATCCCGAGCTGTTCTTCGCTGCGCCTCCACCGCTTTCAGAGGTCACGGTTCACAAAGTGAAGGGACGCAGACCCTCGTTTTATCGCATCAGCTTCGACAGTGAATACCTGCCACATCCGCAAGAGCCCGGTGCGCAACGGTGGCAGTCCTACACCGCCAACAACCGTGAATACGCGCTGTTACTGCGTCATGCGGAACCGCGGCCCTGGTTGGTGTGCGTGCACGGTACTGAAATGGGCCGCGCCGCAATTGATCTTGCCCTGTTTCGGGCCTGGAAGTTGCATGAGGAGCTCGGTCTCAATGTCGTCATACCGGTCCTGCCGATGCACGGACCCCGGGCGCACGGATTGCCGAAGGGGGCCGTGTTTCCCGGCGAAGACGTCTTAGACAACGTGCACGCGACAGCCCAGGCCGTCTGGGATATCCGTCGGCTGTTGTCCTGGATCCGTTCACAGGAGCCGGCCGCACGGATTGGGTTGAACAGTCTTTCGCTGGGCGGCTATATCGCGGCGCTGGTCGCCAGCCTCGAAGACGGACTTTCCTGCGCCATTCTCGGTGTGCCCGTGGCCGATCTCGTCGACGTTCTGGCCCGACACTCCGGCCTTCGCCACGACGACCCTCGGCTGCACACGATGCAGTTGGCCGCACCTATCGGACAGATGGTGTCACCTCTGTCGTTGACCCCGCTGGTGTCCATGTCGGGCCGGTTTATCTATGCCGGCATCGCTGACCGCCTCGTGCATCCCCGGGAGCAGGTCAACCGTCTCTGGAAGCACTGGGGCAAGCCCGAAATCGTCTGGTATCCAGGCGGTCACACCGGATTCTTCCGCTCTCAACCGGTGCAGCGCTTCGTCTGGGATGCATTGCAGCAGTCAGGACTTCTGGATGGTCCACCGACTCGATGTGCCCGCCCTGCCTAGTTGAGACGAGATGGACCCGCTCGATCCGCTCGATGCCGCGATGATGACCGCGGAAGTGATCGCCAACCCCATGCACGTCGGCGCTGTGCTGATCTTGTCGCCGCCACCCGATGCCGGATCGGACTATGCCGACGAACTGTATGCCGCGGCGAACAAGTGCGATTCGGTTGACCCGCGACTGCGCAGATATCCGCATTGCGGTCTTGATACCGGCGGCATTTGGGTCTGGCGAGAAGTGGATACCGTTGACTTGAGCCGACATTGCCAGCGACGCACCATCTCTTCAGAGCGCGCCGAGTTCTGGCCGTTGATCGGCGAGCTGGATGCCGAGCGCCTTGACCGGTCGCGTCCAATGTGGATGTCGTATCTGATCGACGGTCTCGACGATGGTCGCTTCGCCTTCTACCTCAAGGTGCATCACACCCTTGCCGACGGTGTCGCAGGATTCCGGATGATCGCCGATGCGCTGAGCGACGACCCACAAGTCCGATCGATGACGCCCTTCTATGCCGACCGCGGCGGCGAATCGGCGGTACCGACAGCGCCGGGGGGATTGGTGCATCGCTTGGTGGGGCCGATACGTTCGGCAGTCGAAAAGGCGGCGTCGGGTATCGAGTTGGCCGAGCACGTCATCACGGGCGAACTGAACATTGTCATCGACAGCCTGGTCGGGCACCGTACCGTGTTGCCGTTCGGAGCGCCTCGTACGAGGTTCAACGATCGTCTGGGGCCTCAGCGCGCCGTCTGTGCGGCTAGCTGGGCCAAGAGCCGAATTCGGGCCGTCCAGGACGCGGCCAACGTGACCGCCAACGATGTGGCAACCGCGGTGGTATCCGGCGTCCTGCGTCGATGGCTGAATGAACGTGGGGAACTGCCCACGCAGTCACTGGTGGCGAGCTGCCCGATTACCGTGCGTAGCCGTGCCGGCAATCCAGCCAACGAGCAACACGGCAACATGTTCGGTCTTTGGATGTGTCCGCTGGGCACGCACCTGGACGACCCGGCGGTGCGTCTGCGGCTGATCCACCGGTCGATGCTGGAGGGGAAACAGTGGGTAGCCAAACGTGGCTCCACCGCATCGCTGCTGACCAACGCCGGAAGCATCGCCGCGACGGTGATCTCGCCCCTGCTGCCTTTCACGCCGAATGTCCGTACCGGATATAACCTGCCGATCTCGCACGTGCCGGGTCCCCGCGCCGAAATGTATTGGAACGGCTCGCTTGTCGAGGAGATCTACCCGGTGTCGACGGTCTTTGACGGCCAATCGCTCAACGTGACGACGTGCTCATACGCCGATCGGATTGGATTTGGGTATGTCGCGGGCGCCGAGGTGATACCTGATATTGATTCACTCATCCCATTGACCGAGGCGTGCCTGACCGAACTGGAGTCGGCGGTCGGTGCACGACCTTGTTGACTCCCTAAGCCGCGCGGGGGATATCAGGTGCCGAATGTGTCGGCTGTTCAACCTGCCGGCTTGGGGTGGGCATCCATCCGACGAAGGTCAGGTACACCCCGAGCAATGCGATAACGACAAAGCCTGCGCGCCACCAGTCGAACGCGCCGGCTACGGAATCCGCGAAGGACATATAGCCGTATGGCACTGTCATCAGAAAGACCCCTTTGAGAACTGTCAGCCACCCGAGCGTTGACACGATGACCGCCGGAGCGCCCCGCCAATATGGGTGCAGAGCGACAACTATCAACCCACTTAGCAGCACGAACGCGCCGGTAACCCATGGCCACGCCGAGTTTGCGCGGAAATCGGTCATCAGCGTTCGCATTGCTGACGCGCGTGAAATCGCCACCACGGTGATAATCGTGACGTAGGGGCCGAGTACGCGGGCAAACCTGCGCGTAGTGAGTGTGGTCTGCTGTGACGAACTCATGATTCACCTCGATCTTGCGTCACTCATGGGATTTTCCATCCCATCGAGATGATTCGACCACTTTGGCGGGTGCCCTCGGTAGAGTCGAAGGTCCTCATTCGCCCAGCACGCACGTTCGCTACCGGACGCAATAGCGTTGCAGTCTAACGTGTTAGGGCGGGCAGTGGGCCTCGATCGCTGAACCGCGCCGCCCGCCGATGAATTCGATATGTGCGCCCACGGATGCGGTACGGTTGAGTGGCCGGACGGCTCGGTTCGCGGTAGAACCAAGACTTGATGATTTCGACGAGCCCAAGGTAGCCAGCGGTGAGGCCGACAAGTGCGGCAAAGAACTGCCAGGGCAGGGATACGAACCCAAGACTGTGGGCCAGCGGCGAAATCGTCAGCGTCACTCCCAGTGCGACGATTGACACTGTCGACACCGTTAGAAGCAACCCAGGTCGGCTGCGGAGGAAGGGCACCCGCCGTGTCCGGATGGCGAAAATGATCAGTGTCTGTGTGGCAAGGGATTCCACGAACCAGCCGGTGTGGAACTCGCCGGCACCGGCGTGCAAGACGACCAACATGAGGCCGAAGGTCAGGAAGTCAAACAGCGAACTGATCGGTCCGAACGTCAACATGAATCGACGGATGAACCCAATGTTCCAGTGTGCCGGCGCCTGCAGCTGGTCGTTGTCCACGCGGTCGGTGGGTATCGCAAGCTGCGAGGTGTCGTAGAGCAAATTGTTGAGCAGTATCTGACTGGGCAACATCGGCAGAAAGGGAAGTACTGCCGAGGCGGCCGCGGCGCTGAACATATTGCCGAAATTGCTTGAAGTGCCCATCAAAACGTACTTGATGGTGTTGGCGAAGATGCGTCGGCCTTCGGCGACACCCTGGGCCAGTACCCCGAGATCCTTCTGCAGCAACACCACATCGGCCGCGTCCTTTGCGATGTCCGTTGCGGTGTCGACGGAAATACCGACATCGGCCGCATGAAGGGCCAGCGCATCGTTGACTCCGTCGCCGAGGAATCCAACGGAGCGTCGGGAGTGCCGGAGTGCGGTGATGAGGCGCGCCTTTTGCTCGGGCGAGATGCGCGCGAAAATACTGTGAGTGGTTGCGGCGGAGCGGAGTTCGTCATCGCTCATCGTTTCGAGTTCGGCGCCGTCGATGGCGCCCTTGTTAACCAATCCGATATCAGTGCAAACCTTCTCGGCTACTCGAGGATTGTCTCCGGTGGCCACTTTGACCTCGATGCCCAACGCGGCGAGTCGGGCTAGGGAATCCCGCACATCTGACTTCGGGTTGTCCGCGAAGACGAGGAAACCCGCAAGTTCCAGATCTCGCTCGTCCTCGGCGCAAAGGGTGGTCTGTCCGGGGGCGGGTTTGCTCGCCACCGCGACGACTCGACGACCGTCAGCGAACAGCGCGGCCAACGTCTGGCGGGCAACGTCGGGAATCTCGTTGCAGTGCGCCATTACCTGCTCGGGCGCCCCCTTGACCACAACGAGCCTGCCCTCTGCCGACTCGATGATGGCCGAGGTGGCCCGTCGGCTGTGATCGAAGGGAAGAAAAGCCAGACGCGCAACTCCCGAGACGGCAGGGCGGCCACGCCACAGTGCGGCGTCGAGGTCGTTCGCGCTTACGCCGCCCGTCGACGGGTCGAGGTCGGTGGCCAGCAATCCATACCGCAGCACCAGGGGTGCGTGTTGTCCGTCGGGGGCGACGGCGTCAACCAACTCGATCCGCCCGTCGGTCAACGTGCCCGTCTTATCGGTCAAAAGGACGTCTATGTCGCCCAGATCCTCGATGCAGACCAGGCGCTTCACCAGTACCTTGAGCCGGGCCAACCGGTGTGCACCCGAGGCCAGGCTGGTGCTGACGATTGCGGGAAGCAATTGCGGTGTGATACCGACGGCGATGGCCAGGCCGAAGAGGGCCGAATCAATGAACGGTCGGCGCAGTACCAGATTGGTGCAGACGATGACCACGGTGAGCGCTAGCGCAACCTTGAGCAGGAGATAGGAGAACCGCCGCAGTCCGCGCTGGAAGTCTGTTTCGGGGTGTCGTTCGCCCAATCCGATCGCGATGCGACCGAACTCGGCAGTTGCTCCGGTCGCGTAAATCACCCCGGTGGCTTCGCCGGCGCTGACGATAGTGCCCATGAACGCCAGATTGTTTGCGTCGCTGATTGTTCTGGCCTGAGGGGTTGGTTCCGACACTTTCTGCGTTGCGGTCGCTTCGCCCGTGAGGATGGCTTCATCGCACTCCAACCCATTCACGGTGATCAACCGGGTATCGGCCGGCACTACTTCGCCCAGTATCAATCGGATGACATCGCCTGGGACCAAGGCAGTGACATCCATGCGGATGGACTTGCCGTCGCGGAGGACCACCGCCGTATGGCGAACACGGTCATGCAGAGCAGCCGAAGCCCGCTCGGCACGGTATTCGTTAAAAAACGAAAGGCCGATGCTGACTGACAAGATCACACCGATGATGACGGCTTGTGTGCTGTCGCCCAGCAGGTAGGACAAAGCCGCAGTTAGCGCCAGTAGCACGAGCACCGCGTTGTTGAGTTGGCGTCCCAGCAGGGCGAGGGCACTCACTCGGTGAGTGCGAACGGAATTCGGACCGAACGTGCCCAACCTGGCCTTGGCTTCGGCCACGGACAACCCCTCCGCCGAGGTATCCAACCAGCTCATTACCTGGGCGACCGTTGCGTCGGCAATTCGAGATCGGGACAGGTCCGCGCGATCCGCAGAGACGCCCGCATGGTCGGAGCTATATTTTCCCGTCAACGCACTGCCCTGGGCTACGCATTCTCATACTGGACATGATGGCTGTTGCGCTCCACTTTTTCGTAGCGACATGGCACTGTGTGCAATGGCTGGGCCTGAAGTAGCCGCCAGTCAACCTGCTGTTTACTTGGTTTGTCTAGTTGGCTGACGCAGAAGGCCTGCTGCGCTTAGCTTTCGAACGGTTACGCGATAGGGCGCGGGCGAGCAGTCGGGCGACTCCGAGCTTGACGCCTTGCGTGAGTTCATCGACATCGGGGGTCGCGTCGTAATCGCCGGTGATGCCGAATGCCAGCTCATCGACATAGCTAAGCATGTTGACGACGGTGCGCGAGTGCATCGCAATGGGTGGTACTGGCAGCAACCTTTCCACCGGTCGACCCAGCACCTGTAGCCGGTGACGGGGACCCGGCATATTGGTCGCAAGCGTGACAACGCTGCGTTGCGGCAGCCGAGTCAGCAGCCGAACCGTCCACGCGCTGAGCATGAAGGGTACGTGTTCGGTCACCCTCACAATGGGACTCTCGGCCTCGCGCTCCCCGCCGCTGTTGAGTCTGTTCAGTCGGCTGTGGATGAGACGCAACCGCTTCACCGGGTCACTCTGCTCGATCGGCAGGTACGGCAGCGTTGCCGACACTCGAATATCCAAGCCTTCCGGGGCGTCTGGTGAACGCACCAATACCGGGACCAGGGTGCGTAGGTAGTTGCGGCGGGGTTTGTGACCCCGGCGCGTCAGTGCCGCACGATAGCCGTCGGTAATGGCGGCCAGTGCCACATCGTTCGGCGTCACCCCATATGCGTCACATATGGTTTCGACGTCGTTGAGCGACAACCGCGTCGCGCTGTAGCGGCGCATCGCGGGCGCCGAGCCCTTGACCGACGAGCCCGCGGCAGGCATAACCAATCCCGCTGCAAATTCCGTTGCACCACGCACTGTTTGAGAAGCGAACTTGGTGCCAGCTACCGATACGCGCCACATTCCCTTGGACCACACCAGCGGGTTGAGGCTCAGCCCTGACGAACCGGGTGCAGGTGCCGGAGTCTCCTTGATGGCATGGATTTCGCTGGCGAACGTCGCGCCAGGGCCCGCGTCAGAGATCATCGCCAGCATCCGAACTGCGGCGACCCCGTCGGCAAGGCAGTGATGGATCTTCAACAGCGCCGCCCATCGGCCGTCCGGAAGTCCGTCAAGGACCCAGCAGTCCCACAACGGGTGGTCGCGATCGAGTCGGCGTTCCATCAGGTCGGCCACCGCGCGGAACAACTCGCGGTCATTTCCGGGCGGTGGCACGGCAGCCCAGTGGACATGGTGGGTGATGTGGAAATTCGCGTCGTCGACCCATTCTGGTGCCGCGACCTCGAGGGTATGTTTGCGCACCACCTGGGTCAAGCGAGGAATGGTGGCCAGTCGCTGCGACAGCGTCGTGATCAGGTCATCGCGTTCGGGGGTGGGGCCGTCGATGACGGCCAGTGCGCCGATCGCCAGATTCATCTGCCGGTCGGCGTCCTCCGCCTCCAGGAAACTCGCCTCCGTGGTTGTCAGCTGTTCCATCGCCACCCACCTCCAACTGCGCCTCTGGGCATCACTTTTCGTGGTGTGGGCCACAACTGATAGTGCCGTTGGTCCCCTTCGGAGGGCAACTCAACTGCTACCCGTGATGGGTGCCTTCCTCTCGACGTAGCCGACCACGTCAGCCAACGTCTCTAGGGAAGAGTAATCCGATTCCGGGATATCTACGTGCAGTTGTTGGTGTATCCGGCGCAGAAAGCTCAGCCAGTCCATGGAGTCAAGGTCCACTTGCTCGCGCAGCAGTTCGTCGTCCTGAATTTCGTCGGTTTCAACTTCTGGGGCAATGGTTTTCAGAATGTCAAGAACCTGTTCCCGCGTGTCACCGTTGGTCATGGCGCATCATTTCTCTAGTAGTTCGGGTTGTTGAAGCAGGTCATTGATTGCGGCGAGGAACAGGGCGCCGCGGTGGCCGTCGCTGGCCCTATGGTCGGCGGCAAGCGTGGCTTGGATGGTCTTGACAATGCGGATACCGCCGTCGACGACCCAAACCCGTTCGGTTGGGCGTCCGAATCCGACGATGGCCACCTGTGGTGGATAGATGACGCCGAAGACGGTATCGACGCCTTTGTCGCCGAGGTTGGTGACGGTGAGGGTCGGGTCGGACATCTCGGAACTGCGCAGTGAGAAGGACCGGGCGCGCGCGACGAGATCGGCCAGATTGTCCATCAGTTCATCGAGCTTCTTGTCGGGAACGTCATGGATGGCGGGCGCAACGAGACCCCCGCCGCGCAGGGAGATCGCCACGCCGACATGAACTTTGGGCGCGGCGTCGAAGCCGGCGTCTGTCCAGAAGCCATTGAATTCGCCAAAACGCTGCGCCGCGATGCCGACGGCTTTGACGAGCAATGCGGCGGGCAACACACGCTCGTCGATGGAACGCTCCGCGTTGCGCGCGGTCAGCCACGTCAACGATTTGTCAAACAGAATTTCTTGGGCAAGGTAATAGTGTGGGATCTCGCGCTTAGATCGGCTCATCGCGGCAGCGATGGACTTTCGCATCTGGGCTGCCCGATCGGCTGCGGTCCGCTTCCCTGGCGGCTTGGTGAACGGTTCCTTGGCCGGTTCCTGGGCGGCCAACGATGCTGACGCGTGCTCGACGTCGCTGATGGTGACCGCACCTTGTGGACCGGTGCCTTGGACTCCATCCAGGTCGATGCTCAGGGTTTGGGCCAGGCGGCGCGCCGCAGGGGAGATCCAGCGACGTCGGTGCGAGACCGGGCCGGGAGTGGCAACCGCCGCCGGCGTTTTCGGTGACATCGCCGGTTGCTTGGCCTTCGGCGGGGCCGCCCGCTTGGGCTTCGGCGATGCGGCTTCCTTCTTGGGTTTCGACGACGGCCGAGAGCGTCGACTGGGCGGTTTGACCGGGGGAGCGCCGGGTTCCACCAGTGTCGCCAATACGGTCCCCACTTGGACGGTCTCACCGACCGGGACCAGAATCTCGCTGATTGTGCCGGCCTGCCAGCATTCGATTTCGACCGCGGCCTTGGTGGTGTCCACGACTGCGATGACTTGCCCCCGCGTCACCTCGTCGCCGGGCTTCACCAGCCACTCGTCGAGTGTGCCTTCATCCATGTCGGCGCCCAGCGAGGGCATCTTGAACTCGATCATGGCCGGTCACCAAAAAGGAATTCCACCGCGGACACGATCGCGGCGGGTTGCGGCAGTGCGGCCTGCTCGAGGTGTTTCGCGTAAGGGATGGGGACCTCGGCACTACATACCCGGGCGACAGGCGCGTCGAGATCGTAGAAGGCTCCCTCCATGATCCGGGCCATGACTTCTGCCGCGAGACTTCCGCTGCGCCAGGCCTCGTCGATCACGACGGCACGATGTGTCTTGCGGACCGATTCCAGGATGGTGTCTTCATCCAGGGGTCTCAGCACCCGTAGATCGACGACTTCGCAATCGATTCCGCGTAGGGACAACTCATTCGCCGCATCGAGTGCCTTCGGTAGACAGCCGCCGTAGGTCAGCAGGGTGACGTCATTGCCAGAGCGTCGAATCGCCGCGCGGTCGATGTCCGTCGCAACGAGTTCGTCGACATCTGCCGACGTGTTGTAGAGCTGAACGTGCTCGAAGATCACCACTGGATCGGGGTCGGCCAGTGCTGGGCCCAGCATGCCGTAGGCGTCTTCGACGGTGGCAGGGGACAGCACCTTGATGCCGGGGATATGGGCGTACCACGGTTCGAGGCTGTGAGAATGCTGCGCTGCCAGTTGGCGCCCCGCGCCCGTCGCCATCCGGATTACGAGCGGGACCGAAAACTGCCCGCCCGACATATGACGGAGGGCTGCAGCGGTGTTGACGATCTGATCCAGCGCCAACAGGCTGAAGTTGACCGTCATCACCTCGACGATCGGGCGGAGCCCGTTGAGGGCAGCGCCGATTCCAACACCGACGAAGCCGAGTTCCGACAGGGGAGCATCGCGTACCCGGTCGACACCAAATTCGGCCAGTAGGCCCTTGGACACCGCGTACGTTCCGCCGTACCGACCCACGTCTTCGCCGATCAGCACTACGCGGTCATCTTCGTGTAAGGCGTCGCGGATCGCATCGTGCACCGCACTGCGGTAGGTATTCTTCTTCATCGCGCCGGCTCCGGTGTCGATTCCTCGAGTGCTACCTCGTGATCAGTAGCTGGCGGGGTAAGCACATCGCGCTCGAGATCCGCGGTGTCCTCCCAGGTTCCAGCCTCGGCATAGGCCACCGCATCGCCGATCTCAACGGCCGCCGCACTCTCGATGTCGTCAACGTCGCCGTCGGACAGCGTCCCGTCGGACAGGCACTGTGCGACAAATGAATGGATCGGGTCGCGCTCGCGCCACTTCTCGACTTCCGCCTTGTCCCGGTAAAGCTCTGGGTCGAACATCGAATGCGCACGGAACCGGTAGGTGCGAAACTCGATGAAGAATGGACCGCCCGTGCCGCGGACGTGCGACACGGCCTGTTGTGTGGCGGAATAGCACGCTTCTACGTCCATCCCGTCCACGGCTAGCGTCGGAACACGGTACGCCGCCGCCTTGATGGTGAGGTCGGTCTGTGACTGCGCCCGATCCAGGGCGGTCCCCATCGCATACAGGTTGTTCTCGCAACAGAACAGCACCGGCAGGCGCCACAAGGCCGCCATGTTCAGCGCCTCGTGAAATGCGCCCTCGGCCACAGCGCCGTCGCCGAAATAGCACGCTGTCACCTGTTTCCGGTGAAACATCGCGTCGGCGAAGGCGATTCCCACCGCAAGCGGTAGCCCGCCGGCGACAATGGCGTTGCCGCCATAGAAACGAGTAGCCGCATCGAAAAGGTGCATCGACCCGCCGCGTCCACGCGAGCAGCCCTGCTCCTTGCCGAACATCTCGGCCATGATTCTGGTCATCGGGATGCCGTGTAATAGCGCGTGGGCATGCTCGCGATAGGTCGCGACGACGGCGTCGACATTGCTCAGCGCGCGCAATGACCCGGCGGCGACGGCTTCCTCCCCAACGTAGAGGTGCAGGAACCCACGGATTTTCCCCGCGCTGTAGAGTTCCGCGCATTTCTCTTCCATCCGGCGCACGCGGATCATGTCAGACAACAGCGCCCGCGCCAAGTTTCCCTCAATCACAGTGACGCCCCTTGGGTCTCCGGTTGGGGCTGGCGTTCGATGGTCGAGGTGTCGCCTTCGGGCAGGCCTAGTTCGCGCGCCTTCAGGAGTCGCCGCATGATCTTGCCACTGCTTGTGTGTGGCAGCATGGCAACGAACTCAATTTCCTTTGGTGCGACGGCCGCACCGAGTCGTTTGCGGGCGTGGCCGAGGAGTTCCATGCGGAGGTCTTCGTCGGCTACGACACCAGACTTCACGGTGACAAAGGCTTTCACTCGTTCGCCGACGGTGGGATCTGGTTTACCGATCACCGCGGCTTCGGCAACCGCCGGATGGTCCGTGAGTGCACTCTCGACTTCGAAGGGACCGATCAGATGTCCTGCGGACTTGATCACATCGTCTGCTCGACCGACAAACCAGAAGTAGCCATCGGCATCCTTCTTGGCCAAGTCACCGGTCAGGTAAAGCCCGTCCCTGAAGCACTTTTCGTAACGTTCATCGGCGTGTAGATAGCCCCGGAACATCGATGGCCAGCCCGGTTTGAGCGCCAGCTCGCCCTCGACACCGGGTTCATCAACGACCGTGATGGTGCCGTCATCGTTGTGCCGCACAATGTATGCGGCCACTCCGGGCAGCGGTCGACCCATCGATCCGGGTTTTATGTCGAAGGCGGGGGTGTTGGCGATCATTATGCCGCCTGTTTCGGTCTGCCACCAATTGTCGTGAATTGGCAATCCCAACACACGTTTACCCCACCAGACAGCTTCCGGGTTGAGCGGCTCGCCCACGCTGGCAATGAACCGGAGACGGGGGAATCGGTAGTGAGAAGCCAACTCAGGGCCTGCCTTGATCAGCATCCTGATTGCGGTCGGGGCCGTGTACCACACCGAGACGGCCTGGTCTTGCAGGATCGAGTACCAGCGCTCTGCGTCGAATTCCGCCTCGTCGACGATGGACGTCACCCCGTGCAGCAGCGGGCTGATGATGCCGTACGAAGTTCCAGTGACCCAGCCGGGATCGGCGGTGCACCAATAAATGTCGTCGTCGTGCAAATCGAGCGCATAAAAGCCGGTCACGTAATGCATTGCCACTGCGCCGTGTACGTGTTGCGCACCCTTCGGTGTGCCGGTGGTGCCGCTGGTGAAGTGCAGCAACGCCGGGTCATCGGGTCTTGTCGGTTCGATCGGTGTGTCTTCGTCAACCGAGTTCATCAATTGCCAGAAATCGAGAGTTCCAGCTGGTGGGGCACCGGAGTGGTGCTCGTCAACTATCAAGATGTGTTTTACCGACGGGATGCCATCGCGAATCTTGGCGATCTTGCGTTGAAAGATTGATCTGGTGGTTACCAGTACATCCGCCTCGCCGATGTTCACCCTGGTGGCTATCGGTTCAGGGCCGAACGCGGAAAACAGTGGCGAGACCACACCGCCGGTATACAGCGTCCCCAACATCGATATGTACAGCTCGGGGATGCGGCCCATGATCGTGAACACACGACTGCCCTTGCCAACGCCGAGGGATCGCAACACCCCGGAGAATCGCTTGATCAATGCGTGGAGCTCACCGTAAGCAATATCGTGCGTGGCCAGTGCGCCATCGGGGCCTTTGGCGCCGATGAATCGCAACGCAGTACGGGTCCGGGCGGGTCCCGCGGCGTGGCGGTTTACGGCGGCGTACGCGATGTTGCAGCTGCCCGCGCCGCCCATGCCTTCGCAAAGTGCTGGCACATCGCTCCAGTCGAACCGCGCACATGTCGACTCGTAATCGGTGAGATTTGGCCGCACGCTGAGGTCGTGTGGCGTCTTGCGGATGATCTCCATGACGGGTTCCTAAGCGTCGCCAAGCTGTGCTCGGATCCCTTCATCGTTTTCCTCGGTAGCCACCCGGTAATAGAGACGAAAGTCACCAGTATCGAAGGGCCTATCGGAGGCTTGTCGAGGGTGTTGTGCCTTCGCTGCTGGGATCGACGAAGTGCCTCGCCAGAAGGGACCTCCGTCCCTGTCGTTGGCGCTCCATAAGTGGTCAGATGTACATCGTCACATCAATTCTCCATCCGGGAGGCAATCATGAGTACGCTTCTCGTGCAACGCGCGGCAGGGGCGGTCTTCCCCCATGACGGGGCCGTCGTCCAAGCCTTCCGTCAGACCCACGCCACGAACTGAGTTGGCGGCGGGTGTGAGATGGCCACAGCAGCTGAAGTCAGTCGCTGCTCGCCGCGTCGCGTATTCCGCGACCGCCGGGAGGCCGGACGGGTGTTGGCAAAACTTCTGAGCGCCTATCGGAGCCGCGAGGACGTCGTGGTGCTTGGCCTGGCGAGGGGCGGGATACCTGTGGCGTGGGAAGTTGCGGCCGCGCTGCAAGCCCCACTGGACGCATACATCGTGCGCAAGCTCGGTGTCCCTGGCCACGAAGAGTTCGCGTTCGGAGCGTTGGCGAGCGGCGGCCGTGTCGTTGTCAATGACGACGTGTTGCGGGGTTTGCGAATCACACCGCAGCAATTGCGGGATGTCGCGGAACGTGAAGGCCGCGAACTTATTCGGCGGGAGGCCGCCTATCGTGGGGGGCGTCCGCCGCTTGAGGTAACCGGTAAGACGGTCATTCTCGTCGACGATGGTTTGGCCACCGGTGCGAGCATGTTCGCCGCGGTGCAAGCGTTGCGGGAGGCCGATCCCGCGCAGATTGTGATCGCGGTGCCGGCGGCTCCCGAATCCACCTGCCGGGAATTTGCCGGTCTCGTCGATGACGTCGTTTGCGCATCAATGCCGACCCCGTTTCTTGCTGTGGGCGAGTCATTCTGGGACTTCAAGCAAGTCACCGACGATGAAGTACGTGAGTTGCTAGCGTCCCCCACGCAGACGCCCGCGACGGGCGGGCTTCGGGCTCCCACGGCAGCCGAGGTGATCAGGCGCGTGGCAATTGATGCCCCCGGCGGCGTCCCACCACGCGAAGCCCTCGAGGAACTCATCGGCGATGCGCGGATCGTCCTGATCGGCGAGAGTTCGCATGGCACACATGAGTTCTACGAGGCACGGGCCGAAATCACGAAGTGGTTGATCGAGCACAAGGGGTTCTGTGCCGTTGCCGCAGAAGCGGATTGGCCCGATGCATACCGGGTGAATCGGTATGTCCGTGGACTAGGCGAGGACAAGAGCGCGGACGAGGCGTTGAGCGGATTCGTACGGTTTCCCGCTTGGATGTGGCGCAACATCGTTGTCCGCGACTTCGTCGACTGGCTGCGAACGCGCAATGGTGCATCCACAAGCAGCGAGCAACAGGCCGGGTTCTACGGTCTGGATCTCTACAGTCTGCACCGCTCCATCCACGAAGTGATCGCTTACCTGGACAAGGTCGACCCGGCGGCCGCGGCGCGCGCCCGTACCCGGTATGCGTGCTTCGATCACGCTTCGGCCGATGACGGTCAGGCATACGGATTCTCGGCGGCGTTCGGTGCCGGTCCGTCGTGTGAACGCGAGGCGATCGAGCAACTTGTGGACATCCAGCGCAATGCGTTGGCTTACGCACGCAGGGACGGACTGCTGGCCGAGGACGAACTGTTCTACGCCGAGCAGAACGCGCAGACAGTGCGCGACGCAGAGGTCTACTACCGCGCGATGCTCAGCGGCCGGGTCACTTCGTGGAATCTGCGCGACAGGCATATGGCGGCGACGCTGGACGCGCTGCTGAAACATCTAGACCGCCACAGTTCGAGTGCATCAGCCCGGATAGTTGTGTGGGCCCACAATTCTCACGTGGGTGACGCGCGGGCGGCCGAGGTGAGTTCAGACGGGCAGCTCACCCTTGGTCAACTCGTTCGGGAACGATACGGTGACGAATCTCGCCTCATCGGACTGAGCACTTACACCGGCACCGTCACCGCCGCGAGCGAGTGGGGCGGCCTGGCCGAGCGAAAGGTAGTCCGGCCGGCGCTCAATGGGAGCGTCGAAGAGATGCTGCACGAATCGGGCAAGGACGCCTTCTTGGTTTCCGCAGCGATCCAACCAGAGACCGCTGGCCCACTCAGTAACGTTCGCTTGGGGCGCGCGATAGGGGTGATATATCTGCCTGCCACGGAACGGCAAAGCCACTACTACCACGTCCGGCCAGCCGACCAGTTCGACGCGATGATCCATATCGATCACACCCGGGCGCTCGAACCACTCGAGACGACGAGTTTGTGGATCGCCGGCGAAACGCCGGAAACCTACCCGAGCGGTCTGTAGCCGACAACGGGGAGAGCGAGAACAAGCAGTGCAGCGAGCGGAAGGCGACCAATCGGGCTCGCGAGTTCCCTTATTAACTCCCGCGTCAAACAGTAGTCGGGTCACATCATCGTGAGTAGTCTGCAACTGGCGTTGTAGCCCGCAACGCTAATTGCGCTACGCCAGTAGCCGTCGTGGAAGGTCTTACTCGAGTGGCCAGCGACGAAGACGGCTCGGCTTTTGCCGGACTGGGTCGGCCAGTTCTGGTGAGCCGGATGCACCAGCAACTCGACGAGTTGTTGGCTGCACGCGATCAAATGGCGCAATTGCTACGTGTGATCGTCGAGATTGGTTCGGATCTTGACCTCGACGCGACTCTACGACGGATCATCCTCGCTGCTAGGGAGTTGACCTCTGCTCCATACGGGGCACTTGCCGTCCGTGATCCCGAAGGAACTTTGCTGTCGTTCGTCCACACCGGGATAGACGAGGCGAACGCGCAGCAGATCGGCCACTTGCCAGTGGGCAAGGGGGTGCTGGGCTTATCGCTCAGCGAGACGCCGGCGCTACGCCTCGACGACCTGACGTTGCATCCAGCCGCCGTCGGCTTCCCGGAACACCATCCACCGATGCGTGCCTTCCTGGGTGTGCCGATCACGATCCGCGGGACGGTGTTCGGCAGCCTGTATTTGACCCAGGTTGACCCGGACCGAGTGTTCTCTGAATCCGATGAGTTCGCGGCTCGAGCACTGGCGTTTGCGGCCGGCGTCGCCATCGACAATGCGCAGGTGTTCGCGCACGAACGCACGTCGGTGAAGTGGATGGAAGCTAGTCGCGAAATCACCACCGCGTTACTACTTTCCAGCACTGAGTCGCGGGGACGACCGTTGCAGTTGATCGCTGAACGCGCGTGCGCGCTGACGGAGTCCGAGCAGGCCATCGTCCTTATACCGATCGACGCTGACCTGCCACCGGAAGAAACCGACACATTGATCGTCACTGCGGCCGTAGGAGTCAACGCCGATGATGTCATCGGTCATCGAGTCCCGGTAGAAGGCTCTACTAGCGGCAGCGTCTTTCGCTCCGGGAAGCCGTTGATCACCGAATCCTTGAGTTATCCGATCGAGGCGTTCACCGACGTCGGGCAGCGCTCCGCCATCGTGATGCCGTTGCGCGCCCACGATGAGATTTTTGGGGTCATCGCCCTGGCGCGCAGTGCCTATCAGACGCCGTTCGACAGTAGTGATCTCGATCTGGTAGGCCAGTTCGCCACCCACGCCGCAATCGCGCTGATGTTGGCCTCTGGCCAGGAAAATACGCGGCGATTGACCATTCTCGCTGAGCGCGAACGCATCGCACACGACCTGCACGATCACGTCATCCAACGGCTCTTCGCCGCCGGGATGGACTTGCAGGGCACTCTCGCTCGAGCACGTTCGCCCGAGGTCGTCAGCCGGCTCAACCGCACGCTCGACGATCTACAGGGGATCATCGAGGAGATTCGCAGCACGATCTTCCAGCTGAAGTCGCCGTTGGGTTCCGATGGCGGTTTCCGCCACCGCCTTCAGGGGATCGTGGCCGACTTAACCGAGAATCGGGACATCGTGACCATCGTCCACATCGACGGCCCAATGAGTGCTATCGATGGCGACATCGCCGAGCACGCCGAAGCGGTCCTCACCGAGGCCATCAGTAACGTGGTGCGCCATTCATCCGCTTCGAGGCTGACCGTCGAAGTCAGCGCCGCCGACATGTTTACGCTGGCCATCACTGACAACGGCTCTGGCATACCCGTCGACAATCGCCGGCACAGCGGCTTGGCCAATATGGCGCATCGTGCCGAACAGCTCGGCGGAACATGCGAGTTCACAAGTTCTCCGAAGGGGGGGACTCGGGTCTGCTGGACGGTACCCCTACCCGATCGATGATGCGCACCCGCACCATCGTTCGCCTTCCTGACAGGACGCTTTGTGGTGGCCGTTCTTTCTATTACCTCGGGCTGATCAGGGATCTAGGGCCGTCTCGTTGAGGACCAATGACCCGTGACCAACCACCATCTGCGCGATAGCGTTTGATGTGGCGCATTGAAAGAGAACACATGTCCACAACCGCTACGCGTTGCGGGATCGTCGCCGGAGCCGATGGATCCGCCGCATCGTGCAGCGACGTTACGGTCTAGCAGCGGAATCTGGCGGTGATTGGGGCGGCGCCCGCGTGGCGTTGCGACAACTGAACTGGCGCTGCGGCATTTCAGAGAAAGAAGGTCCGATGACAGAGCACGCGACCGCTGTCCCCGGCCGAATCACGTTGCTGCGCTCAGTAACTGGACCATTACTGGTGGTATTCACGGTGGGCGGGCTAGCCGCCGGTGGCATCGCCTGGCTGCTAGACAAGCGCGCCTTGGCGGACGGTTGCTGGATTGCCGCGACTGTAGGCGCGATCGTTCCTGCGCTGGTGTGGTTAGTCCTCACGTTGCGGCAGGGCCGAGTGGGTGTAGACGTTATTGCCTTGCTTTCGCTTGTCGGCACCCTTCTGGTCGGCGAGTACCTAGCGGGTGCATTGATCGCCGTGATGCTGGCCGGAGGGCGGGCGCTGGAGGCCGCCGCCGAGCGCAGAGCGGCCCGTGATCTGCGGGCCCTGTTGCGCCGCGCTCCACGGTTTGCGCGGCGACGAACTGGAACGCAGATCGATGTCATTCCACTGGATGAAGTGAACGTCGACGACATCCTCATTGTCGGACCCGGCGAGGTTGTCCCGGTGGATGGACGCGTTGCCGACGGAGTGGCTGTGCTGGATGAGTCAGCACTGACCGGCGAACCACTTCAGGTCGATCGGGCGGTCGGTGAACCGGTGCGAAGCGGTGTGGTCAACGCGGGTAGCGCTTTTGAGGTACGAGCCACCGCATCTGCTGACGAGAGCACCTACGCGGGCATCGTTCGAATGGCTCAACAGGCGGGTGCCGGCAGTGCCCCGATCGTCCGATTGGCAGACCGCTACGCGGCATGGTTCTTGCCGGTGGCGCTGCTGGTCGCCGCAATTGCGTGGCTTGCCAGCGGATCGGTCGTGCGCGCCGTCGCGGTGCTAGTGGTCGCGACCCCCTGCCCGTTGCTGTTGGCGGCGCCGGTGGCGATCGTCGCCGGCCTGTCGCGCGCATCCCGCACCGGAGTGGTGATTCGCAGCGGTGGTGCACTGGAAAACTTAGGACGTGCAACGACTTTGGTGATGGACAAGACCGGCACCTTAACCATGGGTCGGCCCGCGGTTGTCGACGTGGTGTCTGCACCGGAGCGTGACCCGAACGAGGTGTTGCGGTTGGCGGCTTCGGTAGATCAGTTGTCCCCGCATGTGCTGGCCGAGGCAATCGTCACGGAGGCATTGAACCGTTCCTTAGAGCTGTGGGTACCTACGGATGTTGTGGAAGAGCCTGGCCGCGGTGTCACCGCTACCGTCGACGGGCATCGGGTCACCGTCGGCAAGCTGCCCGCCGATGCGGTGACAAGCGCGTGGGCGAGCGCGGCGGTGAATCGCGCTCGCTTGGACAACGCAGCGATCGCTTGGGTGTGCTTCGAGGGCGATCCCATTGGTGCGGTGTTGCTGCGGGATCCGTTGCGCCGGCATGCGCCGCGAACTATTCGGAGGTTGCGGCAGGCTGGACTGACCAGGCTGATCCTGCTCACGGGCGACCGAGCCGAACCGACGCGTGAGGTGGCCACCATCTTGGGTCTGGACGAGGTGTACGCCGACCGGACTCCGGCGGACAAGTTTGACGCAGTGCGCGCCGAAGCCGAACGGGCCGTGACGGTCATGGTCGGTGATGGCATCAACGACGCCCCCGCGCTCGCGGCGGCGACGGTTGGCGTGGCCATGGGCGCACGCGGGGCCACGGCTTCCTCGGAAGTTGCCGACATCGTTTTGACCACCGATCGGCTCGATCGACTTGCCGATGCAATGGACATCGCCCGTTGGTCGCGTCGGATCGCTGTGCAAAGCGCGGTGGTTGGCATGTCGCTGTCGCTGTTGGCGATGATGGTCGCCGCCTTGGGCCTGTTGCCGCCAGCAGCTGGCGCGTTGTTGCAGGAAGGCATAGACCTTGCGGTGATTCTCAATGCTCTGCGGGCGCTGCGTGGTGACCCTGCCACCGATGTTTCGTTAGCTAAGGACACCGAGCAACTGCTGTGCCGCTTTTCGGCCGAACACGACCAGCTGCGTGACGCCATCGGATTGCTGCGCACCACCGCCGATCTACTGGTTACGGGTGCGAATGCCGCCGGGCTCGAGTCGTTGAGTGCGGTCCACGCTTTGCTAACCGAACGGATTCTGCCGCACGAACAGGCCGAGGAGACTCAGCTCTACCCGGCGTTGGCCCAGCCCCTCGGTAGCGGCGAAGCCACCGCAACAATGAGCAGGATGCACGCCGAAATCCAGCGGCTCGCTGATCGGATCGCCATCCACTTGGCCTCGGCGCGCTCGACCGGGGCCATACAGCGCGAGCAAGTCAACGACCTTTTGGCCTGTCTGTACGGTCTATACGCGCTGCTGCGTCTGCACTTTGTCCAGGAGGAAGAAAGCTATTTCAGCCTCGCTGAGGATGATGGCGACGCAGACGAATCGCGTTGCACACCAACTGCACTGGGTAACCAAGCAATCACGCGCCCGTAAGAGCCCCAGATCCGTGCGGTCCGGGACTAGCATGGGTTCTCCGCGAGTCGCCGAGGGAGAGAAACATGTCAACCGCAGCGAAGCGTTACGGCATTGTCGTCGGAGTCGACGGATCCGCCGCATCGGACGCGGCGCTGCATTGGGCAGCGAGAGACGCCGCGCTGCGGACCCTCTCATTGACCTTGGTCCACGCGGTGAACCTGACCCCGATGTGGCCCGCGGGGCCAATGCCCACCGGCATCTCGGTATGGCGGGAAGAAGACGGTCGCCAGGTCCTCGAGCGTGCGCAGCAGCTGGCCGAAGAAGTCGTACCGAATGACCGGCATGTGGAAATAAAGGGTCAATTGATCTGGTCGCCACCGCAACCCGCACTCCTCGAAATATCCGAAGGAGCGGAGATGGTCGTCGTGGGTAGCCGTGGCCGGGGAGCGGTGGCCCGCGGCTTGCTTGGTTCCGTCAGTTCCGGGCTGGCCCGACGCGCGAAATGCCCGGTCGCGGTGGTCCGTGAGGAAGATCCGGCGCACCCCGTTCCTGCGCAAGGTCCCGTCGTGGTGGGGATTGACGGCTCACCGGCTTCGGAGCTTGCGACAGCGATAGCTTTCGAAGAAGCCGCGCGCCGCGGTGTCGAGTTGAGGGCGGTACATGCGTGGAGTGATATCGACGTCAGCGAACTTGCAGATCTGGATTGGTCTGCATTCAGCGAGGAAGCCGAGCAAGTCCTGGCCGAACGCCTCGCCGGCTGGCAGGAGCGCTATCCCGATGTGACGGTGCACCGACGCGTGGTACGCGATCGACCGGCCCGACGACTGATCAAGGAATCCGAATCCGCTCAGCTGGTTGTCGTGGGCAGCCACGGTCGCGGCCACGTCAAGGGAGCGCTGTTGGGTTCGGTCAGCAACGCGGTCCTGCACTCGGTGCACACGCCGTTAGTGATAGCGCGGCCCACTTAGAATTCGCGGCTGTTCGAGAGGCTCGGATTAGGGACCGATAGGGTCGATACATGGGCTCCCACTCCATCAGTTCCACCGAGCGACTGTTCGCGCTCGCCGAGCAGGTGCAAGGCTTTATGCCCCAGGATGAAGGCCGTGCGCTCTTTGAGGCCGCGCGACGATACCTCGACGGTGGCGTCGGCGTCGAGATCGGAACCTACTGCGGCAAGTCCACTTTGCTGCTAGGCGCAGCCGCCCAGGAGACCGGCGGAGTGATCTACACGATCGACCACCACCATGGCTCCGAGGAACACCAGGTCGGCTGGGAATACCACGATCCCTCGCTGGTCGACGAGGTCACGGGCCTGTTCGACACGCTGCCGACATTTCGTCGCGCGCTCGACGTCGCCGACCTCGGCGACCACGTCGTCGCCGTGGTGGGTAAGTCGCCGATTGTGGCTCGGACGTGGCGATCTCCGCTGCAGTTCTTGTTCATCGACGGTGGACATTCCGAGACCGCCGCGCGTCAGGACTTCGACGGATGGGCCAAATGGGTGACCACCGGCGGGGCGCTGCTCATCCATGACGTGTTCCCGGACCCGAAGGACGGCGGCCGACCACCATACGAAATCTATTGCCGGGCAATCGATTCTGGACAGTTTCGGGAGGTGTCGGTGACAGGTTCGTTGCGGGTGCTGGAACGGACCAGCGGGCAGGCCGGCGAGCAAGTGCCCGCCTGAGGGTTTGTCGCCTAGGGGCGGCGAGGGCCGGCCGCGATGCACTCGCAATCGAAGTCGGTCTGCAGGCCCATCGGCAGGCCGTCGCCGCGAAAAATACCGGCACCAGGTGTGGTGTTCGACAACGCGTCCGCCGCCAAGATCATGGCCGCACCCGTCCAGGTCGTCCGCTCCTCGGGCCAACGCTTGCCGTCGGCGAAAACCAAACCCGTCCAATAGGACCCGTCGTCCTCGCGCAGATGCTGCATCGCGCGAAATTGTTCATGCGCAGCTGTCCGCGAGCCGATGGCGTCGAGCGCCAGCACCAGCTCGCAGGTTTCGGCGCCGGTCACCCACGGCCGGTCATCCACACAGCGAATGCCAAGGCCGTCGACCACGAAGTCGCTCCAGCGCTGCTTGATTCGCGCGCTGGCCGCCGGACCGCGCAGCGCGCTACCGAGAATGGGGTAGTACCAGTCCATCGAATAGCGGTCCTTGATGGTGAAGACTTCGGGGTGCTCGGTAATCGCATGGCCTAGGCGGCCCAACGCGAATTCCCACTCCGGCTGGGGTTCCCGGACCAGTTCGGCCAGTGCAAGTGCGCACCGGATGCTGTGGAAGACACTCGCGTTCCCGGTGAGCAAGGCTTCGGGAAGTGGACCGGCAGCACTTCGGGCCCAACAGATCTCGCCATATCCGACCTGCAGGTCGATGACGAAGTCAATGGCTTTTTTCACCGTCGGCCACATCGCCACACCGAAGGATTTGTCACCGGTGACCAACACGTAGTGCCACACGCCGGTGGCAATGTAGGCGCAGAAATTGCTGTCGCTATTGCCGTCTTCGATTGTCCCCGAACGGATCTGGATCGGCCACGAACCGTCGTCCCGCTGCGTGCGCCGACTCCAGTCGAACGCGGCCCGCGCGGGCTCCAGCAACCCGCAGACGGTGAGCGCCATCGCGCACTCGACATGATCCCACGGGTCGGTGTGACCGCCCTCGAACCACGGGATGGCGCCGGATGATTCCTGGGTTGCGGCAATGGACAGCGCGGTCTGTCGGCTTTGTTCGGAAGTCAGTATTCCCGAAACCACCGGAGCGTTAACCCGATGCAACTGAATACCCCTGCGTCGCTTCGCTTTCTACGGTCTGCGGCTTGGTGAAATACATCGCCACGCTCTTACCGACCAGCGGATTGAGCATCGACTCCGCCATCCGCGTGATCCTCGGGCGTTGCATGAGATCCCATACCAGGAGCTTGTGATATGCCGTCACGGCGAAATGATCGGTGTTGGAAACGCCGATAGCGCATTTCAACCACCAGAACGGGGAATGCAGCGCGTGGGCATGGTGTGAATGGGTCAATTCCATCCCGCCGCGGGTGATCTTGTCCCGCAACTCATTGGCGCGGTAGATGCGTACGTGGCCACCTTCGTTGCTGTGGTATTCATCGGACAGTAGCCAGCACACCCGCTCGGGCAGCCAACGCGGGACGCTGACCGCGAGGGTGCCGCCAACTTTGAGTACTCTGATCAGTTCGGCGATCGCGGCGTCGTCCTGCGGGATGTGTTCCAGAATTTCCGAGGCGATGACACAGTCGAACGTCTCATCTGGATACGGCAGGTGCAGCGCGTCACCGACGACCGCCTTGGCGGACGCAGTCTTGGGTGCTTCGCCCGCCTCGGCCATGGCCTTGAGCATCGTGTCCACCGAGCGTATTTCGTCGGCGTCGTGGTCGAAGGCGATGACGTCGGCGCCGCGCCGGTATGCCTCGAACGCATGCCGGCCGGCCCCGCAACCCACGTCGATGACGGTGGTGGACGGGCCGATGCCCAGTCGGTCGAAATCGACTGTCAGCATTGGGCTTTCCCCTCGGCTCCCCGGCCGGTGGTGGACTTGCGGGCGATAGCCCGTTCGTACACTTGCACGGTCTGGGCCGCCACGGCGTCCCAACTGAAGACGTTCACGGCACGGGTTCTGCCCGCGCTGCCCAATCTGCGCCGCTTTTCCGGCGAATCGAGTAGGTCGCCGAGCGCGTGGGTCAGGGCGGCGACGTCCGCTGGAGGAACCAACTCGGCGCAAGCGCCGTCGGTGCCGACGACCTCGGGCAGCGCGCCCACCCGACTGGCCACGATGGGGGTGCCGCTCGCCATCGCCTCCACCGCAGGAAGCGAAAACCCTTCGTAGAGCGAAGGAATGCAGGCCACTTCGGCCGAGGCGAACAATGCCGCTAGTTCGGCATCGGAAAGCCCGCTGGAGATGTGGACGATGTCGGAGACGCCGAGTTCGGCGATGAGTTTCTCGGTGGGGCCGTTGGGTTCTACCTTGGCCACCAGCCTCAACTCGATGTCGTGGTTGACGCGGAGTCGGGCGATCGCGTGAAGCAGGGTGCTCACGCCTTTGAGCGGCGTGTCGGCACTGGCGATCGCGATGATCCGCCCGGGCTGTCGGGGCGCGGCTCCGGGCTGGAACAACTCAGTGTTGACCCCGAGGGGCACGACATGGAGTTGGTCAGGCGAAACGCCGAAGTCGGTGACGATGTCGGCTGCCGATGAGGACGAAACGGTCAGCAGGTCAGGGATCTGGCGCGCCACCTTCTTCTGCATTGTGGAGAAGCCGTACCACCTGTGCACCAGGGGTTTCCGCCACCACGGCGCGGCGGCGATGTCAAGGGCGCGGTCCCGGGTGATCGGATGATGCACGGTGGCCACCACCGGCATGCCGCGGCCGGCAATGGTGAGCAGGCCCGTTCCCAGGCATTGGTTGTCGTGAACGACGTCGAAGTCGCGACCCCGGTTTGCTAGGACCCGGGCTGCCCGCAGTGCGAAGGTACGCGGTTCCGGGAATCCGGCGGTCCACATGGTGCCGAGTTCCAACAGGTCGATCGAGTCGCGAATCTCACTCGGCCACGGAACTCGAAAAGGGTCGGGCTCTCGGTATAGGTCCAGGCTCGGAACTTCGGTCAACCGGACTCGCGGGTCGAGCAGCTCCGGGTAGGGCTGGCCGGAGAACACCTCGACCTCGTGGCCTAGGTCGACCAGTCCGCGGCTGAGCTGGCGCACGTAGACGCCCTGTCCGCCGCAATGGGTCTTACTGCGGTAGGACAGTAAGGCAATTCGCATACTTAACCCTTCCGAGCCTTATTCGAGGGCAAAATGGCTGCGGAGGGGCGCCCCTGACTCCACTGCGATTACCCGCACCGCTACCGCCCCCATCGCAAACTGGACACCTGTCCACCATATCTAACGTGGTGTGGGGTGCTCAAATGCAGGGGCCGACTGGGCGACGGATCGTCGTTGAGGACGAGTCGGTCGCAGGGTTAGCTACGACACACGGTTCTGGCTGGACGACTCCTGATCCCGCGTCCCGTGCCATTTCAGTGCTTCGAGCGCGACAGCGATGCGAACGGTGTTGTGCTCCAATGGCCGAGGCAGAAGGCGTTGTGCGGCGTCCAGGCGGCTCAACAAGGTGTTGCGATGAATGTAGAGCTGCTGGGAAGCGCGTGCCGCGTTGCACTGCTCGTTGATATAAGTCAACACGGTGTTGCGCAGGACGTCGCTCGCCGAAGCAAAAGCCCCCAGCGTGCTGTCGATGAAATCGTCTGACCGATCGGGCCTTTGGGTCAACAGAGCGGTCATGTGGACGTCGTCGAACGACGCAACCCGCTGTCGCGACTGCAGTCGCACCATCATCTGCTGCGTCGCGAG
The DNA here is from genome assembly GCF_002086275.1 of Mycobacterium intermedium. Lineage (GTDB taxonomy): Bacteria > Actinomycetota > Actinomycetes > Mycobacteriales > Mycobacteriaceae > Mycobacterium > Mycobacterium intermedium. The sequence continues at coordinate 32,866 of NZ_MVHT01000014.1, read as the reverse complement.
CGCATCAAAATGACTGCGACGGAAGCCTTCGGTACCCTGCGCACCGTTGCCGATGGCGATCCGCAGCGTGGGCGTCTTTTCGAGCAACTCGCGGATCCTGTCGGCTTCGAAGGTGCCGGCGTCCCTCATCCATACCCAACGAGTACCCGGGCCCGACGTCACGGTGAGTGGGCGCGGACTCCCGACCACTTGGCCGAGCTCCTCGGCCACCCTGTCCAGCAGGTGGTAGTCGTGCTCGTGCTCGTCGCACCAGATGATGGCGGCGGTGTGTCGCCCACTGAGGGCATATCCGAGGCGAGCTTCGGCGCGGCTGTGCTGCATCGAGTCGCCGTCGAGGATGAGTTCGACGATCTTGCGGCGTTCGACCAGCACGCTCTGGGCAAGTTCGTGGTGTTCCAGCTGCATCTGCCGGCTGACTCCGACGAGCGTTGCGTCGACGAAATCGCTGGCCGATTGCGACATCACGGTGAGAAGCTCACGCAACTCGTCCGGGTCGGAGGTGAGCTCGAAAACGATATTCGTCCAACGTTGCAAGGCAAGGTTCTGGCCGACGCGGTAGATGTCGAAGGCGGTTACTCCGACATCGCGGCGCGCCAGGATCCGCGCCATGCGCAGCGGCTCGGGTCCTAGGTAGGGGGTCACTGGCGCGCCCGGAGCGCGCAGGTGAGCGGTCGCGAAGTGGATCAGCGTCGTGCGGTTGGACAGACTGACCGCTTGGGCCAAAGCGGGGTTCTCAATGATCGTGGGATTCGTGACCACGGTGGCTTGGTCGAGCTCTTCGAGCCACTCCGGGCTGGGGTTGAGAGCCATCCACGCTCCCTGGCGGATCAGCTCACGAATCCGCGGTGTCAGCTGGCTGTCTACCATGGGCGGCCATTCGGTTGCGGGTGCGGTACGGGTACGCAGCTTCATCGGTCTCTCGCATGCTGTTGGGCTGGTTTGCCGGCGATGTGGGGTTCTGAGTGCTGTCGGAGGACGTAACAAGAATGCTACATACACGTATCCTATACAGTCAAGCATCTTATACTTAAACGTATGCGATACATGCGCGACCGACCGTGCTTGACCGAACGTATGCCCCGTGACATGCGGATTCACGGTACAGAACAGTGCAGCCGCGTCCCGACACGCCGCGCTGAGATCGATGGATCGCCGCCTAGGCACGCCCCGCGTGCTTTAGGGGAGGGGCGCTGGGGGGAGTTGGAGCGTCGGCGGCGCCTAACCCGATGGCCGATGGCTGACCTCCGGCAGCTGGTCGCCGTCCGCCGTTCGGCTGGGCTCAGTTGGCAGTTGCCACCAATTCGGCATCCTCGGCCGAGTGCTTGCTCGGCTTGGGCCACGGCGACGGGACGGGACGCTGACGGACCCGTTGCGGCCACCAGAACCACTTGCCCAGCAGCGCGGCGATGGATGGAGTCATCAACGACCGGACGATCAGCGTGTCCAACAGCAGACCGAGGCCGATGGTGGTGCCGACCTGGCCGATGACGATCAACTTGCTCACCGCCATCGTCATCATCGTGAACGCGAAGACCAGGCCGGCCGACGTGACCACCGAACCGGTGCCGCCCATCGAGCGGATGATGCCGGTGTTCAGGCCAGCGTGGATCTCTTCCTTGAATCGGGACACCAGGAGCAGGTTGTAGTCGGCGCCCACGGCAAGCAGGATGATGACCGACATCGCCAGGACCATCCAGTGCAGTTCGATGCCGATGAGGTGCTGCCAGATGAGCACCGAAAGCCCGAAAGATGCACCCAGGGAAATCAACACGGTGCCCACGATGACCGCCGACGCCACAACGCTTCGCGTGATGATCAGCATGATGATGAAGATCAAGCACATGGAAGCGATTCCGGCGATCAGAAGGTCGTAGTTGCTGCCCTCCTGCATGTCCTTGAAGGTCGCCGCGGTGCCGCCGAGGTAGATGTTCGAGCCCTCCATCGGCGTGCCCTTCAGGGCCTCATAGGCGGCCTTCTTGATCGCGGCAATGTGCGAAATGCCTTCCGGCGTCATCGGATCGCCGTCGTGGCTGATGATGAAGCGTACGGCGTGACCGTCGGGGGAGATGAAGTTCTTCATGCCCCGCTTGAACTCGGGGTTGTCGAACGTCTCCGGTGGCAGGTAGAACGAGTCGTCGTTCTTGGATGCGTCGAACGCCTTACCCATGGCGGCCGAGTCTTGCTGCGCCCGCTGTTGCTGTTCCAGCAGACCCTTCTGGGTCGAATACATGGTCAGCATCATGGTTTTCATGTTCTTCATGTTCTGGATCATCTGCGGCATCAGCGCATTCAGCCGCGGCATCAGCGTGTCGAGATGATCCATCACGGGCATCAGGCTCTCGATGTCGTCGGTCATGATGTCGACGCCGTCGAGCGCGTCGAAGACCGATCGCAATGACCAGCACACCGGGATGTCGAAGCAGTGCTTCTCCCAGTAGAAGTAGGCCCGGATGGGACGGAAGAAGTCTTCGAAATCGGCCATGTGGTTGCGCAATTCGGCGACGTCCATCGTCATCGCGTGCATCTTGCCGACCATGATGTGCATGTCGTTGGTCATCTGCGCCGTGATGTCCTGCATCTCGATCATGCTGTCGATGGTCGTCTGCATTTCCTCGGACTGACGCAGCATGTCCGCGATCTGGTCTTCCTGGTACTTCTGCGTCATCTGTTGGCTGACGCCTTGCATGCTGATCTGGAAGGGGATCGAGGTGTGCTCGATCGGCGTGCCCTGCGGTCGGGTGATGGCCTGAACGCGGCTGATGCCGGGCACCCGGAAGATCGACTTGGCTATCTTGTCGATGACCAGGAAGTCAGCGGAATTGCGCAGATCGTGGTCACTTTCGATCATCAGCAACTCGGGGTTCATGCGTGCCTTCGAGAAGTGCCGATCCGCTGCCGCGTAGCCGGCATTGGCCGGTAGATCCGCGGGCAGGTAGTTGCGGTCGTTGTAGTTGGTCCGGTAGCCGGGCAGGGTGAGCAGGCCGACCAGCACGATGCCGATCGTCAGGACCAGCACCGGTCCCGGCCACCGCACGACCACTGCGCCGACCTTGCGCCAGCCGCGAATCCGCTGGGCCCGCTTGGGCTCGAGGATCTGGCGGAAACGCGATGCCACCGAAATGACCGCAGGACCCAGCGTCAGCGCCGCGAAAACCACGATCACCATGCCGATGGCGAGCGGGATGCCCAGCGTCTGGAAGTACGGCAGGTTGGTGAAGTGCAGGCAGAAGGTGGCGCCGGCGATGGTCATGCCGGATCCGAGCACCACGTGGGCCGTGCCGTGGAACATGGTGTAGTACGCGTCTTCTCGCGATTCGCCGACGGCCCTGGCTTCCTGGTATCGGCCGATCAGGAAGATTGCGTAGTCGGTGGCGGCGGCGATCGCCAAGGTGACCAGCAGGTTGCACGCGAACGTAGAGAGCCCAATGATCCGGTGGTATCCCAAGAACGCGACACCACCCCGGGCGGCGGCCAACTCCAGGACCACCATCGCCAGCGTGATCAGCACCGTGACAATCGAGCGGTAGACCATCAGCAGCATCGCGATGATCACGACGAAGGTCGCGGCCGTGATCACCTGGAGGCTGCGGTCGCCGGCGATGTGTTGGTCTGCCTCTAACGCCGAAGGTCCGGTGACATAAGCCTTGACCCCGTTGGGTGCCTTGACGCTTTCCACGATGGCTTGGACGGCCTCGACCGAGTCGTTGGCTTTTGTCTCACCGAGGTTGCCGACGAGATAGACCTGGACGTAGGCGGCCTTGCCGTCGTTACTCTGCACGCCGGCTCCGGTAAGCGGATCGCTCCAGAAATCCTGAACGTGCTCAACGTGTTCCGGGTCTGCCTCGAGCTTTCTGACGATCTGGTCGTAATAGGCGTGGGCCTCGGCGCCCAGTTGATTCTCGCCTTCCAGCACGATCATGACCGAACTGTTGGACGAGTACTCCTGGAAAACTTGGCCGACGCGCTTCGTCGCGATCACCGATTGTGCGTCGTCCGGGCTCATCGAGACCGAAACCATCTTCCCGACCTCGTCCAATTGCGGGACGACCGTGTTCAGGACAGCGATAAGCGCGATCCAGGCCAGGATGACGGGCACGGCGAAGGTGCGGATGAATCGTGGAATCAACGGCCGGGCCGCGTGTTTGGCGACGGGAATGGCGTCGGTCCGAGCGTCGTCGGCTCGCACGTCTTCAGAGGTGGTACTCATGCCGATTTCACCAAGCAGGAGGTCAGGGCGTGCACGCCGTTGGCAATCCTCTCGTCCTTGATCTCGTCGTCGACCGTGATCCGGCAACCGAGGTAATCGCCGTCGCTTTGCGCCGAGATGGTCGGGAATACCGAAGGCGCGGTCGTGGTGAGGACCAAAGTCCACGGCAGCGGCGCGCCATCCAACCGCTGGGGCTCGGCGTTGAGGTCCAGGTAGTTGACGTTGGCACGGCTCGCCGCGCCGAAGATCTCGTACTTGACGACCTTGGGCTTGAACGGCTTGGAGTCATCGACCTTGGCGCCACCCACCGGGGCGGATTGCTCGGCGATGAAAAAGGACTTGACCCGTGTCACGGCGAAACCGCCGACTACGACGACCGCCACGATCAACAGCGGCAACCACGCGTTGCGCACGATCTTGGATATCCCCATGCGTGGCGATTTCCTTTCCCGTCCCTGCGCGCGATTCACGAAATAGACAGTGCTGCAACGGATTACAGCGGCAATGCGTAGTAGTGGTCGATCAGGCTCCAGGCATGACCGGGCATGGTCCGCGACCGCTGGCGCCGGCTACGGCACACTCCGCGACGAGCGACCGCGCTGGACTGTCACCAAAAGGTCACGATACATCATGTGCAGTTTTTGCAGAGTATGCAAGTTTATGTGTTGGCGGTCACGTCAATTACCGCGTGAAGATGCTGTTGACCATTGCGGCGGCACGCTCGACATAGGGCATCGGCGTGTCGTCGGTGTCGGTGGGATAGCTCTTGGACCAGCGCTCGATGCCAGAACGCACGGCCGTCAGCGCCAAAGCCGATATCAGCGCGGGTATCTCATCATCGGGACTCATGCCTTGGCGTCGAGCGACGATGTCGGTCAGCTGGGTCTGGAATCGCTCCAGGTCGGCGAGGAACGCCGCCAGCACCGCCGGGGTCGTCTTGGCCAGGTCCAGCATGCACACGGCCTGTTCGCGTTGCGGTGGCATGTCGCGCAGGTGGTGGGCGGCCAGCGTGATCAGTTCGGCCAGCACCACCGGATACGGGGCGGGCCCGGCCGCGACGAAATCGTCCGCCAGTTCGGGTGGCAAATCGGAAGGCCCGTAGGCGATTGCCGCTTCCTTGTTGGGGAAGTAGTTGAAGAACGTACGGGCAGAGATACCGGCCCGGGCACAGATTTCCTCGATGGTCACCTTGTCCCAGCCGCGCGCTTGCGCCAGTTCCACCGCCGCTCCACGGATGTCCGCGCTGGTTTGGCGGCGCCGTCGCTCGCGGAGGCCCAACTGATTCGCCATGCCCACCATAATTGCACGTTCTGCAAACTTTGCAGTCCGAACGGGCGTGACCTGCCCCTCGAGCGTGAATCAGGCGACGCTGAATCGGCGTGTCATGTCGTGGGATTCACGCTCAGGGCTGCGGATGGTCGAAGATCGTGGTCCCGACTCCCGCCGGGCTGTAGTCGATGTAGACGGGCTGGTACCAGAACGGCAGGAAGCCAGTGTTCATCAGGCCTGAGGTAATCACCGTTGGCTTGTACCAATCCGTTTCGAACTTGTACAGGGACTTGGTGCCGGCGGCATCGGCGAAGACCTGAATGGTTGCTCCGGCGGGCAGGGTTGAAGAACCGATGACCGATGCCGGAATGGTGCCCTGCACGCCACCGGAGTCGATGATCGACGGGACGAGTACAGGTGGCGCGCCGTTGACGGACACCCAGAGGTTGGCAATGGGCGATCCGACGATCGATATGTTGTCGGCCGGGTTGGGTAGCGGATTCGGGCCGAACCACAGCTTGCCGTCCGGTATGTCGATCAGTACGCCGGAACTCAGATCGCCCGGCAATGCCTGCGTCGGGATGCTGGGGCCCGGGCCAACGGCGTTGGGCCCCAGGCCCAGAACCCCGTCCACGCCAGCCGTCTCGAAGTAAGCGTCGAACGGGGTGACAAACGGGTTCTGCAAGAAGTTTCGGATATATGCGCCCATCGCGAACGGAGACGTCGGGATCGAGAGGAGCACGACGTTGACGTTCGTGGGTCCGGCGACGATGCCATTGCCGAAGTCCACCGTTGTCGGGTAGGAGGCGAAGAGGTAGGTCAATCCGCCGCTGTAGGCGCTGACGCTGATGCCGCCGGTGGGGATGCCCATCTTCAGCAATCCCGGTAGACCTCCCACGTCCTTCATCTGGACGACGAGCCCCTCGGACCCGGTGTCAACCAGGATCGGTGCATAGTTTCCGCCATTGACGGAGAGGTTCACGACGGGTTCGGTGCCGGCGACCAGTGACATCGGGACGGTACGGCCGTCGATGCCAGGCCCGCTGAAGCCGGTGCCGCCCCATAGCAGGCCGGCGCTGCCGCCGACGCCGCCGGTGCCAAGTTTCGCGGCGGTGCCCAGGCCACCGGCCCCGCCGTTTCCGCCGGTGCCCAGCAGGTACGCCCTGCCTCCGGCGCCGCCGGCGCCGCCATTAACAAGAGTGGTCGATATGCCGCCGGTGCCGCCCCAGCCGCCGTTGCCGATCAGCCATCCGCCCGCGCCGCCGGCCCCGCCAGGCGCGTCCGCCCCGCCGACACCCCCGGCGCCGCCGTTACCGATCAACCCTGCGGCGCCGCCGGCACCGCCGCCTACGCCAGGTGTCGTCGAGGAATATCCGGCTCCGCCGTTGCCTATCAGCAGGCCGCCGGCACCGCCGTTAGGGCTGGCTTCGGTGCCAGGCGCTCCGTCGCCGATCAGCGGACGCCCCAGCAGCAGTTGCGTGGGTGCGTTGATGACCCCCAAGACCTCGTCCAGCAGCGGTACGCTCGCCGCCGCTTCGGCGGAGGCATAGGTACCGGCTGCCGAGTTCAAGGCCAGCAGGAACTGCCGGTGGAAGGCGCTGACCTGCGTGTTGAGCGCTTGATATTCGTTGCCGAATCCGGCGAACAACGTTGCAACCGCGGCGGATACCTCGTCTGCTGCAGCGACGGCGAGTTGGGTGGTCGGAGCGGCCGCAGCTGCGTTCGCCGCGTTCAGCGCCGCGCCGATGCTTTCCAATTCCGCTGCCGCCGAGCTCAGCCACTCAGGCGCCACGGTTACGAACGACACGGTGCCCCTCTCGCGTCAGTACCCGGCTGTGTGGATGAAGCCTAACCATTTCCTGCCCCGCTGGTGCGGCTTCCGTAAACACCTTTGCAATACATCGCATACTCACAGAAAGCCTGTTACGCCCATTGGTCCTGCGGTAACCCGCTTGTTGCGGCGTGTGGAATTAGAGCCAGCGGCGTCTAGTAGCTGACATGCAGTGGGCCGTTGCCGGTGTTGACGGTTGGCTTCGATCAATGCCGGTGGAAGAGGAGACGCCTTGATAACCTGATGGCCGGGCTAGTCCTTCTCACAGAACCGAGAGCCTGACCAAAAGGGAGAAACAATCCCGCCATCCGCATCAGACAGTCAGCACGTCGACCTTGTCCCGGTCGGCACGCCGATCGACCTAGACAACTGCGCCCGTGAGCCGATACACATCCCGGGCAGCATTCAACCGCGGGGCGTGCTTGCCGTCGTGCATGAGCCCGATTTCGCGATACGCCACATCAGCGCCAACGTCGCCGACCTGCTAGGCCGCTCCGTCGAGGCCGTCCTGGGGCAGCACCTGTCGGCGCTGATCGGCACCGAAGAGGCCGCGCGCATCGAGAAGGCCGCGTCCACGTTCAGTGATCTGCGCCAACGCAACCCCATCGAGTGTGTGATCGACGTCGGCGGGGAGTCGAAGAACTTCGACGCCATCCTGCATCGCGATCCCGGGCGCGTCCTGCTCATCGAACTCGAAATCGCCTACGGCGAGCGGCCTTTCTCCTTTCCTAATACCTATCAGGCGGTGCGCGGCTCGGTAGAGGAGTTGAACCGGGCCGCCACGCTGGGCGAGCTGTATGACACAGCCGCCCGCGCGGTACGTGAACTCACCGGTTTCGACCGCGTGATGGTGTACCGCTACGACGCGCACTACAACGGCGAGGTCGTCGCCGAGGCCAAACGTGACGATCTCAATTCGTTCCTGGGACTGCATTACCCGTCGACCGATATCCCGGCACAAGCCCGCGCTCTCTACGAGAAAAATTGGATACGTCTGATCTCGGACGTCCACTACGTGCCCGCGCCCGTCGTTCCGACGGTGGACCCCGACACCGGCAAGCCCTTGGACCTCACCTACGCCACACTGCGCAGTGTCTCGCCCATACACATCGAGTACCTGCAGAACATGGGCGTGAGCGCGTCGATGTCAATCTCGTTGCTGCGGCACGGACGTCTCTGGGGGCTCATCGCCTGCCATCACTACGACGGTCCGTATCTGCCGCCGTTCGGCGCCCGGGTGGCGGCCGAATTCCTCGGCTCGACCCTGTCATTGCGACTCGTCGACCGCTTCGAGGGTGATTTGCTGCAAGAACGGCTGGCCGCGCAGGCATTGCTCACCAAACTCACCGCGGCGACCTTGGACGACAGAGAATCACTGTCGGCGGCGCTGCTCGGGGCGCCTGACCTGCTCGATCTGGTGCCTGCCGACGGCGTCGTCGTCGACATCCAGGGTGACCGCCGGACGCAGGGAACAGTTCCTTCCCCGGAGATCGTGGCCGCGGTCGCGGCCTGGGCGCGCGGCGCGGGTGAGGAGATCGCGAGCTGCGAGTGCCTGGCCGACGAGCTACCCGACCTCGGCCTGGACCCGCAGTTGGCTGCCGGCGCGCTCGCTCTCAACCTGCCCGACGGGCAGTACGCAATCTGGTTTCGTCGCGAGGTGCTGCGCTCGGTGGACTGGGGCGGTGATCCGCACAACAAGACCATCGCGGTCAACGAGGGTGACCAGCTGCGGCTCAGTCCGCGCAAGTCATTCGATCGGTGGCGCGAGATCGTGCGCCTGCGCAGCGAACCGTGGACGCAGAGCGAGACGGAATCGGCGGAGACGCTGCGACGCCACCTGGTCGAATCCCTGTACAGCCGCGCGCGGGGTGCGCTGCGGCTCGCCGAGACGCTGCAACTAAGCCTGCTGCCGGAGTCGATGCCCGAGCTCGAGAATTGGAAGCTGTCCGCGCACTACGAACCGGCCTCAGGCGACAACGTCGGCGGCGACTGGTACGACGCATTCACACTGCGCGACGGCCGGCTGATCGTGCTGATCGGCGACGTCGCGGGACACGGCGTCAATGCCGCCGGCACGATGGCGCAGCTGCGCAACGCCTTACGCGCGCAGTTGTTCGCCGGCGCCACACCGGCCGGGGCGCTGAGCCAGCTCAATGACTTCTGTGTGCACATGCTGCCCGGCGCGTTCGCCACGATCATCGCCGCCCGGGTCGATCTCGATTCCGGGCACGTGGAGGCCGCGTCCGCCGGCCATCTGATGCCGTACCTACCCAACCCGGCGGCGCCCTCCGGGAACCCCGCGGTGCAGGCGCCGATACGCCTCTCGCCGCCGATCGGCATTGCCGGCGTCACGTATGCGCCCAGTACGTTCACGGTGGAGGCCGGGCACGCGTTGGTGATGTATTCCGATGGTTTGGTGGAACGACGCGGGGAGGCGATCGACGACGGTCTCGACAGGCTGGCCCAGATCCTTGGTCGTACCCGCGACGTGACCGCGTCGTGGATTTGGAGTTCGATGGCGTGGGGCAATACCGACGACGACGTCACCATCATCACCCTGCGCCACACAGCTGACCGGTGAGCAGCCGGTCCGCCATACCGGTCATCGCGCTCACCGGTCACCTTGGTGCCGGCAAGACGACGCTGCTCAACCATCTGCTGCGTAGTCCTGGCACGCGAATCGGCGTGGTTGTCAACGACTTTGGCGAACTCAACATCGACGCCGGGCTGGTAGCGGGCCAGATCGACGAACCGGCATCGATTGCTGGCGGATGCATCTGCTGCCTGCCCGATGACGGCGGTTTGGACGAAGCCCTCACAAAGCTCGCCGACCCGGCGCGCCGCCTCGATGCCATCATCGTCGAGGCCAGCGGTGTGGCCGATCCGGTGTCGATCGCACGGATCATCGGATTCAGCAAGGTTTCCGGGGTGCGTAGCGGCGGCATCGTCGACATCGTCGACGCCGCTAATCACTTCGACACCGTCGACCGCAGCCAGTTGCCCCCGGCGCGCTACGGCGCCGCGTCGCTCGTCGTCGTCAACAAACTTGACCAGGTGCCGGAGGACGAACGGGCGGCGGTGGTGGAACGCGTCAAACAGCGGGTAGCGCAACGTAACCCGCGCGTGGTCGTTGTTGGCACCAGCGGTGGCCGAATCGACCACGCGCTGCTCTTCGATGCGTTGGACGAGCCTGATCCATTGGGGCAGCTATCGTTTCGTGACTTGTTGCTTGCCTCCGGACCGGACGAGGCGCACGACCACGTCCACGCTGACGCGGTCACGGCACGCTGCGCCGACTGCATCGATCTCGACCCACTGTTGGACCTCCTCGAACAGCCACCCTCCGGCGTCTTCCGGCTGAAGGGCGTGGTGGCAGTCCGGCAGGGCCGGTCGGTTCGGCGCTACGTCGTCAATCTGGTCGGCAACGCGATTCACATCGACAAGGCGCCGCCACGGGCCGAAGGAAGCTGTCTGGTGGCGATCGGGATGCACCTGAACGTTGGGGCAGTACGGGCGGCACTGGCCGGGGCACTGCGGCCCGCCGCGGGGGCTGCGTCAGCCCCAGCGTTGCGGCGACTGCAGAGGTATCGGGGGATTGGCGTCTGAGTGTCGTCCAGACCGGCGGTGGGTCGTTGCCGGCGGTCGGGCAAGATACTCCCGATGTCATCCTCGCTCGACGACGTGCTCGCCACCCTGTCGCTGACACGGGTGGATGACTGGAACTTCATTGGTCAGCAGTTGCCCGCGCCGGCCAATCACATCTTGGGGGGCCATATCTCGGCGCAGGCGCTGTTCGCCGCGAGCCACACCGCACCGGGTCGTGTGCCGCACAGTGTGCACACCTACTTCCTCCGTCCCGGTGATGCGCGCCTGCCGGTGGACTTCGAAGTGGTTGATCTGCAAGAAGGGCGGACATTTTCGGCGCGTCGAGTCACCGCTCGCCAACACGGCAAGATTCTCATGGAGACGATGTCGTCGTTCAAGGTCACCGATCCTGCTGCTGCCCAAGTCGTCTACCAACCGACGATGCCGGAGGCGCCGGACCCGGAAACGTTGCCGCGGGTTGCACCGCACTTGGCCGAGTCCGAAGACAGCCGCGCCGGACGGTGGGCAAGCCTGCGTTGGTTCGAGCGGCGCGTCATCCACGCCGAGGACGTGCCGCCCGCACGGTCGCCGATGTGGTGGCGACCGGACGGCGCGGTTCCCGACGACCCGGTGCTGACCGCGAGCCTCGTGGCGTATTTGTCGGCGGTGACGTTGACCGAACCGGCAATCGTCGCGCAAGGGGGAGTGGCTGCCTCGGCGCAACGTGATCATTCGGTGTGGTTCCACGGGCCCGCGGTACTGTCGGATTGGCTTCTTTATGACAGGCTTTCGCCCAGCAGTGCCGACTCGCTGGCACTGGCGAGCGGAACGATGTTCAACCGCAACGGCGACTTGGTGTGCACGGTGCGCCAGGAAATGTACTTTCCCGCACGCCGCTCCTGAACTGTTACTGGCTTGCGTGCGCTACGGCGGGGTGCCCGGCGCTTTCGGTCTCGGCGCCTTCGCTGCGCCCGAGCGCGATGGTGGCCATCACCATCGCTACGACCGCGACCGGTAGCACCACGGCTCCCAGCTCGCTCATGGTCAGATACTCGCCGAGAACGTTGATGCCGAGGACGACCGCGACGATCGGTTCGCCGACCAGCATCACCGGTACGGACGCTTGTAGCGCTCCCGCCCGGAAAGCCCACTGCTGCAATACCGTCACCACGATCGCTGCGGCGACAAGAACGTACGGGGCTGGGTTGGTCAACAGCCCGTGCCATGAGCCGACGGCGAACCGGTGCGTGCACACCTTGGTCAACACGGCGACCATCCCGAGCCCGACGGCGACCGCCACCCCCAGCGACGTAGCGCGGACGCGGCCGGTGCTGCGTCGGGCCACCACCACGCAGATCACCGAAACCGGCACGATCCAGGCAAGGGCAAGCGTCCAGGCCGGCACCGGGGGACGGTAGTGCCCTTCGCGTGGCTGGCCCACCAGAACGAATACCGATAGGGCCGCCGTCAGCAGCAGCGCCCATGCCCATTCGAGGCCGGTGACGCGGTGGCCCGACCGTCGGGCGCTCAGCGGCAGCACGAAAAGCAATGAGGACACCAGCAGTGGTTGCACCAACAGCAGCGAGCCGTGTGCCAGTGCGATCGCCTGAAACACGTACGCGGTGATCGCGGCGCCCGTCCCCGCCCACCACAACGGGTCCCGTAGCACGGTTGCACCGGACTCATCGACGGCCGGACGCTGCAGGGCGGCTTGCCGAACTACGATGCCCACCGCAGCAACGAACGCGGCCATCAATGCCGCACCGATAGCTTCCGCGTGTGAGACCAGCCAATCCATGTGTTCGCCTTACCCCCGGGTGGTCGTCGCTGACTGTGGCGCCGTCCCGACACCAGTCGGTCGGGACGTCCTACAGGCCGTTGCCGAGCGGACCAGGCCTAAAGCCGGTATCGACTGTACCAATCGCACTGCGGCGCAGCGGCATTCGTCACGGTGACGTAACGCGGTACGACGGGCAACCCGCTCGCCTGCCCGTTGTGTATCGAAGGTGGATCATAGGTGTATGTCGCGCACGAACATCGACCTCGACGACGAGCTCGTCGGGGAAGTGATGCGACGCTTTGGCGTGTCCACCAAGAAGGAGGCCGTCCACCTCGCGCTGCGGCGATTGGTCGGCGCTCCGTTGAGCCGTGACTTCCTGCTCGGCTTGGAAGGGGTCGGTTGGGGCGGCGACCTGGACGCGATGCGACAGGACCAGCCCGGCGAATTCGCGTGATCCTGATCGACACTTCGGCATGGATCGAGTACTTCCGTGCGACGGGCTCGATTGCTGCGGTGGAGGTGTGTCGTCTGCTTGTCGAACAAGCCGGCCAGATCGCCATGTGTGAGCCGATCGCCATCGACATCTTGTCCGGCGCAGTTGATGACGCGGCACACGCCAAGCTCGAGCGCCTTGTGAATGGCTTGCGGCCGTCGCAATCCAACACAACGCGAACCTCGTCACCGTGACGCGGATTTCGACGTAATCACGGCAATTACAGGCCTCGCCGCCACATCCTTACGCCGGGGCGGTTGACGACGGGGGAATGCGCTGCGGTGTGATGCTGGTAGCGGCGTCGCAGGGCCAGCGAGACATACACCAGCGCAACAAGAACCGGTACCTCGATGAGGGGTCCGACGACCCCGGCCAACGCTTGGCCTGAGGTGGCGCCGTAGGTGGCGATCGCGACCGCGATGGCGAGTTCGAAGTTGTTGCCGGCGGCGGTGAACGCCAGCGTGGTGGTGCGCTCATAGCCCAGGCCCAGCGCGGTGCCGAGCAGGTAGCCCCCGCCCCACATGACGGCGAAGTAGGCCAACAATGGGAGCGCGATGCGGGCGACATCGAATGGGCGGTTGGTGATCTGATCACCTTGTAGCGCAAAGAGAATCACGATGGTGAACAACAGGCCGTAAAGCGCCCACGGTCCGATGCGCGGCAGGAACTTCGTCTCGTACCAGTCGCGGTCCTTGGCCTTTTCACCGAGACGTCGCGACAGGTAACCGGCGAGCAACGGGATGCCGAGGAAGATGAGCACGGACTTCGCGATCTGCCACGGTGAGGTGGTGATGGTGGTCTGTTCGAGTCCGAGCCAGCCGGGCAGGATCGAGAGGTAGAACCAGCCCAAGACGGCGAACATGGCGACTTGGAACATCGAGTTCAGCGCCACCAGCACCGCGGCAGCCTCGCGGTCGCCACAGGCCAGGTCGTTCCAGATGATCACCATGGCGATGCAGCGTGCCAGCCCGACGATGATCAGGCCGGTGCGGTATTCGGGTAGGTCGGAAAGCAGCAACCAGGCCAAGGCGAACATCAACGCCGGCCCGAGCAGCCAGTTCAACACCAACGAGGACAGCAGGAGTTTCCGGTCACCGGTGACTGTGTCCAGGCGGTCGTAGCGCACCTTGGCCAGCACCGGATACATCATGATCAACAAGCCGATCGCGATGGGCAGCGAAATCCCGTCGATAGCAACGCGTTCCAGCGCCGTGTTCAGGCCCGGTATCCATCGCCCCAACAGCAGCCCGGCAGTCATCGCCAGGCCGATCCACAAGGGCAAGAATCGGTCGAGGGTGGAGAGCTTGCCGAGAACCGGCGGTGCGGGCGAGGGCGTCATCTCGGTCATGCGGGTAAGGGACGACCGGTGGCGACAGGGATACCGCTGCGGAGAAGCTCATTGGCCTGCGGGGTGTCGGTCGTGAGCCACAGCCGCAGCAGGTGCCGGCGAAGGTGCGGCTCGTCATGGTCGGTGTAGGCCTCACGCGAGTGCAGCACGGTGGTGTTGTTGAGAAGTTGCACGTCGCCGGGCCGAAATTCCATCTCGATGTAAAACGCGGGATCGTTGGCGATGGTCTCGACCAGGCCCAGGGCCGCGAGCTGGTCGTCGGTTAGCAGCGGAGCCCCGTCGTGGCGCTGGGAATCGCGGATGTACCAGGCGACGAAGAAGATCCGTGGTACTCCGCCGATGTCGGTGATGGGGGCCAGTTCGAAGAACTCCGGCTCTCCGGGGGGTTGTTCATTGTTGCGACTCCACGGCATCGGTGCATACATCACCGACAGTAGGTGGGGGTCGCGGCGCAGCATCTCGTTGTAGACCGCGTGTGCGCTGACGATGCGTGATTCGCCGCCGACTTTGGCTGGATGTAGGCACAGTAGGCCGACCAAGTCGGAGCCGTCACTGTGAAAATCCTGGCGCAGGTTGGTGCGGTACTTGCGCACATCTGGGCTGGCCGGCAGTCGTTCATCGCGGATGTGCGAAAGGATGTTGCCGTCGCGATCTTGCCCGACGGGAGTTCCTAGGAGGGAGCCCAACCCGAGGTAGGCACGCTCGATCTGCGGATCGGTGAGCTCGTCGATCGGGAAGTTGCGTAGCCGCACGAACCCCGGACCGGCGTTGAGCAGTTGGGTCCACTGCGCCGCGCCCGCCCCTAGCTGACTGCGCAATCTGGGGTCTGTTCCACCGCGGCCGTAATCGATCAGGGCTTGCCGCTCGGCGGGGCTCAAGTCGAACGACCACAGGGACGGGTCGGGAAAATCGGCCGGCGTCCACACCGACGGGGAATCAATTGGCACCAGGGAAGCCATGGTCATGTTCTCCAGGTCTGCGTACCGGGCACGCGGGCCGCGCGCCAACGGGTATTTGTGCCCGCAAATCCGGGGTGGGCATCGGGGACGCCCACCCCGGAATTGTGGGCACGCGAGCCTCAGCAGCACGACGCTGCTGTAGCGGTCTCTGCACCCTTGGACGATCCGCCGCAGCACACGGCGTCGTCGCTGTCACCGGGCCGCTGCGGGCTGGCGCCGAAGATGTCGGAATCGGCCAGCACGGTGTAGACCTCCCACTTCTCGCCGGCCGGGCCGGTCACCCAGACCTTGTCTTGGGTGGCAAAGCAACACGTGGTGCCGATCTCCTCCGCGGTGAACAGCCCCTCGCCGGAGAGTCGCACGATCTCGGCCTGCACCTGTTCACTGGATTCAACCTCGACGCCGAGGTGGTTGATGGTGCCACCCTGACCGGGGTTTTCCAGCAGCACCAGCTTCAACGGGGGTGCCGTGACGGCGAAGTTGGCGTAGCCCGGCTTCACCTTCGCCGGAGCGGTGTTGAACAGCTTTGAGTAGAACGTGATCGCCTCGTCGAGATCATCGACGTTGAGGGCGAGTTGAACACGGGACATGGTGGACCTCCTGACGCAGATGAGACATATATCGAAATGACGCGTCAACATCAGGATGCCACCTTTTTGATATATGTCAAGAACCGTGGCAGGATGGAGCCATGCCGAAGTCCTTGCCTGTGATCGATATGTCCGCACCGGTGTGCTGTGCACCAGTGGCGGCTGGGCCGATCAGCGATGAGGATGCTCTTGCCGTCGCGATGCGACTCAAGGCGATCGCCGACCCGGTGCGGGTGAAGATCATGTCCTATCTGTTCAGCTCAGCCGACCGCGAGAAGACGAGTGGGGACCTGGCCGGCGTGCTGGGGATCTCGGAGTCCACCGTCAGCCACCATCTCGGTCAACTACGCAAAGCCGGCCTCGTCATCTCCGATCGGCGCGGCATGAACGTCTATCACCGGCCGCGGGCGGAGTCCCTGCGGGCGTTGTGCGTGGTGCTCGACCCAACGTGTTGTTCGTAGTTCGGAGACTGGATCAGCGCCGTTGACTCTGCGCTTTTGGCGATGCCTTCTCGGTCTTTCCCGCCAAATCTGCAGAGTCAAAGCCGTTGCGGCAGGCCTAATCGAAGCGATTGCGGCACAGTATTTTTCGTCACTGTGACGAATGCGGGACGCGGTTACGTGGCGTCCAGGTACGGGGGACAATGGACGGCAGGGCCCTGTTGTTACACGGAATGCGCTAGACCGGCTTCGTCACAAGCTGTGCCCAATACGCCAGCTTCAAATACGCGGTGACCAACCACACGGCATCGATTTCGCTGGCGACAGTGCGCGCCGACGATCGCACCGCGCGTGGCGTAGTCGACAACGCCTGCGGCACGAAACAATTCGTCACAGTGACGTATTGTGCGTGGCGTGCGGAGAGCGGGGCTTAGGCGCCCTAGGCAGCTGGGCCTTGCGCACCCGCCGTGGTTGCAGTCACGGGAAGTGCCGGGCGGTCCGGGTCGCTGTCAGTGGCGAGGTCGCCACGCCGTAGTGCGGCGTACATACTGTGCGCGCAGCGGCACCGAAGGAGATGGCTGTCACTGTGGAAGCGACTGTGGGCTGCTCGAATGTGGTTGTGGCACCACCGAGCCGGCCCACCTCGTTTTACCCTTTGTGCCGATAAGCGACATTATGTCAAGTAAAGTCGTCGTGTTCGGCAGGCACCCGATGCGCCCTCGCCTGCGGCTTCGGACGGACCCGCGAAACTATGACGCCGTGGAACAGGTCGTGATGGCCCCGTACTGCGCTGGGACGGAAGCGGTCAGATCAGGCGGGAACTGTGTAGGCCAGTCACCGTGCGCCGCAGAATAGTCAGCCAGTTACACCAGGTGCTGTCAGACCGCAGTTGCCGGGTCTCCGACCACCGATTCCAATTCCAGCCACGACGGCAAGCCGCGAAACATGAACCGCTCCACCGCTCCTGGCGGGCCCGGTCGGCGGACTTCACCACTGCCAATCGGGTGGTCACATGAGCGTGGGCTGAACGCAGCTCAAACCGCTCCCAGGCGTCGTCTATCTCCGATTGAGACGTGTAGGGCCCTCCCCTCGCCGATCGCCGGTAAACGCACCAACCACCACCGATGGACCGTACTCGTCCGTTGCACCTCGATTCTATTTACGGCTAAGAGACCCGGAAATAGTTTTAATAGTTGCAGAAATGGAACAAGAAGCTCTAGAGTGAACAACACGCCCACAATCTAGTGATGAGGTCGCTTCAAGGAACAGGTGACCCGGCAGGAGGAGGCTGATATGTCGGTTGTGATGGCTGTGCCGGCGCTCATGGACGTGGCGGCGACGGACAAACTGCACCGGGTCCCACGGCCGACGATCACGCGCTCGGCGCGGCCCGCCGTTCGTGCAGCGATCGCGGGCGTGGGCTCTTGGGTGCCGGACCAAGTGGTGACCTCCGAGGAGGTGGAGCGGCGCATCACCGAGGCGAGCCACATGCACAACTTCGCTCCGCGTCCGGGCGTGGTGACCGAGCGCACCGGCGTGCGCGAGCGCCGCTACAAGCTGCCGCACGAGAACGCAAGCGACATGGCGGTGCGTGCCGCCGAGCGCGCGCTCGAGCAGGCCGGCGCCTCGATCGACGAGATCGACCTCATCATCTTCGCCTCGTCGAGCCAGGACCTCGTGGAGCCGGCGACGGCGCACCTCGTCAGCTACAAGCTCGGCGCGGACGGCGCGATGGTGTTCGACGTAAAGAACGCGTGCAACTCGTTCATGAACGGCATGCAGGTCGCCGACGGGCTCATCCGCACCGGGCAGTACGAGAAGGTCCTGGTGTGCACCGGCGAGGCGCCGAGCGAGGCGATCCGCTGGGAGCTCAAGGACGAGGAGCAAATGAAGAGGTCGTTCGCCGGCTACACGTTCGGCGACGCCGGTGCGGCGATGGTGCTCGAGGGGCGCAGCGACGGCACGGGTATCCGCTACCTCGACTTCCAGGCGGCGAGCCGCCACTGGGAGATCTGCACGCTGCGTGCGGGCGGCACGATGCATCCGCGCGATCCCGAGTACACCTATTTCTCGGGCGACGGCAATTCGCTGCGCGACGCGTTCCTCGAACTCGGCCCGCAGATCCTTTTCGACTGCTTTGAGCGCACGAAGACCTCGTTCGACGACTACGACGTCGTCATCTTCCACCAGGTGACCGGCCCGTTCCTCGACCTGTTCCTGACGATCAGCGGGGTGCCCGAGTCGAAGATCGTGCGCACGATCGACACGCTCGGCAACGTCGCAAGCGCGACGATGCCGCTGCAGCTCGGCCGCGCGATCGACGACGGTCGCGCCGAGCGTGGATCGAACGTGCTGTGGATCGGCCTCGCGGCAGGCATCAGCGTCGGCGTGATGGCGACCCGGCTATGAGCACGATGACCCAGGAGACCTGGGACACCGGCGCCGCGCTCGCGCAGCGCAACGAACGCAAGCTCTTCATCGCCGCGCAGCCACTCGGCTGGGCGATCTCTAAGTGGGCGATGAAGCGCCATCCCGACGTCTGGCACATGCCCGGCCTGGGATATGTCGTCAGTGGCGCGGAGGTGACGCGCGAGATCCTGCTCGACGGCAAGACCTACACGAAGACCGGGCCGGCGAGCACGGGCGTCCTCATGACGCAGGTGCTGGGTGAGTACGCGCTGCTCAACATGGACGGTCCCCCGCACATCTCGCTGCGCCGCAAGTTGCAGGACCTGTTCACGCCGAAGTACGTGCGGGCGGTGACCGACCAGGTGCTCGGCCAGCTCGCGACCGGCCTGCACGACGACCTCGCCGCCGGTCGCGAGGTGGACGTCGCCCGTTTCGCGCGCGTGTTCACCGGCACGCTGCTCTGCCACCTGACCGGCATGGAGCTCGAGGGCGACGCGCTCGAACGACGCGCGCTCGAGCTGCACGACGTCGGCGCGCAGCTCACCGCGCTCGTGCCGCTGCGCGTGCGGCGGCTCAACGAGCGCAAGGTGAAGCAGGCACGCGAGCTGTTCGCGCGCCTCGTCGATGGCACTGACCAGGCGTATCGCAGCGGCAGCCCCGACACGATCCCCGGACGCATGCGCGAGATCGGGCTCTCGCTCGACGAGGCGCGCGGCGTCATCGGCATCCTTATGCTCGCCGGCACCGAGACGACGTCGACCGCGATCGGCCGCCTCGTCGCGCTGCTCTGCGACACCGGACAGTGGACGCGGCTGCGCCAAGACCCGGGGCTGCTCGACGGCGCGATCGACGAGGGCCTGCGCGTCGTGACGCCGGTACCGGCATTCACGCGCACGATCGCACGCGACCACGAGCTGTGCGGCGTGCAGCTCAAGGCGAACCGGCTACTGCTCGGGTTCATGACCAACGCGTGCCGCGACCCACGCGTGATCGCCGACGCCGACCACTTCGACATAGGTCGCGATATGCCGCGCCCGCTGCGCCACCTGTGGTTCGGCGCCGGTCCCCACTTCTGCCTCGGCTTCAACCTCGCCAAGCGCGAGCTGTCGATGGTGCTCGAGGCGATCATGCGCCTCGAGGACGAGGTGGAGGTCGTCGACCGCCGCGCCGCACGCGGCGTGCTGCTGCCCACCTACGAGCGGCTCGTGATCCGCATGAAGGAGGCTGGGCAGTGACGACGATCCCGACCGACACGCTCGACGTCGCGCTCACGAGCGGCGACCTCGCCAAGATGGTCGACGCGGTCGTTGAGCGCGCCCGCGCGAGTGGCGAGCGCGAACTGCTCGTGCAGGGCGACCGCCGTCTCACCGGCGCGACGCTCGCTGACCAGGTCGAGCGCACCGCGCACGCGTTCAGCCGGCGCAGGATGCGCCCCGGCGACGTGATCCTGTTCTGCGTGCGCCCCGGCATCGACGCGCTCGTGCTGCTGCTGGCCGCGATGCGCAACGGCGCCGTCGTCACGTTCGTGGATCCGGGTGCCGGCAACGAGCTGTTCGCGCGGCGCCTCGAGTTGCTGCGCCCGAGCTGGGTCGTCGCCGAGTCGCTGCTTTACGCGGCGAGCGCGCGTACGCCGCTGCGGATACACCTGCGTCGCGCCGGGCTCGAGCTGCCGCGCCTGGCGAAGGTGCCCGGCCAGCACGTGCGCGTCGGCTGGCGTGTGCCAGGACTCGTACCGCGCTCGCTCGCGCTGCACAAGCTCGTGCAGGAGTCGGCCGGCGAGTCCGCGGCGTTGCCTGCGAGCATCGAGCCCGACGCGCCGAGCATGGTGATCTTCACCTCCGGCACGACCGGCATGCCCAAGGGCGTGCAGCACACCGGCCGCTCGATCACCGGCGCGGTGCGGATGCTGCTCAGCGAATTCGAGCTGCCGGCCGACGCGGTCATCTACACCCACAGCGTCCACACGTTGGTGGTCGGTGCTCTCAAGCGGCTGCGTTGCGTGGTAGCGCCGCTGTCAATCACGCCCGAGAAGTTCCTGCACGACGTCGATGAGCACCGCGTCACGCACGCGTTCCTGCTGCCGGTCGAGGCGTGGAAGGTCGCGCTGCACTGCGAGCGCACCGGGCGACAGCTGCCGGAGTCACTCCAGCACCTGTTCCTGTTCAGCGCGCCGATCACCTCGACCGTGCTCAAACGCGTGCACGCGCTCGGTAACGACGACATGAAGATCACCTGCGCGTATGCCATGACCGAGATGGTCCCGGTCGCGTGGATCGACTCGCGCGAGAAGCTCGCTTGGTCGGGCGACGGCGATGTCGTTGGCCGCCCCGTGCCGGGCGTCGAGGTGCGCTTGGCGGGTGAGGAGCTCGAGCTACGCGGCCCCAACACGTTCCTCGGCTACGTCGGCATGGAGCGCGTCGACTGGCACCGGACGGGCGACATTGCGCGCATCGACGACGAGGGCCGGATCGTGCTGATGGGTCGCGCGAAGGACATGCTCATCCGCGACGAGTTCAACCTCTACCCCGGCCTGTACGAGCCGACGATCAGCCGCATCGACGGTGTCGGGGCGTGCGCGATCATCGGCGTGCCGGATCCCCAGACCGCCGACGAGCGCGTACTGCTCTACGTCGAGCCGGACCCGGCGGTGCGTGGGCTCACCAGCGACGAGCTGCACAAGCGTGTGGAGCGCGGTATCCGCAGTGGCGACACTCGCATTGACGTGCAGGCGTTTCCCGACGAGATCCGTGTGGTCGGGCAGCTGCCGCGCTCGGGCCGCAGCCACAAGATCAACCGCAAGGCGCTGCGCGTGCAGGCGGCGGCGAGCCAGGAAGGAGCCATGCGATGAGCTACGCGATGAGCAATGCGATGAGCAATGCGAACGAGCTGTGGATCGTGGTCCCGGCCTACAACGAGTCGGCGTGGATCGGCTCGACGATCGACGCGCTCGCCCTACAGAAGGATGTCTCGCCAACGGTGCTCGTCGTTGACAATGCGAGCACTGACGACACCGCTGCCGAGGTGAAGGCCGCGGGCCTGCGCCATCCCGAGCTCGACGTACGCGTGATCCGCGAGGAAGAGAAGGGCACCGGCGCGGCGTGCGACACGGGATTTCGCCATGCCATCAAGCACGGCGCGACGTTCATCCTGCGCACCGATGCCGACTGCGTGCCCGAGCCGACGTGGGCAGCGCGCATGCGCGACGCGCTCGACGGCGGGCTCGACCTCGTCGGCGGCAACTACCGTGCGCGCTTTGACGACGGCACCGCGCCGTTCGGCGCGTCGGTGAGTGTCCCGCTTGTCTACGGCCTCGTGCGCTTCGTCGGGCGTATCCGCCCCAACAACAACCGAAAAGGCGAGGGCTACCAGGCGCCATTCATCCTCGCGCCCGGCGGCAACATGGGCATCCGCGGCACCGTCTACCTCGAGTGCGGGGGGTTCCCGCGCACGAAGATCGAGGACGTGCACGAGGACAAGCAGATAGTCAACCGCGTGCGCAAGGTGAGCTCCAGGCTCGGCTACCGCCGGGACGCGATCGTGCGTTTCTCCAACCGCCGCGCCGCGCGCAACGGCATCGTCAACAACCTGCGCTGGTACCTCAACCACGGCGGCGGATGCGAGGTCGTCGATGTCCGCTGATACACCGCGCCGGCCGCGAGTCGCGGTCACCGGGGCGAGCGGCTTCATCGGCGGCCGCGCCGCCGACCACCTCGAGCGCGCCGGCTACCACGTGTGGCGCTTCGGTCGCCGCCCCGCCGAGCGCATACCCGAGGCGCAGCGCTCCCGCTATCGCAGCTGGGACATCGAAGCGGGTCCGCTCGAGGACGCGCCCGAGGTCGACGCCGTCGTGCACAGCGCCGGCATGGTCGACGACTGGGGCACCTACGAGCCGTTCCGCCGCGGCAACGTCGACGGCACGCGCCACGTGCTCGCGACCTGGCCCGAGGCGCGCATCGTCCACATCTCGAGCGCGAGCGTCTACGACCCGCGCGCCCACCACTCGTGCGTGCGCGAGGCCGAGGCCGATCCCGCCAACGGCGAGGACACGAAGCAGGTGCGCTGGCTCAACGCATACGGGCGCACCAAGCGCGAGGCCGAGAACCTCGTGACGGCGGAGGCCGCCGATCGCAGCATCATCCTGCGCCCGCACGCGGTGTACGGCCCCGGCGACACGACGCTGCTGCCGCGCCTGCTGCGCCGCTTCCGGTTCGGGCGGCTGATGATGGTCGGCGAGCCCGGCGATCGCATCTCGCTTACGCATGTCGACAACTTGGCCTGGGCGATCGCGCTTGCGATCGAGTCCGACGCGACGGGTGCGTTCAACATCGCCGACCCGACCGCCGCGACCAAGCAGGAGCTGCTCACCACGGCTCTGCGACGCGTCGGGCGGCCGGAGCGGATCTTCTACATCCCCGGCGGCGCGGCCTGGGCGTTCGCGAACGTCGCCGACGCCACGCACCTGTACGGCCGGCTGCCGCGCCCGATCGTGACGCGGTACCAGCTGAGCCACTTGCTCCACGACTTTGTGTACGACCTCACCAAGGCGCGTGACGAGCTCGACTACGTCGACCCGCCCTTCGACTCGCCGTCGGGCCTCGAGACGATCGATCCGATCGTCTCGACGTCGATGACAGCGTCGCTGCGCCGTTCACTATCCAGATCTCGCGCGGCGCACCGTCGTACACCGATAAGCGCAGGCTCAAGCCAGTGATTCCCGTTATGCGACAACTCTTACGCGCAATGCTATTGCGCGCTCTTTCGCCGTGGTTGCCCGTGCGCTTAGCGGTCGGAATTCTCGGAACCTGCCTGTTCACCGCGGTCTATTCCCTTATTTCCCTCCGCGCAGCGGTGCGAGGCCCGTGGAAAGTGCCGGCCGAATCGCTCTTTGGCACGCGCATGAATTGCTTGCTGCCCGACCTTGTGCAGCTCTATGTCTACCTGTTCGGGGTGTGGGAGCCGGACATTTCTGGTTTCGTGCGGCGGCGGCTAGAGCCGGGAGATACGTTTGTCGACGTGGGGGCCCATGCGGGCTACTACTCCCTGCTCGCTTCGCGGCTCGTCGGGCAAGGCGGGCACGTGGTGAGTGTCGAGGCTTCGCCCTTCATCTTCGAGTTGCTGCGCGAGAATCTGGTGTTGGCTGCGGATACGACCTCCCATGTGCGCGTGATCAACGCGGCGGCAACGGGTGAGCGCGGCGAGCTTTCCATTCATCTCGGCCCGGCCTGGAATCTCGGATGGAGCACCACGCTTGGCGAACGCGGACTGAAGCAAGAAGCGCTCGTGCCCACTGCTCCGCTAGACGAGCTGCTCACGGAGAACGAAATCCGCGCGGCGCGGCTATTCAAGATCGACGTCGAGGGAAATGAGCGCGACGTGATTGCTGGCATGACTCGCGTACTTCAAAACTGCCGACCTGAAGCGGAGTTTCTGCTCGAACTCTCGCCCCGCTGGTGGCAGACGGGGGAACTGTCGCCCGAGGCGGTGCTCGAGCCGTTCTTCGCTGCCGGTTTTCACGCGTACCGCGTCGACAACACCTATTTGCCGTGGCGCTATTTCTGGCCACATTCCGCGCGACCACCGCAGCGCGTTACGGCACCTCTCAAGTCGTGGATCGGCCAGTACGATCTGGTGCTATCGAGAGCCGACCAGACGGAACTGTAACCACCCTGCGTAGCCGGATTTTTCGCGAAGTCGGCGTCTGCGGTGTGGGGCACCCTGTAGTGCCGGATCCTGCGTGGCGTTGAAGGCTGGCGCTGGCCCCGCACACTGCGTCGTGACTTCACGGACCGCAGAGCAGATCTCCTCGGTGCGGTCAGTTTCCAGACGGCCCCAGTCGATTGCGCTCATGTCTCCACCGGTGGCGGCGAGACGTCCGAGGTCATGCCAGGGAGATCCCGATCCCCTCCCCGTTCTCCAGACGAGCTACGCGCATTCCTGCATCGCTGGGTGGGAACAGCCATCGAGGCAAAGAGTTCGACATGCGGGTCAGTGGCCCGCGCTTCGAGGATGGAGCGTTGATGGGGAAGTTGAGCGGCAAGGTTGCGGTCATCACCGGAGCGACAAGCGGTTTGGCCTTGGCGAGCGCAAAGTTATTCGTCGGGGACGGTGCCTACGTTTTCATCACTGGTCGACGACAGGATGCGTTGGATGACGCTGTCGAGCAGATCGGGCGAGCGTCTCGTCGTTGGCTACGCTCACGGCATGCACAGCGTGACCCTGGCCAGCCCCGCGACAACGGCGACGCTGACGGTGGCGCTGGCGGCGTACGCAGCGGCGATCCTCGTCGCCATGGCAGTCGCGATCGACGGCGCCCGCCGGCGCCAACGACGCCGGGCGATCGCCTCGTCTGTGATCGTTGGGGTGCTCACCCTGGCCGGGCTGGTCATTGCGATCGTCAGCAGCGTCGTCTGAACCTCACAACGCACCCGATTCGCTGTCAAGATGGTCCGCGCCTAAATCCCCGCCTGGGCGTAGACGTTCTTGTGGATCGTCTCGGAGATGTGCTCGATGGGGATGTCATTCGCGTCATGTCCGAAGGGGCTTTCGATTTCGACGCCGATTTCCTCGATGCCGAAGAATGTGTAAGCGATGAAAAGGACGTCGACGATGGTCGTCCAGCCGAACGTCTCGACCATGGCGAACGGCAGGGTGAAGCAATAGAGCACAAGCGCCCGGCGCAGGTGCACGGCGTAGGCGAATGGCATCGGCGTCTTGGTAATTCGTTCGCAGCCGCCGAGGTAGTCGATCAGGAGCTGAATGTTCTGGTCCATCGACGTGAGAATCATGTCCGAGATCAGGCCGCGATCGCGCGCCTCCCGGAGGCAGTCGGACATCCTGCCGGCCACAGCGAGAGCGGGATGCTCGGCGTCGATCGCCTCCTGCGCCTCATCGGGTGGAAGTTCAGTGATTTGTGGCCCGAGTCCTTTGGTTCCACGCAGGCTGTGCACGACCGTCCACGGAAAGACGGCTGTCCATCGGGTGAGTCGGGCGACCAGCGCCGGATCCTCCTTGATGTACACGGTGGCGCTCCGGACGAGGTTCCGTGTCTCATTCACGATCCCTCCCCACAGTTTGCGTCCCTCCCAGAAACGGTCGTAGCTGGAGTTGGTGCGGAAGACCAGAAGGAGACCCAGAGCGAGGCCCATCAAGGTGTGCAGCTGGAACGGCATGCCGACCGGAGCGACATAGTTGTGAAAGGCGACGACCGCCGCCGACCAAGCGACGCATATGGAGACTCGACCGACAATCTCCCGGACCAGCGAGCCGCGGATGTCAAAGAAATGGTCCAGCCACTTGTGCGCATCGTATTGAATCATGGTTAGTTTCGGCGTAGTTGGGATAGGGCTCAGCAGGCGCGGGCGCGGGGCACTTCGTGAGGGCTTCCACGGCGACGGCTATGGCGCGCTCAAACTGCAGATCATGCCTCTGCCACACCGCCGCCGGATCGTCCCAAATTTCGAGGGATGGCGCAAGATCATCCACGTGGAAGGCGCCGCAACTGGTGGCCTTGGACGGAAGGTATCGGCAACAGGCCTCCGGTCACGCCGGTCCGGACAGGCCTGCGGCCGTATCCGCTGCTAAGCCGCCGTCAAGCTCACCGTCAAGAACGCGCCCGCGGCGAGGCCGATCAATGCCATGAGGGATATGAAAATCACCGCGATCGCCGCCCGCACGATCTCTTCTTCGGTCGGTCGCCACCGCGGCTTCGTTTCGACACGGTCGTTGTCCCCTCGACCGCCAATTGCGTTGATGCTTGCAACCGCCGAGATGAAATCCTCATGCTCGTCGGCTACGTATTTCTCGACTGGATCGTGTGTGTCGATTGCGATGGTCATGTCACAGCCCC
Organism: Mycobacterium intermedium; assembly: GCF_002086275.1. Lineage (GTDB taxonomy): Bacteria > Actinomycetota > Actinomycetes > Mycobacteriales > Mycobacteriaceae > Mycobacterium > Mycobacterium intermedium. Next base: position 6,109 of record NZ_MVHT01000014.1, on the reverse strand, counting down.
CAAGACTCGCGAACGTCGATCGGCGTTTGTGGGTCGAACGCTCAGGCATTCTCGTAGATCCAAAGATACGAACGCGAAATCGCGATTGCGGTAACGATTCCTAACAGTCACAGCACAGAGTCGTGCTCTGCCCCAACCGTTGTTGGCTAGCCGGACCTATCACGGCGCCCTCACCGGAAACGGCTTCAGCCGTCGTTGCTCGCAGAGTCCTTCTGGTCACCTCGCGATTCGCCGGGCGTCCAGGCGAGTGGTTGTTCAGGTTGGCCTGGGAAGAGAAAGTTGACGAAAGCCGTTGCCGTGGGCTGCGGTTCGTGGTTGGCCAATCCGGGTCGTTCGTTGGCTTCGATAAAGGTGTATTCGGTGCCAGTCACATCAGGCACAAGCAGGTCGATACCCGTCACGGGGATGCCGATCGCCGTCGCCGCCTTGACCGCAACCCGACAAAGCTCCGGGTTCACCTGGCTGGTGACATCACGGATCGTGCCGCCCTGATGCAAGTTGGCGGTGGGCCGAACTTGAAGTCGAGTTCCTTGGGGCAGCACATCGTCGAACTGCCAGCCGGCCTTGGATACCGCCTTCTCGGTGATGTCGTCGAAAGGAATGCGGGACTCATTACCGGTGGCTGCCGAGCGTCGTCGGCTTTCCGCTGCGATCAACTCACGCACAGTGTGTTTACCCGTGCCGATGATCTCGGGGGGCATTCGCAGCGCGGCGGCCACAACCTGGCCGTCGATCACCACCAAGCGGAGATCGTCGCCGTAGAGTCGTTGCTCAATCAGCACTTCCGGGTGTTGCTGCCTTGCGTATGCGGCGGCCTTGGCAAGCTCGCTGGCGCCATCTTGAACCGTCACACCCACGGTGATGCCTTTGCCCTGCTCGCCGCGGACCGGTTTGACGACAACCTCTTCCACCTCAGCCAGAAACGCGTAGTCCTTTTCGTCGAAAGTGGCCAGGCGTGCGCGAGGAACATTGATGCCCGCCTGCTCGACAAGCCGCCGGGTCAATCGCTTGTCGTCGCAACGGCACATCGCAATCGCTGAGGTGTATTCGGACAGCGACTCGCGGGTGACGACGCTGCGCCCGCCGTAGGTGAGGCGCATCTCCCCTGTCTCGGCATCGAGAATCTCGACCCGGATTCCGCGGCGCATGGCCTCGTCGGCGATTATCCGGGCGTAGGGGTTCAGGTCATCGACAGTCTCGGGCGGCTTGGTGAATAGCGGCTCGTTGATCGCGTTCTTCCGCTTGATCACCAGCACCGGGACGCGGCGGAAGCCGAGCTTTTCGTAGAGGGCACTGGCGGCAGCGTTATCGTGCGCGACCGACAGATCCATGTAGGCACGACCTAATCGACGGAAATGGTCGGCCAGAGCCCTAGTCAGCGCCTGCCCGATGCCAGGCAGAGCAGCGGCTGGGTCGACCGCTAGGGTCCACAAACTCGAGCCTCGCTCCGGATCTGCGAACAGCACTTCGTGGTCGACGCCCGTCACCGCGCCAATCACCGCACCGTCGTCGTCACGCACGGCGATGAGGTATGTCACCGCGTCGGCGTGCAGATGGTTGTGCCAGATCGTCTCAACCGGCGCGGGAACCATTCCGCAACTGACTAACACGCGATTTATCGCATCGGCGTCACTCGGGTCGTTCAGCGTGCGTATGGTCGCGCCTGCGGGAGATGGTGCTGAATCGTGCTGCTGAGTCTGCTCTGCGAAGCGCAGTCGATAGGTGTGACTGGGGTCAATGAACAGCTCATGCGGTGCTCCGGCAACGATGACGTGCGCTTCGCGTGCGTAGATGCAGATGTCGCGTCGCCCAGGCGCTTCCTGACGCAATACCTCGGTCAGAGTAGCGGCATCGGCAAAAGTCTGGCCGAAGATGAGCCGGCCCCAACCCAAGTCCAGCTGTACATCTTTGACCATCGCCTCTACCAGGTGGGGCGGCGAGGCGTCGTGCAGCCCGAGCGTAATCGCCTCGGGATGTTCCTGGGATAAATTGTCGGCAGTCATGACGGCGATCCCCGCCTCCTCGGGTTGTGTTCCCTGGACCGACCCAGCGAACTCTTCGAGCGCATCGTCAAGAGCGGGCGAGTAGGTGCTTAGGCCACCCGAGCATGTCGTCGAAGCCACCGGCGCTGGATGCTTAACGCCGAGGCCTTTAATCTATCGCAGCGCCAAAGTGCAGCCGCAGTCAGCGACAAGGTCCGCCGTCGTCGCCGGCCCAACCTGGCCTCAGTCGTGGGTGGGAAAGTAACTGCGACGCGATGAAGGGACGGTCCATGGCACCGCAAGACGTACTTCTCATTCACGGCACCTGGGGGCATTGCAAGCAGTGGGACGCTTTCGGCGCCGAGCTGGCACAGCGAGGATTCCGTGTCCACGGACCCAGCTACCCCGAGCACGGCCACCCTAAAGAGATCGACATCTGGGCCGCTGCCGACAGGGTCGGCAAGCTTGGTCTCCTCGACTATGTGGATGCCCTTTGCGACGTCGTGAAGTCGATGGAGACGCCTCCGGTCATCATCGGCCACTCTCTGGGCGGGCTGCTTGCACAGTTGGTCGCAGCGCGAGTCCCCCACCGAGGCGTCGTTCTGCTCGGGCCCGCACCGGCGGCAGGCATATTCGCGTTCTACCCCTCGCAGACGATGCTGTGGACCCGGTTTCTTCCGCAATGGATCATGGGCCGCCCGATGTACCCGGTCGCCAAGAAAGGGTGGGACAAATACATCTGCAACGCGGTCGGCCAACCGTTATCCGACGAGTTCTACGCAAGCCTGTGCGCGGAGTCCGGGCGGGCATACCGCGAGATGGTCTTGTGGCCGTTTGACCGCAAACGTGCGGCACGGGTCGACTTCGACAAGATCAGCGGCCACGTATTGGTCATCGCCGGTGCCGAGGACAAGTGTTGCGTTCCAGCGATGTGCAAGGCGACGGCCCGCCGATACAACGGTCGCGCCGACTACGTCGAACTGCCCGGCTCAGACCACATGCTGATCGACGGACCGGCCATGCCGGCGACGCTCGCGGCATTCGACAAATGGGCGGCGGACAAGGGCATCACCGCCGAAGCGTGACACGCCGTGCTGGCGTAGGCCGGGGCTCAGTTAGCGGCTCGGCGTCGTAGTGATGTGCACGTGGTCGAAGTGGCCATAACCCGACGCCTGCGGACCCGCCGGCGTGTAGTACGTGCCACGCCAGATCACATCCTGCAACCCGAACCGGTCGGCGTTGCTCAACGCAAACGCGAGAATCTCGTTCCCGAGTTCGATGCCCTCGGGGCTCTGGGGGTTGGGAATCATGATGTCAATCGCCAGACCGCTGGGGTGCCAAGGTTTCGAGTCCGGCCGGACCCCGCCGATGGTGGAAATCTGGGGAAACCGTGCACTGACCGCCCGGGCGGCCAGGATGGTGTTGGGCTGTAACCCGGCCTCGGGCGCGACGCCGACGGGTAGTGCGTCCGGGATGTCCCCGCCGGCAATTGCGAGGGATGGACCAACGTCGCCGGGAGGAGCCTGGCCGGGAGCCGCAGCCAGGTCTGCCGGAGGCGCACTCTCCGGCGGGGGTGCGGCGGCATTGTCGACCATGGCTTGCTGTTGCGGTGTCAACGCCGCGTACTGCGCCTCCGCGGCGGCAATCTGACGCAGCAGTTCACTCCATTTCGCTTTCAGCTCCGCTTGCACTGCGGCGGCCTGCTCGGCCGCGGCGCGGGCGTCGGCAGCCGATCTCTCCGAGGCCAAGGCAGCTTCGGCCGCGCGCTGACGGGTTAATTGATATCCCTTGATCTGTTCGGTTGTCTGGGCGGCCACCAACCGCTGGATGGACAGCTGGTCGATCAGCTGCTGCGGCGACTCCGCGGTCAGCGCGGTCTGCAATTCACCGGTCCGGCCACCCATGTAGGCCATCGCCACCACTCGGCCTGCAGCCGCCTGAAGTGGCTGAAGCTGTGAGTTGGCGGCCTCGAGCGCCTCCAGATCGGCGCGGTGGCGGGCTTCGGCCTCTGATTGGGCGGCCAGTCGAGCGTCGACATCACGCTGCGCGGCGGTGACCGCCTCGCGAGCCTTTATCGCCTGACGGGACAGTTCGTTGAGCCTCGCCATCGCGTCACTCGCCGGATCCGCATTCACAACGCCCATCGAGCTAATGGACATCGCCAGCACGGCGATCGCCGCAACCCAGCCGTACACCGTCCGCCGCAGTAATTGGCGCACGCGTGTCATACGGACTGTCACGATCCTTCGCTGCATGGGCCGATCTGGCCCGGCGATATGTCTCGGATAGGTTACGAATTGGCAGCGACTATGTCTAGTCGGGGGGCTTGATTCACGAATCTGCCCGAACTGCTGCCAAATCCGCTCTCTTTGCCGCGCTGGTGATCCCCGTGTCGTGCATTCTGCGGCCACGAATCCCCAGGCGAAAATGCGCGCACGCCTACGAACTACCAGTAGCAAAGTCCTCAGGTGCCACCTGTAGGCGTTGTAGCATCCAGGCACCGTTCGTGCGCTTAGAGGGAGGTGCGGTGGCGACGGAGGCGATGGGCGAAGTCTTTGGACGCTACCGGCTACTCGAGACGCTCCAATGGGGCTGCACGGGAACGGTCTATCGGGCCTACGACACGGAGATGAAGCGGGAAGCGGCCCTGCGGGTGCTCCCCGCGGAGTCGACCAACGACCCGGGGCGCTACGAGCAACTCCGGGAGGAGGTCGCCAGCGCCGCCCGGCTGAGCAATCCGCACATCATCCCGATCTACGACGTCGGTGACATCGACGGACGGCTGTATGTGGCGATGCCCAACGTCGACGGCGTTGATCTCAAGAGCTTGCTGGGTCGGGACGGGCCGATGAGTCCAAGGTCGGCCGTGCGGGTGATCGAGCAGGCCGCCGCGGCCTTGGAAGCCGCGCACAATGGCGGGCTGGTTCACGGCGATGTGAAGCCGTCAAACCTGTTCGTGGCATGCGGCGAATTTGTGTACTTCCTCGATGTTGGCGTCGAAGCTCGTACCAGGGCATTGAGCGCGTCGGCTGCCGACGTCGCTATCGGAGATTGGCCATATCTGGCGCCGGAGCGCTTCGATGGCGGTGCCGTCGAACCCAGCAGCGACATCTACGCACTGGCTTGTGTGCTCTACGAGTGCCTGACCGGGCGTCAGGCCGTAGACGGCGACAGCCTGGAACAATTCGTCAACGCGCATTCGCAGGGTGAGCCCCCCAAGCCCACCGAGATCGTGCCCGCAATCCCAACTGGATTTGACGAAGTGATCGCGCGTGGCATGGCCAGAAAGCCAGAAGACCGCTATCAAACCGTCCGCGACCTGTCCATCGCGGCACGAGATGCCCTCGCCTCCCCCGTCGCCGCACCCCCCGAGCCGGCGACGGAAGTGGAGTTCGGCCGCTATCGGCTTTTCGAGATGCTCGGTCAAGGCAGCATGGGCTCGGTGTATCGGGCCTACGACACCGCGCTGGACCGCGATGTGGCCGTCAAACTGCTGCGACCGGAGATGGCTACCGAGCCAGGGTATGTGGAGCGGTTTCGCCGAGAAGCCTTTGCGGCGGGCCGACTGGCGAACCCGAACATCGTCCCGATTTATGACGCCGGCGAGATAGACGGACGCCTGTATCTGGTGATGCCGATCGTCGACGGCACCGATGTGCACACTGTGCTGCGTCGCGACGGGCAAATGAGCCCACACAGGGCCGTCCGTGTTATCGAACAGGCCGCCGCAGCGCTGGATGCAGCTCACAAGTCGGGGCTCGTGCATCGTGATGTGAAGCCGTCGAACCTGCTGATGGTCGGCGAAGAGTTTGTGTACCTGATCGACTTCGGATTGGTGCAGGAGGCGACTGGTACCCGCCTGACCCGCACGAATGTCAATCCGGGAACCCCTGCATATATGGCTCCGGAGCGCTTCAAGCTCGAGCACATCGCCGATGCGCGCGGGGATGTGTACTCACTCGCCTGCGTGCTCTACGAGTGTCTGACCGGGCGGCCGCCATTTGCCGGTGGTGGTGTCGAGGGACTGGCCGCCGCTCATCTGTTCAACCCGCCGCCCAGAAAAGGACCCTGAAATGACCGCTACCCCACGCACGCCAAAGACCGCCAATATCCCGGCCGCGGACTCC
>NZ_MVHT01000149.1 GCF_002086275.1 Mycobacterium intermedium | reverse complement strand
TCCACTACGCTACAAACGCGGCCCACTCAGAGGCTGCACACCCATAAACCGGTGTGCATCAAACCCGGGGTGGTTCACACCCCCCGACATACGGATGAGTTCGGCGCGTGACGACAAACCGAGCTTGGTGAAGATCTTGCTGACGTGGTAGTCGACGGTACGGGGGCTGAGAAACATCAGGGTTGCGATCGCGCGGTTGGTTTCGCCGCGACTGACGAATCGGGCAATCTGCAACTCCTGCGGCGTGAGCTGATCGACCGTGCTGACATCGCGCTTGCGGGCAGTCGCCCCGGTGGCACGCAGTTCGGTGTCGGCCTGTGCGGCCCAGTTGGTAGCGCCCAGCCGCTGGAAAGTCTCATGCGCCCAACACAAATACTTGCGCGCGTCAGCACGTCGCCGCCGTCGGCGCAGGTTCTCTGCGTAGAGCAACTGGGTTATCCCCGGCGTAGACGAGACGACCGGCGGGTGGGGCGACGGATGCCGGACCTGGACTGCGACGGCACCAGGCTGTACGAGGCGCTGCGCAGCGGACGCTTCCTGCTGGTCAAAAATAATTGTTTGGTTTTTGTGGGGTGTCGGGTATGCACCGCAATCTAGCCGGGGCCAACGGTCGCACCCGGATTTGGTGGCGCCGCGTGCAGCGGCGAACCTGCCGCATTAGCACGGCGGTCACCAACATTTAACGCCAACGCCTTTCCGTGGGGGTGGATCCCGAGGATTCCGCTACCTAAACTCGTTTTTTGGGGATCGGGGCATTCGAAAAATTTCTTCTCGTCGAACGGGCGGGCGACTATGGAACGACTTAGTGGGCTTGACGCATTCTTTCTCTATCTGGAGACGCCCACGCAGCCGCTGAACGTGTGCTGCGTGTTGGAGCTGGACACGTCGACGATGCCCGGCGGGTACAGCTACGCGAGATTCCGCAACGCACTGTCCAAACATGTGCAGGCAGTGCCGGAATTCCGCATGAAACTGGCTGACACCCAGTTCAATCCGGACCACCCGGTATGGGTGGACGACGAGAATTTTGCGCTGCGGCGGCACTTGCACCGGATCGCGATGCCGGCCCCCGGGAGCCGACGTGAACTGTCCGAAATCTGCGGCTACATAGCAGGATTGCCGTTGGATCGCGACCGGCCGCTATGGGAGATGTGGGTCATCGAGGGCTGCGCCCGCGACGACACGGTGGCGGTGATGCTCAAGGTTCACCACGCCTTGGTCGATGGGGTAGCCGGGGCGAACCTGCTGGCCCAGCTCTGCAGTTTGGAGCCCGATGCGCCGGCGCCGCAGCCGGTCACGGGCGCGGGACGGGGTAGTGCGCTGCAGATCGCGGCGAGCGGCTTCATGAATTTCGCGCTACGGCCGCTCAAGCTGGCCAGTGTGGTACCGGCGACCTTGATGACGGTGGCGCAAACCGTGGTGCGAGCGCGCGAGGGTCGCACCATGGCAGCGCCATTTTCCGCACCGCCCACGCCGTTCAACGGGTCGTTGACCAAACAAAGAAATGTCGCCTACACCCAACTCGATATGCGCGACGTCAAACGGGTCAAGGACCGGTTCGGAGTCACCGTCAACGATGTGGTGGTGGCTTTGTGCGCCGGAGTGCTGCGACGGTTTTTGCTCGAACGCGGTGAGCTGCCCGAGGCCCCGTTGGTAGCAACGGTGCCGGTGTCGGTACACGACAAGTCCGACCGGCCCGGCCGCAACCAGACCACGTGGATGTTCTGCCGAGTCGAAAGCCAGATCAGCGACCCCGCCGAGCGCATTCGCACCATCGCCGCCGGGAATGCCGCTGCCAAGGACCACACCGCGGCCATCGGACCCACGTTGCTGCACGACTGGACACAGTTCGGCGGCCAGACGATGTTCGATGCCGCCATGCGCCTCATGCCGCACATCCCGATCGGCAGCAGCCCCGTCTACAACATGATCTTGTCGAATGTGCCTGGGCCGCAGGACAAGTTGTATTTCCTGGGGTGCGGCATCGACACCATGTACCCGCTCGGTCCGCTGCTGGGTAGTGCGGGCCTGAACATCACCGTGATGTCGCTCAACGGGGAGTTGGGCATCGGCATCATTTCGTGCCCCGACCTGATTCCGGACCTGTGGGGGATTGCCGACGGATTCCCGGACGCGCTCAAAGAGTTACTTGAGTGCAGCGATCACCGGTCAGCAGGGCGCGTCGGCGTCACGGCCGCACACGTGGCGGAACCACCAGCTGGACAAGACCTTCAGTAACGTCGGCGACCTCACTGCGAATAGCCGCTACTGGTGGCCAACACCTCGGTCGCCGCGTTGATATTGGGAATTACCGTTGCGCCGTACCGGGCGACGATTTGTCCGAGCGCACGTCCGATGTGCGGGCCCACGGCAGCGGCATCGAGGATTTCCTCGCCGATGACGATGCCGTTCACCAGATGCGCGGCGAGTAGGCGCCCGTCGTGGGCTATTTCGTAACGCCAGTCGCCGATCTGGATGCGCTCGGGATTCGATCGGAACAGCCCGCGTTTCGCCGGCGTGTGGATCACGCCGGGCAAACCGGTGAACACCTTGACGACCAACCCGACCCCGCCGGGGCCGTACAGCGCGGCGGAAATGGTGCGGCTGACTCTGTCGATATCGAAGTCAACCATCAGTTGTCCATGGTCAGGACGAAGGACGGCGTTATGGTTTCGCCGCTGCCGGTGCGGCGTACCGCGGTGCCGGCCGTATAGAACTCCACGGTATGCATTCCCCACGCGTAGTTCGATACGGAGAAGTGCACCCCGACCACCCCGGTCGCACCGTCTCGCTCCGCCTCGGTCTGCATGCGTGACATCGCCAGTTCGCGCGCCTGGTAGTTGCCCTGCGTCCACTGCGGCATTTCCATGTTTCGGCCGATCTGCCTCAGCGTCTGCATGAAGCCCTGCACCGCGATGTGAAACACGCAGTTGCCCATCACGAAAGCCACCGGCGTGAACCCGGATCGCAGCAGCGTCACCATGTCCTGGCCGGACAGGTGGCTGGAGAACGCTTGCCCGTTCGGACGCCGGAACGCCCCCGGCTTCTCGACGTAGCGCACTGCGGTGCCGACCGCCATGAACTCCAGATGTTCACCACCCTCGCCGTGATGGCGCCAGTTGAGCCGGACGCCGACGATCCCGTCCGCCTGGAGAGCGTCGGCTTCGGCCTGCATCCGCGCCATCGCGTTCCAGCGCGCCCGATAGGTCGCCTCGGTCAGAACGCCGAGTTCCTGTTGCTGGCGCATGCCGCTGAACTGGAAGCCGACGTGGTAGACGGACACGCCCATGACCAACTCGATGGGTTCGAAGCCCGCGCCGTGCAGCAGGGCGAACTCGTTGATCGATAAGTCGGAGGTCCATGACTTGTCAGCATGCGACAACCGTTCGCTGGCGATCGGGTCCAACTGGTTGGGTTGCATTGGCGAGCGTCCCTTCTGTGGTTTGCGTCAGCGTACCTAGCAAACTCTGCAATTCACTTACTAAGGGTGATCGCGTCTTCCGGACAGTTCTGCGCGCCGGTGCTGGCGTGCAGTTCCAGTTCGCCGGAGACTTCGGAAACACGCACGATCGAATGCCCAACCTCGTCGGCGTCGAAGATGTCTGGCGCCAGCGTGTAGCAACGTCCATGCCCGACACAACGGTCCGGGTCAACCGACACGTGCGTCATCGCGCCGCAACCGGGAAGGTAAGTGGCAGAGCCTCAACCGAGCGCAGCGCGGCGGTGTACTGCAACTCGGTTCCCGGCTTTATTTGGTAATCCGGTATGCGCCTGTGGAATTCACGCAGTGCCACGCGCAGTTCCATGCGGGCCAGGTGCGAGCCGAGACAGCGGTGCGGACCTCCGCCGAAGGCGCGGTGGCGATTTGGGCTGCGGGCGAAATCCACCAGTTCCGGATCGGGAAACTCCGCCGGGTCGGTGTTTGCCGCTCCCAGCAGCGGACTGACTCTTTCGCCCTTGCTGATCGGGCAGCCACCCACTTCGACGTCCTGCATCGCCACCCGGGCCACCCCGGGCACCGGTGTCTCCCAGCGCAATAGCTCCTCAACGGCGTGCGGCAGGATGTCGGGTTGCTCGACGAGTTGATGACGATGATCAGGGTGACGCGCCAGGTATACGAAGAAGCAGTCCAGCGAGTCGGTGACCGTGTCCAGTCCCGCGATCAGGAACAGGAAGCAGATGTCGAGCAACTCTTCACGGGACAGCGGCCGCCCCTCACTTTCGACGTTCGCGGCGATCATCGCCGACAGCACATCGTCGCGCGGGTTGGCAATGTGCTCGTCGATGGCACGCTCGAAATAGTTGTAGATCTCCTGTGCTACCTGCGCCGAGGCGTCGTGGCGGTCGTCCCAGTTGGTGGCGCCCTCCGGGCGGATCACGCCGTCCTTCCACTGCAGGAACTTGTCCAGGTCATCCAGCGGCAGGCCCAGCAACTGCAGGAACACCGTGCACGGCAGCGGGACCGCGAACTCGGCGTGGAAGTCGCATTCGCCGCGGTCGGCGAACCCGTCGATCATCTCGTTCACCAGCTCGGTGACATGCGGTTCCCGCCGGGCCATTTCCCGCGGCGTGAAAAGAGGGTCCAGGATGCGCCGGTACTTTGCATGCCCTGGTGGATCGACTTGCAACGGAATCAGCGGACGCACATTCCCCAGATCGACGGCATCCATGTTCGACGAGAACAGGTCGGTCCGCTTGAGTGCCATCTCGATGTCGGACAGGCGGCTGAGCACCACCGCTTGCGGCGCCCGAAACACCGGAGTCGACTCGCGCAGTGCCCTGTACATGGGCTGCGGGTCGGCGAGACCCTTGACAGTTTGGTCGACGAAACTTTCAGCCTCTGTCATGTCGTTAGCCTGACACCACACTTGGGTGGTGGGCAATGCCTTGCCGAAAGGTCAGGACTGGTCGGCGCGGTCCCGTCGACGCATTGCCGACACCGCTGCCCGGCCCACGCCTCGAAGCGCGTACACCGCGGTCACCAGCGACAGCACGATCAGCAGGATGAACATTGGCAGCCAGTTGCTCCGGCTGTGACTGACACCGTCCCACCAGACGATCGTGAACAACAGCGCGCAGAGCAGCAGCACGATGTCGCGCCAATTGCCCTGGTAGGACATGGCGGCCTGGCGCAGGGCGCGGCCCCGGTCCGCCGCCTCGATGAGGTCATCGATGCGGGCATTGATCGTGCGCTGCAATTCGGCTCGCCGCTCGGTGGCTTCCGGTGGGAGTTTGTCGAGCAGTTCCATGTCCTGCCTGATCAACGCGCGAAAGTCCGGACCTCGCAGTTGGCCGGCGGCAACTGCCAGCATCACGCCGCCAAAGATTGGCGCACTGTTCATCGCAATCTGTCCCAGCCCCGCCATGTCGACCTCCTCGCTCGGCTGATCGTGAGGCCCATCGTAGAAGTCGCGGAGCGGGTCAATGGATGGCGTTGGCGCCTAACGTGTACCAACGGGCGGCGACCTTGGGGTTTTCGTCGTATTTCTTCAGCCAGCGGCCGGCGAAGGGCGGCAAATTTTCGTACTTGGGATCATGGCCGGGACTCTGGGAGCGGACCAGGCCGGTGATCATCTCGAGGACTTCTCGCCGCGGAACGCCGGCGTAGGTACCCTGTCCCGGCGAGCAAAGCTCGCGCGTCGCCTTCAGCGAGTCTCGAAAGGCGTTGAACGATAGTCCATTCGGAATGAGGCGGCCGAATTGTCCACCATCGCATGGGGGTACGTGCTCTTGGAAGCCGGTGGCGATGATGGACAGAATCTCGCTGATGTGCTTGACGACGCCGCCGATGGTCTTGAGACGGTAGGGATAGCTGTCATGTACGGCGTTGTAAACGAGCAGTGCCGAACTGCGGTGCTCGATCTCTTCGACGAAATGCCAGATGAACAGTGACGCGACCCGCTCGTCACCCGGGCGGAACAGTTTGTCTTCATGGTCGAGAAACACTTTGAAGTAGGGCGTGAATGTGGCCTCGACAACGGCCGGGTAGGCAAGCCGCCACGCGAGCGGCTTGGTGGCGGTGAGGTGATCGAAGGAATCGATGACTTGCTGCATGGTGTCCTGCAGGCCGGGCCAGCGTCGGCTCAGCGCCCGGACGTGGCTCATGTGGGCCGCCGAGTGCTGAGCTTCCTGACGCAGGTAGGCGGTTGCTTCCTCGACGTCCTCCGGCCTGCGCATCAGCGGAATGGCCTCGCGTGTCCCGTCGACAATGAACTTTTCGAATCCTGGTGCAAACAAAGAGATTAGATTGCATAGCATGCCGAACGCGGGCCGTTCGGGCTGCCAATTGAACGGAACGTCGTCGCGCGAGAAGTCGAAGCGAACTCGCCTCACTTGCAGATCTGTCATCCTGGTGCCTCCCAGGGGTGCGCGGCGATGCCCTGACCATACACAGTATGGGCAATGTATGGCCATACTCGCAAGGCCATAGCCATTCCGGGGATCAGGATGCCGCGGACGAACGACGTCTGGTTCGTTGCCGCTCTGGTTCGTGCAAGGGGGACATTGCTCGCGCTAGCTGCGGATAAGCGATCGCGGGCCCAATCCAGCGGGTGAGGTAGCGGCGCAGGTCATCGCCGCTGCGGGGTGGTCGGCCGGGATCGACGAGGAACGAATGCAGCACTCGAAGACAGAACTCGGCCAGTTCGTCTAGGCCGTCCTCGTCAAAACCGTGCTGTACCCAATCGACATCGAATTTGTGCAGCATCGAGCGACCGAATGCCATGCCGGTGTCGGACATGATGGAAACCGTCTGCCCGCCCCCGTTCCTTGGTTTCAGCACCAGATCGAACTGCTTGTCCGCGGCTAGGTGTTCGACGGCGTACACGATTCCCTCGATCATCGCCACGACCGGATCGGTGATGCCCTTGAGGTGCGTCTCCAAATCCTCAAGGAAGCCGTCGGCCGAGCGCATCGCGGTAGCTATCAACAGCTCTTCGGTTCCGGGGAAGTACCGGTAGACGGTCTGGCGCGTGACGCCCAAATCCCTTGCCACGTCTGCGATCCGCATGGCGGAACCGCGCTCATTGATGATCCGGTCGGCCGCGTCCAGGATCCGCTCGATGGCTTCTTCGTCGGAGGCAGGTGTGTTTCCGGACCAGCCATGGCTACGCATGAGGAACCGCCCGCCGATCTTTCATGGCAGGATCATACGGGTTATCCGTCGTGTATGGTCCGATGTCCTGGGCCGTTACAGGGGCCGTTTCAGGACATGGATGCGTGCTACCAGGTGACGCCCATCTGTTGGCAGGATGACAACACGCCGCCATACGCAACGATGCTGTCGGTCCACGCCGCCTCGTCATACTGGGTACCCGGACCGGGACGGACGCTGGCGACAAACATTTGGATGTCATCAACATAGCGCTGCAGCGCGCGGACGGTGAACCGCGGCGGGCTGGCGTGGGCGTCGAGCGTCTGTTGCGTCCGTTGCACCCAGCCTCGGGTATCGGAGACGAACTTCGACAGCGCTCCGTCGCGTTCGGGTGACCCCGCTTCGCCGGTGGCCAAGAATGCGTTGCTGCGGTCGTCGTTCTCCTTCATCAGCGGCCCGATGGCCTGGCACATGGCCTTGTCCGCATCCGTGATGGCCTGCGGGTTGGGCGTAGCCGCCGTAGGGGTGGATGCGGGTTCAGGCTGAGTCACCAGCGACACCACGGCAATCACCAAGGCCGTCACCGCCAAGGCGATCGCGGCAAGCACTCCCGCCGTCGTTTTGGAAGGCCGGCGACGTTGCCACGGTGGCGAACGGAAATTGGTGATTGGGGTGCGCCGCGGGAGCTCCTCGCGAGGTTCGGAGTTGGGGCGCCGAACGTCGTCACGAGGTTGCACTCCGCGACCGAACTCATCCGTTTGGGGAGGACGCGGGTAGCCGCTACCCCCCGGACGAAAAGAGCCCGTTTCACCACTCCGGGTGCTCATCCCTACGTCCTCCTAGCTGATGCCTACGGCGTTGGAATCGGGACCCAGATCCCGTAGAGCCAGAAGCCCCACTGCATGTAGTACGGATCCCATACCGGCACGACCGAGTAGCCCAGGTAGTTCAGCGTGGGCCCCACCCAGCCGGCGGGTGGTGGACCCCAGCGCCAGCCGAAGGGTCGTAGCGATGACCACAGCGGGTTGCCCCATGCGCGTGGGGGCAGTGGCGGAGGCCCCCAGCCCCACGGCGCTCGTCCGAGACCCCACGGTGCCGGACCGCCGAACCACGGCGGCACGTGCAGGTGCAGACCCGGGCTGCGGAACCTCGCATCCCATCGCAAATCGCCAATGATCCCGGGTCCGCGGAAGTCGCCGCGGAACCGCCACGCCGGCCAGCCGTGACCGCGGAATCCCCAGTTCAGGTTGGCCTGGGCGCCGGGGCCCCGCAGGTTGATACCCAAGCCGCCGCGGGGACCCCACCACTTTCCGAAGGGTGGCGCACCGACACCACGGAAATTCGCCCGGAAGTTCCCGGCTGGGATGCCGGGACCGCGCGCACCGACGCGGAAGTCGGCTCGGGGTCCGCCGGGTCCGCGGAACGCGCCGCGGAAGTCGGCTGCGGGTGCTCCCGCACCGCGGAAGTTCGCAACCCTGCCGCCATCTGGCCGACCGGGCGAATGGAATCCGCCGCGTACGTCGGCGACCGAACGTGTCTTGTTGTTCGCGCCACCGCCGGGACCGCCTTTGCCGCCGACTGGTGTGGGGCTGTTGCCGCCGTGTCCGGGGCCGCCACCGGGGCCGCCCTGACCGCCTTGACCTGGGCCGCCGTGGCCGCCACCGGGGCCGCCCTGACCGCCTTGACCTGGGCCGCCGTGGCCGCCACCGGGGCCGCCGCCCTGTCCAGCACCGCCGCCAGGGCCGCCGCCCTGTCCAGCACCGCCGCCGTGGCCGGCTCCTTGTCCGGGACCGCCACCGCCAGCCGGACCGCCGCCAGGGCCGCCGCCCTGTCCAGCACCGCCACCGTGGCAACGTCGCCGGCCTTCCAAAACGACGGCGGGAGTGCTTGCCGCGATCGCCTTGGCGGTGACGGCC
>NZ_MVHT01000148.1 GCF_002086275.1 Mycobacterium intermedium | reverse complement strand
TCCACTACGCTACAAACGCGGCCCACTCAGAGGCTGCACACCCATAAACCGGTGTGCATCAAACCCGGGGTGGTTCAATGTCAACACCGGCGCTTTCATCTCGGGCAACTACAGCAACGGGATGTTGTGGGCGGGCGATTACCAGGGCCTCAACGGCTTTGCGGGCGGGTCGTCGTTGCCGCCGATCCCGGTAGGGCTTGGTGTCAACGCCGACATCGGCCCCATCACCCTGTTGCCCATCCAGATTCTTCCCACCATTCCCCTGCACATTCACCGCACCATCTACATTCCGCCGCTGGTCGTTCCGGAAATCACCATTCCGGCATTCGGCGGTGGCATGGAGATACCGATCAACGTCGGTCCGATCACCATCTCGCCCATCACCTTGTTCCCCGCCCAAAACTGGGGTCCGCTGGCCTTGCCCATTCGCGCTTTCAACGTGTTGGGGCAGGTAACCATCCCTGGGATCATCGCGCCGGATGGCTCGGTCACTGGACCCACCATGATCGACACCAGAATCCCCGCGCTTGGGCTGACCGTCTCCTGGAATAGCCCGAAAGTCGAGATTTTCCCGAACGGCATCAGCATTCCGGACAACCCGCTCGCGCTGCTTGCCACGGTGCACGTTGGGACGCCCGGTTTCACCATTCCGAGCTTCGGCATCACCGAACAGTCCACCCTGTTCACGATCGATATTGACGGTCAGATTGACGGCTTCACCATTCCGGCGATCACGATCGACCGCATCCCGTTGGATATCGGGGCCGGTGTGAATATCGGTCCCTTCCCGATTCATGGCCTGGATATCCCGGCCAATCCCGGGTTCGGGAATTCGACGACCACACCGTCGTCGGGGTTTTTCAACACCGGCCCGGGCGGGACGTCTGGTTTCGGAAACTTCGGTTCGGGGGTGTCGGGCTGGTGGAATCAGGCCTCGACCGCGGCGCTGGGTTCGGGCTCCGGTTTTGCCAACGCCGGCTCGCTGCACTCGGGCTTGCTGAACTTCGGTTCGGGAGTGTCGGGGCTCTACAACACCGCCGCCCTGGCGGCACCGGCATTCGTCTCAGGACTCGGAAACGTCGGACAACAACTGTCGGGATTGCTGTCGGCGGGAGACGGCCTGAGTCGCGCGTCGATCGCTGTCGGGTTGGCCGACGTCGGCAGCATGAATATCGGGTTGGGCAACATCGGCGACTTCAACGTCGGCGCAGCCAATATCGGAGCGTCCAATGTGGGACTCGGCAACCTGGGCGCCGGCAACTTCGGGTTCGGCAACGTCGGCAGCGGCAACTTCGGGTTCGGCAATTCTGGTCTGGGCGCGGGCCCTACGGGAATCGGCAATATCGGATTCGGCAATGCGGGCAGTGGCAATTTCGGGTTTGCCAACATCGGCCTGGGCAACATCGGGTTCGCCAACACGGGTAACAACAACTGGGGCATCGGGCTCACCGGTGACAACCTGACCGGTATCGGAGGCCTCAACTCCGGTGCGGGCAACATCGGACTGTTCAACTCCGGCACCGGCAACGTCGGGTTCTTCAATACCGGCACCGGCAATTCTGGACTGTTCAATTCCGGTAGCTACAACACTGGGATCGGTAACTCGGGTATCGCCAGCACTGGATTGTTCAACACCGGCAATTTCAACACGGGTCTAGCCAATGCCGGCCATTACAACACCGGCAGCTTCAACGCCGGCAACACCAACACCGGTGACTTCAACTCGGGAAGTGTGAACACGGGCTGGTTCAACACCGGTCACGCCAGTACGGGGCTCGCCAACGCGGGCACGGTGAGCACCGGCGCGTTCATGACCGCGAACTACAGCAACGGCATGTTCTGGCGGGGTGATCACCAGGGACTGGCCAGCGCCTACTTCGGTCCCTACGTCGCTCAATCGCTGGTCACGATGCACGCCAGCGGGTCCATCGGCCCCATTCACGTCGCGCCGATTCCCGTACCGGCATTCCACATCGGCATCACCGAGGCGGTTGTGGGCTTGGGCCCCATCAACATCACGCCCATCACGGTGCCACCGATCCCCATCCAAGCATGGGGATCCGTGGACCTCGGAGCAAACTCTTACTCACCCATTTTCGCGCTCGAATCACGTTCGGACTCCCTGTGGTTCAGCATTGCTCCGTTCGCCTTTCTCGACCCCCTTATCACGGTCGGGCGATTGGGCAACCCAGCGATTGGTCTCTCGCTGACGAACGTTTCAATCGGCGGCGTTCAGATCAGCGGTCCCACCATCGGTAGCCCCATTCCCGTAAGCATCAGTCTGAATACCGGCTCATTAACGTTGCTGCCCAACGGTTTCACCATTCCGGCGCAAACCCCGGTCGCCTTCGACATAACGGCTGGCAACAACCCCGTCACGTTCTTCGCGGACGGCTTCGTCATTCCGAGGGCGACGGCGGGAATCACCAATTTCTCCGGCGGCCTCAGCGCTTTCACGTTGCTGCCCAACGGATTCACACTTGAGATCCCAGCGGCCGTCGACGGCGTCGTCCACATCGGGCCCATTCATTTCCCCGTCGTCAATGTCGCGCCGACGCCCGGCTTCGGGAATACGACCCTCACTCCCTCGTCGGGCTTCTTCAACTCCGGCGGGGGCGGGGGATCGGGTATTGGAAACGTCGGGGCGGGCATGTCCGGCTGGTACAACCAGGCGTACGACGCACTGCTTGGGGCGAGCTCGGGCTACCGCAACTTTGGTGTATTGGGTTCGGGCGCACTGAATTTCGGCTCGGGACTGTCGGGACTGTATAACTCCAGCACCCTGGCGATGGGAACGTCCGCGCTGGCGTCGGGCATCGGCAACGTCGGCCATCACCTCTCGGGTGTGTTGGCCGCGGGTTCATCGCTGAGCCAGGGCAGCAGCATCGCGAACATCGGGCTCGCCGAACTCGGCACCTTCAACCTCGGTCTGGGCAACGTCGGCGACTTCAACGTGGGCGCGGCCAACGTCGGTGAGCACAACCTGGGCTTGGGCAACCTGGGCAGCGGCAACTTCGGTTTCGGCAACGTCGGTAGCGGCAACGTCGGGTTCGGCAACGCTGGTTTGGGCTCGGGGCTGGGTGCCGCCGTAGCGGGGGTGAGCAATTTCGGGTTCGGCAACGCCGGCAGCGGCAACGTGGGGTTCGCGAATATCGGTCTGGGCAATATCGGGTTCGGCAACACCGGCAACAACAACTGGGGGATCGGGCTCACCGGGAACAACCTGACCGGCATCGGCGGCTTCAATTCCGGCAGCGGCAACATCGGTCTGTTCAATTCGGGAACGGGCAACGTCGGCTTCTTCAACACCGGCACCGGCAACTTCGGGTTGTTCAACTCGGGCAGCTACAACACCGGCGTCGGAAATTCAGGAACCGCGAGCACCGGGTTCTTCAACGCCGGCAACTTCAACACCGGCCTGGCCAATCCCGGCCACTACAACTCGGGCAGCCTCAACGCGGGCAATACCAACACGGGCGACTTCAACCCGGGCAACCTCAACAGCGGATGGTTCAATACCGGCCACTCCAACACCGGCCTGTGGAATTCCGGCACGCTGAACACGGGAGCCTTCAACACCGGCAACGCCAACAACGGCATGTTCTGGCGGGGCAATTACGAAGGCCTGGTCGCCATCTCCTACGGCATCACGGTGCCCGAATTCCCGATCATCATCACCACCACCGGCGGTATCGGCCCCATCGTCATCCCCGACATCGACATTCTCCCGCCGCTGCAATTCGCGCTCGGTGGAGATGCGCATTACAGCTTCGCGATACCCGACATCCCCATCCCCGCCATGCAACTGGTGATCAACGGGATCATCGACGTCGATTTCGAGGCCCCGGCCACCACGCTGCTTTCCGCGCTCAACGTGGCCGGAACGCTGGTGACCAGCCCCATCACCGCCTCGAACGTCGTCGGGGATTTTGGCATCACGCTGGCTATTCCGCCGGAACTGCGGTTCATGTTCAACAATCAACCGGAAATCACCCTTGAACTGATAGATCCCATCGTCATTGATTTCGTGACGATCGGCCCATTCTCATTTCCGATCGGCGTGGCTCAAGGCCCCCTGCCCTTGGACGCCATCTCGGTCCACGAGTCAACAGCGCTTGACATCAAGCCCATTGATATCCCGGCGGACCTCATCGACGGAATATCCATGGCCGACATCGTGTCCTTCGATTGGTCCGAGGCCATCGAGGCCCTGTCGATAAAAGGGATGACGATCCCGGCGATTCCGCTCAACTTCGACATTGCCCTGAGTGCGGGACCCTTCCACATCCCGATCATCGACCTCAAAGCGGTGCCGGGGCTGGGGAACTCCAGCACCCTCCCGTCCTCGGGCTTCTTCAACTCCGGCGGTGGCGGCGGCTCGGGATTCTTCAACGCGGGCTCCGCCGTCTCGGGGTTCTTCCACGCTGCGACAAGTTCGGCGGTGGGGTCGGTGTCGGGCCTGGGCAACGCCGGCGGCCTGGTGTCGGGGATGCTGAACTCCGGCACCGGCATTTCGGGGTGGTTCAACGTGAGCGCACTGGACTCCGATGTGCCAGCGGTGATTTCCGGCTTCAGCAACATGGGTGAGCACCTATCGGGGGTGTCGTACCGGGGCCTGCTTGCCGAGCTCACCTACCCCTCGGATTTTGGCGAGATCTTCGAACCGCTGCTCGACGAACTGCGGCAACTGAACATCCTCAACGCGTTGAACCTCGGCAATGTCGGTGGCATCAACCTCGGCTTCGGAAACCTTGGCGACTTCAACGTCGGTGCCGGCAACTACGGGGGAGACAACCTCGGCGGCGGCAATTTCGGCGCACACAACATCGGCTTCGGCAACATCGGCAGCGGCAATCTCGGCTTCGGCAATATCGGCCTCGACAACGTCGGTTTCGGCAATTCCGGTCTGGGCGCGGGTCAAACGGGCGTGAGCAACGCCGGGTTCGGCAATGCCGGCAGCGGCAACTTCGGGGTCGCGAACATCGGGCTGGGCAACATCGGGTTCGCCAACACCGGCAACAACAACTGGGGGATCGGGCTCACCGGTAACAACTTGACCGGTATCGGCGGCCTCAATTCCGGCAGCGGCAACATCGGGCTGTTCAACTCCGGCACCGGCAACATCGGGTTCTTCAACACCGGCACCGGCAACTTCGGGTTGTTCAACTCCGGTAGTTACAACACCGGCATCGGAAACGCAGGAACGGGTAGTACCGGGTTGTTCAACGCCGGTGACTTCAATACCGGTCTTGCCAACACCGGCCACCACAACACCGGCAGCTTCAATGTGGGCCACACCAACACCGGTGACTTCAACACCGGCAACACCAACAGCGGCTGGTTCAACGCCGGCAACACCAACACCGGCATCTTCAACACGGGCAATGTCAATACCGGCGCGTTCAACTCCGGCAACTTCAACAACGGGGTGCTGTGGACGGGTGAGTGGCACGGCACCTACGGCTTCACGCTCAACATCGACATTCCCGCCAGCACGTTGCTGGACTTCGACCAGACGTTTGACTTCGGTCCCATCAAGATCAGCGATCCCATCCACATCGAGGGCCGGGTATTCGACGTCCTCGAACTGATCAAAATCGGGCCCTTCGACATCAAACCGATCCACGTTCCCGAGCTCAAGATCGACATCGACGAAATCAGAGAAATACCGTCCATCGTCTTCTTGCCCGAAACGCCCATTGGCGGAAAGACTTTCACGTTCCCCTGGACCGCCCTGGCCGGTCTGCCGACGGACATCTCGCAGTTCACACTTCCGGTGATCAAAGTGAAGATCCCGTTGCTCGGCGACGACGTATGGACGATCGGGCAAGACAACGGCATAAGCCCCGTTGCTCCGAATTATGCCCTCGAACCGGTCAAAGGCATTACGTTCTTCAGCGGCCCGTCCCTGGGCGCGAGCGGTTTCAACGCGATCACGTTGCCGCTGTTCACCATCCCGGAAATTGCCACCAGCCCCATTCCGCTGCACCTCGAAATCAAGGGCGGTCTACCGGGTTTCACCCTTTTCCCGGATGGGCTGAGCATTCCGTCACAGGCAATCCCGCTGACATTCCGCATGAGCGGGTTCTTGCATCCGATGACTTTCTTCCCGGACGGATTGTGGATCGATTCGCTGCCGCTGCACGCCGCGGTGAACATCAGCGTGCCCGCCAGCAACTTCACGTTGATCCACATCCCAGCGACGCCGGGCTTCGGCAACACCTCGCTCACGCCGTCGTCAGGCTTCTTCAACAGCGGTGCGGGTGGGACATCTGGTTTCGGGAACTTCGGTGCGGGTGTCTCGGGCTGGTGGAACCAGGCGCACGGCGCACTGGCGGGTATGGGTTCGGGATTCGGCAACGCCGGCGCGCTGCATTCGGGCCTGCTGAACTGGGGCTCCGGACTATCCGGCTTCTACAACACCAGCGCGTTGGACATAGGCACGCCGGCACTGGTCTCGGGTATCGGCAATGTCGGCCAACACCTCTCGGGGTTGTTCGCGGCCGGTACCGCGCTCAACCAAACCGCAATCGCCAACTTCGGACTGGCCGACGTCGGCAACTTCAACCTCGGCTTGGGCAACGTTGGCAACCTCAACCTGGGTGCGGCCAACCTCGGCGATCTGAACCTGGGGTTGGGCAACCTGGGCAGCGGCAACATCGGACTCGCCAACATCGGCGACAACAACTTCGGGTTCGGCAACGCGGGCCTATCGGCGGGTGTGCCGGGCACGGCCAACTTCGGTTTCGGCAATGCCGGCAGCGGCAACGTCGGTCTGGCGAATATCGGGCTGGGCAATATCGGGTTCGCCAACACGGGCAACAACAACTGGGGGATCGGGCTCACCGGCAACAACCTGACCGGTATCGGCGGCCTGAATTCCGGGGCCGGCAATATCGGCCTGTTCAATTCGGGGACCGGCAACGTCGGCTTCTTCAACACCGGGTCCGGCAACTTCGGGCTGTTCAACTCCGGCAGCAACAACACCGGTATCGGCAATTCAGGAACGGGCAGCACCGGGTTCTTCAATGCCGGGAATTTCAGCACCGGTCTGGCCAACACCGGTCACTACAACACCGGCAGTTTCAACGCGGGCAACACCAACACCGGCGACTTCAACTCGGGCAACACCAATACCGGCTGGTTGAACAGCGGTCACTCCAACACCGGAATCGCGAACTCGGGCAACGTCGGCACCGGCGCCTTGATGTCGGGCAACTACAGCAACGGCATGTTCTGGCGCGGTGAATACCAGGGCCTATTTCAGTACTCCTACGACTATCCAGTCCCAAAGATCTCCTTCCTGGACATCACCGCCGGTGCCGCTTTCGGCCCCGTCGTCATCCCGCCGATTCCCATTCCGGCGGTCACAGTCGACCTCGGCGGGAACGCCGAACTCGGTGGCTTCCACATTCGGCAGATCGATATCCCCGCGCTCAACCCAGAATTCTTGGGACGCATCGGCTTCGGTCCCATTCACGTCCCGTCGGTGCACATCCCCGGCATCAACCAGATCACCGTGCAGATGCACACCGGCCAGCTGACTGTGCCGTACTCAGCGGTAAGCCCATTCATCGTCTGGACATATCCCGCAGGCAGCATCACGGGCCCGACCTACTACTCAATCGGCGCGGCATTCTCGGCAGGCTCGCCCTTCGCGATCGGCCCCATAGTTTCAAACCTCGGTGCGATCGCCGGGCCGTCAAACTCGTTCGTCAATGTCGTCACTGACGGCTTCGACACCCCGGAAATCAACATCGGCCGAATCGATCTGGGCTTCCACGCGCCCGTGCTGGTCGACCCGATCACCATCTTCCCTGGCGGCCTTACCTTCTCACCGACCAACCTGGTGAATTTCCAGGTCGAAGCCGGCAGTTTCGCCGTCCAAATTCCGGCGATCACCATCCCCCAGATCTCGGCGCATGCCGACGGCTCCGTCTATGTCATTTCCAGCGACATACCGTTGATCCATATCCCGCCGACCCCTGGCATCGGGAACACGACCACTGCTCCCTCGTCGGGCTTCTTCAACACCGGAGCGGGCGGTGGATCGGGTTGGGGCAACTTCGGTTCGGCCATGTCGGGCTGGTGGAACCAAGCCTCTGCTGCGCAATTGGGGGTCGCCTCGGGCTACTTCAACCTCGGCACTTTGGGCTCGGGTCTGCTGAACCTCGGCTCGGGGCTGTCGGGGATTTACAACACCAGCACGGTGGACTTTGCGACACCCGCGATGGTCTCGGGCGTCGGAAACCTCGGACACCACCTGGCGGGTTTGCTGTCGGCGGGCACGGTCTTCAACCATGCCCCCATCCTCAACATCGGGTTGGCCGACATCGGCAACGGCAACCTCGGGCTGGGCAATGTCGGCAACTTCAACCTGGGCGGAGCGAACGTCGGCGACCTCAACCTAGGGTTCGGCAACCTCGGCAACGGCAACTTCGGGTTCGGCAACGTCGGCAACGGCAACTTCGGCTTCGGCAATTCAGGTTTGGGGACGGGTCCTTCCCTGCCGGGCATCAGCAATTTCGGCTTCGCCAATGCGGGCAGCGGCAACGTCGGTGCGGCGAATATCGGGCTGGGCAATATCGGGTTCGCCAACACGGGCAACAACAACTGGGGGATCGGGCTCACCGGCAACAACCTGACCGGCATCGGCGGCCTGAACTCCGGAACCGGCAACATCGGGTTGTTCAATTCGGGGACGGGCAACGTCGGGTTCTTCAACACCGGCACCGGCAACGCCGGCTTGTTCAACTCGGGTAGCTACAACACCGGCATCGGCAACTCGGGCATCGCCAGCACCGGATTGTTCAACGCCGGCAACTTCAACACCGGTCTGGCCAATCCCGGTCACTACAACACCGGCGGTTTCAACGCGGGCAACACCAACACCGGTGCCTTCAACCCGGGCGACGTCAACACCGGCTGGCTCAACACCGGCCACTCCAACACCGGGGTGGCGAATTCGGGCAACGTCAACACCGGCGCCTTTATCAGCGGAAACTACAGCAACGGCACCCTG
>NZ_MVHT01000147.1 GCF_002086275.1 Mycobacterium intermedium | reverse complement strand
CCGACCACGCAGATCGGCCGCAATGAGCCGGGCTGCGGCGTTTTGCCAGTTGTGCAGGGAACGCTGCGGCACTTCGGCGGCCAACCCGGCTTCAGCAGCGGCGGTGCGGGCGGCAACGGAGGGGCTGCCGGCCTGTTCGGCGACGCCGGGGCCGGCGGGGCCGGCGGCCAGGCGTTCGGCGGTGTCGGCGGGCAAGGCGGTCTCGGCGGTCCGGCTCTGCTGTTGGGAAATGGTGGGACCGGCGGCGCCGGTGGTGGGTCTAGCGCACTCTCCGGGACCACCGGGAACGGCGGTGACGGCGGAACCGGTGGTCTCTTCGGGGGTAACGGCGGTGACGGCGGTCGCAGCGGCATACCCGCTGGTAGCTCGGTAGTTAACTTCGCCTCGGGTGCCCGCGGCGGCAACGGCGGCAATGCCCGGCTGTTCGGGAATGGCGGTGCTGGTGGTGCTGGTTATGGCGGTGTCGGCGACATCCCCGCAGATGCACCGGGCCATGCCGGTAACGGCGGGGTTGGCGGGTTCATCTTCGGTAATGGCGGCGCTGGTGGCAACGGCGTCACGGGCGCATTCGACTCGTCTGGCAACTCGGCATCCGCGGGCGGTAACGGCGGTAACGGCGGCAACGCTGGCCTCATCGGGGCTGGTGGCGCTGCTGGCACGGGCTCCCTTCACGGCAGCTTCGGCACCTTGCCGGACGGCGTCGCGGGCGTTGTCGGCACCGGCGGCAAGTTGTTCACCCCGCCACCATTCGACCCTCTGAACATCGTCAACGCGCCCACCAACGCGCTGCTGGGACGCCCGCTGATCGGGGACGGCGTCAACGGCACCGCCGCGAATCCCAACGGCCAGGCCGGTGGATTGCTATGGGGCAACGGCGGCAACGGCTTCAACAGCACGACCGCCGGAGTGGCCGGCGGTAATGGTGGCGACGGCGGGTTGTTCGGCAATGGCGGCGCCGGGGGCACCGGCGGTCCCGGCGCTGGCGGCGGAAACGGTGGTAACGCCATCATCGGCCTCGGCGGAACTGGTGGTGCTGGCGGGAGCGAGGGCGGCGCCGGAGGCCATGGCGGCAACGTCTTCCTGTGGGGCGCCGGCGGTGCCGGCGGCCAGGGCGGCACCGGAACCCTCACCACTGCCGGCGGCGCTGGCGGAAACGGCGGGCACGGCGGCTGGCTGAAGGGCGACGGCGGGGCCGGTGGCAACGGCGGTGGCGGCGCCAACGCGTTCGACAACATCAATCAAGCTCCGGATGGAGGAGATGGCGGCCGGGGCGGCAACGGGGGCGCGGCAGGGCTCATCGGTAATGGCGGCGCAGCCGGGAACGGTGGTGCGGGCGGTTCCGGCGGCGCCGGCCTTACCAACGGGTCAGACCCGTTCGCCCCATCCAGCGGCGGGGCCGGCGGGCATGGTGGCGACGCCGGCAACGGCGGCGCCGGCGGGATGCTCTACGGCAACGGCGGCTCCGGCGGGACCGGTGGCAACGGAGGCCAGGGCGGCTCCTGGCAATTCGGCAGCGGCGACCGGAACAGCGGCGCGGGCGGCGACGCCGGCAATGGTGGCAGCGGTGGCTCCGCGGGGATGTGGGGGAACGGCGGGACCGGCGGGAACGGCGGCGCCGGCGGGTCCTCCATCGTCGGCAACAGCACCGGTAAGGGCGGTTCGGGCGGCCGCGGCGGTGACGCCGGCCACGGCGGTTCCGGCGGGTCGGTGTTCGGGGACGGCGGGGCCGGTGGCGTTGGCGGGCGCGGCGGGAACGCCGGTTTCACCGTCCCCGGGTTCTTCATTGGCGGTGCCGCCGGGGACGGAGGCAACGGCGGTGTCGGCGGAAGTTCGCAGCTCATCGGCAACGGCGGCAACGGGGGCGCCGCTGGGGGTCCTGGCGAGGGCCAAGACGCTGGGACCGCTGGCAGCGGCGGGCCCGGCGGCAAGGGCGGGTCGGTGTTCGGGCAGCCGGGGGCACCCGGGTAGTCGGCGATCCTCCCGGCACTGTCGCGCGGGTCAATATCCGCCGCGCCAGGGGCCGCAGGGGCAGCCGGGCTAGAGCTTGCGCAGCCGCAACCGGTTGATGGAGTGATCGGCGTCCTTGCGCAGCACCAGCGTCGCCCGCGGTCGGGTCGGCAGGATGTTCTCCACCAGGTTGGGCCGGTTGATCGACCGCCAGATTTCCTTCGCGGCGGCAACGGCTTTCGCGTCGGACAACGCCGAGTAGTGGTGGAAGTGAGATTCCGGGTCGGCGAACGCGGTGCTGCGCATCGCCAAGAATCGCGAGATGTACCACTGCTCGATGTCCTCGATCCGCGCATCCACATACAGCGAGAAGTCGAACAGGTCCGACACCATCAGCGTCGGGCCCGTCTGCAATACGTTGAGCCCCTCCAAGATCAAGATGTCGGGGTGCCGGACCACGTGCTTGGCGCCCGGAATGATGTCGTACTTGAGGTGCGAGTACACCGGCGCGCAGGCATATTCCGAACCGGACTTCACCGACGTCACGAAACGCATCAGCGCTCGCCGGTTGTAGCTCTCCGGGAAGCCCTTGCGGTGCATCAGGTTCCGCCGTTCCAGCTCCGCGTTGGGATACAGGAAACCGTCGGTGGTCACCAGGTCGACCCGTGGATGGTGATCCCACCGGGCCAGCAGTGCCTGCAGCACACGAGCGGTGGTCGATTTGCCGACCGCGACGCTGCCCGCCACCCCGATGACGAACGGCACCAACCGGTCCGGGTGCTGCTGGGGTTCGCCAAGGAACTCGGCGGTCGCGGCGAACAGCCGCTGGCGTGCGGCCACCTGTAGGTGAATCAGTCGGGCGAGCGGGAGGTAGACCTCCTCGACCTCGAGCAGATCAATCTGCTCGCCCAGGCCCCGCAAACCGATCAGTTCCTCTTCGGTCAGGGCCAGGGGCGTCGACTCACGAAGCGCGCGCCATTGCTTCCGGTCGAACTCCACGTAGGGGCTCGGCTCGCTCAGCCGGGGCATATTTCCAGTCTTGCAGGAACGGAACCGAGCCTTACCGCTGGGCTGGCAAAAGCCGACCTACAGCTGCCTAAGAGCAGTCTCGATAGACTGACCCCCGTGACTGCTGCACCTGACGCCCGCACTGCCGTTTCCGGCGAAGCCTCTGTGATGTCGGCCCCGCTCGCCGACGTCGACCCCGACATCGCCGAGCTGCTGGCCAAGGAACTCGGACGGCAACGCGACACCCTCGAGATGATCGCGTCGGAGAACTTCGTGCCGCGCTCGGTGCTGCAAGCCCAGGGCTCCGTGCTGACCAACAAATACGCCGAGGGACTGCCGGGCAGGCGCTATTACGGCGGTTGTGAACACGTCGATGTGGTGGAAAACATAGCCAGAGATCGCGCCAAGGCGTTGTTCGGTGCCGACTTCGCCAACGTGCAGCCGCATTCGGGCGCGCAGGCCAACGCCGCGGTGCTGCACGCGCTGATGTCGCCGGGAGAACGGCTGCTGGGATTGGACCTGGCCAACGGTGGGCACCTCACGCACGGTATGCGGCTGAACTTCTCCGGCAAGCTCTACGAAAACGCCTTCTACGGTGTCGACCCCACCACGCACCTGGTGGACATGGACGTGGTGCGGGCGCAGGCGCTGGAATTCCGCCCGAAGGTGATCATCGCCGGCTGGTCCGCCTACCCCCGGGTCCTGGACTTCGCGGCGTTCCGGTCCATTGCGGACGAGGTGGGCGCCAAGTTGTGGACGGACATGGCGCACTTCGCAGGACTGGTCGCCGCCGGCCTGCACCCGTCGCCCGTGCCCCATTCGGATGTGGTGTCGACGACCATCCACAAGACGCTTGGCGGGGGCCGCTCCGGGATGATCGTGGGCAAGCAGGAATACGCCAAAGCCATTAACTCCGCGGTGTTTCCGGGTCAGCAGGGCGGCCCGCTCATGCACATCATCGCCGGCAAGGCCGTCGCGCTGAAGATTGCCGGAACCCCGGAGTTCGCCGAACGCCAACGGCGCACGCTGAGCGGTGCGCGGATCATTGCCGAGCGGCTGTTGGCCCCTGACGTCGCCAAGGCCGGCGTCTCCGTGGTCAGCGGCGGCACCGACGTCCACCTGGTCCTGGTCGACCTGCGCAACTCGCCACTGGACGGACAGGCGGCCGAAGACCTGCTGCATGAGGTGGGCATCACGGTCAACCGCAACGCCGTCCCGAACGACCCCCGGCCACCCATGGTGACCTCCGGGCTGCGGATCGGGACACCCGCGTTGGCCACCCGAGGATTCGGGGACACCGAGTTCACCGAGGTCGCCGACATCATCGCCAGCGCCCTAGTGGCGGGCACTTCCGCAGACGTGGCCGGCCTGCGCGCCCGGGTGACACGTCTGGCCAGGGATTTCCCCCTGTACGAGGGCCTGGAGGACTGGAGTCTGCTCGGCCGCTGAGGCGACTCGCCCGCCGCAAGAATTTGAAAACATCTGTGTACGCGGGTTACAGTAACCGCATGGCACAGAAACCTGTCGCTAATGCGCTGACCCTCGAACTCGAACCGGTTGTCGAGGAAAACTGGACTCGGCACCTTGCCACCGAGAACCTTTGGTTCGCGCACGATTACGTGCCGTACGACCAGGGCGAGAACTTCGCCTTTCTCGGTGGGCGTGACTGGGATCCCTCCCAGGCCACGCTGCCCCGGCACATCACCGACGCGTGCGAGGTCTTGCTGATCCTCAAGGACAACCTGGCCGGTCATCACCGCGAACTCGTCGAGCACTTCATTCTCGAGGACTACTGGGGACGCTGGCTGGGCCGCTGGACCGCCGAGGAGCACCTGCACGCCCTCGCGCTGCGTGACTATCTGGTGGTGACCCGCGAAATCGACCCCGCCGCCAACGAAGAGGTGCGGGTCAAGCACGTGATACGGGGCTACCGCGCCGACTGGTACACCCAGGCCGAAACCCTGGTCTACATGACCTTCTCCGAGCGCTCGCACGCCACGTTCTGCCGAAACCTCGCCGCACAGATCGAGGAACCGCTCCTGGCCGGGCTGGTGGACCGGATCGCCCGGGACGAAGCGCGTCATGAAGAGTTTTTCTCCAACCTTGTCCAGCACCTCCTCGGCTACGTCCGCGAGGAGACCATCGCGGCGATTGCCACCCGGGCGGCCGACATCGAGGTACTCGGCGCCGACATTCTGGAATACCAGGACAAGGTGCAGAACATCGCCGACGCGGGCATCTTCGACCGCCGGCAACTGCAGCAGGTCGTCTCCGAATGCATCACCGCGTGGGGCTTGGCCGACGAGCCCGCATTGCAGCAATACGTCGCAAGTTAACTTGAGTTTTCCTCAGCGGCGCGCCTGCGCTGCGCGGGTGTGACCACCGGAGTAGCGTCGCACTCGATGGCCAGCGCAACACTCTGCTGCCAGGGCGGCACCTACCGTCACGACTCCCTGTCTTGGCAGGGGCATGACACAGGCAGGGCCGGCCCCGGTCCTGGTGCCGCGGCCCCCGCCGATTCGCTCGTGCGGGTCCGCGCGAGCGTCCGTCGCTCGAGGAGCGCTCTGTGACCGAAATCCGGACGTACGTGCTCGACACCTCTGTGCTGCTGTCCGACCCATGGGCGTGCAGTCGGTTCGCCGAGCACGAAGTCGTGGTTCCACTCGTGGTGATCAGCGAGCTGGAGGCCAAACGCCACCACCACGAGCTGGGCTGGTTCGCCCGCCAGGCGCTGCGGTTGTTCGACGACCTCCGACTCGAGCACGGACGGCTGGATCAGCCCATTCCGGTTGGCACGCAGGGTGGTTCATTGCACGTCGAGCTCAACCACACCGACCCCGCGGTGCTGCCCGCGGGCTTCCGTACCGACAGCAACGACTCCCGGATCTTGAGTTGCGCCGCCAACCTGGCCGCCGAAGGCAGACGAGTCACGCTGGTCAGCAAGGACATCCCGCTGCGGGTCAAGGCGGCTGCGGTGGGTCTGGCGGCCGACGAGTACCACGCCCAAGACGTGGTCGCGTCGGGCTGGTCGGGCATGCGGGAGATCGAAACCTCCGCCGAAGACATCGCCACCCTGTTCGCCGAGGGTGAGATTGATCTGGCCGAAGCGCGGGACCTGCCCTGCCACACCGGCATTCGACTGCTGGGCGGCAGTTCGCACGCACTGGGCCGGGTCACCGCCGGCAAGCGCATCCAGCTGGTTCGCGGCGACCGCGAAGTGTTCGGGCTGCGCGGGCGCTCCGCCGAACAGCGGGTGGCGCTCGACCTGTTGCTCGACGAATCCGTTGGCATCGTGTCGCTGGGCGGCAAGGCCGGCACCGGAAAATCGGCGCTGGCGTTGTGCGCGGGCCTCGAGGCGGTGCTGGAGCGTCGGACGCACCGCAAGGTCGTGGTATTCCGCCCGCTGTACGCCGTCGGAGGCCAGGAACTCGGCTACCTGCCCGGCAGCGAGAGCGACAAGATGGGCCCGTGGGCGCAGGCCGTGTTCGACACGCTCGAGGGCCTGGCCAGCCCGGCCGTGCTGGACGAGGTCCTGTCCCGAGGCATGCTCGAGGTGTTGCCGCTGACGCACATTCGCGGCCGGTCGTTGCACGACTCGTTCGTCATCGTCGACGAAGCGCAGTCGCTGGAACGCAACGTGCTGCTCACGGTGTTGTCCCGGTTGGGTACCGGATCCCGGGTGGTGCTGACCCACGACATCGCGCAGCGCGACAACCTGCGAGTCGGCCGCCACGACGGCGTGGCCGCGGTAATCGAAAAACTCAAAGGTCATCCGCTGTTTGCGCACATCACACTGCTGCGCAGTGAGCGGTCACCGATTGCGGCGCTGGTCACGGAGATGTTGGAAGAGATCACCGGGCCGCACTGAGCCCGTCCGGCCCGCGGGTAAACTTTCGTGGTGCCGAAACGACCCGACAACCAAGTTTGGCGCTACTGGCGCACGGTTTTCGGTGCGCTGGCCGCCGGCGCCGTCCTGGTGATCGGTGGCCTCACCGGCCATGTCACCCGAGCCGACAATCTCAACTGTTCGGTGGTGAAGTGTGTCGCGTTCACCTTCGATGACGGTCCGACGCCCTACACCGACCGGCTACTGAAAATCCTCCGGGACAACGACGCCAGGGCCACGTTCTTCTTGATCGGCAACAAAGTGGCCGCCAACCCGGGCGGCGCCAGGCGCATCGCCGAGGCCGGGATGGAGATCGGCAGCCACACCTGGGAGCACCCCAACCTGCAGACCGTTCCCGTCGCCGACCTTCCCGCTCAGTTCACCAAGGCCAACGAGGCGATCGCCGCGGCGACGGGCCGGGCGCCCACGCTGTACCGCCCCGCCGGTGGACTGTCCAACGAGACCGTGCGCGCGACCGCCGGGAAGCTGGGAATGGCCGAAATCCTGTGGGATGTCATTCCCTTCGACTGGGAGAACGACTCCAACATCGCGGCGACCCGGCAGATCCTGATGACCCAGATCAGGCCGAATTCGGTGGTTCTGCTGCACGATACCTACTCGAGCACCGTCGACCTGGTGTATCAGTTCATCCCCGTGCTCAGGGCCAACGGCTACCGCTTGGTGACCGTCAGCGAACTGCTCGGTTCGAGGGCGCCGGGGAGCAGCTACGGCAGCCGCGAGAACGGGCCGCCCGCCAATGATCTGCGCGACATCCCGGCCAACCAGATTCCGGGTCTGCCCAACACCCCGTCGCCCAAGCCAATGCCGAACTTTCCGATCACCGACCTGCCGAACCAAAACCCGGGCGGGCCCGCTAGCTGACCGCCGAGATTGCCGCCATGGTCGCGGTCGGCGCTGGGAGCACAGCCGTCACGGCAATCTCGCCGTAAGCGTTAGGTTGTTTTGCGTGACCACGCCATCGGCAGCCGAGAAAGCGGGTCCAAAGAGTGGCCGCAGGTTGCTGATCCAATACGGTTCCGACCTTGCGTTGGCCTACATCTTCGCCGCCATCGACGCCGTTGCCATCCTGGTCCCGCTGCGCGGCCACACAAACGCCGACTTTGCCGAAATGAACATGGCCGTGGTGCTCGTGCTGATGGTACTGGGCGTCTGCTTCGTCGCGGTGGCCGGTGCGATGAGCCTGGCGCCCACCGTGCGCTGGTTTGCCGTTGGCGCCGAACCGACCGCGAAGCAACGCGATGTCGCAACGAAACTCGCCGGCCGCCAGTCGGCCATCCTGGCGGGGGCCTGGGCGGCCAGCGGTGTGATCCTCGTGCTCATCAATCTCAGCGGTGGTGCGGGCTTGCTGGTACCCATCGTGCTGGGGGTGGTGCTGGGCGGTGCCGCGGCGGCCGGCACCGGTCTGTTGCTCGCACAGCACACGCTGCGGCCCATCATGGTCGCCGCCACCCGCGGTGCCGAGCCGCGACTGACCGTGCCGGGCGTGTTTTCCCGGCTGGTGCTCCTGTGGTTCCTCTGCAGCGCGTTTCCGATCGGGGTCATCGCGGGTTTCGTCGTATTGCGTTCCTACGGTTGGTTCATCGAGAAAAACGCGTCGTTGGACACGCCCGTGCTGGTCGTGTCGCTGGCGGCCCTGGTGCTGGGTTTGCCGACGATGATCCTGACCTCGCGGTCCATAGCGGACCCGATCAGCGAAGTCGTCGACGCGATGGCCGAAGTCGAACACGGCCACATCGACACGATCGTCGGGGTGTACGAGCGATCCCAAATCGGCCGTCTCCAAACAGGATTTAACAAAATGGTGGCCGGCCTCGCCGAACGCGAGCGGTTGCGTGACCTGTTCGGTCGGCACGTCGGGGCCGACGTGGCGCAACGCGCCATCGAAGAGGGCGTCTCGATGTCCGGGGAAGTGGTCGAGGCCGCGGTCCTGTTCATCGACATGTTGAACTCGACCAGGCTGACGGAAAGCCTGGCGCCACAAGAGGTGGCCCAGGTGCTCAACGACTTCTTCCGGATAGTTGTCGGCGCCGTCGACGAACACCAGGGTCTGATCAACAAATTCCAAGGCGATGCGGCGCTGGCCGTCTTCGGGGCCCCGCTGCGCTCCGACGACCCGGCGTCGGCGGCATTGGCCACGGCCCGAACGTTAGCCTCGATTTTGCATCGAATTGATGATTGAGCCGTTCTGGCGCTGAATGGTGTTGTTGGGTAGGCATTTTCGGTG
>NZ_MVHT01000146.1 GCF_002086275.1 Mycobacterium intermedium | reverse complement strand
GGTGACCTCGGCGGTCGTGGTCGCCAACGCCTCCTGACGCACCAAATTCTCATCCAGCCACGCCAACGCCTCCTCGGGTACCACCCGCTCCGTCAACGGCGCGGGCCCGGCATCGAACATCGACAACTGGGAGTCGAACATATTTTCGATTGTAATGAGCTCTACTGACATTGACGCTGATAGCGCGGCCTGGTTGATGATGCAGCCGGCCTACCCGCACATTTGCGATGAGTGACCCGCAGCAGAAACCAGGCGCCAAGGTCCGCCGCCCAGCTCGTCGCAGTGACCACAAGCAGGGCCGCCCCCACCGGGGCAAGACCCAAGTCAACAAGCGCGCGCTTACGTGAGGCACCGAACACCCTTACGCGCGCGTCTGGTGCGGCGACAGGGTGACATGCCGCGGTGGAGAACTGGTTTGCCGTCCACCCTTAGACTGGTGCTCGCATCGAGAGAGTCAAGGAGCGTAGTGGACACCCAGCAGAACGGCGCCCAGCCGACCTCCGGCCAGACCGGGACCGCGCGCGTCAAACGTGGCATGGCCGAGATGCTCAAGGGCGGCGTCATCATGGACGTCGTCACCCCTGAGCAGGCCTGCATCGCCGAAGGCGCCGGCGCCGTCGCGGTGATGGCGCTGGAACGGGTGCCCGCCGACATTCGAGCCCAGGGCGGCGTGTCGCGGATGAGCGATCCCGACATGATCGAGGGGATCATTTCCGCGGTCACCATCCCGGTGATGGCCAAGGCGCGGATCGGCCACTTTGTCGAGGCACAGATCTTGCAGAGCCTCGGGGTGGACTACATCGACGAATCCGAGGTCCTTACTCCCGCCGACTACACCCACCACATCGACAAGTGGAAGTTCACGGTGCCCTTCGTGTGCGGGGCCACCAACCTCGGTGAGGCATTGCGTCGCATCAGCGAGGGCGCGGCGATGATCCGGTCGAAGGGCGAGGCAGGCACCGGTGACGTCTCCAACGCAACCACCCACATGCGCGCCATCAGCGGCGAGATCCGCCGGCTGACATCGCTGTCCGAAGACGAATTGTTCGTTGCGGCAAAGGAATTGCAGGCGCCCTACGATCTGGTCGTCGAGGTGGCGCGCGCGGGCAAGCTGCCGGTCACCCTCTTCACCGCTGGGGGCATCGCCACTCCCGCGGATGCAGCGATGATGATGCAGCTCGGCGCAGAGGGCGTCTTCGTCGGCTCGGGCATCTTCAAGTCGGGGGACCCCGCGCAACGCGCAGCCGCGATCGTCAAGGCCACCACGTTCTACGACGACCCAGATGTGCTGGCCAAGGTGTCGAGAGGACTGGGCGAGGCGATGGTCGGCATCAACGTGGAAGAGATCGCCGAGCCCCATCGCCTGGCCCAACGCGGCTGGTAAGAACAGTCTGTGGCGATCGAGCAGATCCTCGACCTCGAACAACTCGAGGTCAACATCTACCGCGGCAGCGTGTTCAGCCCGGAGTCCGGCTTCCTTCAGCGCACATTCGGTGGACACGTCGCGGGACAGTCGCTCGTTTCGGCCGTTCGTACCGTGGAGCCGCGCTATCAGGTCCACTCGCTGCACGGTTATTTCCTGCGCCCGGGAGATGCCACGGCGCCCACGGTCTACACCGTCGAGCGCACCCGCGACGGCGGATCGTTCGCTACCAGGCGCGTCAACGCCATCCAGCACGGCGAAATCATCTTCAGCATGGGTGCGTCCTTTCAGACCCCGCAGGAGGGGATCAGCCATCAGGACGCCATGCCCGCGGCCCCGCCGCCGGAGGGTTTGCCCGGGTTGAGCTCGATAAAGGTCTTCGACGACGCCGGGTTCAAGCAGTTCGAGGAGTGGGACGTCTGCATCGTGCCGCAGGAGCAGCTCGAGTTGCTGCCTGGCAAGGCCTCCCAGCAACAGGTGTGGTTTCGCCACCGTGACCCGCTGCCCGACGACCCGGTCCTGCACATCTGCGCCCTGGCCTACATGAGTGACCTCACGCTGCTGGGTTCGGCGCAGGTGAACCACCTCGACGTCCGGGAGCACCTGCAGGTGGCTTCGCTGGACCACGCGATGTGGTTCATGCGCGCGTTCCGGGCCGACCAATGGCTGCTCTACGATCAGTCCTCGCCGTCGGCCAGCGGGGGTCGTGCGCTATGCCAGGGCAAGATCTTCGATCAAAGCGGTGCGATGGTGGCCGCGGTGATGCAGGAGGGGTTAACCCGCTTCAAGCGCGGATTCCAGCCGTGAACCGACCGACCGTCGGTGTTCTCGCCCTGCAGGGCGACACCAGGGAGCATCTGATCGCGCTGCGCGAGTGCGGAGCCGACCCGATCACGGTGCGGCGGCGAAGCGAACTGGACGCGGTCGAGGCTTTGGTGCTTCCCGGTGGGGAGTCGACCACGATGAGCCACCTGTTGCTCGAGCTGGACCTGCTGGAGCCACTGCGGGCGCGGTTGGCCGACGGCCTTCCGGCGTACGGCTCCTGTGCCGGCATGATCATGCTGGCCAGCGAGATTGTGGATGCCGGGGCGGGCGGGCGCGAGGCGTTGCCCCTGCGT
The DNA here is from genome assembly GCF_002086275.1 of Mycobacterium intermedium. Classification (GTDB taxonomy): domain Bacteria; phylum Actinomycetota; class Actinomycetes; order Mycobacteriales; family Mycobacteriaceae; genus Mycobacterium; species Mycobacterium intermedium. The sequence continues at coordinate 6,788 of NZ_MVHT01000146.1, read as the reverse complement.
GGTATCGACATGACCGTGCGGCGCAACGCGTTTGGTCGCCAGGTCGACTCGTTCGAAGGCGACCTCGCGTTTGCCGGTCTTGATGAACCCGTGCGGGCGGTATTCATCAGGGCGCCGTGGGTCGAGCGCGTGGGCGACGGGGTGCAGGTTTTGGCGCGGGCGGCGGGGCACGCGGTCGCGGTGCGTCAGGGGTCGGTGCTGGCGACGGCGTTTCACCCGGAGATGACAGGGGACCGCCGCATCCACCAACTCTTTGTCGACATCGTCACCGGCCGAGCGTGACGCTCGGGGCAACTGGGCGGCCACGTAGAATCGTCAGGCGAACTTTTTGATGCGAAAGAGGTACAACCAGCGATGAGCGGCCATTCCAAGTGGGCCACCACCAAACACAAGAAGGCCGTTATCGACGCGCGCCGCGGGAAGAACTTCGCCCGGCTGATCAAGAACATCGAGGTCGCGGCCCGAGTCGGTGGCGGTGATCCGGCAGGCAATCCGACGCTTTACGACGCCATCCAGAAGGCAAAAAAGAACTCGGTCCCCAACGACAACATCGAGCGGGCCCGCAAACGTGGCGCCGGCGAGGAGGCCGGCGGCGCCGACTACCAAACCATCACCTACGAGGGGTATGCACCCAACGGCGTAGCGGTGCTGATCGAGTGCTTGACCGACAACCGCAACCGCGCCGCCAGTGAGGTGCGTGTGGCGATGACGCGCAACGGCGGCACGATGGCGGATCCGGGGTCAGTGTCGTATCTGTTCTCCCGCAAGGGCACTGTCACTTTGGAGAAGAACGGCTTGACCGAAGACGACGTGCTGGCGGCGGTGCTGGACGCCGGCGCCGAGGAGGTCAATGACCTCGGCGACAGCTTTGAGGTGATCTCCGAGCCGACCGACCTGGTCGCGGTGCGCACGGCGTTGCAGGAGGCCGGCATCGACTACGAATCGGCGGAGGCCAGTTTCCAGCCGTCGGTCAGCGTGCCCGTCGACGTAGAGGGCGCCCGCAAGGTTTTCAAGCTCGTCGACGCGTTGGAGGACACCGACGACGTGCAAAACGTCTGGACCAACGTCGACCTCTCCGACGACGTGCTGGCGGCCCTCGAAGAGGACTAACCGCGGCTTTGCTGCCCTGAGGCTGCCACGCGGCCACCGTTGGACATCGCCTTGTGTGCCGGCGTCGAACGGCTGCCTTGCTCACCGCGCCACCGCAGCGCCTGGATGGCCACCGCGACCTCGACAGTTGTCTCGTTAAGCGGTCGCGGCAGCAGCCGCTGAGCGGAGTCCAGCCGGTGCAACAGCGTATTGCGGTGCGCGTGAAGGAGTTTCGCGGCACGCGAGGCATTGCACCCGGCATTGATGTACGTCAGCACGGTCGTGTGCAGGATTGGGTTGGCCTTTTCGAAGTCCCCGAGGGTCGCCTTGATGAAGTCGTCGGCGCCGTCGGTGTTTTCGGTGAGCAGGGCAATCATCTGGACTTCGGCGAAGAACGCGACCCGATGGGGTGAGCGCAGTCGGGCCAGCATGCGCTGCGTGGCGAGGGCTTCCATGTGACTGCGGCGAAATCCTTCGATCCCCGCTGCGGAGGTCCCGATTGCGAGTTGTGATCCCGGTGCCCCGTCGAGGATGTCGTGAAGCTGCTCGACGTCCAGGTCGTTGCTGTCCACGGCGTCGTTGACCCATACCCAGCGAGTCGCGGCCCCGGCGCTGATGTTCAGCGGTCGCCGGCCACCGGCGACCCGGCCGAAGGCCTCCGCGGCTGCTGCGAGTGCATTGGGGTCATTGGCGGGGTCGCGACACCAGATGACGGCGGCGGTGTGCGACCGGTCGAAGGAGTAGTCGAGTTGCGTTTGGGCGCGATCCTGGTCGATGGGCGCCTCATCGAGGATTTGCGCAACGATCTGGCTGCGCTCGGCATGGATGTCTCGGGCAAGTTCGGCGTACTGCGCGTGCATCTGGTCGGCGATGCCGGCCAGCGTTGCATCGACGAATTCGTTGGCGCGCCGGAACGGGATGTCCAGCAACCCTTGGAGCTCTTCGGGTTGGGACGTGAGCTGAAACGCAATCTCCGTCCAGCGCCGCCAGGCCAAGTTGTGTCCGATGCGGTAGACCTCCAATGCCGAGGCGTCCATTCCGCGCCGAACCAGGTCTCGCGCCATGCTCAGCGTTTCTGGGCTGAGATTGGCCGGCACCGGCGCATCCGGGTCGCGCAGGATGGCTGAGGCGAAGTGCGCCAGATTGCTGCGATTCGCGCGGGTGACCACCTTGGCCAGAACAGGGTCCCGGGCCAGTTCGGGGCAGGCGCGCAGGGTGATGCGATCGAATTCCTCGATCCATTCCGGGGGAGGATGGAGGGCCATCCGCGCCGCACTGCGGATCAGCTCAGGTACGCGTGGCGAAGTGGGTCGCCGGGACACGTGAGGATCGTCGGGCATTCACCAACTTTCACTGCATCTCGCTGCACTGATTAGGGCGATGTGCCCACCGATCGCAAGGATCGAGTCAGTGGAGGTGTGCAAGTCGCCCAATGGCGCCGGCGGTGCGGGTCCTGACGGCGCCTGGGGGCACGGGCTTCGACGGCGGCAAGGTGCCCTAAGTCCGCCAGAGTCGCCGCCGCTAGTCATAACCGTGGCGCATGTCCTCGACGATGCGGGGGTTGTCCAGGGTTGACGGCTCCACCGGGCGGGGGCGCACGTCGTCCGCGAAAACCGTCGCGGCGTCCAGCACCCGCTGGTCCAGGAACCGCAACGGAGGAGCGTCGGCCGGCACGGTCGGTTTCGGCGCAACGTCGCCGCGTCGCGCCAGCACGAAACCCCAGTCGCCGAACGTCGGCACGTGCACGTGGTACGGCGTGACCGCGTATCCGGCCGAACGGATTGTCGACACGGCGCGCCAAAACGCCGCCCGTGTCGAAAACGGGCTGCCCGCCTGAACCACCATCAGGCCGCCCGGAGCCAAAGCACGAGCCACCAAGGCGTAGAACTCCGTGGAATACAACCGCCCCAGCACGGGGGTGTCGGGATCGGGTAGGTCGACAATCACCGCATCGAAACCGCTGGGCGGAATGTCCGCGCGGCGCAGCCAGTCCATCGCATCGCCGATCACCACGTTGACGTGCGGGTTGTCCAGCGAACCGCCGTTGGCCTCGCGCATGGTGGTGCGCGCCAGCTCGATGACAGCCGGATCGAGCTCCACCTGTTGGACACTTTCGACACCCGGCTGGCGCAACAGTTCCCGCGCCGCCAGACCGTCGCCGCCACCGAGCACCAGCACCGAGCGCGCGCCGTCCCCGAGCGCGGGATAGACCAGGCTTTCGGTGTAGCGGTACTCGTCTCGGGTGGAGAACTGCAGGCCGCCGTCCAGATAGAGCCGCAGGTCATTACCCCGCCGGGTCACCACGATCTCCTGGTAGGCCGAGTGCCGGTAGGCGATGATGGGGTCCGTGTAGAGCCGTTGCCTGCTGGTGGTCTCGATGTCCTGGGCCCGCACCAGCAACGTGACCAACAGCGCCAGTGCCGCGGTCAACGCGCACAACGCCGCCGCCAATTGCCGGCCGGATACGGTGTGGCGCAGCAGGAAGACCGCAACCACCGCCGCGGCCACCAGGTTGACCATTCCGGTGGCCGCCGAGCCGCGGATCATGCCCAGCTGTGGCAGCAGGATGAACGGCCAGACCAGGCCACCGACCAGCGCGCCGAGGTAGTCGGCCGCGTTGAGGTTGGCCAGCGTCCGGCCGGTGTCGGTGGGCCCGGCTACTTGGCCGCGCTGCAGCAACGTCATCAACAGCGGCACCTCGGCCCCGACCAAACCACCGATCAGCGCCGTGCCCAGGCCCAACACCCACGTCGACCCGTCGACAAACGCAAACGCCACATAAAGCGCCGCCGCGGACAATCCGCCGATGATGCCCAGCAGCGTCTCCACGGCGATGAAGGTGACGGCGGCGTGCGCCAGCAGCGGCTTGACCAACAGGGCGCCCAAGCCCAGAGCGGCGATGTAGCCCGCGACGATCAGCGAGGTGGCAACGATGCCGCCACCGTTGAGGCTCGTCGACAACGTCAGCAGTGCGAGCTCGTAGACGATGCCGCACGCTGCGCACGCAGCGACGGCGGCAAGCAGCACGGCGCGCCAGCGGGTGGTGGCCCGTGGCTCCGCGAGCGCGGTGGTCATGACAGCGAGGCAGCCGTCACCGCGCCGATGGCCAGCAACATCGCGGCCGTGGCGAAGGCCGCCGGGTGCAGCTCCGGATCTTCGACATGGGCGTAGAGGTTGCCCGGCACGACGACGCGCAGGATAAGCAGCGCCAGCCCCTGCAGGAGGATGCCGATCGTCCCGTAGACAGCCACGCCCAGCAGGCCCTCGCCCAACTGACTAGAGCTGGTGTAGATGGCGACGACGATGATCGTGGCCAGGGCCGCATACAGTGCCGACGCCAGGACGACGGCGTTGGGCCGGCGTTCGAGAAACACCAGGTGCCGCAGATTCCCGGGCGTGAGCAGATCGACCATGACGAATCCGCCGATCAACACCGTCACGCCGACCAGGAAGTAGAGCACCGACGCCACCACGCCATGCAGGATCGGGGCGAAGGTTACGGTGCCGAAATCGACCGCCGCCGCCGACCGGGACTGATCCATGGACGTGTCTCCTTTGCGTGTGCGCTATTTAGTGCCGCCCGGTCCTCCGGGGCTGCCGCCCGAGCCGCCCGACGGCGACCCGGGAGTGAATCCGGGACCCAGGAAGATGAACGATCCGTGGTTGTAACCAGCACTGAGCGGTTCGACGCGGATGCTGCACGGATAACCGCCGTCGGGACCGACGATGACGATGACGCGGTTGTACCGCAGGTAGTGGTTGGCGCCGCTGGAAGCGCGCGCCGCGGGGGATTTGTAGTGCGCCAGGGTGTCGGCCACCTGCTTGGGGGATCCGGAGCAGACGTAGCGCTTTCCGTTCACGTCGTGCGAGTACTCGTGATAGTGGCTGGCGACGTAGGACTCGATATTGCGACTGAGCAGGACCACTCCGAAGATCAGCGAGACGAGGCCACAGGCGGCGAGCCCGGCGGCGATGAGCAACAGGCGGTTGCGGCTCATGGCTGCCAGTGACTCGCGGTGCGGACCACGGTGCCACCGGCACCGGACGGGTACAGGTGCCAGGTTCGCCAACGCCAGCCGGGGCCGTCGGCCACGGCGGCCAGCGCGGTGAGCGCGGCATCATCGCCGGGAAACACGCCCCCGAGCCAGCCAGGTTCGGTCGCGCATCGATGGCGTAAGTCCTGCGCGAGCCGGCGGAACTGCGTCTCCTCGTACGTATCGGTGCGCGATTCCAGCCGATAACCAGGCGCATCGGTGCGTTCGGGCAGCGTCGCTGCACCGCTGCGGACCTGACACGAGACCTGCTCGGAAAACGTCTCGGTGCCGTGCGCGACGGTGATCACGTGCGACGCGCCCAAGACGCCGAGCACCAGGGTTCCACCGTCGGGGTGCGTCAGCCGGTAGCTGGCAAGTGGTGGCGGCGCAGCGTCGTTCAGGGCAAGGGCCAGACGAGCGCCTGATACGTCAGCCGGAGCGACGGCGAGCTGGTGAAGAGGCACCGGTAGCGGGTCCTAGCGAGACGGCGGAGGCGCGGGGTAGACGATGAGTTCGCCGCTCAGCACCGGCTTGCCGGTCGATATCTCCCAGGGCATGTTCGGTGCCCAGCGCTCGAACGAGAGTAGCGCGCTCTCATCGTCGTTGGCGTAGTCGACGTAGTCCATCTCACCGCCGGGGGGCAGGCCCGTCGTGCCTTCGGTGGTGTAACCGGCATGGCCGCGCTCGTTCAGCCGAAACTGCACCCCGTCGACAACGTGCTGACCGTTCGGTTGCAGATGGAGATCGGTGCGTTTGACCCACATCGCCAGCTCGAGTCGTCCCTCGTCCTCTTCGACGCTGAACCACAACGGCTCGGCACCGCCTTCCAGCAAGTGTTCCCACCAGACAAACGGGCCCTGGCGAAACGTCACCGAGCCGCGCACCAAGTAGTCCACCCCGCCGTAGCTGACGACGGCGCCGGGGCCGAGCTGACGGGGGCCGAATTGCGGTTGTGCATCGAACGAAAGCGGGTCCTGGCGTCCGGTGGGCTGGCCCGAATTCTTGGGCTTCTTCAGTGCGTAGACAAGGACGATAAGAGACGCGATGAACAGCACCAACGCGAGTACGACCAGCTGTCCGCCCACGCCGTCCCCTTCCTCTTGTGCGGCTTAAACCTAACAGCCGCACACGGCGGAAGGAGGCACCCGGGAAGCAGCAGCGAGAGGACCGACCGGGGAAAGTTGCGCTGAGTGCAACCTTTGAAAAATTGGTCTACATATCGAGTTACACCTATATCAAATGCCGTTGGTTGGTTAGTCTGACGACTTGGAACCACGAGGATTCGGGTCAAACGTGGTCCACCCTCAGTTCCCTGGCATGTCAACTGATTGGTAGGGACTTCGATGTCATTCGTCGGTGTGGTTCCCGAAGCTGTCGCGGCTGCTGCAGCGAATCTGGCCGGAGTGGGTTCGGCACTGAGCGCTGCGAATGCGGCCGCGGTGGTGCCGACCACGCAGGTTTTGGTCGCGGCCGGGGATGAAGTGTCTGCCGCTGTCGCGGCGTTGTTCGCCGATCACGCGCAGGACTACCAGGCGCTGAGTGCGCAGGTGGCGGGGTACCACGCGCGGTTTGTGCAGGCGCTGACGGGCGCGGACGTCGACTTCGGCGGTGACGATCCGTCGGTCCAGGTTCTTGACGAGATCGGCCGTCTCGGCCAGGTCCTCG
>NZ_MVHT01000145.1 GCF_002086275.1 Mycobacterium intermedium | reverse complement strand
TCCAATTATCCCTTGCAGGACAGGCACTTTCGCTTATCTACACCCCGTTTCTCGAGGCATTTCACGAAAAATCTGGGTTAGGGTTGGCCCAGCGATCGCGTACAAGTAACGCGGTAGTCCACGAGATAACCGGGAGGCGGCCGGGAATGGGCCTGTTCCGCAAGCGTAAGAGCCGTGCGACCCGTCGCGCCGAAGCGAAGGCACTGAAGGCGGGCGCCAAGCTGGAAGCCAAGCTGTCGGCCAAGAACGAGAAGAAGCGGATCAAGGCCGCCCAGAAGGCCGAGGCGAAGGCACTCAAGGCGCAGCTCAAGGCCCAGCGGGAAAGCGACCGGTTGGCGTTGAAAGTCGCCGAGACCGAGCTAAAGGCGGTTCGTGAAGGTAAGTTGTTGTCGCCCACTCGAATTCGTCGCACCCTCACGGTGTCGCGGCTGCTCGCCCCAATCCTGACGCCGGTGATCTACCGCGCGGCGATCGCGGCCCGCGGTCTGATCGATCAGCGTCGCGCCGACCGGCTGGGCATTCCGTTGGCACAGCTCGGGCGGTTTTCCGGGCACGGCGCGCGGCTGTCGGCCCGGATTGCGGGTGCGGAGCAGTCGTTGCGAGTGGTCGAGCAGAAGAAGCCGAAGGACCCGGAGACCAGGCAGTTCGTCTCGGCGATCTCCGAGCGGCTGTCCGATCTGTCGGCGGCCGTCACCGCGGCCGAAAACATGCCGTCGGCCCGCCGCCGGGAGGCCCACAACGCCATCTCGGCGCAACTCGACGGTATCGAGGCCGACCTGTTTGCCCGGCTGGGATTGAGCTGATCCGCGTGCGCCCTGCGCTGGGTTCGGTGCTCGCTTCGGTACTGGTGGCCCTTATCTTGGGCGCCGCGCTTGGCTTGGCGACGGCGAATGCGGCAACACCGGCACCCAGCTTGGTCGCCGCTCCTACCCACGACGGCGGCGACATTCCGACCTGGCCGTTCGCGGTCGGCACCGTCGCGGCGGTCGCCGTGGTCGCGCTCTGGGCGGCACGCCGGGGTCGCTGATCACGTCCTGGCATGATGGGACTCGATTGATTCGCGACTGAGCGACAGCGACGAAGAAAGTAGTTACGAGGAGCGGCCGCATGGCAGACCCGCAGGATCGACCCGACAGCGAGGCCCAACCGGCCCCGGCGGCGCCGCCCCCGGCCCCGTCGGCAGAGCCGACCCCGCCGGCCAAGAAGCAGCCCGCCAAGAAGGCCGCGAAAACGCCCGCAAAGAAGGCACCTGCGAAGAAGGCTCCGGCCAAGAAAGTCCCTGCCAAGAAGGCCCCTGCCAAGAAGGCCCCTGCCAAGGAGGCTCCCGCCAAGAAAGCGCCCGAGCAGGCGCCCGAGAAGAAGCCCACCAGCCCGGAATCCGCGCCGCCAAAGCTGGCCGACGAGGTCTTCGGCGTCCAGCACCGAGCCGACACCAACGGAGAACTGGCCGCCGCCGCCAAAGCCGCCGCTGCGCAGGCGAAGTCGACCGTGGAGAAGGCCCCCGACCCGCTTCCTCGCTCGGAGCCGGGCCTGACGGGTGGCCACTCCCCCGTGCCGCTGGTGGTCGCCATCGCCCTGAGCCTGCTGGCGTTGGTGCTGGTCCGGCAGCTGCGCCGGCACTGACGACAATGACGATCTCGTTCCGCCCGACGGCCGACCTGGTCGACGACATCGGTCCCGACGTACGCAGCTGCGACCTTCAGTTCCGGCAGTTCGGCGGCCGCACCGAGTTCGCCGGTCCCATCAGCACCGTGCGCTGCTTCCAGGACAACGCCCTGCTCAAGTCGGTGCTTTCACAGCCGGGCGAGGGCGGAGTGCTGGTGATCGACGGCGCGGGCTCGGTGCACACCGCGTTGGTCGGTGATCTGATCGCCGAGTTGGCCCGCTCGAACGGCTGGGCCGGTCTGATCGTGCACGGCGCGGTGCGCGACTCCGCCGCGCTGCGCGGCATCGATATCGGCATCAAGGCGTTGGGCACCAATCCGCGCAAGAGCACCAAGACCGGCGCCGGCGAGCGCGACGTCGAAATCAGCTTGGGCGGAATAACGTTCGTGCCCGGCGACATCGCCTACAGCGACGATGACGGCATTGTCGTCGTGACACCGTAGCGACCCGACCCCAAACCGGTTACGAAACCCCCACGGGAGCGGGCTTTTTCGCGAACAGCAAGCCTTCGTCCTCGAGCTTGCCCCGTCGGATGAGGCGGATGTCGCGCAGGTAGTTCTGGTTGAGCCGCCACGGTGTGCGCGAACCCTGCTTCGGAAGTTGGTCCAGTGAGCGCAACACGTACCCGGGCGTGAACTCCATGAACGGCCGCTCCTCGACATCGGGGCCCGGCCGATCCACCACCACCGTCTCAAACCCGTTGGCGTCCATGTGGTTCAACAGACGGCAGACGAACTCCGACACCAGATCGGCCTTGAGGGTCCAGGACGCATTGGTGTAACCCACCGTGTAGGCCATGTTCGGGATGCCGGAGAGCATCATGCCCTTGTAGGCCACCGACTTGGTGACATCCACCGGTTCGCCATCGATGGAGACGCCCGCCCCGCCGAACAGCAGCAGGTTCAAACCCGTTGCGGTGATGATGATGTCGGCCGCAATTTCCTGCCCGGAGTTCAGCCGGATGCCGGTCGGGATGAACCGGTCGATGGTTTCGGTGACCACGTCGACCTTGCCGTGCCGGATGGCGCGGAACAGATCGCCGTTGGGCACCACGCACAACCGCTGCTCCCACGGGTTGTAGTGCGGTCCGAAATGCTTTCGCACGTCATAACCCTCGGGCAGTTGCTTCTTGGCCAGGCCCATGAACATCTTGCGCATGCGGCGCGGCCACTTCTGGCACGCGCCGTACACGGCCGCCCCACGGACCACGTTCTTCCACCGCACCGCGGTGTACGCCATGCGCTCGGGGAGATAGTGGTTGAGCCGCTCAGCTATGGTGTCGCGCTTGGGTTGCGACACGATGTAGGTGGGCGAGCGTTGCAGCATCGTCACGTGCTTGGCGCCCGAGTTGGCCAGCGCCGGAACGAGGGTGACGGCCGTGGCGCCACTGCCGATCACGACGATGTTCTTGCCTTCGTAGTCGAGATCCTCGGGCCAGTGTTGGGGGTGAATGATCGCGCCGGTGAAGTCCTCCGACCCGGCGAACTTCGGCGAGTAGCCCTCTTCGTAGTTGTAGTAGCCACTGCAGAGGAACAGGAACGAGCAGGTGATGCTGCGCTGCTCGCCGTTGCTGTCGATCTGGACCGTCCAGCGGTTCTCCGCGCTCGACCAGTCGGCGTTGACGACCTTCTGGTTGTACCGGATGTGCTTGTCGATGCCGTACATGGCCGCGGTGCTCTTGACGTACTCAAGGATCGGTCCGCCGTCGGCAATCGCCTGGCGTTCCGTCCACGGCCGGAACCGAAAGCCCAGGGTGTGCATATCGGAGTCGGAGCGAATGCCCGGGTAGCGGAACAGGTCCCAGGTGCCGCCCATGGCCGCGCGCTTTTCCAGGATCACGTAGCTCTTGGTCGGACAACGGTCCTGCAAATGCCAGGCCGCGCTAACCCCCGAGATGCCAGCGCCGACGATGACGACGTCGAGGTGCTCAGTCATGTCGACACGCTATCAACGCCCTGTCGAGGGGGTCAACACTCTGTCGAATTTCTCAACACCGCGGTAAGCTGCGGGTCGTGACCTCCTCCGCCGCCAGCCAGGTTTCGCCGCGCCGGGGCCGGCGTACCGCCCGGCCGTCCGGCGACGATCGCGAGTTGGCGATCCTGGCCACCGCCGAGCGGCTGCTCGAGGACCGCCCGCTCAGTGACATCTCCGTCGACGACCTGGCCAAGGGCGCCGGCATCTCCCGGCCCACGTTCTACTTCTACTTTCCGTCCAAGGAAGCGGTGCTGCTGACGCTGTTCGACCGAGTGGTCAATGAGGCCGACTCCGCATTGGAAGCGCTCAGCCAGAGCATGGCCGAGCAAGGGGAGAACCGCTGGCGCATCGGGATCAACGTGTTCTTCGAAACCTTCGGGTCCCACCGGGCGGTGACTCGTGCCAGCGTGGCCGCCAGCGGCACCAATCCCGAGCTGCGCGAACTGTTGTCGAAGTTCATGCAGAAGTGGATCAGCTTCTGTGCGGCGGCCATCGACGTCGAGCGCGACCGCGGCGCCGCACCACGCACCTTGCCCAGCGAGGAGTTGGCCACGGCACTCAACCTGATGAACGAACGCACGCTGATCGCACTGTTCTCCGGCGAGAAGCCGTCCATACCGGAAGAGCATGTGCTGGACAACCTCGTGCACATCTGGGTGAGCAGCATCTACGGCGAGGCCCGTTAGATCTTCGTCTTGCGACAATGGCCGTATGGGCGAGGAAAGCCTCTGGATGCGCAAGGTCGCGGCCAACCCCGGGCACTCACACTGGTACATCGAGCGCTTCCGTGCCATGGCACGCGCCGGTGAGGATCTGGCCGGCGAGGCGCGTCTCATCGACGCGATGGCTCCCCGTGGTGCCCGCATCCTCGACGCCGGCTGCGGCCCCGGCCGGTTGAGCGGGTATCTCGCCGCCGCCGGTCACGACGTCGTCGGCGTCGACGTCGACCCGGTGCTCATCGAGGCGGCCGAACAGGATCATCCCGGGCCGCGCTATCTGGTCGGCGACCTCGCCGAACTCGACTTGCCCGCGCGCGGCATCCCCGAGCCGTTCGACGTGATCGTGTTGGCCGGCAACGTCATGACGTTTCTTGCCCCGAGCACCCGGGTCACGGTGCTGGGCCGGGTGCGCGCCCACCTCGCCGCCGACGGCCGCGCCGTGATCGGCTTCGGCGCCGGGCGCGGGTACCCGTTCGCCCAATTTCTCGACGACACCACCGAAGCCAGGCTGACGCCCGACCTGCTGTTGTCCACGTGGGATCTGCGGCCGTTCGCCGATGACTCCGATTTTCTGGTTGCGCTGCTTCGAGCGGCTTGAGAACGGCTGGTTGTCGGACCCGCATGCGAACATATGTTCGTGCGGTGCGAGGCGTCCATCCTGCACGCGGACCTGGATTCGTTCTACGCCTCCGTCGAGCAGCGCGACGACCCCTCGTTGCGGGGTCGCCCGGTGATCGTCGGCGGCGGCGTCGTGCTGGCCGCCAGCTACGAGGCCAAGGCCTACGGCGTGCGGACGGCCATGGGCGGGGGTCAGGCGCGACGGCTGTGCCCGCACGCCGTGGTGGTGCCGCCCCGCATGCGCGCGTACTCGCACGCCAGCGAGGCGGTGTTCGAGGTGTTTCGCAACTTCTCGCCGATCGTGGAGCCGCTCTCGGTCGACGAAGCCTTCATCGACGTCAGCGGGCTGCGCCGGACAAGTGGGCGGGTCTCCGGCAGCCCGGTACAGATCGCCGCGCAACTGCGCGCCGACGTCCGCGACCAAGTTGGCCTCCCCATCACGGTAGGCATCGCCCGAACGAAGTTCCTTGCGAAGGTCGCCAGCCAGGAAGCCAAGCCCGACGGGTTGCTCCTCGTCCCGCCTGATCAGGAGCTGCAATTTTTGCGTCCATTGCCGGTGCGCCGGTTGTGGGGCGTAGGCGCCAAGACCGCCGAGAAGTTGCAGGCTCACGGCATCAGAACCGTCGCCGATGTCGCCGAGCTCAGCGAGTCCACTCTGGCCTCGATGCTGGGTGGTGCCATGGGCCGCCAGCTGTACGCGTTGTCCCGCAACATCGACCGTCGCCGGGTCACCACCGGTGTCCGGCGTAGGTCGATCGGCGCCCAGCGTGCCCTCGGAACTCGCGGCAACACCATGTCCCCCGCCGAGCTCGATGCCGTCGTGGTCACGTTGATCGACCGGATCACCGGGCGCATGCGCAAGGCGGGGCGCACCGGGCGGACGGTGGTCCTGCGGCTGCGGTTCGACGACTTCGGCCGGGCCACCCGATCGCACACCCTGCCGTGGGCTACGTCGTCGACGGAAACCATCCTCGGCGCGGCGCGCCGGCTCGTCTCGTCGGCCGCGCCGCTCATTGCCGAGAAGGGTTTGACGCTGGTCGGCTTCGCCGTGTCCGGCATCGACCGCGACGGCGCCCAGCAGCTGATGCTGCCGTTCAGCGGTGAGTCGCTGGCGGTGGACGCCGCCGTCGACCAGATCCGCCGGCGCTTCGGCAACACTGCGGTGACGCGCGCCGTACTGGTCGGCCGCAACCCCGGCCTGGAGATGCCCCACCTGCCGGACTGACTGACAACAAATGGGGCAGATGCCCCATGGGTATTCGCCCCGATCGCCATACGCTCCTGCCCTACCGACCTGCATCGGTGACTCACCGGCCCCGCGGTTCGGTGCGACTTCTGCGCGAATTGCCTTGGGAGGTAACAAATGTCGTTTGTCATTGCGGTGCCGGAGTTCATCGCCGCGGCGGCATCAGACTTGGCTGGGATTGGATCGGCGGTGGAGTCGGCCAATGCTGCGGCTGCGGCCCACACGACGGGTGTGCTGGCGGCGGCGCAGGATGAGGTGTCGGTGGCCATCGCGGAACTGTTCGGGACGTTCGGTGCTCAGTACCAGAGTGTGAGCGCGCAGGCGGCGTCGTTTCATGCCCAGTTCGTGCAGGCGCTGACCGGTAGTGCCGGATCGTATGCGTCGGCGGAATCCGCTGCGGCGCAACCGTTGCAGAGTCTGCTGGACGTGGTCAATGCGCAGTTTGTGGCCCAGACCGGGCGCCCGCTGATCGGCAACGGCGCCAACGGCGCTCCCGGGACGGGCCAAAACGGCGGCGCCGGTGGATGGTTGATCGGCAACGGCGGGGCCGGCGGCTCGGGCACCTCGACCGCGGGGGCGGACGGCGGGCCCGGTGGGGCCGGTGGAGTGAGCGGGCTGTTCGGCAGCGGTGGAGCCGGTGGGGCCGGAGGTGTGGCCACCACGGCGGGCAAGGCCGGCGGCGCCGGCGGTGCGGGTGGCAACGCGATGCTGTGGGGCTCGGGTGGCGCCGGCGGCGTGGGTGGTGCCTCCACCGATGGCGCCGGCGCGGGCGGCGGTGCGGGTGGCCGCGGCGGCAACGCCGGCTTGTTGTTCGGTGCCGCCGGTACCGGTGGTGCGGGCGGCTTCACCTTCGGAGCTGCCACCGGCGGGGCCGGCGGTAACTCCGGGGTGTTCGGCAACGGCGGGAACGGCGGCAACGGTGGCGCGGGCATCACCACCGGCGGAAACGGCGGCACCGGCGGAAACGGAGTGCTGATCGGCAACGGCGGCAACGCGGGCAGCGGCGGTACCGGCGCGACCGCCGGCAAGGCCGGCCTCGGCGGCACCAGCGGGCTGCTGCTGGGCGCGGACGGGATTGGCGCGCCGGTAAGCACCAACCCGCTCCACGTCCTGCAGCAAGGTGTGCTCAACATCGTCAACCAGCCGGTGCAGGCGTTGACCGGACGCCCGCTGATTGGCAACGGCGCCAACGGAACCCCGGGAACCGGGGCGGCCGGCGGCGACGGCGGCTGGCTGTTCGGCAACGGCGGCAACGGTGCCCACGGGGCGACCAACACCGCCGCCGCCGGGGCCGGCGGCAACGGTGGCGCGGGCGGTGCTGGCGGTGGGTTGTTCGGCAACGGCGGCACAGGTGGGGCCGGCGGCATCGCCAACGGCGCCGGCGGGATCGGCGGCACCGGCGGCGCGGGCGGTTCGGCACTGCTGAACGGTTCCGGCGGTACTGGCGGGGCCGGCGGCCAGGCGATCAACGCCGGCAAGGGCGGCGCGGGGGGGCGCGGCGGCAACGCCGGATTACTCGGCGGCGCCGCCGGCAGCGGCGGCTACGGTGCTGCCTCGGGCCCCACCGGTGTGGGCGGGGCCGGGGGCAGCGGCGGTCTGTTCAGCAACGGCGGGGTCGGCGGGTCCGGCGGCGCCGGCGCCGCAGGCGGGGCCGGTGGTAACGGGCTGCTGTTCGGTGCTGGTGGCACCGGCGGGGCTGGCGGTCTGGCCGGCAACGGCGGTAATGGAGGCACGGGCGGGCTGTTCGGCTCCGGCGGCGACGGCGGGTCCGGCGGTTACTCGGGAGATACGGGCGGGGCCGGCGGCAACGGAGGCAACGCCGGGTTGCTGTCCTTCGGCACCGGCGGCGCCGGTGGCAGTGGTGGAGCCAGCACCACGACAGGCGGTGCCGGCGGGGCCGGTGGCAACGCCAGCCTGCTGTTCGGCTCCGGCGGAGCCGGCGGTACCGGCGGGCACGGCGGCGCCGGCGGCAGCACCACATTCCAGGGCGGCGCCGGCGGCGCCGGCGGCAACGCCGGACTGCTGTCTGGCTCCGGCGGTGCGGGCGGGGCCGGTGGATCCGGCGCCAACGCGAACGGCCAGGGCACCGGCGGGACCGGCGGCACCGGCGGGAAGGCCGGTGTCACCGGCAGCGGCGGCGACGGCGGCGCAGGCGGCTTCGGCGCCACCACCGCAGGCACGGGCGGCAATGGCGGCAACGCAGTCCTCGTCGGCAACGGTGGTAACGGCGGCAACGCCGGCAAGGCCGGGGGCACCGCCGGCACCGGCGGCACCGGCGGGCTCCTGCTCGGCAACAACGGAAACAACGGCAAGGCCTAGCCAAGCCGTCAGCGGGCACGCCCGCTCACCGCCAAATCGGCAGCGAACTGGGCGACGCACCCCACAACGTCGCCCAGTTCGCCGGGTTCTGACGTCGTCCACTCCCCGCAACCGGCGGAGCCCCGCAGGGGTGCTGTCGGTACGGCGTCGTACATATCTTTGCATCACATTTGCAAATTCTCGGAATTTCATAGACGGATGCCCTGACAGGCGTAGATTCGACCTACCCCGCATCATTCGGGCGCGAGGATTGGGGGCCGAAGATGCCGACTTTTGTATTTGTCACCCCGGAGGTCCTGGGCACGGTCTCGGCGGATCTCAACGCAATCGGCTCGGCGATCAGTTCGGCCAACGGGACAGCGGCGCGCTCGACCACATCCGCGTTGGCCGCTGCGCAGGACGAAGTCTCGGTCGCCATCTCTCGGGTGTTCGAGGACTACGCCGGGGAGTATCAGGCGCTCAGCGGGCAGGCGGCGCTGTTTCACGAGCGGTTTGTGCAAACGCTGACGTCCGGCGCGGGTTTGTACGCGACGGCGGAAGCGGCCAGTGCGGACCCGCTGACCGCGCTGGTCGGCGAACTGCAGGGCTTGGGGTTGTTCAACTTCGATCCGATCAAGCTACTGACCGGGCGCCCGCTGTTTGGCAATGGAGCCGACGGGGCGCCGGGGACCGGGCAGGCGGGCGCCGACGGAGGGTGGCTGATCGGTAACGGTGGGAACGGCGGCTCGGGCGCTCTCGGGCAGGCCGGCGGGGCGGGCGGATCGGCGGGCTTGTGGGGACATGGCGGCAGCGGCGGAGCAGGTGGCAACGGCAAGGCCCTCATCGGCGGGCCAGGCGGGAACGGCGGGGCCGGAGGGGCCAACGGGCTCATC
>NZ_MVHT01000144.1 GCF_002086275.1 Mycobacterium intermedium | reverse complement strand
GTTGCCCGCTGCGGCTACGCGATCCGCGACCGCGCGTCCAATTGCTTTTGACGCCCCGGTAACCAGGACCCGTCGCTGGTCGAGTGGGTGACCGGCCCCGAGGGCCCCAACAAGACCCTGCAGCGCTTCGGCATCTCCGGAACCGACCTCGGGATCCTTTGGGACAACGGTGATCCCGCCAACCACCAGGTACTCATGGCGTTCGGCGACACCTTCGGCTACTGCGCCGTCAAGGGCAACCAATGGCGCTACAACGTCCTGTTCCGCAGCAACGACACGGACCTGTCGCACGGACTCCACGTTGCCGAGGGCGACCCCCACAACAGATACGCCGGCTCCCCGACGCAGCAACCGGGCTTCTCCAAGCAGGTGATCAACAGCATCAAGTTCGCCAAGGAAGAGACGGGAATCATTCCGACCGCCGCGATCTCGATCGGGAAGACGCAGTACATCAACTTCATGTCCATCAAGGACTGGGGTCGCGACGGAGAATGGTGGACGAACTATTCGGGCGTGGCAATGTCCACCGACAACGGCCAGAACTGGGCCGTCTACCCCGGCACTATCCGCGCCAACGGTCCCGACGCCGCCCGAGTCCCGTACGTCGAGGGCAACGAGAACTTCCAGATGGGCGCCTATGTCAAGGGGACCGACGGTTACCTGTACTCGTTCGGCACCCCGAACGGACGCGGCGGCTCGGCCCACCTGTCGCGCGTGCAGCCACGTTTCATCCCGGATCTCACCAAATACGAGTACTGGAACGGTGATTCGAACTCCTGGGTGCCGAACAAACCGTCGGCGGCCACTCCGGTGATCCCCGGTCCGGTCGCCGAGATGTCGGCCCAGTACAACACCTACCTCAAGCAGTACCTGGTGATGTACACCAACGGCGCCAACGACGTGGTGGCACGGACCGCACCCGCGCCGCAGGGACCCTACGGCCCGGAGCATCTGTTGGTCTCCAATTTCGCCATGCCCGGCGGCATCTACGCACCGATGATGCACCCCTGGACGACGGGCAAGGACGTGTACTTCAACCTGTCCCTGTGGTCCGCATACGACGTGATGCTGATGCACACCTCGCTGGGATAGCTGGGCTCCTCACGGCGTCCAGATTGCCGCCATGGTCGTGGTCGCGGCGCACATGACATCCTTGACGGCAATCTCGGCGTAGCCGCCCAGGCCGATTCGACTACCCTCACCCTTCTATTCGGTTGCCGGATCGAAAGTCGGTGAGTTGGCGCAGGACACGTCGGTCAAGACGAGCTGGTATCTGCTCGGACCCGCTTTCGTCGCGGCGATCGCGTACGTCGACCCCGGGAATGTGGCGGCCAACGTCAGCTCGGGTGCTCAGTTCGGCTACTTGCTGCTGTGGGTGATTGTCGCGGCCAACGTGATGGCCGGGCTGGTGCAGTACCTCTCGGCCAAGCTCGGGCTGGTCACCGGCCGCTCGCTGCCGGAGGCCATCGGCCTGCGGATGGGTCGGCCGACGCGGTTGATCTATTGGGCACAGGCCGAGGTGGTCGCAATGGCAACCGATCTGGCCGAGGTGGTCGGCGGCGCGATCGCGTTGCGCATCCTGTTCGGCCTGCCGCTTGTCCTTGGCGGGATTATCACCGGCGTGATCTCGCTGGCACTGTTGCTCATTCAGGATCGTCGCGGGCAGCGCCTTTTCGAGCGGGTCATCACTGGTTTGCTGTTGGTGATCGCTGTCGGCTTCACCGCCAGCTTTTTCGTTGCCACCCCGCCCCCGAGCGCCGTACTCAGCGGCCTTGTACCGCGCTTCGAGGGCACCGAAAGCGTGCTGCTGGCGGCGGCGATCCTGGGGGCCACGGTGATGCCCCACGCCGTCTACTTACATTCGGGCCTGGCGCGTGACCGCCACGGCCACCCGGAGCCGGGTCCGGACCGGCACCGCCTGCTGCGCATAACCCGATGGGACGTCGGGCTGGCCATGCTCACCGCGGGCGCGGTGAACGCGGCGATGCTGCTGGTGGCGGCGCTCAACATGCGCGGGCGCGGAGAAGATACCGCCTCGATCGAGGGGGCCTACGTCGCCGTCCACGACACCTTGGGGGCGACGATCGCGGTGTTGTTTGCGATCGGCCTGCTGGCGTCGGGCTTGGCGTCAGCGTCGGTGGGCGCCTACGCCGGCGCGATGATCATGCAGGGCCTACTGCACTGGTCGGTTCCGATGGTGGTGCGCCGCCTGGTCACTTTGGGCCCCGCGATCGCGATCCTGGCATTCGGCGTCGACCCGACCCGGACCCTGGTGCTCTCGCAGGTCGTATTGTCGTTCGGCATACCGTTCGCGGTGCTGCCACTGGTCCGACTGACCAGCAACTCCACGGTGATGGGTATCGATGTCAATCATCGCGCGACGACGGCGATCGGGTGGGTTGTCGCGGTGATGATCACCTTGCTCAACCTGGTGCTGATTTTTCTGACCGTCACCGGTTAAGCGGGACAGGCTGCGCGCTGGCCGAAGTTTCAGTAATCGACTACTGAAACCCGCCCGGTCACTTCGGATGAGACTCGATTGCAGTGTGATTGGGCCCTACGCCGAGGAGGACACCGTGTCGCTTGTCATCGCAACGCCGGACTTATGGCCGAGGCGGCGACGAACCTGGATGCGATTGGCTCGGCACTCAACGAGGCGCACCTGGTGGCTGCGGGCCCAACCGTCACGGTGGCTCCCGCCGCTGCCGATGAGGTTTCTGTTGGCATCGCGCAGCTGTTTTCGGGTTTCGGCCAGGAGTACCAGGCTTTGGCCCGCCAGACCGCGCAGTTTCATGAGGACTTCGCGCAGCACTTGATCGCCGGCGCGGGCATGTATGCCGGGGCGGAGGCCACCAACGTCGACCTCTTGGGGCCTTTGGCCCCGTTAGTGGAGTCGCTTTTCATGGGCAGTGGCTTACAGGAAGCGATTGACAATCTGTTGAGAAATGCACTCGGTCTACTCGAATTTTC
Source organism: Mycobacterium intermedium (assembly GCF_002086275.1). GTDB lineage: Bacteria > Actinomycetota > Actinomycetes > Mycobacteriales > Mycobacteriaceae > Mycobacterium > Mycobacterium intermedium. The sequence continues at coordinate 6,507 of NZ_MVHT01000144.1, read as the reverse complement.
TATTGCCGCACTGCTAGATGTGTCGTTTGTGGTTTTCGTGGTTACCCTTTTTTGGTTTTGGATCTTCGTGATAGCCGGGCTAACCCTGGTCGAACGGTTTGTGCCTTAACTCGGCTCGTTCGGTGCGGTATTTGCGTTCACATGAGCAGCACCGCCGGCACCAAAAGGATTTCAGTAGTCGACTACGGAAGCCCACTTCTTCACATGGAGCGATGCTCGGTTCACAAGACCTCTCACCACCCGTTGGAGGAGGACATCATGACCACTGCGCATTCATCTGCGGGCGCGTCGCGAGCGGGCGTGCTCGTATCCGTTTACGCGGCAAGTCGTGTACTGCCACGCACGCTGGCGGTAAAGTGACATGTCACATGTATTCGCCGCGCCGGAACTTCTGGTTGACGCGGCTGCGAACCTGGAAACCATTGGCTCGAGCCTTTACGAGGCGCACACCCTGGCAGCGAATTCCACCCTCGCGGTACTGCCCGCTGCGGCCGACGAAGTGTCGACGAGCATCGCAAACCTGTTTTCCCGCTACGGCCAGGATTACCAGCGGCTGGCTGGGCTGGCAGCGGGGTTTCACGAGCAATTTGTGCAGCATTTGAATGCGAGCGCCGCCGGCTATGCCAGCGCAGAGGCCATCAATGTCACGTTGGTGCAGCCGTTTACCTCGTTTCTGGAGGCTAGCGGCTTGAGTGGGCCGTTATACGACCTGGGGTGGAGTATCTTCTACCAGCTCGAGGCGGTTTCCAGGAACAATCCTTACAGCAGCCTATTCCAGGCGCTATGGGCACTAGTTTTCCTTTTCATTGGGTTGCCGCTGTTGTCGTTAGCAATTGGTGTTCTGCTGCCGCAATTTTTTTACTATTTCGGCAACAGTCTCATTCTGCCCGGCCTAGTCGGGTTAGCCGCGCTTGCCTGAGCTTGGCTTCCGTCGCGCCTAGCCTGGTTGTCAACAGGTACGGCAGGATGGATACGTCGTCGGACTCTGGGGTGTCAGCTTGGTGCACGGTATTGCCCATCAAGGGGCGATCTGTCGGTCGGTGACCGGCTGAATGTCGGCCCGCCGGCACCCCTACTTCGCGTACGGCTCCAATCTGTGCGTCCAGCAGATGGCCGCCCGCTGTCCCGACGCCGCCGATCCCCGCCCGGCGGTGCTGCCCGATCACGACTGGCTGATCAACCAGCGTGGCGTGGCCACGGTGGAGCCCTTCACCGGAAGCCAGGTCTACGGCGTGCTGTGGCAGATTTCCGACCACGACCTGGCGGCCCTGGACAGTGCCGAGGGCGTGCCGGTGCGGTATCGGCGCGACCGGTTGACGGTGGCGACCGACAACGGCCCGGGGCCGGCCTGGGTGTACATCGACCACCGCGTCACCCCCGGGCCACCGCGTCCGGGCTACCTGCCGCGGATCATCGACGGAGCCCGCCACCACGGACTCCCGCAACGCTGGATCGACTTTCTGCACCGCTGGGACACGACACACTGGCCGAAGCCAGTGACCACGAATACACCAGCACCACAGTCGCTTTCGGCGCTGCTGAACGAGCCCGGGGTGATCGAGTCCAGCTACGTCCGGTCGCGCTTCGGCTTTCTGGCCATCCACGGCGGCGGCCTGGAGCAGATGACCGACGTGATCGCCGAACGCGCGGCCGAGGCCGCCGACGCATCGGTCTACCTGTTGCGACATCCCGACCGCTATCCGCATCATCTGCCGTCGGCACGTTTCGATCCCGCGGAATCCGAACGGCTGGCCGAGTTCCTCGATCATGTCGACGTCGTCGTCTCGCTGCACGGCTACGGCCGTATCGGTCGCAGCACCCAGTTGCTGGCCGGCGGGCGTAATCGGACACTGGCCGCGCACCTGCGGCGCCACCTCCAACTGCCCGGCTACCAGGTCGTCACCGATCTCGACGCCATTCCGCTGGAACTCCGCGGCCTTCATCCGGACAATCCGGTCAACCGCGTGCGCGGGGGTGGAACCCAGCTGGAGTTGTCGGTTCGCGTCCGAGGCCTCAGCCCCCGAAGTCCGCTCCCCGGCGAGGATGGTCTGTCTCCGCCCACCTCCGCCCTGGTGCGTGGTTTGGTGGCCGCCGCACGCTCCTGGTAGGTGTTGTCGGTGACCAAGGATTTTCGCTTCGGACTCAGCGTCCGGTTCTTCAAATCTCGGGCTGGGTTGGTCGATCTTGCCAAGCGCGCCGAGGACCTTGGTTACGACGTGCTCTGCGTGCCCGACCACCTCGGGGCGGCGGCACCATTCCCGACGCTGACCGCGGTCGCCATGGTCACCACGAAGATTCGCCTGAGCATGTACGTGCTCAACGCCGGCTTCTACAAACCGGCCCTGCTGGCACGCGACGTCGGAGCGTTGCAGGTGCTCAGCGAGGAGCGTCTGGAACTGGGCCTGGGCGCCGGTTACGTCCGAGAAGAGTTCGAGGCCGCCGAACTCCCCTATCCCAGCGCGGGCGCACGCGTCGACCATCTGGAACACATGACCGCCTACTTCTGCCAGAACCACCCGACGGTGCCGATCATGATCGCCGGCAGCGGTGACCGGGTGATGACGCTGGCCGCGCGGCATGCCGACATCATCGGGCTGACCGGGGCCAAGGTGCGCGACGTCGAGGACCCACTGGCCGAGCGCATCGAATTCGTCCGCAACGCCGCCCGCGAGCGTTTCGACCCGCTGGAGCTGAACCTCGTCATCACCGCGGTCCCTCGCGAAGGCGAGCGGAAGCCCAGCTTGTCGTTGACGCGCCGGAACGCACCCGACCTGTCCGACGACGAGTTGTTGGCCTTGCCCGCGGTACTCAGCGGGTCACCTACCGAGATGGCCGACAAGCTGAGAAGCCACCGCGACAAGTACGGCATCACCTACTTCACCGTGCAGGACAACCACGTCGAGACGTTCGCGAAGGTGATCGCCGAATTACGTTGAGCCGCTTCGGTTTCAGCTCGAGCTTGCCACGAAATTGCCGTGAAATCCCTGAGGGATGTGGTGGGTGAGTTGGGCAGTGGCGATTGGTCCGCGCTCAAGGTCTTTGGCGTCGAGGATGACCAGCCGGGACAGGTGCTCCTTGGCCTGGTATTCGACCGACAACAGCCAGCCGTCGTCCTCGGTGGTCGCGTCGGGGCGGGGGACGAAAACCGGTTCGCAGAAACTGTTGCCGTCGGCCTGCGCCTCGTACGTGGTCTCGGTGTTGTCACTCAAGTCCAGTTTGGTGATCGAGTCGTACACCGATGACAGCCGCCGCCGACTGGTGAGATAGGCGTAGCGGTGATTACGCCCCTCGCGGTCGGGGTGGTGTCGGGGAAACTCAGAGACGGTGTCGCTCAACGGCTCTCGGATGACTCGATTCGATTTGGTGACGCGGAAGCGGTTGAATTCCCCGGGCGAATCATGAAGTGGGGTGGTCTGGAACCGCGAAATGCTCTTGAGTAGCTGCGGGTTTTCGTAGGTGATGACGTCGACCACGACGTCATCACCGTCGTCATAGGCGTTACTCAGGTGAAATTGCAGTATCGCCGGGGAGTCGATGAAACGAACCTCGCCGCCGTCGCGTGGCACGAGGATGAAGAAACTGCCCCGCTCGGGACGGTAGCGCAGTGTGTCACCGACTGGCTTGAGGCCCAGAGCGACTTGCAGCAAGTTGGTCGCGATCGGCGACAGCAGAAAGACCAGATAGCGCTCCGTGATCGCAAAGTCGTGCAGCATTGCCAGATACGGCAATCGGACCGAACGCAGGTACTGGACGGTGCCTTGCGGATCGGCGCGGTAAATACGCAGGTGCGGTCGCGGGATGAATTCGGCACCGAAGTTGAACATGTCGCCGGTACGGGGACAGACGCAGGGATGTGCGGAGAACGTTGCCCCCTTGCGTAGCGCCCCGCCGAAGTGGCGTACGCCGAGAGTGTCCAACGTGTCCGGGTCGATCTCGTACGGCGCTCCGCCTTCCCACAACGCATACAGTCGGCCGGCATGCTCAACAACGTTGGTATTGGCCAAGTTTGGCGGGGTCTTGGCGATGTTTGCCCGCCAGCCGCCGGGCGCCGCGGTGCCCAAATGCGTGGTTCCGGTCTTGCCCAGGTAGTGACGGGTGCGCACGTACCGGTTGCGGTAGTGCACACCGCCGTCACGGATGGCGAAGGCGGACAACATGCCGTCACCGTCGAACAGATGATGCAAGGGACGGCCGGTGTGGTCCTCCCAGCGTCCGGGACCGTTGCGGTAAAGCGTCCCGGATAGCTCGGGGGGAATGGTTCCCTCGATCTCCTCCACCCGGTAGTCGTGTTCGGTGCGCAGCGGTTCGCTGACGCCGAGGCTGAGCAGGTCCGCACTGGACATCGCCGCAAGCCGGTCGGTGGCCTGGACCCGTTCGTCGTGGGATAACGACGCTAAGTACCGCTGCAACCCCGGCAATCTCGACAGGTCAAGCACGGCTGCTGCCTGGTTCGTCACCGCGCGCTCCTTTGGGCTTCGGAAACTGAGACTCTAGCTCAAGTTAGTCTCAGTTGGTGACGGGGTCAACAGGCCGCACCGCTGGGCGGTAAAAATACCGATAATGGGCTCCACTCGTTCGTCCGAAAAGCTGCTGGAAGCGACTTTGCAGCTGATTGCGCAGAGCGGCATGGATTCGCTGACCCTGAGCCAGGTGGCCGAGCGCGCCGGCGTCTCGCGGGCGACGGCCTACCGCGAATTCGGCGACAAAGACGGGTTGATCTCCGCGGTGGCGCAACACGAGGTCCAGCACATGGCCCACGAGGTGATGTCCAGCGTCGACGCGCACGGCGACCCGGTGAGCATGGTGCCCGCGACCGTCCTCGCCGCACTGCGCTACCTGCGGCACAACGCCGCATTCACCTACGTGCGTGACCACGAACCGCATTGGCTGCTGCGGGCCGTGCTGCAGATCGGTGAGACCCGGATGACCGTCGTGCAGAGCATGGCCGCGACCGTCGCACCTGCGATCGCCGCCACGAAATATTCACGTCGGTTTTTGCCGCCCCTGCAGGCAGCCGAGATCATCGTTCGAACCGTGCTCTCGCACACTCTCATCGAGCGCAGCACACTGACCGACGAAGAAGTCGCTGACGCGGTGACCCGCGCGATCACCATTGATTGATCCGTCCCCGACACGTCACGGTAGGCTGAGTCGGCGCGCCGCGGCGCACACGGTCCGTACCGGAACTCGGGTTTTCGTCACGAATCGGCCCCGTCCGCCCTCGTAGCTCAGGGGATAGAGCACGGCTCTCCTAAAGCCGGTGTCGCAGGTTCGAATCCTGCCGGGGGCACTTTGCGTTGTTGCAGGTCAGGCGAGTGTTCAAAGGCTATATCCGAAGGCCGCGCGCGATCAAAGTGCGATTGGCTCGGCGACTCGGCCCCCCTTGCAAACCCGGAGCGACACTCTCTTTTGGCCACTCCTCACCACGACGCCGCCGCGTTAGGCTGAGGCATGTCCGTGGACAATCCGGTCACCGTGCTGAGCGAAGACGAAAGCTGGAGCCTGCTATCCACCGTGTCGTTAGGCCGATTGGTTACGGTCAGGGGCACGCGGGCCGAAATCTTCCCCATCAACTTCGCCACCCAGCGCCGGACTCTGATCTTCCGAACCGCCCAGGGCACCAAGCTGTACAACGCCGTGATGGGCGAGGGGGTAGCTTTCGAGGCCGACGACCACACTGACACCGAGGGGTGGAGCGTGATCGTCCACGGCCGGGCGCATCTGCTGACCTCCAACGACGACGTCCTAGACGCCGAGGAAACGGAGCTACAGCCGTGGCCCGCCACGTGGAAGCCGCACTATGTACGGGTGATCCCCACGGAGATCAGTGGGCGGCGGTTCAAGTTCGGTCCCCAGCCAACCGGTCCGCTGGCGATTTCCGAGCACGCCTAGCTGGACAGCGGACCACACGCGGCCCGAGTCCCGCGGCAACGTTTGATGACTCCTGAGCACCAAAACTCTTGCGGTGCAAGGTAGCTAATCCGCTGTCACGCAAGCCGCCGGGCCACGCGATTTCCGGCTAACACCGCAGCCGTTGCGTAGAAGCAAAAGTGGGTAACCAGCGCAGTAATGCAAACATCAGCGCACTAGCGGAAGGCGGCAGGCAGATGGCTGGTCAGGAGGGCGGTCGGTGGGACGTCGGCGTCAAGGACGACGAGGTCTACATCGCACGCATTGACGACAGCGACCAGAAGGTCTTCAACGATCTGATTTCGCCCGATGAAGCGCGTGGCCTGGCTGATCTCTTGACCAAGTACGCCGACAAGGCCGGCGGGTCCGAGGAATCGGACGACGACGATGACGACGACTCCGACAAGTCCGAGAAATCCGACGACGACGAAGACGACGACGACGAAGACGAAGACGACGATGACCACGACGATGACGATGACGATGACGATGACGACTAGAGACACGTCGTCGAACTAAGCCTGAATCCACCGATCGACCCTGCGGTGGCGGGCTGAGATCTTGATCTTGATACCGGCTGGTGGTGGGCATGATGGG
>NZ_MVHT01000143.1 GCF_002086275.1 Mycobacterium intermedium | reverse complement strand
GATGGCGCATCGGGCGCCGGCGGAGCGGGCGGCAACGCAGGCATGTTGACCGGGGCCGGCGGCGCCGGCGGCGATGCGGGCACGTCTCCGGGGAACGCCGTCGGCGCGACCGGTGGAGCAGGCGGCAACGCCGGACTGCTGTTCGGCAACGGCGGCGCCGGCGGGCAAGGCGGAACGGTCTTGTCTCTCGCCGGTGCGACCGGTGGTGCTGGCGGCCACGGTGGCAACGGCGGGATGCTGATGTCCACAGGCGGCAACGGCGGCAACGGAGGACTCGGCAGCGGTGGTGGAGGCGTCGGCGGCAACGGCGGCAACGCGCTGCTGATCGGCAACGGAGGAACCGGCGGGATCGGCGGAGCCGCCCCGTTCCTCGGGGTAGCCGGGACCGGCGGCAACGGTGGTCAGGGCGGTCAGCTGGTGGGCAACGGAGGCGCGGGCGGCGCCGGTGGGTCCGGCAAATTCCCCGTTTTGCTAGACCCCGGCACTACCGGCGGTAACGGCGGGGTCGGCGGTGGCGGAGGGCTCGTCGGCAACGGTGGCAACGGCGGCAACGGCGGCGACGGCGAGATCCCCGGCAGCCCCGGGGCCGGCGGTGCGGCTGGACCGATCTTGGGCTTCGACGGCGTCAACGGGTTGCCATAACGTCGCCCGCCGGCTTCCCGAGCATCGGCGAGCGTCCCCATATGTACGCCAAAACACCGCAAAAGCCGTACATATGGGCGCGCTCGCGCCCAGAAAAGCTCAGCCCTCCGCGAGCAATACCTTCTTGAGAACCTTGCCTAGCGCGTTACGCGGCAACGAGTCCACGATGCGCACCTCGCGCGGCCGCTTGTGCACCGAAAGCTGTTCGGCCACATATTGAACGAGGTCATCGGGGCCAGCCGAGCCGACGATGTAAGCCACGATCCGCTGGCCCAGATCCTCGTCCGGGACGCCCACCACCGCGGCCTCCTCCACACCCGGATGACCAAGCAGCACCGTCTCGATCTCGCCCGCGCCGATGCGGTAGCCACCCGACTTGATCAGGTCGACGGATTCGCGCCCGACGATCCGGTGCATACCGCCCGCGTCGATGACGGCGACATCGCCGGTGCGATACCAGCCGTCGTCGTCAAACGCCTCGGCGGTGGCCTCCGGCCTGTTCAGATACCCGTCGAACAACGTCGGTCCCCGAACCTGAAGCTTGCCAACGGTTTCCCCGTCGTGCGGCACCTCGTCGCCGGCGTCGTCCAGCAGTCGCGTCTGCACACCCGCCAGCGGGAATCCCACCCAACCGGGGCGGCGTTCGCCGTCGGCGCGGGTCGACACGGTGATCAACGATTCCGATGCGCCGTAGCGTTCGATGGGCCGATGACCGGTGAGCCGCTCCAGCCCTTCGAACACCGGCACCGGCAAAGCCGCGCTCCCAGATACCAACAGCCGTGCCGGCCGCAGCGCCTCGGCCGCTGCCTGGTCACGGACCACCCGCGACCACACCGTCGGGACGCCGAAATACAACGATCCGCCGGCCGCCGCGTAGCCGGCCGGGGTCGGTTTTCCCGTGTGCACGAAGCGATTTCCGACACGCAGCGACCCAAGCAGACCCAACACCAGACCATGCACGTGATACAGCGGCAACCCATGCACCAACACGTCGTCGGCCGTCCATTGCCACGCTTCGGCCAACGCATCCAAATCGGCGGCGATGGCCCGTCGGCTCACCTGCACACCCTTGGGCGCGCCGGTGGTGCCCGAGGTGTAGATCACCATCGCGACGGCATCGGGCGACGGTTCGGGGTAGCGATGCCAGGAGCGTGCGTGCAAGCGCACCGGGATGTGCGGCAGCCCTTCCGGCTCGTCCGGCACCGGCCCCAGCCAGGCCTGCGCGCCGGAGTCGGAAAGCATGTGCCGACGTTCGGCCACCCCGACGTCGGACGGCACCGGAACGATGGGCACCCCGGCGATCAGGCAGCCGACGATGGCGAGCACGGTCGACGCCGTCGGCGTCGCAAGAACGGCGACCCGCTGCGCACCGGCGACGCGCTCGGCGACCGAAGTTGCCGCCCCCACCAGGTCACTGCGGCTGAGGGTTACTCCGTCAATGGTGACCGCGTCGGCAATATCGGTGGCGTTGACGAGCGAGGGATTCAGTGAAGCCAGCAGCACGTGTGCAGGTTACGCCGGACGTATCTCCGGATCGGCGGACGCATGCCGCTCGGGCGCCTCGTCGACCTTCGGGAAGAACGGCCGCAGCACCGGCGGCGGCCGGAACGGGGTCCAGGCATCCGGGGACTGCGCCAACCTGTCGGCGATAGCCCAGATCACCGGCGGGTTGTGGCCGTAACCGATGTGACTGCTGCGCACGGCGATGTTCTCGGCACGCTCCGACAGCGGGTTCATGCACGTCTGCCAGGCCACCATGCCGTCCAACCGCGAGTAGATCGCGCTGGTGGGCACCGGCATGGGCTCGCGTTCCATCTGCAGCGGCAGTTCGTGCTTCTCGGCGTGCAGGCGGGACAAGCGGTTGAAGCTCCAGGTCGAACGGGACTCGCTGGCGTGCCGCATGCCGAACGGGCTGCCCAGGGTGATCACCTGCCGCACGGCCGACGGGTTCTTGCGAGCCAGATTCCGCGCGAAAATGCCGCCCAGACTCCACCCGATCACGCTGACCGGGGCCTGGTGACGGGTGTGTATCTCGTCGAGCAATTCGCTCATCCCGTTGACGACTTTTGCCGTTGGACCGATGTTGCGCCCGAGCCCCCAGCCGTAGGCGGGATAACCGAGCCGGCTCAGGATGCGCCGCAGGATCCAGGTGGACCCATCGCCGGCCAGCAGGCCGGGTAGCACCAGCACCGGGTGGCCGTCGCCCGCGGGCAACACCCGCTGCAGCGGCAGGACGGTGAGCAGTTGTCCGTATTCGATGCCTGCGCGCGGTATGTCGGTCAGGTAGAGGAACAGCGCGGGAGCGTCGGCCGGACGGTCGTCGAAAGGCTGGGACACGGCAATCAGTCTGTCACATACAACCGCGTTGGCGATACATTTCCGTATCGGATAGCTCACATGCGACTTATTTCTGCAGTTCAGCGTCCCAGATCTCGATCAACGTGGCCAAGATCTCCTCGCCGCGGCCCAGACCGGCCAGGTGACTTTCGTCGGGCAAGTGGAACAACTTGGCGTCGGGCAGTCGGGAGACGACGTGTTCGCCGTGTGAGAACGGGATGATGTGGTCGTGGTCGCCGTGCCACCAGCGGACCGGGACCTTCACCTCCTCGAGCCGAAATCCCCAGTCCCGGGCAAACGCGATGATGTCGGCGAAGGGAGCGGCGAGTTGCTTGCGGCTGCCGTTGAGCAGATCGTCGAGGAACATCGCCTTCAACTCGGGACGGGACAGCAGATGGCGATCGGCCTCGGGCGACAACAACGCATAGAGGTCCAGTACGGGCGACGCAACCGGCCGGACGGCCCGAATCAACAGGGTCGCGCCGATCCGTAACGGGGCGCCGCCCAGCTTCAGCAACGGTGCCACCGCGTAGCCAAGGTCCATCAGCCCGCCGCGGATGGCGTCGGGGCCTTGGGTCGGCGCAACACCGCCGAGCACACCGGCCGCCACCACGCGGTCGGGCAGGCCGGCCGCGGCCGCCAGCGCGTACGGACCCCCGCCGGACAGGCCCACGACGGCCATTTTGTCGATGCCCAGCGTGTCGGCGATGGTCCGCAGGTCGTCGGCGAACTCCAGGACGCATTCGTACTGACAGGGCGTCGAGGATCCGATTCCCGGCCGGTCGACGCCGATCAGACGGATGTCGTTTTCTTCGGCGTAGACGCGGGCTTCGGTGGGGATTTGTCGACGCGCGCCAGGAGTTCCGTGCAGCCAGAAGATCGCGCGTCCCTGTGCGGCGCCGAACTCGGCGAAACCGATCTGCCGGTCCTCACCAACGGCAATGTTCCCCTCGAGCTTGGGGCGGGCAATCGCTACGACCATGCCCGAAGCCTTTCACGAATGCGCAACCCGCTAAGCCGGAACCCCGATCGCCTTGAGCTCCATGTACTGGTGCAGGCCGGCGATGCCGCCGCCCTCCCGGCCCAACCCGCTGAGTTTGAAGCCGCCGAACGGTGCGGCGCCCGGGCCGATGCCGTTCACCGCGATCTGCCCGGTGCGGATGCGGCGGGCCACTCCGAGGGCGCGGTCGACGTCGGTGCCCCAGACCGCGCCCGACAACCCGTATTGAGAGTTGTTCGCTATCGCGACCGCATCGTCGTCGTCGCGGTAGCGCAGCACGCTCAACACCGGGCCGAACACTTCTTCCTGCGCGACCGTCGAATTCGGATCGACGTCGGTCAGGATCGTCGGCTCGACGTAGAAGCCCACATCCACCCCGGCGGGGCGGCCGCCGCCGGTCACCACTTTGGCGCCCTCGTTCACCGCGCCGGCGATATGCGCCTCGACGCGCTCGCGCTGCGCCGCACTGATCAGCGGACCCATCTGCACGTCGGGATCGGTGGGGTCGCCGACCTTGACCGACCGGGCCAGCGCGACAAGTCGGTCGACGACGTCGTCGTGCAACGAGTCGGGCAGCAGCAGGCGACTGTGCAGGATGCAGGCCTGCCCGGCGTGCAGGGAGCAACAGTCGAACAGCATCTGTTCCAGCATGGCGTCGGTGACCACGGTGTCGTCCAGCACGATGCTGGCCGATTTGCCGCCCAGCTCCAACAGAATTCGTTTCAGGGTGTCGCCGGCGGCCGACATGACTTGGCGTCCGACCACCGAGCTACCGGTGAAGCTGATCATGTCGATGCGCGGGTCGGTGGTGAGCAGCTTGGCGGCCTCGATGCCGGACGGGGTGACGACGTTGACCACGCCCGGCGGAATGTCGGTGTGCTCGTCGATGATCCGCGCGAGGGCCAGCCCGGCCAGCGGGGTCAGCGGCGACGGCTTGAGGACGACGGTGTTGCCCGCCGCCAGCGCGTTGTTCAGCTTCATCACGTTGAGGCAGTGCGGGAAGTTCCACGGCGTCAGAATCGACACCACGCCCAACGGCTCGTGACGCAGCAGCGTGGTGCCGGCGCCGATTCCGGTGACGGGTTCGTCCGCCAACTCCGCTGCGAGCTGCGCCGCGTACATGGACATGAAAGCCGCGCCGTCGACTTGCATTACCCGCTCGTTCGCGATGCATCCCCACTCCACCTGGGACAGCGCGAAGAACTCGTCGGCGTTCTTCATCAGCGCCTCGCCCAGCTGGTTGAGGCACGCCGCGCGATCCTGGTTGGTCATCGTGCCCCATGGGCCTTCGTCGAACGCGCGACGCGCGGCGGCGATCGCCTCGCTGACCTGGCCGACGCTGGCGTCGGGCGCGGTTGCGATGACCGCCTCGGTGGCCGGGGAGATGTCGTCGTAGCGACCGCCTTCCGGCTCGACCCATCGCCCGTCGATATACAGCTGGTAGGTGTCAACTAACTGGGGTAACTCCGCCATGCGCTTTTCCTCACCAGGCGTCGGTCATCTAAACACCCGGTGTACACCCGGCCGGACTCGCCAGTCAATGAGCACGGGTCGAATTGCGAGACGAATTGCAGGACATTTCAGGAGGTTGACACTGTGTTGACAGCGGTTGAGGACGCAGAGTAGACACATTTCGCAAGACAGATTGGCTAGATCTGTCGGATCGAGGGTCTCGGGAGGTGTACCGTGCACGCCGATCCTGCGCGGCCCTCGTCACCAAGCTTTTCGGGCGCTGGTCAAGCACGAAGACATCCGGCAAGGAGGACTGCCTAAGTGACCGATTCTGACGTTCAGGCCAAAGTGCGGGCACTCGTCGGCCAGCCCACCGGCGGTACCGGGAAGCCATCGGTGGCGCCGGACCCGGTGAACCAGCCCATGATTCGCCACTGGGCGTATGCACTCAACGACATGAACCCGGTCTATCTCGACCCGGAGTTCGCGGCCAAATCGCGCTTCGGCGGCATCGTGTCCCCTCCGGTCATGCTGCAGACGTGGACCATGCCGTCCCCGAAACTGGAGGGGATCGGCGAACGTGGCGGCGCTCCACTGGAAATCAAGAACAACCCGACGGCCTTCCTCGACGAGGCCGGCTACACGAGCACGGTGGCGACGAACTCGGAATTCGAAATCGAACGCTACCCACGACTGGGCGACCTCATCAGCGCGACGACGGTCTACGAATCGGTTTCCGACGAGAAGAAGACCGCGCTGGGTACCGGCTTCTTCCTGACCTGGTTGACGACCTACACAAACCAAGATGGAGAAGTGTTGGGGCGTCAGCGGTTCCGGGTCCTGCGATTCAAGCCGGCACGCTGATGAGCACCCGATTGGCCCCGACCATCAGCCGGGACACGGAGTTCTATTGGAACGGGCTGCGCGAGCAAAAGCTGCTTATCCAGCGCTGCGGCGGGTGCGGGACGTTGCGGCATCCCCCACGCCCAATGTGCCCGCACTGCCGGTCGCTGTCCTGGGAAGCGATTGAATCATCCGGCGAGGGAACGGTTTACAGCTACGTGATGCCGCATCAGCCGCGATTTCCGTTCTTCGACTATCCCTACATCGTGGCGCTGGTCGAACTGTCCGAGGGGGTGCGTCTGCTATCCAACCTCCGCGACATCGACCCGGACGATGTCACCGTGGGCATGCCGGTCGAGGTCTTCTATGAGACCTTCGAAGGTGCCTCTGGCGACCTTGTGCTGCACCAGTTTCGGCCGAAGGGACTCCAATGACCACCACCAGCCGTGCTTCAAAGTTCGAGACGCTGCGCTGGCAGGACATCTCGGTCGGCGACGAGGTAACGCCGCTCGAAATACCCATCACCACAACGATGATCGTCGCGGGCGCGATCGCATCGCGTGACTTCATGCCGGTGCATCACGACCACGAGTACGCCAAGAAGCAGGGCTCGCCCAACTTGTTCATGAACATCCTGACCACCAACGGGTATTGTGTGCGGTTCCTCACCGACTGGGCGGGTCCCGAGGCGATGGTCAAGAAGCTGTCGATTCGACTGGGAGTGCCCAGTTTTCCGGACGACCCCTTGCGCTTCACCGGCAGCGTGACGGGCAAATCCGAAGGCGGCGCGGACGACCTGCCGGGCGAGAACTTCGTCGAGGTGACCTTCCAGGGGGCCAACAGCCTGGGCAACCACGTGTCGGGCACGGCCATCGTCAGCTTGTTGGACGGACCCGCCGCGTGAGCAGCATATTGCCGGGCGCGGCTGCCATCGTCGGCATCGGCCAGACCGAGTTCTCCAAGGACTCCGGGCGCAGCGAGCTGCAATTGGCCTGTGAGGCAGTCAGTGCCGCAATCGACGATGCCGGGTTGGCGCCCAGCGACGTCGACGGCATGGTGACGTTCACCATGGATGCCAGCGACGAGATCGACATCGCGCGCAACGTGGGGATCGGCGACCTCAGCTTCTTCAGCCGGGTTCACCACGGCGGCGGTGCGGCGGCGGGCACCGTTGTGCACGCGGCGATGGCCGTCGCGACCGGCGTCGCCGACGTGGTGGTGTGCTGGCGAGCCTTCAACGAGCGGTCCGGTTTCCGCTTCGGCGGCAGCGGACGTACCAGTGCCGAAACTCCGCTCTTCATGGCGCATTACGCGCCATTCGGGCTGATAACACCGGCGGGCTGGGTGGCCATGCATGCCCAGCGCTACATGTCGACCTACGGGGTCACCAACGAGGACTTCGGCCGCATCGCGGTGGTCGATCGCAAGCACGCGGCCCGCAACCCCGACGCGTGGTTCTACCAGCGGCCAATCACCTTGGAAGACCATCAGAATTCGCGCTGGATCGTCGAACCCGTGCTGCGCCTCCTCGACTGCTGCCAGGAAAGCGACGGCGGCGTCGCGCTGGTGGTGACCAGCGCCGAACGCGCCCGCGACCTGCGCCAGCCCCCGGCGATCATCACCGCGGCCGCACAGGGCGCGGCCGCCAACGGTGAAATGATGACCAGCTATTACCGCGAGGACATCACCGGGCTGCCCGAAATGGGCGTGGTCGCCGAAAGGTTGTGGCGGGACTCGGGCCTCAAGCCACAAGACATCCAAACCGCCTTCATCTACGACCATTTCACGCCGTTCGTCTTCACCCAACTCGAGGAACTCGGCTTCTGCGGTCGCGGCGAGGCAAAGGACTTCGCCACCGTAGAGAGGCTGTCCCTGGGTGGCGAGTTTCCGATCAACACCAACGGCGGCCTGTTGGGCGAGGCGTACATCCACGGCATGAACGGCATCACCGAGGCGGTGCGCCAGGTGCGCGGCACGTCGTACAACCAGGTCGACAACGTCGAACACGTCCTGGTCACGTCCGGCACCGGGGTACCCACCAGCGGACTCATTCTCGAGCCGGCGAGATAGCCCATGGGCCCGGTTTCGGCGGCGAACCAAGCAACGGATACGCGCACGCTCATCATCGAATCCGCCTACGCGTGCTTTCGAAAGCAAGGGCTGGAGAAGACGACGATCGTCGACATCGCCAAGGCGGCCAACGTATCCCGTAGCACCGTCTACGAGTACTTCACCGACAAGGCTGCCATCCTGGAGGCCAGCGCCGAACATGCTTCCGAGCAGTTCTACCGGGAGATGTCCAAGGCCATGAACCGGGGCGAGACCTTGGAGGAAAAGCTCAGCCAGGCGGCGGTGTTCGTGAGCCAGGCCAGACGGGCGATCGCGTCGGAGAAGTACTTCGACGAAGACGCGGTCAGCCTGCTGCTGACCAAGGACGCCGGGGTGTTGCTGCGCGAATGCGTCGATTTCCTCGCGCCCTACCTGTCAGCCGCCAAGCTCACCGGGGAGGTCCGTAAGGATCTCGACGTGGCGGCGGCCGGCGAGTGGTTCGCCCGAATCTTGTTCTCGCTCTTCAGCACTCCGTCATCGTCGTTGAACATGGACGACCCCGAGGTGGTCGCGGACTTCGTGCGCGCGCACGTGGTGCGAGGGTTTGCCAGTGAGCGTCCACGGCCGAGGCGCGGGGGCTAGCGCCAGACCGTCGCCTCAGCCAGGCAACCCATCGGTGCCGAAGATCCGCCCGCGCGATCCACCGGCACCACCGTGCTGCACCCCGCTGCCGGCCCCGCCGTTGCCGCCGTTGCCGATCAGTATTGCGTTGCCGCCGTTACCACCGTTGGCACCGCTGGTTCCGGTGCCACCGGCACTGCCGCCGTTGCCGCCGTTGCCGTAGAACATCCCGCCGTCGCCGCCGTTTCCGCCGCGACCGTCCACGATATTGCCGGCGCCCCCGTTGCCACCGACCCCGCCCATGCCGATCAGCCCGGCGATGCCGCCGTTACCACCGGCGCCGCCACCGAAGTTGCCGGCTCCCCCGAACCCGCCGGATCCGCCGTCGCCAAACCAGCCGCTCTTGCCGCCGGAGCCGCCGTTACCGCCGGCGAAACCGGGGTTGCCGCCGGCCGCGCCCGTGTCGCCGGCGCCACCATTCC
>NZ_MVHT01000142.1 GCF_002086275.1 Mycobacterium intermedium | reverse complement strand
CCGCTGCGACGGCCCAACAGAGACGGTCTCTCACCACCTCCCGACACACCAAGCGCCTCGTGGCGCACAGCTCGGCCCCGAAGAAAATCGCCGCTGCTTTCAAGATCTCATTGGCCCGGCGCAGCTCGGCGATCTCCTTGCGCAGCGCCTTGTTCTCCTCAGCGATCTGCGTCGTCACCCGGACGCTGACCGGTGTCGACCTCCGAGCGGCGGATCCAGGTCCGCAGCGTCTCGGGGGTTCCGATCCCCAACATGCCCGCGACTGCGGTGATCGCCGCCCACTGCGACGGGTACTGCGGGCGCACCTCAGCGACCATGCGCACCGCACGCTCACGCAGCTCGTCGGGGTACTTGCTGACACGTCCCATAACTCAGATCCTCCCAAGGTCGGGAGTCTCCGGACTCGCCGGGACGGGTCAGACAGGCACTTCCGTGCATTTGCACACACAACTACCATCACCCTGTGAACGATCGCGACTATCGACGCGCGGAAAATCAATAATCCCGGTATAACGCTGGCAGTATAGGCCGAAGTTAAGGGCGGTTGTCAGTGTGTAGAAATAAGCGATAGGATAATGCAATCCGATGCTTCACAAATACTAGGCGGTGAGGCGCTGGATTGCGGAAATATTACTCATCGTCGCTTTTCCGATTGTGAGAAGTTCAATACCACCTGCTATCGATCCCAATCCCGCAATAGCCGCAATCGGATATCCGACGGCATTTATGAGGCTTCCCTGTAGTAATTGATCCAAGCCGATTTGGACGAGGTAGACCGGCACCGTGGTTACCATGGAAAGACCAATGTCTGCGGTTGGGAGTAGGACCGCATAGCTATTCGCAGTAATCGAAGCGGCGGTGTTCACGACCTCCATCGGTGACGGTAATGTCAGCGACGTCGCCACAAGGTCGGCTGTTGACGAGATCGGCAGGGACGGCATGGTGATTGGTTGCGCCAAGATCGTCCGCATGTCGCGGGCGAAGTCGTTGACTCCCTGCTCGACCCCGGCCGCGAGTGCGTCGGCAACGACGACCGGGCTCACATCCGGGAAAAGGCCGAACGTAGTTGGCACATCGGCGTAATCTGTTGAGAAGCCGTAGGCTGGGTCACCGTAACCCAGATTGACAATGACTTTCAAGGTCGGTTGGACCAGGTTTGCTAGCGGATTTCCGAGGACAGGCATCGCACGTAGCGGTTCCAAGAGCGGCAGATTCTGGGTCCGAATCATGTAGTAGCTGGTGACACCAGAGTAACCGGGAGACGTCGGTAACAGAATTGCGTTATCAACCTGCCCCGGCGTGAGGTCTAAGTACGCGGGGTGTACATAGAATATGCCGGCAAGGGCGTTGAGATTTGAAATGATATTAAGCGGATACCGCGGGAAGTCGGCGAATCCATCGTACTCGAGAGTGTAGTTAGCTGTCGGATAGATGGTGTCTGGCGGCGTCGCGCCACCGAATGTGAGTCCTACACTCGGGAGATACAGTTGTGGGAAACGCGAAAACATGCCCCCATTGGGGGTCAATTCATTGCCGAGGAGCACGAAGTTGAGCTGGTCGGCAGTGGGGGGGCTCGCGCCAAAGATGGAAGTTCCCGAAGCGAGGTTTCGCATCGTGTCTGTGGCGATAATCGCACTCTGGGAAAGGCCGGTAACGGTCACCGACTGTCCCTCGTTGTGGATTAAGTCGTAGAGCGTGTTTTCAAGAATGGTGACGCCCAGGCGGACCGACGTATCGAACGGCAAGCTCTTGGTCCCGGTCATTGGGTAGCCCTCTTGAGGTGTGAACAAGGCCCGCAGGATGCCGGTTGACCTGACGAAGAGCGAATTAACGACCTCAATCTGAGCTGGTGTTGGTATGGGGAATCCGGTGGCCCCGGGGAACAATGTCACATCGTTTGCCGGGAATGGTGGAATAGCAGCCGCGGTCGGCGCGGTGGAGGCGAAGGGAGCTCTTGCCGCGCCCAGGAGGGCGGCGACGTTGGTGGTCTCGGCTTGCACATAGGCACCCGCCGCTGCAGTGAGCGACTGGTGGAGTTGACTGTGAAACGCCCTAACCTGGTTCGCGACAGCTTGGTATTCGTGCCCGTGGTCGGCAAACAGTTTCGCGATGGCTGCTGACACTTCGTCGGTGGCGGCCGCCAGCACATGGGAGGTCGAGTTTGCCGCGGCAGTATTGGCCACCTCGATTGATGCACCGATCCACTCGATATCCTCGGCGACTGCTGCCATGATCTGTGGTTCAGCGAGCACGTACGTCATCGACGCGATTCCTTTCGCGATACGGGAGTGTGTTCGTCAAGCCGGGCAAAATAGTCAACGGCGCGCGGGGGACGTAGTGAGCGGGTTGCGAGCGGCAGGAACGATCCATAACTTGCAGTCGGCGTTCCACCGACATCGACCGGTGTCCGCACTCCGTCACGGACAGGTGCGGCACACAACGTGGGGGGAAGGGCGGGTATGCCAGCCATTGGCCAATCCTAGAATATCTTCCAGTTATTTGGTGGGCGAATTGCCGGATTTCTGACCATGTCGCTCGCTAGGTCAGCGGCAAGGTTGGCATGCGGCCCAGATGGGTTCTCAGCCGTCGCTGTCATTCGCCAGCGGGAAGGGCGGTCAGCGCATTTCGATTGCTGGCCGCGAGGGAATGCAACCACTTTCACGCCGCAGGCAAAGCAACTGGGCGGCGCTCAACGCACTCGGTGGTGACTGGGCTGCTAATAGCGACGTACATCAAAGTGTCGTCGCATCGATGACGACCGCCCAGGGCGGCTAGCCACCTGCACAGCCGCCGGCCCCGGGAATCAGCACGGCTTGCGCTGTGGCACAACACAATCGCACCCGCCCGGCTTGAGCGACACCACCCGTTCTGACAGCCAGGAAGCAACAGCAAAGCGGGCCAGCGGAACAGTCATACCCCAGCCCGCCGGATCAAGGCTGAACAATCAACGGTTCACGCCACACGGTCCATCGGTGGTCTGAGCTAATTTGCAGTGGCCACGTCAAGATTGCTGATATCGGAGTAGCCCGGCGTGGCTTTGCCCAGATCCGCATCTACCTCCGGATGTGCAGGGGCCCGACGCCGATGAGGTTGTCACCGTGCAGGAAGGCGCCCAGGTTGTGGTTGCCGGTGTTGAAGAAGCCCTGGTTGAAGGTGCCGTTGTTGCCTATCCCCAGTAGCCCCAAGGGTCCCAACGGTAATCCTGAGTTGTTGGCGCCGACGTTGCCGATGCCGACGTTGTTGATGCCGTGGTTGGCGATGCCCACGCCACCGAATTGGGTCAGGGGGTCGGTGGGAGTGATGTGTGGGCTGACGTTGCCGATACCCATATTGAGCGAGCCGGTGTTCCAAGCGCCGAAGTTGTTCAGGCCGTTGTTGGCGATTCCTACCCCGCCCAACAGGATGGCCGGGTCGGTCGGGGTGAAGTTCGGGCTGATGTTGCTGATACCGAAGTTGAGCGTGCCGGTGTTGAAGAAGCCGACATTGCCCTGACCGATATTGCCGTAACCGAAGTTGGGTAATGCCGACGCGGCGGCCCCGGGTAGTAGTCCGTTTAGAGCGCTGCTGCTGATGTGGAGGGGTCCGACGCCGATGAGGTTGTCACCGTGCAGGAAGGCGCCCAGGTTGTGGTTGCCGGTGTTGAAGAAGCCCTGGTTGAAGGTGCCGTTGTTGCCTATCCCCAGTAGCCCCAAGGGTCCCAACGGTAATCCTGAGTTGTTGGCGCCGACGTTGCCGATGCCGACGTTGTTGATGCCGTGGTTGGCGATGCCCACGCCACCGAATTGGGTCAGGGGGTCGGTGGGAGTGATGTGTGGGCTGACGTTGCCGATACCCATATTGAGCGAGCCGGTGTTCCAAGCGCCGAAGTTGTTCAGGCCGTTGTTGGCGATTCCTACCCCGCCCAACAGGATGGCCGGGTCGGTCGGGGTGAAGTTCGGGCTGATGTTGCTGATACCGAAGTTGAGCGTGCCGGTGTTGAAGAAGCCGACATTGCCCTGACCGATATTGCCGTAACCGAAGTTGGGTAATGCCGACGCGGCCGGCGCGGTCAACTGGGCAACAGCCGCCGCCGCTCCACCGTGGTATCCCACCATCGCGGCCACGTCCTGCGCCCACATCTCCTCATAGATGCTCTCGGCGGCCGCAATCGCCGGCGCGTTCTGTCCGAACAGATTCGACAGCACCAGGGACACAAAGTTAGAACGGTTAACCGCTACTAGTTCCGGGTGCACCGTGGCTGCCACCGCCGATTCAAACGCGCCCACGACCGCTTCGGCCTGTGCCGAGGCGCCCGACGCGTGGGATGCCGCCGTGCTCAACCACCCCGCATAGGGCGCGGCCGCGGCCAGCATCGCTTTCGACGCCGGCCCCTGCCAAGCCTGGGCGGTCAACCCCGAAATCATCGAGGAGAACGATCGCGCCGCCGAATCGAGCTCGGAAGCCAAGTTATTCCAGGCAGCGGCTGCCTCCAACATGGGAGCCGAGCCTGCGCCGGCGAACATCCGCGCCGAATTGACCTCCGGCGGCAACACGAAAAAGCTCATCGACGACTGTCCTTCCGTCCAACACAACAGGGCAAATGTTCGAAAAGTCCGACAGCGGAGCCGAGGACACCGCCGCAGGCCGGGCAATTGTCAACGCCGCCCGCACCCCGTCGAGCAGGACGAGCGTTGTAGCGTCAAGTTACACCATAACCTAGAAATAGTTCTAGTTTTGGGGTCCGAAGAACTCCAGGCGGCCTAACATATCCCTGGCGGGCAGCAAGGTGTGGAGCTTGGTGATCGTGAAGCGCTTAACTGCGGAATTCCCGTGCAATGCACCGTAAACCCGGGCTCGTGATGCTGAAAACGGGCAAGTCCAGAGTTTTCTAAACTAGATAAAATTCTGGATTAGATCTAGAAAGATATCCATACTTCGTCGGCGAGAGATATCCATGTGACCGACGCCCGCCAGGTTGGAGGCACGTCGCTGAGGCTGCGCAGCCGCCGCATAAAGTCGCCGGAGCGGGCGCGACGGATCCAAAAAAGTGTGCTGACAACTAGTCTCGCGATGCTTTTGCGATCTCGCTAGCGGGGCCCGTGCGTCTGAAGATAGAGGGTGGGTCCATCGGGCAGTCGTCCATTGGCGGTGAGGTCGAGAAGGGCGGCCATGGCCTTGGCAGTGTAGACAGAATCGAGTTCGAGTTGCTCGGTGTCGCGCGCGAGTTTCAGTGCGCGTGCGCCCCCGCTGGTTGGGTGGCCGTAGCCCGCGCCGAGCCAGTGTCGCAGAAGAAGTAGGCGGTCTGCACGCAAGTGGATGGGCGGCAGGTTTGCGCCGCGATTCCGCAGTAGGCGTGCTGCTCGACGTGCGAGGGATGTGATCGATTGATGATTTAGGCGCAGCGTGTCGTTGACGACGATGCCAATCACTTGAGTGTCGGTAAGACCGGCCAGCGCGAGACCGAGGTGCAGGCCGGCGACGGTACCGCCGGACCCGACTGCGGTGACGATCGACGATGGTGTGGGCATGGTGCCGCCCTGGATCTGAGCGGCGAGTTCGAATGCCATCTCGACGTACCCGAGCGTTCCTAATGGTGAAGAGCCGCCGGCCGGTAGCAGGTAGGGCCGACGGTGGCGCAGGTAGAGGAAGGGCGCGGCCGCGATGGTGCGTGACTTGCTGCGGGTCAAGTAAATGTCGGCGCCGGATGCGCGGAGGCGTTTGAGCTGGGCTGTTACATGGCTGTCTACTGGCTGGTTGATAAGCGCGAGGGCAGTGTGGATACCGCATGCGCGGGCGTATAGCGAGGCGGCTAGGCCCCAGTTGGTGCCGATGCCGCCGAAGGTAAGGATGGTGTTTCGGCGTTGGCGCTTGACCTCGGGCAGCAGCCATTCCAGCTTGCGGACCTTGTTCCCACCCCAGCCCCCGTTGCCGTAAGTGCCGTCGTCTTTGATCCAGACCGGAGTGTCGGTAGTCGTGAGGCGTGATAGTTGATGCACGGGTGTGGGAGCGCTTCCGAGGGCGACGTGTTGGAGTGTGTCGCGCAGCTCGGGAAAGCGCTGGTGGAGGTGGGCGGTCATTCGGGTACCGGGCCCAGCACCCGTGAAACGTAATTATTTGTGAATAGGCCGGCCGGGTCGAGGCGGGACCGTACTGCGGCGAAGGCGTCCCAGTCGGGATAGGTGGGGCGCAGCGTGTCGGCTGTGCGGAAGTGGCGCTTGCCCCAGTGCGGGCGTCCGTCGAAGCCCAGCATGATCTGTTCTACCTCGCGGAAGAACGTTTCCCAGGGCAGGCCTTTGAATTGGTGCACGGCTATATAGCAGGTTTGCCGACCGGCGGCGGGACTGAGGTAGGCGTCGTCCGGGGCGACAAATCGCACTTCGAGGGGGGTTGGCGCCTTGTGGCGGGACGCGACGTCGCGGACGAGGCGGACGGCTTCGGCGGCATGTTCGATGGGGATGGCGTACTCCATCTCGGTCAGGGGTACGCGTCGTGGTGTTGCGAAGATTCGATAGGAGCGATCGGTGCGCCGCGTGGTACCCGCGAGACGGGTGCAGGCGCGGTTGATGGCGGGTATTAGGTGGGGCCACGCGCGGCCGGCAAGACAGGCACCCCAATACGCATAGTTGGTGATCGCGACATCGTGGAGCCACTGGCTTGCTCGGCTGGGCGGTGCCGGCGCGGCGTCGGTGCGGTTCCAGGTTTTGGTGAGCACCATGTCGCTGTGCGGGAATGCGAAGAAGCCGAAGTGGTCGTTGGCTTTGATCAGGTCATCGAGTTCGCCGAGGACCTTCTCGAAGGGCATCGTGGTATCGACTCCGTGGAGGGTGAACGCTGGGACGGCCTGCAGCGTGACGGCGCTGACGACTCCGAGCGCGCCAATGCTGACCCGCGCGGCTCTGTATGCGGCGGGGTCATTGTGGGCGTTTACTTCGATCGTCGCGCCGTCTGCGAGGGTCAGCTCAATCGAGTGCAGCGATGCTGACAGGTTGGGCAGGGTGTGACCGGTGCCGTGGGTGCCGGTGGCCGTGGCCCCAGCGATCGATTGGACGTCGATGTCGCCGAGGTTCGCAAAAGCGAGGCCGCTTTCCCACATCGTCGTGTTCAAGGCGCCCAGGGAGATGCCGGCTTGGCAGCGGACCAGGGCCGATTCGTGGTCGATGTCGAGGACGCGGTTCATGCCCGACAGGTCGATCAGTGTCCCGTCGGTGAGCACGGCGTCGGTGAAGGAATGTCCTGCACCAGCCACTCGAACGCGTCGCCCAGACCGTGCGGCGCTCGCGATTGCTGCGGCGAGTTCGTCTTGGCAGGTGGGCCGCGCCACGGCGGCGGGGCGGCAAGTCTGGTCGCCGGCGAAATTGGTCCAGGTTTTCATCTACACACAACCAACGGTGTGTGAGTGGTTGGATGCGGGCCGTCGTCGTACTTGGCCGGCTTGGCGGTGCAGGCCTTCGTGCCATGATTGGTCGGCATCCCCACGACGTTCAGGTTGTCCGTCACGAACGTCGGAACACCAAAGAAGCGGCCCGGCCGCGAGGGGCGTGGATCGTTGAATGCATCGGAGGCGATGGGCGCGAGGTACGCCCCGCGTGCGGCCCGCTCCCGTGCGGCGGCGGCCAGCTGGGCCGGACTGGCCTCACCATCCCGGACCAGGGCTTCGAGGGCCACCGCATCATGGTCCGCCAGAAAGTCGTCGCAAAACGCATGCATGCGGGCCACGCGTCAGATGGTAGGAGACTTTCGGACAAAAATCCAGAAGAAGTTCCAGGTTATGATGGGGGGAAGTTTGGTGCTGCAACCATGACTCCGCGCGGCGGCCACCGCGGGAACTCGAGAACACGCGACCACGTTGACCTACCAATCGCGTCGACTGTCGACGAATGCTGCCGCCCGTCGACGCATTACTACTCACTACAATCCGCACCATCACCAGCCCGCTGGCATGGCCAAGATGGTGACGACAACGCCAGTTCCGAGCTCGCCAATCCCACTGCCGACGACGAGAAAACCCAATGATCACGATCTACGGCTGCCGTACTAACACGACAAAACAGCGCACCCCCTGCAACAACCCCAGCGCAACACTGCAAATCAGTTCACAAGGCCATCTAACTTCGGGTAAGAATTGACCGTGAAAACTCCGCGACATCAGGCACGTGCGCAGGCGCGAAAAGATGCGTTGCTGCGTGCGACCCTCGAAGTGGCCGCCGCAAAAGGCTTCGCTGGCATAACGCACCGTGCGGTTACCGAGCAGGCGGGTTTACCGCTGGCGACGATCGGTTATTTCTACGATTCGATCGCCGATTTAGGCCGCGAGGCGCTCCTCGTATTTGCCGGCCAGGACATCGCCCACCTGAACGCACTGGCGCAGATCCTCACCGATCAGCGCCGGACTCCTGAGGAGATAACGACTGCCTTTGCTGCTGCGGCCGCGCCGCGGTGGCCAGAAACCGCTGCACTACTGGAGGCCTACCTCACCGCCGCGCGCTATCCCGAGTTTCGTGACACCCTCGCCGAGGCCTTGACCGCCGCGCGCAATGTCACGGCGGTCGCCATTACCGCAACCGGTGCACCCCAGGCCCAGGATGTTGCTGAAGCCTTTGTCGCTCTTGCGCACGGATTCGCTCTACATAACCTCGCGGTTCCGGATCTCGCCGACGCCGACGGCCAGCGGCGTGCGATGCGGACAATGCTTATTGGGCACCTCGTCGAGTGTGGCCGAATCGACGACGCATTGCGGCTTAGAGGGTGGTAGTGGCTTTCCGTCGCGCTGCGAGGCCGCGCTGCGATGGCGCCTGCCGCCGGTCAAGGGGCTGAACCGCGCCGAAGGTGGTGTGGGCGCTGGACTTCCAGTTCGATTCCACCATCGACGGCAAAACGATCATGAGACTTGGCGTTGGCCCCGAACGCGTGCCAGTACTCGGCAACGGGCGCCTGGTAGTCGATCAGGCCAAAACTGCGCGAAGTTAAGGGGCTTCGCCTCGAACAAAATTGTCGCAAGCTGCGACTTTCTTGCGCATTCGAATCGTCATTTTCGCAGGTAGGACGCCTGCCGTGAGACATTCCGTCGTGCGCTGGCTGCTAGCTCGTCTCAACTTTTTCCAGACCGGCGACAACGGGAAAACGGCGCACGATACTTCGTCGCAGAAGGTAGTCGGTGATAGCTGATCGGGCACGCTTCCTCGGCTTTGGTGGCAACTGACGAGAGGAGTTGAGTTTGATGACCCTCTCGGTGTCTAGCTCAATAATCAACTCGCTTTCAACAATGACAACTTCAATGGCGCGTACGGCGTCGCGATCGACATCGGAATTCCTGGAAGCGCCATTTTCGAGCCGGTTTTCGGTGATAACTCACCCAAGGCTGGCAGTTTTCTCGGCTGATCCGAGAGGAGTAGTTAGTGTCCTACGCCAGCAATTCGGCGACGTCCAACGACTAGTACCCCGAGCCGGTTGTCGCACAAGAGCAGCGTTGTCACCGGCGGTCTTTGTGACCAGCGACCGAGTGGTGTTTGCGCCGCTGGTGTTGGAGGAATCGTCATGCTGTTGACGGTCTCGCCGGAGATAGTGGCCGCGGTGGCCGCGGACTTGGCCGAGATTGAGGCGACGATCAGCGCGGCGAATGCGGTGGCGGCGGGTCCCACGACGCAGGTGCTGGCGGCGGCTGCGGACGAGGTTTCGGAGGCGATAGCGGCGTTATTCGGCGCGCACGCGCAGGAGTATCGCTCGCTGAGCGCTCAGGCCGCGGTGTTTCACGGGCAGTTTGTGCGATCGCTGACCGAGGCCGGGAACGCCTATGCGATTGCCGAGGCCGCTAACGCCCAGCCGCTCCAGATGGTCGAGCAGGCCGTCCTGGATGTGATCAATACGCCGAGCCAGTTGCTGCTGGGACGGAAGTTGATCGGTGATGGCGCTGGTGGGGCGCCCGGGACTGGCCAGGCAGGCGCGCCCGGGGGGCTGTTGTGGGGTAATGGCGGCGCCGGGGGTAACGGCGGCGACGGTGTTGTTGCCGGCGAC
>NZ_MVHT01000141.1 GCF_002086275.1 Mycobacterium intermedium | reverse complement strand
ACCGCCGGCCATCCCGTCGAGCGTGAGGCGGTACGAGCGGATCAAGGTTCCGGTGCTGATCATCGAAGGCGGCAACGGCGGCAACGTGGGCGACGGCGGTGCGGCCGGAACCGGCGGGCTCGCGGGTGGCCCCAGCGGAGCCGCGGGCGCCAACGGAAAGGCCGGCTTCACGCCCATCGACGGCGGCAACGGCGGCATCGGCGGCGACGGCGCCAGCGGCAACAGCTTCGGAATGAACGGCGGCAACGGCGGGGCCGGCGGCAACGGCGGCAACGTCGGCGACGGCGGCGCCGGCGGCTCCGGCGGCAACGGATTCATCGGCAAGGCCGGCTTGGACGGGATGAACCCCGGAGAGAGCGGTACGGACGGTCAGACCGGCGGCAACGGCGGGACCGGCGGCGCCGGCGGCGCCGGCGGATCGAAGGCCGGCGACGGCGGGGCCGGCGGCCAGGGCGGCAAGGGCGCCGACGGCGGGGCCGGCGGAGCGGGCGTCAACGGCAACCCGGGCATCACCGACGGCAGCGGCAACGGCACCGCCGGCCAGGCCGGCGGCGACGGCGGAGACGGTGGGGCTGCCGGCAACGGCGGTAAAGGCGGCGCCGGCGGCGCGTCGACACACGGCACGGCGGGCAAGGACGGCAACGGCGGTCAGGCGGGCAACGGCGGCGCCGGTGGCGCAGCCGGCGACGGCGGGGCCGGCGGCAACGGCGCGGTGGTCGGCGGCGTGGCCGGTAACGGCGGAGCCGGCGGCAACGGCGGCGACGTGGGCGACGGCGGTGCGGCCGGCAAGGGCGGACTCGCCGGCGGCGCCAGCGGATCGGACGGCGCCAACGGCAAGGGCGGCAGCACACCCGCGATCGGCGGAAACGGCGGTCGAGGCGGAGACGGCGCCGATGCCACCACCGCGGGCGGTAACGGCGGGATCGGCGGGGCCGGCGGCGACGGCGGCGCGGTCGGCAACGGTGGCGCCGGAGGCCGCGGCGGAAACGGTGCCGCGGGCAAAGCGGGCGTCGACGGCGTCAACGCGGGCGAAAGCGGCACGGACGGCCAGAACGGCGGTCACGGCGGCGCTGGTGGCGCCGGCGGCGCCGGCGGCAGCACGTCCGGCAATGGCGGAGCCGGCGGCGCGGGTGGTCATGGCGCCAATGGCGGCAAGGGCGGCGCCGGCATCAACGGCGCCGACGGCGTCGTCACCGTTACGAACGTCGGCGACGGTGGCCAGGGCGGTCACGGCGGTGCCGGCGGCGCCGGCGGCAATGGCGGCAACGGCGGCAAAGGCGGCGCGGCAACCAACGGCAACGTGGGCCTCGCCGGCAATGGCGGCTTCGCCGGTAGCGGTGGCAACGGCGGCGCGGCAGGCAACGGCGGCAACGGCGCCGACGGGCTTATCACGCACACCTCCACGAACGGCCAAGGCGGCGGCGGCAACGGCGGCAACGGCGGCAACGTCGGCAAGGGCGGCACCGCTGGGATCGCCGGTCTGGCGGGTGGTCCAGGCGGGCTCAACGGCCTCAACGGCGGCAACGGCGCCACCCCCATCAGCGGCGGCAACGGTGGCAACGGCGGCAACGGGGCCGACGGTGTCTTCGCCATTCAGGCACAAGGCGGCAATGGCGGAAAGGGCGGTGCCGGCGGTTTGGTCGGCAACGGCGGCAACGGCGGCAACGGCGGCCGCGGCGGGGACGGCCCGGACGGCGCCGACGGCGCCGCAGGTACTGCGGTCCTCGCGGGAGGCAATGGCACCGTCGGCCAGAGCGCCGGCAACGGTGGCAAGGGCGGCGACGGTGGGGCCGCCGGGTCCGCCGGCGGCGATGGCGGCAACGCCGGTCACGGCGGGGCCGGCGGTAACGGCGGTGACGGCGGCGACGGCGGCAAGGGCGGCGACGGGATCGACGGCGGCCTGGGCGCAGGTGACGGCTCCGACGGCACCAAAGGTGGCAGCGGCGCAAACGGCGGTAAGGGCGGCGACGGCGGAGCTGGCGGAACCGGCGGTGCATCGAAGTTCGGCAAAGTGGGGGTGGACGGTAACGGCGGCGCAGCCGGCAACGGCGGTGACGGCGGCAAGGGTGGTAACGGCGGCAACGGCGGCAACGGCCTGGTTCTCGGCATGAACCCCGCCGGCGACGGCGGAGACGGCGGCGACGGCGGCGACCGCGGCATCGGCGGGGCCGCCGGGAAGGCGGGCGCGGCCGGCGGTCCGAGCGGGCTGGCCGGCATCAGCGGATCGGCGGGCAAGACCCCCACCAGCGGTGGCAACGGCGGCAATGGCGGCAACGGCGCCAACGCCACGGCCGCCGGCGGTGACGGCGGGGCCGGAGGTGCCGGCGGCAACGGCGGCAACGTCGGCAACGGCGGCGCGGGCGGCAAGGGCGGCGCGGGGGCGTTGGGTGCGGCCGGCGTCAACCCGGGCCCAAACCAGACCCAACCTCCCGCGGCCTCCGGCACCAACGGCGGCAACAACGTCATGCCTGGTTTCGGCGGCGACGGCGGCACCGGCAGCAACGGCCTCGCCTCCCAGCCAGGCGGCACCGGCGGCTCCGGCGGCCTCGGCAACACCAGTAACAACAACGCCCCGGCGTTCGGCGGTGACGGCGGCGACGGCGGCACGGGCGGCGCCGGCGCGGTCGGTGGTGACGGCGGCGTCGGCGGTGCGGCTCACGTCGACAACAGCAACAGTGCGGCGACCGGCGGCGACGGCGGCGACGGCGGTCAAGGCGGGGCCGGGGCCGCGGGCGGCAACGGCGGCAACGGCGGTTCCGCCGACAGCCTTGGTCCAGTCACAGGCAGCCCCCTCAGGGGCGGCGACGGTGGTAAAGGCGGCACCGGCGGCATCGGCGGCAAGGGCGGCGACGGCGGCGACGGCGGCTGGGCGAACGGTCATGCGGTCTCCGGCACGGCGGTGGGCGGCAATGGCGGCGACGGCGGCACCGGCGGTATCGGCGCGACCGGCGGTACCGGCGGCAGCGGCGGCGCCGGCGGCGCCGGCGGCGCCGGCGGTTCGATTTCGGGCAATGGCGGAGCCGGCGGCATGGGCGGCGCCGGCGGCAAGGGCGGCGTCGGCGCGACGGGCGGGGACGGCGGGGACGGCGGCGCCGCCGGGGTCGGATACGACGCGACGGTGAACCAGAACGGCCGGGGCGGCACCGGAGGCACCGGTGGCCAGGGCGGCACCGGCGGCACTGGTGGCAACGGCGGCAACGGCGGAGCGGCCGGCGTTGCTCTGGGTTCAGGTACCGATGGCACCGCGGGTGCGGGCGGCGCTGCCGGCGCCGGCGGCAGCGGCGGTCAGGGCGGACAGGGCGGGTCCGGAGCCGACGGTGCATCCGACGGCGCCACGGGCAGCCTCGGCGCCACCGGTAGCAAGGGCACCGCCGGTTTGCCGGGGTGACGCGGCCCGCCCGGCCCTGACGGGGCTACCGAGAACCTCTACCGAGAGCGGCTAGCTGCGCGGCTTGGCCATCTCGGCGAGGCCGCGTGAGATCAACGGCGCCACGACCTCAGACGCCATGTCGTACTCCGCGTCCCTCCCGGCCGCTTGCTCGGCCATGCGGTGCCGGAATTCGATACCCGCGGCGATGATGGCGAGCTTGAAATACGCCAGTGCCATGTAGAACTCCCAGTAGCCCAGCGAGTGCCCGGACACCAGCGAATAGCGGTCCGCCAGTTCGTCGGGCGTCGGCAACAGGGGCGAGGTCCAGGCCGCCTGTGCGTTGACGATCAGGTCCAACGCGGGGTCGCGGTACACGCACATCAGGGCGGCGTCACTGAGCGGGTCGCCCAGCGTCGAGAGCTCCCAGTCCACCACCGCACGAACCAGCGTCGGGTCGTCCTTGTCCAAGATGGTGTTGTCGATCCGGTAGTCACCGTGCACGATCGCCGAGCGACTCTGCTGCGGAATCGCTTCCTGCAGTGCCGAACGCAGTCGCGCGACGTCGTTGTCGCGGTGGTCGTCGGGCAATCGAACCAGGTCCCACTGCGAGCCCCAGCGACGCACCTGCCGCTCCAGATACCCGTTGGGTTTGCCGAAGTCGCTCAGCCCGACGGCATTTGGATCGATGCTGTGCAGATCGACCAGCACGCGGATCAGTGCATCGACGCAGCCGTGGATGGCGGAGCGGCTGAACGCCTCGAGTTGGCCACGCCGCCGCACCACCTGCCCGTCGACGAACTCGACGATCTGAAACGGCGCGCCCAGCACCGCGTCGTCGTCGCACAGGGCGATGGTGCGCGCCACCGGAACGGGCGTGTCCTGTAGCGCAGCAACGACTTTGTACTCGCGGGCCATATCGTGCGCGGACGGCGTCAGCCCATGCAACGGCGGACGGCGCACCAGCCAGCTCGTCGCGTCGTCATAAACACGGAACGTCAGATTGGAGCGTCCACCCGAGATCAGCTCGCCGCGAAGCTCACCCACACGCTCGATGCCGAGGGAAGCCAAGTACCCGTCCAGTGCGGCCAGATCGAGGCCGTCGAGGCGGTCAGTCGAGGTCACCGCATATTCCTATCACCGTTGACAGCTACCACCTTTGATTCCTTGGCAGCAAATCCCAAACATGTTCGGTCGAGTTCACCGTCGCCACCGTCGCCTGCCCGGAACGGGAGAACAACAAGCGGGTCACCGAGGCGTAGTCGATGGGAAACGACAACAGCCGCGCCGTCCCCAGGATCTCGTGCAGAATCACGTTAATCACCCCGCCGTGGCTGAACGCGGCAACCGTCTCATCGGCGCCGGCGGAAACCACCAGGTCGTCGATCGCCGCGCGCACCCGCGCCCGAAAGGCGTCCTCGTCGACCGCGCTGGGCAGGTGCCCCTGGGCCATCCTTGCCCATTCCTCGGGGAACTCCTGACGGATTTGCTCCACCGGGATGTAGGCGGGCAGGTTGCGGTCGTATTCGGCCAACCGGTCGTCGATGTCGATGGTCAACCCCCGCGCCGCCGCCACCGGTTCGGCGGTCTGGACGGCGCGTCGCTGCGGGCTGCTCACCACGCGAGAGATGGGAAACCGCGCGAGCGCCTCGGGTAACCGCGCGACCTGCTCCAGTCCGGCATCGGACAGGTGGGGGTCGGAACCTTCGCCGTGATCGCTGCGCAATGGAAGCGCATGGCGAACCAGAAGAAGTTGCATGGGCTAAGCGTCGCATGACCGGCGGGCGGGGTCGCAGCCGACGGGAGAATGTTATTCTCCGATTGGAGATTGGGGTGTGCGCAATGGATGCGGTAGCGCTCTCACGATGGCTGGATGCCGAAAAGGCCCCGGGCAGTGGCGAACAGCCGGTGCTCGAGCAACTGAGTGGGGGATCGCAGAACACCCTCTACCTGATCACTCGCGGCGACGAGCGCATGGTGCTGCGGATGCCCGGACCCCGGGCTGACGCCGCCCGAATCGACGGGTTGCTGCGCGAGATCCGGCTGGTGCGGGCCTTGTCGGGCACCGATGTGCCGCACGCCGAGCTGATCGCTGCCGACGAGTCCGGCTCGGTGCTGGGCATGCCGTTCTATGTGATGCGGGCGATTGACGGGTGGAGCCCGATGGACGGCGGATGGCGCGCCCCCTTCGATACCGACTTGGCGGCGCGGCGCGGGTTGGCGTTCCAACTCGTCGAAGGAGCGGCGAAATTGGGACGAGTGGACTGGCGCGCGCAGGGCCTCGAAGGCTTCGGCCGTCCGGACGGATTCCACGAGCGCCAGGTCGACCGCTGGCTGAAATTTCTCGACGCCTACCGGGTGCGCGATCTCCCGGGTCTGGACGAGGCGTCGGACTGGCTGCGCCGCAACCGTCCCGAGCGCTACACGCCGGGCATCATGCACGGCGACTACCAGTTCGCCAACGTGATGTTCGCGCACGGGGAGCCGGCCCGGCTGGCCGCGATCGTGGATTGGGAGATGACCACCGTCGGCGATCCGCTGCTGGACCTGGCGTGGGCGCTGTTGGGGTACGACGGCGAGGAGCCCCGCGCCGACGGGTTCTATCTGGACATGGCCGGCATGCCCACGCGAAGTGAACTACTGCAGCACTACGAGAGCATCAGCGGCCTGTCCACCGAGAACATCGACTACTACCTGGTGCTGGCGAACTGGAAGCTGGGCATCGTGCTGGAGAAGACATACGCGGCTGGGGTGCGCACCGGAAAAGTCGACCCCAAGATCACCGGAGCGTTCGGCCCGATGATCCTGCAGCTCATCGGCACCGCCGCCGAACTCGCTCGATCGACCAAGGGACGCTGAAATGGGTTACGCCGACCAGCTTTTCGACCTCACCGATCGGGTGGTGCTCATCACCGGCGGCAGCCGCGGGTTGGGGCGGGAGATGGCGTTCGCGGCGGCCCGGTGCGGGGCAGACGTGGTGATCGCCAGCCGGAAGATGGACAATTGCGTGGCCACCGCCGAGGAGATCGAGGCCGAGACCGGGCGCACCGCAATGCCCTACCAGGTACACGTGGGCCGCTGGGAACAGCTCGACGGCCTGGTCGACGCGGTCTACGAAAGATTCGGCAAGGTCGACACCTTGATCAACAACGCCGGCATGCAACCGCTGTACGACAAGCTGAGCGACGTCAGCGAGAAGCTGTTCGACGCGATCCTCAATCTCAACTTCAAGGGCCCGTTTCGGCTCTCGGCACTGGTGGGCGAGCGGATGGTCGCCGCAGGGCGCGGATCCATCATCAACGTGAGTTCGGCGGGGTCGCTCCGTCCGAGTCCCGACATCGTCCCCTACGCCTCGGCAAAGGCCGCGCTCAATGCGATGACCGAGGGGATGGCACGAGCGTTCGGACCTGCCGTCCGGGTCAACACGCTGATGGCCGGCCCCTTCCTGACCGACGTCAGCAAGGCCTGGAACCTCGAGCAGGACACCACCAACAGGTTCGCGCACCTCTCGCTGCAGCGCGCCGGCAACCCGGCCGAAATCGTCGGCGCCGCATTGTTCTTAGCTTCCGACGCGTCCAGCTTCACCACCGGCTCCATCGTGCGGGCCGACGGCGGAATCCCGTAACGACAGGAGTATCGAAAATGCCTTGGGACTTTTCCACCGAACCGGAGTTCGAGAAAAAGCTCGAATGGGTCCGCGAATTCGTGCGGGAAGAGGTCGAGCCACTGGAAGTGCTGTTTCCGGGCTGCGAGTTCCTGCCGCTCAACGAAGAGCGCCGCCGCATCGTCGACCCGCTCAAACAGCAGGTGCGCGACCAGGGTTTGTGGGCCCCGCATCTGGGACCCGAGTTGGGCGGGCAGGGTTTTGGCGCGGTCAAGCTGACGCTGATCAACGAGATCCTGGGGCGTAGCCCGTGGGCGTCCATCGTCTTCGGGACCCAGGCGCCCGACACCGGCAACGCGGAGATCCTGGCCCGGTTCGGCACCCAGGAACAGAAGGACCGCTATCTGGCGGGGCTGTTGTCCGGGGAGATCTTCTCCTGTTTCTCGATGACCGAACCGCAAGGGGGTTCCGACCCACGGGTTTTCCAGACCCGAGCCGTCCGGGACGGTGACGACTGGGTGATCACCGGGCGAAAGTTCTTCTCGTCCAACGCTTCCGTCGCCTCGTTCTTCATCGTGGTCGCCATCACCGATCCCGACGTACCCGTCCATCGCGGCGCCTCGACGTTCCTGATTCCGGCCGGTACCGAGGGCCTGACCATCGAAGCCGACTACCACCTGGTCGGAGCGGACGCACACGAACCCGGCCATTCCCTGGTGCGCTACGACGGCGTGCGAGTGGGGCCGGACGCGCTGCTCGGCGAGCCGGGCCAGGGCTTCCTGATCCTGCAGACCCGACTGGCCGGCGGACGGCTACATCACGCGATGCGGTCGATCGGGGTCGCGCAGCGTGCCGTCGAGATGATGTCGCGGCGCGCGAAAAGCCGTTTCACCCAGGGCAGTCCGCTGGCCGACAAGCAGTTGGTGCAGGAGTTCATCGCCGACTCGTACACCGAGCTGATCCCGTTCCGGCTCACTGTGCTGCACGCCGCCTGGCTGATCGACAACGGTGACGAGCAGGCCGCGCGCACCGAGATCGCGGCGTGCAAGATCCTGGCGTCCCAAGTCCTCAAGTCGATCGCGTTGCGCGCCATCCAGGTGCACGGCGCGCTCGGACTCACCGATCAGCTGCCTTTGGTCAACGCCTTGCTCGGCGGCATCGCGCTCGGCCTGGCCGACGGGCCGACCGAAGCACACAAGGTCAACCTGGCCAAGATGCTGCTCAGGGGTTATGACGCCGAGGACGCGGAATGGCCCAGCGAGCTGCTCGACGTCCGCCGCGAGGCCGCCCGCAAGAAGTACGGTGACCTCCTCGATCGCGTTCCGGCGCTGCCTGATTAGCCGTGAACAGCAGGGTCATCGCGGCCGTCGAACGCGCGCTCGACGACCGTCACCGCGGCGCCACCGAGGAGGTGGAACGCATCCTGGCGGCGGCGGTACGGGTAATGGAACGGGTGGCGCCCGAGCCGCCGCGGGTGAGTGACATCGTCGCCGAGGCGGGCTCGTCCAACAAGGCGTTCTACCGATACTTCGCCGGCAAAGACGACCTCATTTTGGCCGTCATGGAACGCGGGGTGGCGATCGTCGTGTCCTACCTCGAGCACCAGATGGCCAAGGAATCCCGGCCGCAGGACAAAGTGGCGCGCTGGATCGAAGGCACCCTGGCCCAGGTTGCCGACCCGCACCTGCTGAGCATGAGCCGGGCTGCCGCGGGGCAGTTGGCCGTCGCCACCGGGTCGGATGCCGCCGCCCAGGAGCTGACGGGCCCGCTGCGTGATCTGCTGATCGAACCGATCACAGCGTTAGGTAGCGCGGATGTCGACCGCGATGTCGAGGCCGTCTTCAGCTGCACGACGGCGACCATGCGACGCTACCTGGGTTCGGCCGACCGCCCCGAGTCGGCCGACGTCGAGCATCTCGTGCAATTTTGCTTGCGCGGGTTAGGAGTTGATTGATGCGTGCGATCGTCTGCCGCGCCTACGGCCCGCCGGAGGACTTGGTATTCGACCAGGTCGATGACCCGGTCGCCGGCCCCGGTCAGTTGCTGGTCCGGGTGCACGCGGCGGCAGTCAATTTTCCCGACGTGCTGTTCATTGCGGGCAAGTACCAGGTCAAGATTCCCCCGCCGTTCATACCTGGCAATGAGATCGCCGGTGAAGTGATCGCCGCGGGCGAGGGCGCATCGTTTCAGCCGGGCCAGCGGGTGTTCGGGACCACGTTCGGGGCGTTCGCCGAATTGGCGCTCCTCCAATCCGACCTGGCGACGCCGTTGCCCGACGACGCCGACTTCGCCTCGGGGGCGGTGTTCGGCGTCACCTACCGCACCGCATACCACGCCCTGCGCTCGACCGCCGGAGTGGCAGCCGGGGATTGGGTCGTGGTACTGGGGGCCGCGGGTGGGGTGGGACTGGCCGCCGTGGATCTCGCTGTGGCCCTCGGGGCGCGGGTGCTGGCGGCGGCCTCCAGCCCGGAGAAGCTCGAGTTGTGCCGCCAGCGTGGCGCCGAAGCGACCGTCGACTACGACCGCGAGGATCTGAAATCACGCATCCGGGAGCTCACCGGCGATAGCGCCCGGGTGGTCATCGACCCCGTCGGCGGTGACTATGCGGAGCCGGCGTTACGCGGACTGGCCCGCGGCGGAATGTTCGTCACCCTCGGCTACGCGGCCGGCAGCATCCCGGCGATTCCGCTCAACCTCGTGCTGCTCAAGGATCTTACGGTTCGCGGCATGGAGATTCGCACGTTCATGGCCGAGCATCCGGACGAGTACGCGCGGGATGTCGAAGAGCTGTCGCAGCTGTTCACCACCGGCAAGGTGCGCCCGTACATCGGCGCCCGATTTCCGCTGGCGGAAACGCCCGCGGCGCTGCGCTACGTGGCCGAACGCAAAGTGCTCGGCAAGGTGGTCATCGACGTCTAGCGCGGCGGCGCGCCGCCGCCGATGCGCGGCGATACACGCCGAAGCCGTAGCGCGGCGATACACGCCGAATGTGGGCCTTATGCACCAACTTCCAAGGCTGCAGGGCCATAGGGCCCACACTCGGCGAAGCCAGCTAGGCGCCTACAGCGGCCAAGCACGCCGAATGTGGGCCTTATGCACCAACTTCCAAGGCTGCAGGGCCGCAGGCCCCACACTCAGCGAAGCCGGCGAAGCCAGCTAGGCGCCTACAGCGGCCAAGCACGCCGAATGTGGGCCTTATGCACCAACTTCC
>NZ_MVHT01000140.1 GCF_002086275.1 Mycobacterium intermedium | reverse complement strand
CTAAACCACACAAACCCCAGACACCACGCACCCCATCGCCAAGTCCGACCGAAATCACCCTCGACGAAAAATCGAGGCTAGCCGGTATGCGCGGACGGCAGGGGTTACCGGCCGAACCCCGGGCGACGGCGCTTGAGGTACCGCTCGAACTCCGCTGCCAGCGCGTCGCCGTCGATGCTTCCCAGCGCATCGTTGACGTCGATGGCCGCGTCGCCGTGCTGTTCCAGCGAGTGCACGTACTCGCTCAATTCCTCGTCGTCGGCGGCCATCTCGGTGATCTCGCGTTCCCATGCCTCGGCCTGTGCCGGCAGGTCGCCAAGCGGCACTTCGATGTCGAGCACGTCCTCGACCCGGCGCAGCAGCGCCACCGTCGCCTTGGGGTTGGGCGGGTGCGATACATAGTGCGGCACCGCCGCCCAGAACGTCACCGCGGGGATGCCGGCCGCGACGCAGGCGTACTGGAACACCCCGGCGATGCCCGTCGGCCCTTCGTAGCGGGTTTCCTGAAGACCGAACATCCGCGCCGAGTCGGGGGAGTAGGCCGCTCCGGTGACCGGCACCGGGCGGGTGTGCGGGGTGTCGGCCAGCAGCGCCCCGAGGATCACCACCGTGTCCACGTTGAGCTTGTCGATGATGGCCAGCAGCTCGTCGCAGAAGGTGCGCCAGCGCATGTTCGGCTCGACGCCGTTCATCAGGACCACGTCGCGGTCGCTGCCGGGCGGGCGGCAGTGTGAGATCCGCATGGCCGGCCATTCCAGTTCCCGGGTGACCCCGTCGACCTGACGGATGACCGGACGATTCACCTGGTAGTCGTAGTACGCCTCGTCGTCGATCTCCACGATCGGCAGCGCGTCCCAGGTCGACGTCAGATGCGCCACCGCATCGCTGGCCGCGTCGCCCGCATCGTTCCACCCTTCAAACGCCGCCACCACGACGGTGTTGTGCAGTTCGGGCAGCAGGTCGCCGCCGTTGGGCACACCGTCCGGCCCAGGGTCCGGCCCAAAATCCGGCAAATTCACAGTTTCAGCCTACGGCGTCGGAGGGCTGACACCGGTAAACGCGCAGGTCATTCCCACGGTTGCCCGCGCGTCGCGTGCGCCGCGGCGGTCCAGATTACCCGTGTCTTACCCGTGCCCCAGCGCAAAAACCGCCCTCTACCTGCGAATAGGCCGGGAAGCGGTCATTGAATTTTGATAGCACGACTATCCTTAACTTGTGACCGTTCCCATTTTCGGATCCGACAAAGTCGTCGCGATCAACGAAATACGTTCGGCCGCAATTTGGTTAGCACCAATAACTACGACATCGACAAGACCCGTGGAGCGGCGCGCCGGGGCAGCGCGACCGTAAAGCGGGTCAGGTCGAACTGGGCGTCCAGACGTCGGGTACTGACGTAGACTCTTCTGGCCGAGAGGCGTTGCAACGGACATCTCTCTGGGGGACCTGGGTCCCCCCGCGGGTTTCCGCCACGCTCGGCAAGAGTCAAGGACGCCTTCCGCTATGGAAGGAACGTACGTGAACGCCGCCAAGTCAGATTTCGCGCCGAACATCCGCCCCGACTGCACCGACGAACTAACTGCAGCTCTGCGCCAGCGGATCATCGTGATCGACGGCGCGATGGGCACAGCGATCCAGCGGGACCGGCCGGACGAGGCCGGCTACCGCGGCGACCGGTTCACGGAGTGGCCGACCGCTCTCCAGGGCAACAACGACCTGCTCAACCTGACGCAGCCGCAGATCATCGAGGGGATCCACCGCGAGTACCTCGAGGCGGGCGCCGACATCCTGGAGACCAACACCTTCAACGCGAACGCGATCTCGCTCTCCGACTACGACATGGCGGACTTCAGTTACGAGCTGAACTACGCCGGCGCCGCCCTGGCCCGCAAGGCCGCCGACGAGTACAGCACCCCGGAGAAACCCCGTTATGTCGCCGGCGCGATCGGCCCGACGACGCGAACCGCGTCGATCTCGCCGGACGTCAACGACCCCGGAGCCCGCAACGTCTCCTACGACCAATTGGTCGCCGCCTACCTCGAAGCCGCCAACGGCCTGGTCGACGGTGGTGCCGACCTCCTCATCATCGAGACGATCTTCGACTCCCTGAACGCCAAGGCGGCGGTGTTCGCCGTCGAGACGCTGTTCGAGGAGCGTGGCCGACGCTGGCCGGTGATCATCTCGGGCACCATCACCGACGCCTCGGGGCGGACCTTGTCCGGCCAGGTCACCGAGGCATTCTGGAACTCGATCAGGCACGCGAATCCGATCGCGGTCGGCCTCAACTGCGCCCTGGGCGCGCCGGAGATGAGGCCCTACATCGCCGAGATGTCCCGGATCGCGGACACGTTCGTTTCCTGCTACCCAAACGCGGGCCTGCCCAACGCCTTCGGCGAGTACGACGAGTCCCCGGAGCGTCAGGCCGGCTACATCGCCGACTTCGCCGACGCCGGCCTGGTCAACCTCGTGGGTGGCTGCTGCGGAACTGCGCCGCCGCACATCGCGGCGATCGCCAAGGTCGTCGAGGGCAAACCCCCGCGCGAGGTGCCGAAGATCCCGGTGGCCACCCGGCTGTCCGGTCTCGAGCCGCTCAACATCACCGAGGACTCCCTCTTCGTGAACATCGGTGAGCGCACCAACATCACCGGTTCGGCCCGGTTCCGCAACCTGATCAAGGCGGGGGACTACGACACCGCGCTCTCGGTCGCCCTGCAGCAGGTCGAGGTCGGTGCGCAGGTGATCGACATCAACATGGACGAGGGCATGATCGACGGCGTCGCCGCGATGGACCGGTTCACCAAGCTGATCGCGGCCGAGCCGGACATCAGCCGCGTCCCGGTGATGATCGACTCCTCCAAGTGGGAGGTCATCGAGGCCGGGCTGAAGAACGTGCAGGGCAAGCCGATCGTCAACTCGATCTCCATGAAGGAGGGCGAGGAGAAGTTCATCCGCGAGGCCAGGCTGTGCCGCAAATACGGCGCCGCCGTCGTCGTGATGGCCTTCGACGAACAGGGCCAGGCCGACAACCTGGAGCGGCGCAAGGAGATCTGCGGGCGCGCCTACCGGATCCTGACCGAAGAGGTCGGCTTCCCGGCCGAGGACATCATCTTCGACCCGAACTGTTTTGCGCTGGCCACCGGCATCGAAGAGCACGCGACGTACGGCATCGACTTCATCGAGGCCTGCGCCTGGATCAAGGAGAACCTGCCCGGGGTGCACATCTCCGGCGGCATCTCCAACGTGTCGTTCTCCTTCCGGGGCAACAACCCCGTTCGCGAGGCGATCCACGCGGTGTTCCTGTTCCACGCCATCAAGGCCGGCTTGGACATGGGCATCGTCAACGCCGGCGCGCTGGTGCCTTACGACTCGATCGACCCCGAGCTGCGGGACCGGATCGAGGACGTCGTCCTGAACCGCCGCCCGGATGCCGCCGAGCGACTGCTGGAGATCGCCGAACGGTTCAACAGCAAGGGAAAGTCCGAAGACCCTGCGGCGGCCGAGTGGCGTTCCCTCCCGGTACGCGAGCGGATCACGCACGCGCTGGTCAAGGGCATCGACGCACATGTCGACGAGGACACCGAGGAACTGCGAGCCGAGATCGCGGCCGCCGGCGGTCGCCCGATCGAGGTGATCGAAGGCCCGCTGATGGACGGCATGAACGTCGTCGGCGACCTGTTCGGCTCGGGCAAGATGTTCCTGCCCCAGGTGGTGAAGTCGGCCCGAGTGATGAAGAAGGCCGTCGCCTACCTGCTGCCGTTCATCGAGGCCGAGAAGGCAGAGACCGGCGCCGCTGCGGGGAAGGACACCAACGGCACCATCATCATGGCGACCGTGAAGGGCGACGTCCACGACATCGGCAAGAACATCGTCGGGGTCGTGCTGCAGTGCAAC
Organism: Mycobacterium intermedium; assembly: GCF_002086275.1. Classification (GTDB taxonomy): domain Bacteria; phylum Actinomycetota; class Actinomycetes; order Mycobacteriales; family Mycobacteriaceae; genus Mycobacterium; species Mycobacterium intermedium. Next base: position 6,554 of record NZ_MVHT01000140.1, on the reverse strand, counting down.
AACTTCGAAGTGATCGACCTCGGTGTGATGGTGCCGGCCGAGAAGATCCTGGCCGCCGCGGAGGAGCACGACGCCGACATCATCGGGCTGTCCGGCCTGATCACCCCGTCGCTGGACGAGATGGTCAACTTCGCCGTCGAGATGGAACGCCGGGGGCTGGAGATCCCGTTGCTGATCGGTGGTGCCACCACCTCGCGCGCACACACGGCCGTGAAGGTGGCGCCGCGTCGCAGCGGTCCGGTGGTCTGGGTCAAGGACGCGTCCCGCTCGGTGCCGGTCGCGGCCGCGCTCCTCGACGACAAGCAGCGTCCCGCGCTGTTGGAGGCGACCGAGAAGGACTACGCATCGCTGCGCGAACGGCATGCTCAGAAGAACGAGCGGCCGATGTTGACGTTGGAGAAGGCCCGCGCGAACCGGACGCCGATCGACTGGGACAGCTACACGCCGCCGGTGCCGGCTATCGGTGTGGGGGTGCGGGACTTCCAGGACTACGACCTCGCCGAGTTGCGCGAGTACATCGACTGGCAGCCGTTCTTCAACGCCTGGGAGATGAAGGGCAGGTTCCCCGACATCCTCAACAACCCGGCCACGGGGGAGGCCGCCCGCAAGTTGTACGACGACGCCCAGGAGATGCTCGACACCCTGATCAAGGAGAAGTGGCTGACCGCCAACGGGGTGATCGGGTTTTTCCCCGCCAATGCCGTGGGTGACGACATCGAGGTGTACACCGACGACACCCGCACCGAGGTGCTGACGACGTTGCACAACCTGCGTCAGCAGGGCGAGCACCGGGAGGGCATCCCGAACCGGTCGCTGGGCGACTTCATCGCACCCAAGCACACCGGTCTGGCCGACTACGTCGGAGCGTTCGCCGTCACCGCCGGGCTCGGCAGCCAGGAGAAGATCGCGGAGTTCAAGGCGGCCCTCGACGACTACAGCGCCATTCTGCTGGAATCGCTCGCCGACCGGCTGGCCGAGGCGTTCGCCGAACGGATGCACGAACGGGTCCGCAAGGAGTTCTGGGGTTACCAGCCCGAAGAGCACCTGGACAACGAGGCGCTCATCGGTGAGAAGTACGTCGGAATCCGTCCGGCCCCCGGCTACCCGGCCTGCCCGGAGCACACCGAGAAGGTCACGCTGTGGAAGTTGATGGACGTTAAGGAGCGCACCGGCATCGAGCTGACCGAGTCGATGGCGATGTGGCCCGGTGCCGCCGTCAGCGGCTGGTATTTCTCGCATCCGCAGTCGCAGTACTTCGTGGTCGGTCGGCTGGCCCAGGACCAGGTCGCGGACTACGCGCGGCGTAAGGGGTGGACGCTGCAGGAGGCCGAGCGCTGGCTCAGCTCCAACCTGGGCTACAACCCCGAGGACTGACTCTTTTTTTAGCCGCGAGCGTGCGTGTCTGGACGCCGACACGCCGTCGGAAGCGTACAAACGCGCACCCTCGCGGCCAGGCATCCCAGTAACCAAAGTGACTTCGCTGGAGGGCACGTGAAACAATCGCTGGCCGTGAAGACCTTCGAGGATCTGTTCGCCGAACTCGGCGAGCGTGCCCGCACCCGGCCCGCTGGCAGCGGCACCGTCGCCGCGCTCGACGCCGGGGTCCACACGCTGGGCAAGAAGATTCTGGAGGAGGCCGGCGAGGTGTGGCTGGCGGCGGAACACGAACCCGACGAAGCCCTGGCCGAGGAGATCAGCCAGCTCCTCTACTGGACGCAGGTGCTGATGATTTCCCGTGGCCTGACCCTCGAAGACGTGTATCGGAAACTGTGAATATGCTGCGAATTGCGGTGCCCAACAAGGGGGCGCTGAGCGAGCCGGCCACCGAGATCCTGTCCGAAGCCGGCTACCGCCGGCGCACCGATCCCAAAGACCTGACCGTCATCGATCCCGCCAACAACGTCGAATTCTTCTTCCTGCGACCCAAGGACATCGCCATCTATGTCGGTTCCGGCGATCTCGACTTCGGGATCACCGGACGTGATCTGGCGCTGGACTCCGACGCGCCGGTGCAGGAACGTCTGGCGCTGGGCTTCGGCTCGTCGAAGTTCCGCTACGCGGCTCCGGCGGGACGCGACTGGACCGTGGCCGACCTGGCCGGTAAGCGGATCGCCACGGCGTACCCGAATCTGGTTCGGAAAGACTTGGCCGCCAAGGGGATTGATGCGACCGTCATCAGGCTTGACGGGGCGGTGGAGATCTCGGTGCAACTCGGGGTTGCCGACGCCATCGCCGACGTGGTGGGGTCGGGCCGCACGCTGAGCCTGCACAATTTGGTGGCTTTCGGTGAGCCACTGTGTGATTCGGAGGCAGTGCTCATCGAGCGGGCCCACGCCGACAGCCAAACCAGCCGTGCGCGTGAGCAATTGATTGCTCGGGTGCAGGGCGTGGTGTTCGGCCAGCAGTACCTGATGCTCGACTACGACTGCCCGCGCACCGCGCTGGACCGGGCCACGTCGATCACCCCGGGACTGGAGTCCCCGACCATCGCCCCACTGGCCGACCCGGACTGGGTGGCGGTGCGGGCCCTGGTGCCGCGCCGGGACATCAACAGCCTCATGGACGAACTCGCCGTCATCGGCGCCAAGGCGATCCTGGCTTCGGACATAAGGTTCTGCCGCTTCTGAGCGCTTCTGAACAGGTGATTTGGCCGTCACTGTGTTAGCGTCGCCAATCATCCTGTTCGGCGCCAGGAGGCCCCAGTGACGCACGTACTCGTTTTGCTCCTTGCCCTCCTACTCGGCGTCGTCGCCGGGTTGCGCTCATTGACGGCCCCCACAGTCGTCGCCTGGGCGGCGTATCTCGGCTGGATCGGTTTGCACGGCACGTGGGCAGCCTGGGCCGCGAGCCTGGTGGCGGCGGTAATCTTCACCGTCCTTGCCGTCGGCGAACTGATCAACGACAAGCTGCCCAAGACGCCGCCGCGTACCGCGACACCCGTCTTCGCGGTCAGACTCATCATGGGCGGGTTGGCCGGTGCGATCCTAGGCACCGCATGGCATTACAAGTGGAGTTCGCTGGGTGCCGGTGTCATCGGTGCGGTGCTCGGTACCTTGGGTGGGTACCAGGCGCGAAAGACGTTGGTAGCCAAGAACGGTGGCAACGACCTGCCCATCGCACTGCTGGAGGACTCGGTAGCGGTGCTTGGCGGTTTCGGTATCGTCGCCGCGGCGGCCGCCATGGTTCCTGCCGCCCTGTGACGCAGCATTTCGACGCGATCGTCGTCGGCGCCGGCCAGGCCGGGCCACCACTGGCGGGTCGCCTGACGGCCGCCGGTCAGCGGGTCGCCGTCATCGAGCGCAAACACGTCGGCGGTACGTGCGTGAACACCGGCTGCATCCCCACCAAGACGCTGGTGGCCAGCGCCCATGCCGCCCACTTGGCCCGTCGTGGCGCGGAATACGGGGTGGGGACTGGCGACATCAGCGTGGACATGGCGAAGGTCAAGGCGCGCAAAGACGGCATCATGCTCAAGGACCGCACGGGTGTCGAGGGCTGGCTGGAAGGTATGGACGGCTGCACGCTCTACCGCGGGCACGCTCGCTTCGAAGACCCGCACACCCTGCGCGTCGGCGACGAAATCCTTCGTGGCGAACGGATTTTCCTCAATGTCGGCGGTCGTGCGGTGGTGCCGGACATTCCTGGACTTGACGACGTCGAATACCTCACCAACGTGTCGATCCTCGAGCTCGACACCTTGCCCGAGCATCTCGTCATCATCGGCGGTAGCTACATTGCGCTGGAGTTCGCCCAGATGTACCGGCGCTTCGGGGCCCAGGTCACCGTCGTGGAGCGCGGCCCACGACTGGCGTCGCGCGAAGACGAGGACACCTCCGCGACGATCAAAGAGATCTTGGAGGGCGAGGGGATCCACATCGTCACCGGTGCCGTCGACATCCGAGTCGCTCGACGGGACAGTGGTTTTGAACTGACGCCAAACGCCGGCGCGAATCCCGTCCAGGGCAGCCACCTGCTGTTGGCGGTGGGGCGTCGGCCCAACACCGACGACCTGAATCTGGAGGCGGCCGGTGTGCAGACTGATGACCGGGGATTCATCACGGTCGACGACCAACTCAAGACCAACGTCGACCACATCTGGGCCATGGGCGACTGCAACGGCAAGGGTGCCTTCACCCACACCTCGTACAACGACTTCGAGATCGTGGCCGCCAACCTGCTCGACGACGACCCGCGCCGGGTCAGCGACCGCGTCCCCACCTACGCGCTCTACATCGACCCGCCCCTGGGGCGCGCCGGGATGACCGTCGAGCAGGTGCGCGAGTCGGGCCGCAAGGCGCTGGTGGGCAAGCGGCCCATGACCCGGGTCGGCAGAGCCGTGGAAAAGGGTGAGACACAAGGCTTTATGAAGGTTGTCGTCGATGCCGACACCGAGGAGATCCTGGGAGCTGCGGTGTTCGGCGTGGGTGGCGACGAGGCCATTCACTGCATCCTGGACGTGATGTCGGCCAAGGCGCCCTACACCACGCTGTCCCGCACCATGCACATTCACCCTACGGTCAGTGAGCTGATTCCGACTGTGCTGCAGGAGCTTTCGCCGCTCGACTAGCTTCGCTCGATGGGCTCGCCGAGTGGGGGCCCTACGCACCCACTTTTTCAACTCGCGGGCCAAATGCCCCACAGTCGGCGACCCCGCTCGGCGTTCGCCGCTCGAATAGCTCGCCGAGTGTGTAGCCTACGCACCCAAATCGTCAACTCGCGGGCCAAATGCCCCACAGTCGGCGACCCCGCTCGGCGTTCGCCGCTCGAATAGCTCGCCGAGTGCGTGGGCTACGCACCCACTTTTTCAACTCGCGGGCCAAATGCCCCACAGTCGGCGAGCCCATTCGCCGGTACTCACCATCGGCGCCGAGCGCCGGTGGTAACAACACTTCACACCGGGCACGAAACCGCTTCGGCGCGGGCGAGATCCGGCCAGCCCGGGTAGGGCGGGGGTGTCCCGCCGAAGGCCGGGCAAAGCTGTTGGTGCGCGCACCAATCGCACAGCCGCGACGGGCTCGGGCGGAAATCGCCGGTGGCCCCGGCGGATTGGATGGCACGCCAGATGGCCATCAGCGTCTTCTCGAACCGCAGCAGCTCGTCACGATCCGGCGAGTAATCCAGCAGCTGGCCGTCGGCAAGGTAGATGAGCCGCAGCCGAGCCGGCAACACGCCGCGCGAGCGGAACAACGCCACCGCATAGAACTTCATCTGGAACATCGCTTTGAACTCGGCCAGGGCGCGAGCCTCGGGCGGCGCCTTACCGGTCTTGTAGTCGACCACCCGGAGTTCGCCGGTGGCCGCGACGTCGATGCGGTCGATGTAGCCGCGCAACAGGGTGCCGTCGGCCAGTTCCACCTCGACCCGCTGTTCGCAGCTCTGCGGGTCGAACCGCCTCGGGTCCTCGAGCCGGTAGTAGCCGGACAGCAGAGCACGCGCGTCGTCGAGCAGTTGAGCCTGCTCCTCGGGGTCGAAGCCGGCCGCCAACTCGGGCTCGGCCGCGATCACCTGCTCCCACGCGGAGGCCACCAGCGACATCGCGGTCTCCGGACCGCGCTGCACCGCGGGCAGGCCGTACAGCTGTTCGAGCGCCGCGTGCACCACCGAACCCCGCAGTTGTGCCGTCGAGGGTGCCTCGGGCAACCGGTCGATGGCGCGAAGCCGATACAGCAACGGGCACTGCTTGAAGTCCGCCGCCCGCGACGGCGACAGCGCCGGGCGGGACCCAAGTGTCCGCAGATCAGCCGGCTCAGGCACCACCAGCTGTTCGGTCATAGTCGCAGCCTAAGTCGCGACACCGACAACCCCGAGCACAAATCGCGGCGAGTCTGCTGGCACGCTAGACGGCGTGTCAGCAACCGGCCCGTTCACTGTGGGCGAGCGTGTCCAGCTCACCGATGCCAAGGGCCGCCGCTACACAATCACGCTCACCGCCGGCGCGGAATTCCACACCCATCGTGGCTCGATCGTCCACGATGCGATCATCGGCCAAGACGAGGGCAGCCTCGTCAAATCCGTCAACGGCGGGGTGTTCCTGGCGATGCGCCCGCTGCTGGTCGACTACATCATGTCGATGCCGCGCGGGCCGCAGGTCATCTATCCCAAGGACGCGGCGCAGATCCTGCACGAGGGCGACATCTTCCCCGGCGCGCGAGTACTCGAGGCGGGTGCCGGTTCGGGCGCACTGACCTGCTGGTTGCTGCGGGCGGTCGGTCCGCAGGGCACCGTCATCTCCTACGAACAGCGAGCCGACCACGCCGAGCACGCCAGCCGCAACGTCGCCAATTTCCACGGCACGGATGGCCAACTCCCGGACAACTGGCAGTTGATCATCGGCGACGTCGCCGACTCCGACCTGCCCGACGGCAGCATCGACCGGGCGGTGTTGGACATGCTGGCGCCGTGGGACGTCCTCGATTCGGTTGCCCGGCTGGTGATCGCCGGCGGTGTGTTGGTGGTCTACGTGGCCACGGTCACCCAGTTGTCGACGGTCGTGGAGGCCATGCGAGCGCAGCAATGCTGGACCGAACCGCGCTCGTGGGAGACGTTGCAGCGCG
>NZ_MVHT01000013.1 GCF_002086275.1 Mycobacterium intermedium | reverse complement strand
CCGTCGCCTGTCGAACCCCGGCAAGAGTATCGCGATCGCGACCTCGCACCTCGCATTTCCGGTGCCGCGGTGCCGTCAGGCGGCGTCGGTGGGAGTGGCGGGGCTGGTGGCTCCGGTGCGGCGTTGTTCGGCTTCGGCGGCGCCGGCGGTACCGGCGGTGAGGGCGGGTTTCCGGACGGCACCGTCCAGGGTGTCGGCGGCGTGGGTGGCCAGGGCGGCCGCGGTGGCCAGAGTGGACTGCTGTACGGCGCTCCCGGCCTGGGTGGGGCTGGCGGTGACGGCGGAAATGCCTTCGTAGGCAATGCGTTGGCGGACGCGAGTTACGGGGGTCACGGCGGAGCCGGCGGGGACGGTGGGTCCACCGGGTTGTTCGGCAACGGCGCGGGCGGCGGCACGGGCGGCGCGGGAGGAATGGGTGGAAAGGGCCTCGTGGACGGTGGCACGGGCGGTGTCGGGGGCCTCGGTGGACAGGGCAGCCAAGGCGGATACCTCTACGGCAACGGCGGGCCGGGTGGCGGCGGCGGGATCGGCGGCGACGGGGGCCCCGGAAACACCAATGTCGGGTTTGCCGGGTCCGGCGGATTCGGCGGAGCCGGCGGTCAAGCCTTCCTGCTTGGCAATGGCGGCACCGGCGGCAGCGGCGGCGGGATCGGTGCCGGGCAGACCACCTTCGTTCCGGCGAATCAGCAGCCGGTCGGCGGCAACGGCGGCAACGGCGGCTGGGCCGGCCTGCTGTTCGGCATCGGCGGGAACGGCGGCAACGGTGGGTCCACCAGCGCCGGTGGCGTTCTGTTTGCCTCCGGCGGCAACGGCGGCAACGGCGGATTCGTCTACGGCTTCGGCGGTAATGGTGGCAACGGCGGGGCGGGCGGTCGACGAGGATTGCTGTTCGGGGAAAGCGGGCCGAACGGCGCCCCGTGACCGCGCCCTACTCGATGCCCGGCGCAGTGCAAATGGGCACTTTGCATATCTCTCGCTGAAAGCGATCGCCCGCAATCAGCCAAACCGCACATCGTTGGATCACGATTTGCGAATCGCGCGGCGCAACGCGGCAAACGCACTGTAAGAACTACGCCTTGTTCAGTAAGGTGACGGCGTGCACGAGGTGGTTGGTCGCGAAGGGTCGGCGCGCCTGGACGCGGCGAGCCGGCTGCGCCGCTACGAAGAAGCATTCGCGGAACTGGATGCGCCGTTCGCGTTCGTCGACCTCGACGCGATGTGGACCAATGCCGAGCAGTTGCTGTCGCGGGCCGGCGACAAGCCGATCCGGGTGGCCTCGAAGTCGGTGCGCTGCAGGCCGTTACAGCGCGAGATCCTCGACTCGAATGACCGATTCGACGGGCTGATGACGTTCACGCTGGCCGAGACGTTGTGGCTGGCCGGTCACGGCTTCGAAAACCTGTTACTTGCCTATCCGAGCACCGACCGGGCGGCGCTGCGCGAGTTGGGCGAACTCACGGCCGAGCGCCCCGATACGGCGCCCATCGTGATGGTCGACAGCGTCGAGCACCTAGATCTGATCGAAAGCGTGACCGCTAACCCGGTGCGGCTGTGCATCGATCTCGACGCCGGCTACTGGCCCGCCGGGGGTCGCGTGAAGATCGGACCTAGGCGTTCACCGCTGCACACCCCCGAGCAGGCGCGGGCCCTCGCGGAGGATATTGCGCGACGACCGAACCTCAAACTCGTCGCACTGATGTCCTACGAGGGCCACATCGCGGGCTTCGGCGATCGAGTCGCCGGCAAGCACGTCCAAAACGCCATCGTCGGCTGGATGCAGCGTCGGTCAATCGCGGAGTTGCGCGAACGACGCGCTCGCGCCGTCCAACTCGTCCGCGAAGTGGCGGACCTCAAGATCGTCAACGCGGGTGGCACAGGCGACCTGCAATTGGTGGCCCAGGAGCCGGCGATGACCGAGGCGACCGCGGGCTCCGGGTTCTATGCGCCAACGCTGTTCGACACCTACTCCTCGTTCACCCTGCAACCGGCGGCGATGTTCGCGCTGCCGATATGCCGCAGGCCAGACGAGAAAACGGTGACCGCGCTGGGCGGCGGTTACCTCGCGAGTGGGGTTGGCGCAAAGGACCGTATGCCGAGTCCCTACCTGCCGATCGGGTTGAACCTCAACCCGATAGAGGGCACCGGCGAGGTCCAAACACCGCTGACCGGCGCTGCCGCCACCCGACTGAAGATTGGCGACAAGGTTTATTTCCGTCACACGAAGTCCGGCGAGTTGTGTGAGCGTTTCGACCGCCTGTACTTGGTCCGCGGCGCCGAAATCGTGGCCACCGTGCCGACCTACCGGGGTGAGGGACGGACCTTCCTCTGATGCTGAAATCGTTGCGGGACAGTCGAACAGGTGTCGCTGACCCGGAATCTCAACCAGAGAATCACAATTCGCTAACAAGGGAGTTGGTGCGGTGACTCAAAGATGGAGCAACTGGGCGGGCGACCAGTTGTGTGCGCCGTCGTCGATTGTGCGGCCGACTTCGGAAGCCGAGCTGGCCGATGTGGTTGCGCAGGCAGCCAAGCGAGGGGAGCGGGTACGTGCCGTCGGCAGCGGTCATTCGTTCACCGACTGTGCCTGCACGGACGGCGTCATGCTCGATTTGACCGGCTTGCAGCGGATCGTCGGATCGGACCCCGAGAAGAACCTGGTGACGGTCGAGGGTGGTGCAAAGCTTCGCCAGCTGGGGCCCCAATTAGAGCGGCTCGGACTCGGGCTGGAGAATCAGGGCGACGTCGATCCCCAATCGATCACCGGCGCGACCTCCACCGCGACCCACGGAACGGGCCTGCGATTTACCAACCTATCGGCGAACATCGTCTCGCTGCGGTTGGTAACCGCCAGCGGTGAGGTGCTGAGCCTGTCCGAGGGCGACGACTACCTGGCGGCACGGGTCGCGGTCGGGGCCCTCGGAATCATTTCGCAGGTCACCCTCAGAGTGGCTCCGCTGTTCACGTTGCACCGCCGTGACGAGAAGCGCCCGCTAGCCGAAACCCTGGACCGCCTTGACGAATTGGTCGAGGGCAACGACCATTTCGAGTTCTTCGTCTTCCCCTACGCGGATACGGCCCTGACTCGCACCATGCGGCGCAGCGACGAGGAACCCAAACCGACACCGGAGTGGAAGCGCACCGTGGGTGAAGAGTTGGAAAACCGGGGGCTGAGCCTGGTCTGCCAGACCGGCCGCCGTTTCCCTCACCTGGCGCCGCGGCTGAACCGCTTCATGGCCGGCCAGATGTCGGACGGCGTCACCCAAGACCGCGCCTATCGGGTCTTTGCGACGCAACGCAACGTCAGGTTCACGGAGATGGAGTACGCGATACCGCGTGCGCACGGCCGTGAGGCGGTCCAGCGGGTCATCGAACTCGTGCGCCGTCGCAAGCTGCCGATCATGTTCCCGCTCGAGGTGCGTTTTTCAGCAGGGGACGACTCCTTCCTGTCGACGGCGAATGGGCGCGAAACCTGTTACATCGCCGTGCACCAATTCAACGGCATGGAGTTCGAAAACTACTTCCGGGCCGTCGAGGAAATCATGGACGACTACACCGGACGTCCGCACTGGGGCAAGCGCCACTACCAGAATGCGGCGACGCTGCGGGACCGTTATCCCGACTGGGACAAGTTCATCGCGGTCCGCGATCGACTCGATCCCAACCGGACGTTCCTCAACGACTACACCCGCCGGGTGTTCGGCAACTGAGCCAATGAGCCAACCCTAAAATTGCTGCGGCACAACCAAACAGCGACATTGTGCTGGCTCGGTCGGATTGACCGAAGACCCCCGCTGTAGGGACCAAAGTCACCATTCGCGGCCGTCAGGGATCGACTCGACCCCGATCGTGTCTTCCTCAACGACTACCCGCGGCGGGTTCTCGGCTGCTAGCACGGCGGGGACTGATGGCCCCATTTGCAGGGACGAAAGTCCTTGCTGGCCAGTATTTTACTGACAACGTTCGTCGCTCGTCGTAGGTTATGGTCGGGAGGACCCGATGGCCGAATTCATGCGCAACAGCGACACGTTCACTTGGGCGATGGAAAGCGATCCGCGACTACGGTCGACCGTGGTGAGTGTGATCGTGCTGGACCGGGCCCCGGACTGGGATGAGGTCCGCCGACGTTTCGATGCGATAAGTCGCAAGCTACCCATGTTCCGCGAGCGCGTGGTCGCATCTGTGCCGCCGGCACCGCCCCGCTGGGAGTATGACGCGGATTTCGACCTGGACTATCACCTGCGGCGAGTGAGCATCTCGGGATCCGGCACGCTCGCCGATGTGCTCGAGATGGCCCGGGTCGCCGCGATGCAGGATTTCGACCGGGCTCGGGCATTGTGGGAGACGACATTGGTCGACGGGTTGGAAAACGGTGCGGCGGCGTTGATCTGCAAATTCCACCATGCCCTGACCGACGGTGTGGGCGGCGTCCAGATCGCGATGAACCTCTTCGACCTCTCGGAAGACGTGCCCGAGCATGCGCCACTCCCGGACGAAGCGGAGGCGCCGCGGCCCGCCCGGTTCGGACAATATCGCGACACCTTGCGCTTCAACACTTCTCTGCTGACCGGCGGGGTGACGACCGCAGCCAAATGGGCGCCCCGACTCCTCTACGACGGTGTGCGTCGGCCCCTTGCCACGGTGCAATCGGCCGCGGCCCACGCGACATCGATCTATCGGACGGTCCGGCCCATCAACAGCACCGGCTCTCCGCTGACAAAGGAGCGCAGCTTGACCCGTCATCTCGACGTGTACGAGGTGTCGCGGCCACAACTGCGCGAAGCGGCCCATCGGTGCGGCGGTGCACTCAACGATGCATTCGTCGCGGCAGTGACCGGCGGCCTGCGGGTCTACCACGAAAAGCACGATGTTGAGGTTGGCGACCTCCATGTGTCGATGCCGATCAGTCTCCGGAAAGAAACCGACGACATGGGGGGAAACCAAATCACGCTGATGCGGTTCGACGTTCCCGCCGGGGAGGCCGACCCGGCACAACGGATCAAGGCCATACACCAGCGCGCGACCGCGGTGCGCCACGAAAAAACCTTGCCCTACACGCAGTTGATCGCGGGCATGCTCAACCTGATGCCACGGTGGTACATCGGCTCGGTCCTGCGGCACGTCGACTTCACGGCAAGCGACGTCCCCGGCATCCCGGTACCGGTTTTTCTCGGCGGCGCGCCGGTGCGCGCACAGTACGCGTTCGGTCCCACGATCGGCGCGGCGGTCAATATCACGTTGTTGACGTATGTCGACACCTGCTCATTGGGTATCAATGTCGACACCGCCGCGATCCCCGACTACGACGTCTTTCATGAGTGCATCGTCGCTGGATTTGACGAAGTTCTCGCCCTTGCAACCTAATTGGAGCCACGCGCGGCGCAATCGAACGGGTACCTCAGGCCGATACCGGGATGGTCACAGACCCATATCAATGTCTGCGACGGTCTGGCACCGCGGTCGATATGCACAAATCATTGCACGGTGCGGCGTTACGCCCGCACCGGCGAGATGCCGCAATCAGCAACGAGGATGTTCGCCTCAGTCGCTGGTGCGGATCGGTGGGTCGCTTATTGGGAGGTAGACACGGTATGACGTCCAATTGGGCTCCCGCACATCTGTCGTGGGGTCCAGACTCCGGCCGCATACTCGACACTGCACGGGGGATTCTCATGGGTGTCCGTCGTTGCCGCTCCGAGGCGGCCTTCGACGAACTACACACTGCCGCACAGCGACACCGAGTTCCGATATTCGCGATGGCATGGGCACTGGTCCACCTTGCCGGCGATGGTCGCGACTCGGCGCACTCACTTGTGGACGCTCAGTCGGCGGCTCGTCACGAGTGGGGTCACCTGTTCGCCGGATCCCCGGTGCCAACTGGTTAGACGCGGGGTGAGCGCGGCCGCGGTAATGGGGAAGTACCGCGGCCGCGCTGACTTCGTTCTGCGGCCACGTGTTGGCACATGGTCAGCGTGTCCAGGCCGGCGAGTCGGCGGCTGCGCGCAATGCCGCGACGATGCGCTGCTCCTTCTCGAGGAACCGCTCGGTTGGAGTTGGCACCGAGATCGCCACCACGTTGTCGCCGCTGATGCGCTTGGCAATCGCCGCCGCGGAGATGCCTTGCGTGTGTTCGTCCCGGTCGAAAGCGATTCCCGTGCGCCTGACCTCGGCGACCTCGTCGCGCAGCTTATCGGCTGTCTCGGCGTCGAACCGGGAAAGTGCCGCCTCGGCATCGGCGTCGTCCAGCGCGGCAAGCGCCGCCTTTCCGTTGGCCGTTGCGTCCAACGGGAATCGGACTCCGACGGCCGAAACCGCGCGAAGGCGGTGTGTCGATTCGATCTGGTCGATGAACAACATGCGGTGGCCGCGCAGTAGGGACAGGTCAACTGTTTCACCGTCGGTTGCGCGCGCTACCCGTTCGATGGTCGGTCGGAATATCGCCGAGATGTGCGCGCCGGTGGAGCTGCCGAATCCCAGCAAGCGCTCACCGAGCGAGAATCGGCCATGCGAGTCCGCACTGACCAACCCGACTTCGGTCAGGCCGACCATCAACCGACGCACGGTCGACTTGGCCAAACCCAGCCGCTCGCCGAGGTCGACGAGCCGCAAGGTTCCCGGTTCCGCGGCTATCTCGTCCAACGCGGCCGCGGCCCGACGCAGTACCTGTATCCCCTCGTCGCGATTGGTTGCTGAATGCCGTTCCGTTTGCCCCACGGTTCCACTATAGTGACCGCATCACGGACTTTAAAGATCCGGATTGTGGACCTAATAGGAGGTCTGGATGAGTGCGTTACCCGCCGGGCGCCACTACTTCCGTGGTGATGACGGTTACGAGGAGGCCCGTCGGGGGACAGTCTGGCACCAACGCGTGCCGACGCGATATCCCGAAGTGATCGTCCAGGCCACCGACGCCGACGACATCAAAGCGGCGCTGAGCTATGCCAAGGCCAACGGCCACCGGGTCAGCATCGTCTCGGGCGGACACAGTTTCGCCGCCAGCCATCTGCGCGACGGATCGGTCCTGCTCGACGTCAGTCGCCTCGATCACGCCGGCATCGACGCCGAAAAGGGTGTTGCCGTCGCCGGTCCCGGTAAGGGGGGCAGCCTGCTCATGGCCGACCTGGAGGCAGAAAACCTGTTCTTCCCAGGCGGCCACTGCAAAGGCGTCTGCCTCGGCGGCTACCTGCTGCAGGGCGGATACGGTTGGAACAGCCGCATTTACGGGCCGGCCGTGGAGAGCGTCATCGGCCTCGACGTGATCACCGCCGACGGCGAGCAGGTGCACTGCAGCGAGGATCAGCACCCCGACCTCTACTGGGCGGCGCGGGGCGCGGGGCCCGGGTTCTTCGGGGTCGTGACATCGTTCTACCTCAAGCTGTATCCCAAGCCGGCTGTTTGCGGCACCAGCGTGTACGTGTACCCGTTCGAGCTTGCCGACGAGGTATTCACCTGGGCCCGCGCGGTCGGCGCCGAGGTCGACCCCCGCGTCGAGCTGCAGGCCGTCGCGTCTCGCGGTGAACCGAACATGGGCATCGACGTCCCCGTCATCACGTTTGCCTCGCCCGCATTCGCCGACTCGGAAGCCGAGGCCGAACAGGCCCTCGCCCTTTTCGGCACCTGCCCGGTCGCTGATCAGGCGCTCGTCAAAATCCCTTACCTGCCAACCGATTTGCCTACCTGGTACGACGTGGCGATGAGCCACTACCTGTCGGACCACTATTACGCGGTGGACAACATGTGGACTTCGGCCTCCGCCGAGGACCTGCTGCCAGGCATCCACAACATCCTGGACACGATGCCCGGGCATCCGGCCCATTTCCTCTGGCTGAACTGGGGACCGGTACCTCCACGTCAAGACATGGCCTACAGCATCGAAGCCGACATCTATCTGGCGCTCTACGGTTCGTGGAAGGACCCGGCGGACGAGGCCAAGTACGGCGATTGGGCGCGGTCCAACATGGTGGCGATGTCCGACCTGGCCGTCGGAATCCAGCTTGCCGACGAGAACCTAGGGCAGCGTCCGGCACGGTTCGCCAGTGATGCGGCCATGGCCAAGCTGGATCGAGTACGCGGCGAATACGACCCCGATGGCCTGTTCAACAGCTGGATGGGACGACTCTGATGGCCAGCGACCTCTACCTCGGCTACCGCGGTGACGACGCGAACACACCGTGGGCCGACTACTTCAATGCCGAAATGGCGCCCCTGCCAAGGCATGTCGTCCAGGCTCTGGAGCATGGCCCGCAAGGAGAGATGGCGTTGTTGGCTTTCGAGGACGCCGCGAGCGTGGCCGACGACGGATACCAGCAGACCGAAAACGGGTACGGGGTTCTGCCCGATGGCGGCTACCAGGTATCCGTCCTGACCGACATGCCCGGCGTCACCCCGGCGATGTGGTCATGGTGGTTCGGCTGGCACGGCAGTGACACCCGCCGCTACAAGCTCTGGCATCCGCGAGCCCACCTTTCAGCCGCTTGGAAAGATGGTGACGACGGCGACCGCAAGGGTTCCCAACGCTACATTGGCCGTTGGTCGTTGATCAGCGAGTACATCGGCTCGTCGCTGCTCAACGGGGCGATTCAATTTGTTGCACCCGAGGAGATGGGTTGTCCACCCGACAGCGGCGAGGCCGTGTCGATCTGTGCCCGGTTGGGTGCCAGTGACGTCCCGGTGGATGTCGGATGGTTCATCCACCACGTCCGATCGACGAAGAACGGGTCGGAGATGCGTTCCCGGTTCTGGATGGGCGGTTCACATATCGCAGTTCGCAAGGCACCTGGTGTGGCGTCAAAGGCGGTGCGCCCCATCGCGGCACGGATATTGGGCGATTCGGCGACCAGCGGTCGGAATCTGATCGTGCACTGCGCGCAGGAGATGAATCATCTCGCCGGATTCCTACCGCAGCTCTACGAGGCTTTCGGCGACGAGTGACCCGTACCTGACCGCACTCGCTTTCTACTTCGCGAACGCCGGTGCGACAAAGTTCTCGACGAGCCGCCGTTCGACCTCGTCATCTTCGGTGGGCCAGTACATCAACGAAAGCACAGTTCGTACCACCCATTTCGCGGCGAGCGGATCTGCACCGTCTAGCCCGGCGAGATCGGTGGCGAAGTCGGCGAGCAACGGTGATTCTGCGAACCAGGCCACCTCGCGGGTACCGCCGCGGATCGCGGAGATGATGGTTTGGCCTAACGGGTCGGCGCGGATTTGCCGGAGCGACAACCGAATCGCGGCGACGACTCGCTCGCGTCCAGTCAAATTTTCCACGTCTGCGCGCACGGAGTCTGCGATGCGGGCGGCTGCCCTGGCGAGTACGACGTTGCGGATGTCCGCTTTGCCGCCGGCGTGGCGGTAGATGGTTGCTCGCGAGCAGTGGACCGCTTTGGCCAGCTTGTCGATATCGAGATTGTTGATGCCGTCGCGTGCGATGAGACTGGCGGCCGCCGCATAAATTCGTTCTGCGGCCGCGGCGCGACGATCACCCCCGACCAACCAATCGGCACCAGGCACGTGGCATGTCCTTCCTGGCCTTTTCGCAGCTTGAGACGGAATTGCCGGCATTCCACCCAATTCTCGCAGGTCAGAACTCCGGGATGAGACGGCGACCCGTTGGCCCGCCGGGCGGCGGTATCAACTTGACGCGATACCGTTGACCTCGAGATTGCGGCCAATCAACCTGGAAAAGTGATAGTCGCAAGTGATGCCCGCGCGCTCTTCAGCGCCGAGTGCATACAGGATCCGTACCCGCTCTATGAGCGCCTGCGCGACGCCGGTCCGGTCCACCGGATCGCGGACTCGGGCTTCTACGCGGTGTGTACCTGGGATGCGGTCAACGAAGCCATCAGTCGTCCCGAAGACTTCTCGTCGAATCTGACTGCGACGATGACCTACACGGCCGAGGGCACCGTGGTCCCGTTCGAGATGGATCCGCTTGGCGGGCCCACACATGTCCTGGCCACTGCCGACGACCCCGCCCACGCGGTACACCGAAAACTGCTGGTGCGTCACCTGGCGGCCAAGCGAATTCGCGACATCGAGCGATTCGCAGCCGCCACGGCGGACCGGCTGTGGACCGAAGGACTTCGCGACGGACAGATCGAATGGATGGGCGGAATGGCCAACCGCCTGCCGATGATGGTCGTCGCCCGCCTCATCGGCGTACCCGACTCCGACGCCGCACAACTCGTGAAATGGGGGTATGCGGCTACTCAACTGCTGGAAGGCCTGGTTAGCCAGGACCAACTGGCCGCCGCCGGCGTCGCTGTCATGGAACTCAGCGGCTACATCGCCGAGCACTTCGCCCGCGCCGCCACCGACCCGCAGGACAATCTGCTCGGCGAACTGGCCAACGCTTGCGCATCCGGGGTCCTGGACCCGGTGGCAGCTCAGGTCATGATGATCACGTTGTTTGCCGCCGGCGGCGAATCCACCGCGTCATTGTTGGGCAGCGCGGCATGGATACTCACTCACCGGCCCAGCATTCAGCGACGGCTGCGTGATCACCCGGAGTTGCTCGAGGTATTCATCGAGGAGACATTGCGCTACGAGCCCCCGTTCCGGGGGCACTACCGGCATGTGCTGAACGACACCACCCTGAGTGGCGTGGAGTTGCCCGCAGACTCACGACTGCTGCTGTTGTGGGGCGCGGCCAACCGAGACCCCGGCCACTTCGAGACCCCCGATGAGTTCCGACTGGATCGGGCTGCGAGCAAGGGACACATCGCTTTCGGGAAAGGCGCTCACTTCTGCATCGGTGCCGCACTGGCGCGCTTGGAGGCCCGCATCGTCCTGACGCTGCTGCTGGAGCGGACCCAGCTGATCGAGGCGGTCGATGTCGGGCCCTGGTTGGCCAGCCTGATGGTGCGGCGTCTGGAGCACCTCGAACTACGGGTCAGGTAGTTGAATTTTCAACTGGCACGACCGATTCCGTCCTGCCAACCAGCGGGTTCGACGCCAGCGGAAACCAGGTCAAGCCGGCGGATGCGGCACGCCCAGTACCACAAACGCCTCGACTGCGGTCGCCTGCTCGAAACCTTCGACCTCCACCCGCCATTCGTAAATCCCAGGATCCAGTGGAATCCCGCCAGGGATATTCAGCGTGAGGGGCATTCGAACCGAAGTGCCGTGAATAGCCCCCGGCAGACGGCCGGCCTCGGCCGCTGCCTCGAACAGAATCCGTTGCGGCCCTTGCGGTCCCATCACTACCACCGGTTCGCCATCGGTGGTGAGCAGTTGGCACGTCAACTTGTGCTGCTGATTCGTTTCGTCCCAGTCGATATCGAGAAACAGCACCAAAGCAAAAGGGGGCGTGGGTGTTTGACACTGGCGCCAGCCCAGGCCAAGCGCATGCACCTTGCCCGATGCGGCATCGGCTTGCGCCGCGTCCGCGAGAAACAGGCTGACTTTCATGCGGTCGCCGGCCGAGCCGTTGATTCGCCGGTCGACACCGCGAAGTGCGGTGTCGCGACTGCCACTCTCAGGAGCGTCACGAGATCCCCGTCCTGTTCCCAATCCGTATGCAATTGCCCGAATGGCGGGCCAAGCCAGTGCACCCGTCTGCTGGATAATACGCTCCGGCCATGCCGCCCACGCGGCCGGTTTTCGCTCCCTGCAGCCACCCCAGCCGAGCCGCTGTCTACTTGCCGGGAGGCAGCTCGCGGGGGCCTTCGGGGGCACGCAGCTCGCGCGGCCCCTCGCGCTCCACGAGCTCTCGCCGGCGCTCTTGCGGACTCGCGGCAAGCCCCGCCAGGTCGCGCGTGGGCGCCTGGTGCAACGACCCGTACTCCGCGTCACCGCCGAGCCCCTGGTAGCTCTGGACGCCGGTGTCTGCGCGGATATCCCCGCGCGACGAGGCGACCCGGTTCGCTTCCACCCGTGGGGCGGCGGTGTCGGATTCAACCGCATGCCGGCCCGGACTCGGGCTGCCTGCGCCCTCCGAGCTCTCGGTGTTGACCGTCACCTTCCGCGTGCGCTTCAGCGAAAACGCAATCTCCTCAACCTCTTCAAAGACTTGACGGGCGCTGCGCAGGGGCGCGGTGGTGTTGTCGATCGCCCGTGCGACGAACGGCGGAACCAACGGACGGATCCATCGGGCGGCGGCCTTGGTGGCGTCCGGAAGCGACGGGATCAATGACGCCCGCTCCTCGTGTTGTGACGCCACCGAGCCGCCGGTCTCGACGGGCGCGGGCAGGTTCGGCTCGACCTCCGCATGCTCCACACGCTCGGTACGTGGTTGCTCTCCGGCCGGCAGTTCGGCGATGGCGCGACTGGCGGCCTCGGCTTCGGCGGCGATCGGCAAGTACATGTCTTCCCTCCCTGATTGGAGCCCTGATTGGAGCCCTGATTGGAGTCCTGACGCCAACTCTGGCTCGACGGTACGTTCCGCCATGGCGCGCACCGGGGCCTCGAGCGCTTCGGCAACGCGACGACGTTGCTGCTCGCGGTCGATTTCGGCCTGTGCCTCGATGGCGAGGCGGGTCTGGGTGAGTTGGTGCTCGGCCCACATGATTTCGGCTTCGCGGCGAACCTCAGCCCGTTTGATCGCGATCGCCGCGTCCGCCTCCAGCTCGGCGCGTTGTGCCGCCAACTCGGCCCGCTCACGTTCGGCACGCGCGGCCGCGAGTCGATCGTGCGTCGTCTCACCGCGCCAAAGCCGCAGAATCAACGGCAACAAATACAGCAGAGCGAAGAACGCCAGCGTCAGCGCCCGCAGCAATAGCGCGCCCGCGCCGGCCAGGGTCAGCTCATTCATGGCGACCCAGCGTGCGCCCAGGCCACCACCGTCGTGCGCGATAGCCGCATCGCGTGCCGCAACCAGGGCCTGTTCGCTGCGGGCGACCGCGGCGTCTCGTTCCGAGGCCTGGCGGTCGCGTACCGCCAAGGCGTTGTCCAATTCCCGCTGAGCGTCGGCCAACAGCTCGTTCGACGACCGTGTCTCCGGCCCCTGACCGGGAATCCCGGTTATCCGCGTTTGCGGGCACGCAGGCGTGGGGTTGTATTCGCAGCGGGCGACGATCAACGCCTTGTCTACCTGGGCGCGAGCCTGTTCGACAGTGTTGTCCAGCGCCGCGCGCGCATCCCGAGCCTGCCTCAGGGTCGTTTCTGCCTGTACGACGGCCGGTACGGAGTCGGCGGCACGTAAGGACTGCTCCTGCAACCGTCGATCGATCGAACCGGAGAACATCACCACCGAGGCAAGCTCGCCGACGATCACCCCGACCGCGACAGCGACGACGGCGCGCCCCGCAACGCTGAGTGGGCCCCGAGCGGGGCCACTGACCGTACCGCGGATCACCGCGCCGACCACCAAGCCGAAGACCAGGCCGGCCACCAGTACTGTCCACACAGGCAAGCTCGCTGAGTCGTTCACCGCCAAGCCCGCGAACAGGCATGCCAGCACGGCGCCCAGCGCCACAACCGCGCCGGCGACAGCATGCGTGGAACGTTCATGGGATTCGCCGAGCTCGCGCCATTGCCCGCCGCCGAACCAGGTGAACAGCCCGCCGAGTCGTGCTGCGGCCGAGCGCTGCTCGAGAATTTCGTGGGCGCTCATCAGACTTCAAACACCTCCAAGGTCTCCAGCGTGGCAGGCCGCACCGCGACACACCGAATTTCGGGGGCCCCTTGTGGTGTTGTTCACAAACCCATCGGGCATGACGAACGTCACACCGATTCGCAAAATCCCAGCGACGCGGTGGGATCAGCAACCGGATCGGCAGGTGGCATGAGACGGTATATGCCTATGCAAAATCTCGACTACATCAGCTACGAAGAGTTCGGCCGCAGATTCTTCGAGCAGGCCGTCACCCCCGATCGCGTAGCCGCGGGATTCGGCGGCATCGCCGGTAGCGAGTTTGAGATGGAGCCGATCGCGCAGGGACCGGGCGGTATCGCCAAGGTCAGCGCGAAGGTGAAGGTCCACGATCCGCGGGTCACGCGAAAGCTCGGTGAGCTGATCACCTTCGTCATTCACATTCCGTTGACCATCGACCTGCTGCTGGACCTGCGACTGGACAAGCAACACTTCGTGGTAGCGGGTGATATCGCACTGCGCGCAACAGCACGCGCCGCCGAGCCGTTGCTGCTGATCGTCGATGTCGCCAAACCACGACCGTCGGACATCACGGTCAATGTGTCGTCAAAGTCGCTGCGCGGCGAGGTATTGCGCATCTTGGCCGGGGTTGACGGTGAGATCCGGCGATTTATCGCCCAATACGTCGCGAAGGAAGTTGACGCACCGGAATCACAGGCGGCGATGGTTATCGATATCGCGAGCAAAATCGACGACGGCTACAGCGGTCCTGCTTAGTCTTGACGATCTCTGCCGGTTTATGGCGCGGCAAGGCCCGGGTATGTAACTCCAACAGCTGGCCCCGAGGAGTGAATGCAGCGCATGGCAAAGGTAGAGGTTTCGACGACATCCGAGGTAGACCCGTTGGCCGCCTGGAAGCTGGCCTCCGACCTGCAGCGCTTCGACGAGTGGATGACGATTTTCAGCGGCTGGCGTGGCCCTGTCCCGTCGACCATCGAAGAAGGAACATGTGTCTCCTCATGCATCAAGGTGAAGGGCTTCCGCAACGTCATCCACTGGGAAGTCACCCACTACGACGAGCCGCACAGCATCGAGTTGAAGGGCCGCGGCCGCGGCGGGGTACGCATCGACCTGGCCATGGTCGTCACCGATAACGACCCTGGCTCGACCTTCCACCTCACCGCGGATCTGAAGGGCGGTCTGCTCAGTGGGCCCGTCGGCAAGCTCGTCGCCCGCGTGTTGCGCTCCGACGTGCGCGAGTCGGTGGAGAATCTCGCCGCGCTGCAGTAACCGGCGTTGGTGACGGACTAGAGCGTTTGGTGGCGGCCGAAGAACTTGTGGTCCTCGCTGTATCCGCCGTAACCGCTGCCGATCTCGGAGTAGTGCGCGACGAATTCGATGCCCTTGATCCACTTCACCTGCTTGAACCCATGCTGCAGCTCATTGCGTAACCGAAGCGGCCGGCCATGCAGATAGGGGAGCGGCTGGTCGTTCATGTTGTAGGCCAGCATGCTCATGTGGTGGCCCATCTGCTCGATGGGGTGTGCGTTGTAGTAGATGCCGCCGGTGGCGCCCTCGCCCATCGAGTAGAAGACGACCCATTTGGCCTCGGGTAGCGGCTTTACGATGTCCATGATCGTCTGCATCGAAACTCCGCCCCATTTCGCGACTCCCGACCAGGCCTGGATGCAGAAATGCTGCGTGATCTGGTCGTGGTAGGGCAGCGCTTTAAGGTCCTCGAGCGAGAATGCCGTGGGGTTTTCGACCAAACCGTAGACACGCAGCCGCCAGTCCCTGAAGTCGTTCTTCTCCAGCTCCTTGTACTCGACGGTCTCCGGCAACCGGCCGTTACGCCAGTGGTAGGGCGAAATGTCTTTGTCGGTGAACGCGCCCGGTTTGGGGTTGAGGCGTTCTAGCACTCGCTGGAAGGGCCCGACCAACGCGTAGCCCACGCGTTGCACCACCCGCGGATGCCGAATCGTGAATGGAGTGGCCGCCACCCAGCCAACGGCCACCACCACCATCGCGACGGTGAAAACCGCGAATCCCACCCAGCTGTTGTCGTCACGCGCGGCGAACATGTGGTTGAGATTGCGCAGGGCGCCCGTCGCGAAAACCATTGTGACGTGGACGAGTATGAAGAACAGGAAGTACACCAGCACCAGGAAGTGCAGTGAGCGCGCGTGCTGGATGCTGAGTCGCTTGCTGAGCCAGTGCACCCGCTGCGACAACGCCGGCGACATTCCGAGTCCGGTGATCAACGCAGCCGGGGCGGCGATGAAAACCGTGGTGAAATAAGTGAGCAACTGCAGCCCGTTGTAGGCCACCCACCCGTTGTCCGTGGGCCAGTCCAGCGACAGGTACTGAAGCGCGACGGACGCGGCATTGGGGAAAACGTCCCAACTCGTCGGCACCAGGTGCCGCCATTGCCCAGTGGCGAACAACAAGACGTAGAAGACTGCCCCGTTGAGTAACCACAGGACGTCGATGCCGAGGTGCCACCACCGCGCGAGTCCGATCGAATGACGGAATCCGGGTAGGCCGAATTGTGGTGGCAATGCGACGGTGTCGGAATTCGCGGTCCACAATGGGTCGTCCGGGACCGGCGGACCCACCCGCAGCCACTCATCTTTACCGGGCGTGGCGTTGCGGCTGAAATACAGTCGCGGGTGATCGCACAGGATCTGAATTCCAGATCGAATGATGAACATCATCATGAAGAGGTTGAAAAAGTGCGTCCAACCGATCCAGGCGGGACGTCCGGCGATGCTGGACTGCTCATTGGTCCCGGGGTACCGCTGGATGAACGACTGCACCGCCGGCATGTTGTGCAGGCCTTTGCCGATCGCCACACCGGCGACGAGTAGCGCAAAACCGATCGGGATCAGCCACAGCAGGTTGAACCACTTGTCGCGGCCGACCCGCAACTTGGGCGCCGTGGCCCTGCGGGTCAGGTCGAACCCGCCGCCGTAAGTCTCGACGTCGACGACGTCCTCGGCCCCGTGGACCTCACTGGCGTAGTCCACGCCCAGTTGCCGCTCGGGGGCGGTCCTGCCGGGCCGGGACGGCGCCTGGATCTGCTCAGTCATTCTCTGCCCCTCATGCGACCGGTTTCCTTGGGTTCACCTTGAGCAAAAATACACGAAGACGCTTGTAAAAACCCAAAATCGGGTCACGAAGGGCTACGACGAGCGCGGCAGGAAGCCGCACGCGTCGCTGCTAGCAAACTCTATTGAGCGCGAAGTACCTAGTTTCCGACGGCAATCGGGGATTTCGGCTACAACGGGTCGGCCGGATCGGCTGGTCGCACCCGCCGCACCGGCCGAGTCTCGATGGCATTGATCGTCAATGCCCGTCGGTTGATCCGCCACCCGGCGTCGGTTAGCTCGTAGTCGTCGTCGTAGCGCAGATGCCAGATCACGTCGACCAATTGGTCCGCACGTTCACTCCAGTGGTGCGCGACGCACGCTATCCGCCCCCGCGCGTGCGACTCGTCCGCCTGCAGGCTCTGCTCATAGACCTCGCCGACGATCGCGTGTTCGGTACGCAACGTCTGGGCGACGGCGGCCACGGCCCGACCGATGGCGTCCAACCCTACGTGTGACCGGGTCGGCTGCAAGATGGCCGGCGGTTCGGGTAGGACGAGTTCGGCAGTTGGAGTGAAAAGTGCAGGGATGGAATCGAATTGGCGGTCATCGACGTAGGCCGCATAGCGGTGTACCAAATCGCCGAGGGTGGCCCGTAGGGGTAGCGGGAGACTCACGTCAGACTCACGGGCCCTCGGTTGCCGGGTCGATCTGGGCGCGCACCGCCTCGGCCAACCGGGCCGTCCGGGCGTCGGTGAACACATCCTCGAGCAGCATCCGCTTGCCGCTGGGGCCGGTCAGCGGGACCCGCCAGTTCGGGTACTCGTCGGTGGTGCCGGGCTGGTTCTGCGTCCGGCGGTCGCCGACCGCGTCGGTGAGGGCAACGCCCAGCAGTCGCGAGGGTGTTCTGCCCAGGTAGCGGTAGAGGGCCAGGATCGTGTCCTCAGGGTCGTCTTGGCCATCTTCGAGGAGCCCGACGCGGCGCAGTTCGGCCAACCACGCCTCGCGTTCGACCCTCGAGGCCTCTAGTTCAGCCTCGACCGGCCGGGTCAACAATCCCAACCGCTCGCGCAGCCGGACGTGGTCGCCGGTCAGATATCCGGCGGTCGGCGGCAGGTCGTGAGTGGTCACCGAGGACAAGCAGTACTCGCGCCAGCGCTCGGCTGGAAGCGGTCCGCCGCCATCCCCGTCCTGCTCGAACCACAGGATCGACGTTCCAAGCAGGCCGCGTAGTAATAAGTAGTCGCGCACCCACGGTTCCACGGTGCCCAGATCCTCGCCGACGACGACGGCTCCGGCCCGGTGCGCCTCGAGCGCGACGATGCCGATCATCGCTTCGTGGTCGTAGCGGACGTAGGTGCCTTCGGTGGGCGGCGCACCGTCGGGGATCCACCACAGCCGGAACAACCCGATGATGTGGTCGATGCGTACCCCGCCCGCGTGCCGCAGCACCGCCCGGATGAGCGCGCGGAACGGGCGGTACTCCTGCTCCTCGAGCCGGTCCGGACGCCAGGGCGGCTGCGACCAATCCTGGCCCAGTTGGTTGAACTCGTCCGGCGGCGCGCCCGCCGTCACGCCCAGAGCCAGGGCGTCCTGCAGGGCCCAGGAGTCGGCACCGGTGGGGTGGACGCCGACGGCGAGGTCATGCATGATTCCCAGCCCCATTCCCGCACGCAGGGCTTGCGACTGTGCCGCGGCAAGCTGCTCGTCGAGCTGCCATTGCAGCCAGCGATGGAAATCGACCGCTTCCTTATTCCTGTTGACGAACTTGGCGACCCCCGGCGCGTCCGGGTGCCGCAGTGATTTGGGCCATTGGTACCAATCCCCACCGTGCTCCTCGGCCAGCGCACACCAGGTGGCGAAGTCGTCCAATGCGCGCCCTTCGCGGGCGCAAAAGGCGTCGTAGGCCAGCTGGCGGCCGGCGGTGCGCGGCACTTGATGGATGAGTTTCAGCGCCGCGCGCTTGGCCGCCCATGCGGTGTCCCGGTCGATCGCATCGCGGCGTTTGGCGTGACGTTGCACATCCTCGCGCAGTTGCCGCAGCCGGGCGCGTTTCGGCAGGTCGACTATTTCGGGTATGGCCTCCACGCGGAGGTAGAGGGGATTGAAGAACCGTCGCGACGTCGGCAGGTACGGCGAGGGCTCGATCCGGGTCGAGTCGCCTTTGCGACCCGTCTGAGAGGCGGGAAGTGTGGCGGCGTGCAGTGGATTGACCAGCAGGTAGTCGGCGCCATGTTGCGCAGCCGACCACAGAGCGAGGTCCGCCAGGTCGGTGAGGTCCCCGATGCCCCACGACTGTTTGGACCGCACGCTGTAGAGCTGGGCGGCCAATCCCCAGGCCCGCCGGCCGCCGAGCTTGTCGGGGAGCCCCACCCAGTCGGGCGTCACGATCAGGGCGGTGTCGGCCTCGTCATCGTTGGATCGCAGATGGATGCGGTGATAGCCCAGCGGCAAATCGGTGGGCAGCACAAAGCTGGCCTCACCGATCAACCTTCCGTCCAGATCAAAGGGGGGAGTGAAGTTGTCGACTTGGAGGATCCCGCCTCGTTGCGTGCCGTCCTCGAGCCGTAACCACACGTCGGCGGGGGCTCCGTGGGTGACGTGCACCCAGAACCGGGTCTGGGCACCCGCGCGCCCGACGACCGTGGCCGGCAGCGAGCGCGCCCAGTAGCCTCGCGCCTGTGCGGTCAGCGCCGCATTGCGTTCCTCTTCGGTTGCCGCGGCAACGCCCAGAGCTGCGAGGACGGCCACCAGCGTCCGCTCGGAGACCTCGACGTAGTGGCCGATCCAGTCCTGATATCCGGTGGCAATGCCGTACCGCCGAGCAAGTTCGACGAGCGAGGGTGCCAGCTCAGTCATGTGCCCCTTCTTGCGTCCAACAACGGGCGCACGGGGCCCGCACCGGGTAGTCGGACGTTCGGTTTGACCGGAATACCCGTACGACCCCGGCGGCGCGAACAGCGTCGTATCATTTCTTAGCAGGTCAGCAACGTACACACCGAAGTGAACGCTTCGACAGGCCGATTCGGCCATTCGTAGCTACCATGCCCCTGGAACGACACATTGAAATACTCGGGGGATCCCGCGCACCCTGCGCTGCGTGGCAAGGTCCGCGCGGGTGCCTTACGGTTATCGATGTGATTGGCCTCGCCAACCCGAGGGCCAAGCGTGCAGGTCAATATTTCAGGCGTTCGGAGTAGACCGGAAGGTGATCTAACGTGGCTGAAGAGAGCCGCGGACAGCGGGGGTCGGGATACGGCCTCGGGTTGTCAACGCGGACCCAGGTGACGGGTTATCAGTTCCTGGCGCGTCGGACAGCAATGGCGTTGACCCGTTGGCGGGTCCGGATGGAGATCGAACCGGGACGGCGCCAGACGCTGTCGGTGGTGGCGTCGATATCGGCGGCATTGCTGATCTGCCTAGGGGCGCTGCTGTGGTCATTCATCAGCCCGTCGGGCCAGATCAACGATTCGGCGATCATCGCCGACAAAGACTCTGGCGCGCTGTATGTCCGCGTGGGCGACAGGTTGTACCCGGCCCTGAATCTGGCGTCGGCGCGGCTGATCGCCGGCCGTCCGGACAACCCGAAACAGGTCAAGTCGAGTCAGATCACCTCCATGCCGCACGGGCCTCTGGTGGGTATTCCGGGTGCTCCGTCGCAGTTCTCTCCGAAGAGTCCGTCGGAATCGTCGTGGCTGGTGTGCGACACCGTGGACACCTCGTCGGGAGTCGGGGGCGCACAGAGCGTGACGGTGACGGTGATCAACGGCACGCCCGAGTTGACCAACCACCGCAAGGTCTTGAGCGGGTCGGACGCCGTGGTCTTGAGCTACGAGGGGACTACCTGGGTGGTCCGGGAAGGACGTCGGTCCAAGATCGACGCCACCGACCGGTCGGTCCTGCTGCCCTTGGGGCTCACCCCAGAGCAGGTCAGTCAGGCCAAGCCGATGAGCCGTGCGTTGTATGACGCGCTGCCGGTCGGGCCCGAACTTCTGGTGCCGGAGGTGCCCAATGCCAACGCGCCGGCGACCTTCCCGGGCGCACCGGGACCGGTGGGAACGGTCATCGTCACGCCGCAAATCAGTGGGCCGCAACAGTATTCGTTGGTCCTGACCGATGGTGTGCAGTCGCTCCCACCGTTGGTGGCCCAGATCTTGACCAACGCCGGACGCTCCGGAAAGCCGGTGACGGTCGAACCGTCGGCGTTGGCGAAGATGCCGGTGGTCAACCGCCTGGATCTGTCGTCCTACCCCGACAGCCCGCTTAACGTGCAGGACCTGCGCGAGCATCCGTCGACCTGCTGGTGGTGGGAACGGACCGCTGGCGAGAACCGCGCGCGCATTCAGGTGGTGTCCGGGCCGACGCTGCCGATCAAGGCGTCCGACTTGAAAAAGGTGGTGACCCTGGTGAAGGCGGACACCACTGGCCGCTCGGCGGACCAGGTCTTCTTCGGGCCCAACTACGCGAATTTCGTGGCCGTCACCGGCAACAACCCCGCCGCTCAGACGACGGAATCGCTGTGGTGGATTACCCAGGCGGGCGCGCGGTTCGGCGTAGACGACACAAAGGAAGCCCGGGACGCTCTGGGCCTGAGCTTGACGCCTAGCCCGGCGCCGTGGGTGGCGCTGCGCCTGCTACCGCAAGGTCCCACGCTGTCACGTGCGGACGCGTTAGTTGAGCACGACACCCTTCCGATGGACATGACCCCTGCAGAGTTGGTGGTACCGAAGTGAAACGTGGTTTTGCCCGACCGACACCGGAGAAGCCCCCGGTCATCAAGCCGGAAAACATCGTCCTACCTACGCCGCTGAGCATCCCTCCGCCAGAGGGCAAGCCGTGGTGGTTGATCGTCGTCGGCGTCGTGGTGATCGGTCTGCTGGGCGGCATGGTTGCCATGACGTTCGCCAGCGGTTCACACGTGTTCGGCGGCGTCGGCTCGATCTTCCCGATCTTCATGGTCGGCGGCATGATGCTGATGATGTTCCGCGGCGTCAGCGGCGGACAGCAGCAGATGAGCCGGCCGAAGCTGGACGCGATGCGCGCCCAGTTCATGCTGATGCTGGACATGCTGCGCGACACCGCGCAGGAGTCCGCCGACAGCATGGACGCCAACTACCGGTGGTACCACCCGGCGCCCAACACGTTGGCGGCCTCGGTGGGATCCCCGCGCATGTGGGAACGCAAACCTGACGGCAAGGACCTCAATTTTGGCGTTGTCCGGGTCGGCGTGGGAATGACGCGTCCCGAGGTGACCTGGGGCGAGCCGCAGAACATGCCGACCGACATCGAGTTGGAGCCGGTAACCGGCAAGGCGCTGCAGGAGTTCGGTCGCTATCAAAGCGTCGTCTACAACCTGCCGAAGATGGTGTCCGTCCTCGTCGAACCCTGGTACTCGCTGGTCGGGACGCGGGAGCAGGCGCTGGGTTTGATGCGCGCAATCATCTGCCAACTGGCGTTCTCCCACGGACCGGACCACATGCAGATGATCGTGGTCAGTTCCAACCTGGAGGATTGGGACTGGGTCAAATGGCTGCCGCACTTCGGTGACGCGCGGCGTCAGGACGCAGCGGGCAACGCCCGGATGGTCTACAGCTCGGTTCGTGAGTTCGCCGCCGAGCAAGCCGAATTGTTCGCCGGCCGTGGGTCTTTCACCCCTCGGCATGCGAGTTCGTCGGCGCAGTGCCCGACCCCGCACACCGTGATCATCGCGGACGTCGAAGACCCGCAATGGGAATACGTGATCAGCGCCGAAGGCGTCGACGGGGTGACGTTCTTCGATCTGACCGGCTCTGCGATGTGGTCCGACGTCCCGGAGCGCAAGTTGAAGTTCGACGAGGTCGGCATCATCGAAGCGCTGCCCCGTGACCGCGACACCTGGATGGTGATCGACGACAACGCGTGGTTCTTCGCCCTCGCCGATCAGTTCAGCAGCGCCGAGGCGGAGGAGTTCGCGCAGAAGCTGGCCCAGTGGCGCCTTGCCGAGGCATACGAAGAGATCGGCCAGCGGGTGACCCACATCGGTGCCCGAGACATCTTGTCCTACTACGGGATTGATGACCCAGGAAATATCGACTTCGACTCGTTGTGGGGCAGCCGCACCGACTCCATGGGCCGGTCCCGGCTTCGCGTACCCTTCGGCAACCGGTCCGACAACGGCGAACTGCTGTTCCTGGACATGAAGTCCCTCGACGAGGGCGGCGACGGACCGCACGGCGTCATGTCGGGTACCACGGGTTCGGGTAAATCGACCCTGGTGCGAACCGTGATCGAGTCGCTGATGCTCGGCCACCCGCCGGAGGAGCTGCAGTTCGTCTTGGCAGACCTCAAGGGTGGGTCCGCGGTCAAGCCCTTTGCCGGAGTCCCGCACGTCTCCCGCATCATCACCGACCTGGAAGAAGACCAGGCGTTGATGGAGCGCTTCCTGGATGCGCTGTGGGGTGAGATCGCGCGCCGCAAGTCCATCTGCGACAGCGCCGGCGTCGACGACGCCAAGGAGTACAACTCGGTCCGCGCCCGGATGCGGGCCCGCGGCCAAGACATGGCGCCGTTGCCGATGCTCGTCGTCGTGATCGACGAGTTCTACGAGTGGTTCCGGATCATGCCGACCGCAGTGGACGTCCTCGACTCGATCGGCCGGCAGGGTCGTGCCTACTGGATCCATCTGATGATGGCCTCGCAGACCATCGAGAGCCGGGCGGAAAAGCTCATGGAGAACATGGGTTACCGCCTGGTGCTCAAGGCGCGTACCGCCGGGGCTGCGCAAGCCGCCGGTGTGCCCAACGCGGTGAATCTGCCGGCTCAAGCCGGTCTGGGCTACTTCCGTCGGAGCCTCGACGACATCATTCGTTTCCAGGCCGAGTTCTTGTGGCGGGACTACTTCCGCGGTGTCACCGTCGACGGTGAAGAAGCGCCGGTCCTGGTGCACAGCATCGACTACGTTCGCCCGCAGCTGTTCACCAACGATTTCACGCCGCTCGAGGTGAGCGTGGGTGGCGGTCCCGAGGCGGCCATCGAGCCGATCGCCGCCTACGCCAATGGCGAGGTGATCGAGCCCGAAGAAGTCGACGAAGAAGAAGAGGCGATCAGGACGCCGAAGGTCGGCACGGTGATCATCGATCAGTTGCGCAAGATCAACTTCGAGCCTTACCGGTTGTGGCAGCCGCCGCTGACCCAGCCCGTCGCCATCGACGAGTTGGTCAACCGGTTCCTCGGGCGCCCCTGGCACCAGAACTACGGCACGGCCCGAGACCTGGTGTTCCCGATCGGGATCATCGACCGTCCGTTCAAACACGACCAACCACCGTGGACGGTCGATACCTCGGGCCCCGGTGCCAATGTGCTGATTCTGGGCGCCGGCGGTTCGGGCAAGACGACCGCACTGCAGACCCTGATCTGTGCGGCGGCGTTGACCCACACCCCCGAACAGGTGCAGTTCTACGTACTGGCGTACAGCAGCACCGCCTTGACCACCGTTGCGAAGCTGCCGCACGTCGGCGAGGTGGCGGGGCCCACCGACCCCTACGGTGTGCGCCGGACGGTGTCGGAGTTGCTGGCCCTGGTACGCGAGCGCAAGCGCAGCTTCCTCGAGTTCGGCATCGCTTCGATGGAGATGTTCCGACGTCGCAAGTTCGGTGGGGAAGCCGGCCCGGTGCCCAACGATGGGTTCGGCGATGTCTACCTGGTGATCGACAACTACCGCGCACTCGCCGAGGAAAACGAGGTGTTGATCGAGCAGGTGAACGTGCTCATCAACCAGGGGCCCTCGTTCGGCGTCCACGTGGTTGTCACCGCCGATCGCGAGTCCGAACTGCGCCCGCCGGTGCGTAGCGGTTTCGGTTCCCGGGTCGAGCTGCGGCTGGCCGCGGTCGAGGACGCCAAGCTGGTCCGTTCGCGGTTCGCCAAGGACGTTCCGCCCAAGCCGGGGCGCGGGATGGTCGCGGTCAACTACATCCGCCTCGACAGTGACCCCCAGGCCGGCCTGCACACCCTGGTGGCTCGTCCGGCAATGTCCAACACTCCGGACAACGTGTTCGAGTGCGACAGCGTGGTTGCCGCGGTCAGCAGGCTCACCACCAGCCGGGCACCGATCGTGCGTCGGCTTCCGGCGCGGTTCGGCGTGGAGCAGGTGCGCGAACTGGCGGCGCGGGACACCCGCCAAGGTGTCGGTGCCGGCGGGATCGCTTGGGCGATATCGGAACTGGACCTGGCTCCGGTCTACCTCAACTTCGCCGAGAACTCGCACTTGATGGTGACCGGCCGACGCGAATGCGGGCGTACCACGACGCTGGCCACCATCATGAGCGAGATCGGGCGGTTGTATGCGCCCGGCGCCAGCAGCGCGCCGCCGCCTCCGCCCGGAAAGCCCTCTGCGCAGGTATGGCTGATCGACCCACGTCGTCAGCTGCTGACCCAGCTGGGTTCGGACTATGTGGAGAAGTTCGCATACAACCTCGACGGCGTCGTTCAGATGATGGGTGAGCTGTCGGCGGCCTTGGCCGGCCGGGAGCCCCCGCCCGGGCTGTCCGCCGAGCAGCTGTTGTCGCGGGCCTGGTGGACCGGCCCGGAGATCTTCCTGATCGTCGACGACATCCAGCAGTTGCCGCCCGGCTTCGACTCGCCGCTGCACAAGG
Source organism: Mycobacterium intermedium (assembly GCF_002086275.1). GTDB lineage: Bacteria > Actinomycetota > Actinomycetes > Mycobacteriales > Mycobacteriaceae > Mycobacterium > Mycobacterium intermedium. The sequence goes on along the minus strand of NZ_MVHT01000013.1, from coordinate 67,325 downwards.
TGGTTCCGTTCGTGAACCGGGCCGCCGACCTGGGGCTGCACGTGATCGTCACCCGCACGTTCGGTGGCTGGTCCTCGGCGGGTAGCGACCCGATGTTGAGGGCGCTGCACCAGGCGAATGCGCCGCTGCTGGTGATGGACGCCGACCCCGACGAGGGCTTCATCCGCGGCAAGATGAAGGGCGGCCCGCTGCCCCGCGGTCGAGGCCTGCTGATGGCAGAAGACACCGGCGTGTTCGTACAGGTTGCGGCCACCGAGCTACGCAAGCAGTAGCTAGCCAGATGCATCAGGGCCCGGCGGAGTTCTCCGCCGGGCCCTAATGCTTTGGGTCGGAGATTTCGCTAGCCCGGGGTGGGCGCAATCCTATGAACGTTCATATCTTTGGGCGCGATCACGGCTCGCCGAAGATACGTCCTTAATAAGCGCGTGTCGCCCAGAACGGGGACCAAACGCACCCGGACCTTGGCTATCTATGCAGGTAAATGGCCTGAGTTGCGGATCGCATATGAACGGAAGCTGAACACTGGTTGGCAAGTAATGAATAGTTGGCGTCTGAGGCGACTTCAGCCACGGTAGCAATCTAATGTGTTTCCTATGCAGACAAACCAACCTCTGCAAAATCATTGCTTGTTTCTCTATAATTTGCGCCCGCCGCGCACATCCTGGTTCCCATTGACGCAATGCCAAGGTTGCCTCGTTCCTGTCCGGACCGGGGCCTGCTGAGGAGGCGCGGTGTTGGACTTCGGGGCGTTACCGCCGGAGATCAACTCGGGCCGGATGTATGCCGGCCCGGGATCAGGGCCGATGTTGGCCGCGGCTACGAGCTGGGACGGCGTTGGCGCCGAACTGAGTACGGCGGCAGCCGGCTATGCGGCGGTGGTCACCGAGCTGACGAGCTCACCGTGGGTGGGACCGGCATCGGAGGCGATGCTGACCGCAGCCGGACCCTATGTGGCCTGGATGAGCGCTACCGCCGAGCAGGCCGAGCAGGCCGGTGCGCAGGCGCGTGCAGCCGCCATCGCCTATGAGACCGCTTTCACGATGACCGTGCCGCCACCGGTGATCGAGGCCAACCGCACGTTGTTGCTGGTCTTGATCGCGACCAACTTCTTCGGGCAGAACACGCCTGCGATCGCCGCTACCGAGACGGAGTACGCCGAGATGTGGGCTCAGGACGCCGCGGCAATGTTCGGCTATGCGGCGGCTTCGGCGACGGCTCTGCAGCTGAATCCGTTCACCGCGCCGCCGGAAACCACCCGCCCGGACGCGGTGGCCGAGCAGGCTGCCGCGGTCGGCGAGGCGGCCCTGACGCAGTTGGGGTTCTCGCTGAACCCGTTGACACTTCCGCCGTGGTTCGTGGGGCCGAACGGGCTCATCGCCACCATCTTCGGCAATTCTTCGAACATCTGGAACTCGGTGACCAACTACCCATACTTCTCCCTGGGAGCCGTCAATTCCCTGGTGGCGTGGGGCGGCGGTCTGCTGCCCGGCGCCCCGGCACCGAACCCCGCGCTTGGTGGTGCCCTGACACCACCCGGGGCGATCGGAGCGTGGGGCACGCCCGTGTCGGCCGGGTGGGGACAGGCCAACACCATCGGGAAGCTGTCGGTGCCACGGGCCTGGTCCGCAATCACGGTGTCGCAGGTGAGTTCCGCTCCCGCCGACCTCGACGCGATCCCCGGAATGAATACCGCGGCAACCAGTGCCGGCACGTCCCTGGTGCGGGGTATACCGCTGGGTGCTGCGGGCCGACGTAGCGCGGGCTACGTCACCAAGTACGGGTTCCGCTACAACGTCCTGACCCGTTCACCGTCCGCCGGATAACGGGTGGAGAAGCACTGTGGTGCTCGAAAAATATTGATTACCAAGGAAATACAAGGAGGAACGAAATGTCGTTTGTCACTACTCAGCCGGAGGCACTGTCGGCGGCGGCGAGCAGCCTGCAGGGTATCGGCTCGGCCCTGAGCGCCCAGAATGCGGCCGCTGCGGCGCCGACGACCGGGGTGGTCCCGGCGGCCGCGGACGAGGTGTCCGCATTGACGGCGGCCCAGTTCGCCGCGCACGCGCAGATGTACCAAGCGGTGAGCGCCCAGGCGGCGGCCATCCACGAAATGTTCGTCAACACCCTGGCCACCAGCGCCGGATCGTATGCGGCCACTGAGGCGGCCAACGCGGTCGCGAGCCGGTAAGGGACATCATGGATTTCGGGGCATTGCCACCGGAAATCAACTCGGCGCTCATCTACGCGGGCCCCGGTTCGGCGCCGCTGGTAGCCGCCGCTGCCGCATGGAATGGGCTTGCCGCAGAACTCAATTCGGCAGCGCTCGGGTACGACACGGTGACCACGCAGCTGACCGGTGAAGAGTGGTTGGGCCCGGCGTCGGCATCGATGGCCGACGCCGTCACACCGTACGTGACGTGGATGGCCAACACGGCGGCCCAAGCCGAACAATTCGCCGGCCAGGCCACGGCCGCCGCGGCGGCCTATGAGAATGCGTTGGCGGCGATGGTGCCGCCACAACTCGTCGAGCTCAACCGCGCGGAGCTGGCTCAGCTGTTGGCCACCAACGCCTTCGGCCAGAACACCAACGCGATCGCGACCCTTGAGGCGCAATACGGCGAAATGTGGGCCGTGGACGCTGCGACCATGTATCAGTATGCGGCGTCGTCGTCGACCGCGACGGGGGCGGTAACCCCGTTCAAGGCGCCGCCGGAGGTGGTCAACCCGGCGGCTTCGGCCGCGCAGGCCTCATCGGTGACCGATGCCTCCGGGACTGCGGCCGGATCGGCCCAGCAATCGATGTTGGACCTGCTTAGCAACCTGCAGGCCCAGTTGACGAACTTGGTGGGCCCCTCCAACGCCGGTCTGCTGGGGTTGAACCCCACCACACCGTTGACGCTTTCCGGAGTGACTTTCAACCCGAACTCGATGATCGGGTCGGCACTGGCCGGGATAGGTGGAAACAGCACCCTGAACCCGGCGTGGTTCATCACCGCGTTCCGGAACTTCGCCGGGCCCGCCTACAACATCGAGGGTCTGCCGTACTTCTCGACCGGCATGGCCAACACGTTGCTGTCGCTCAGCAAGGGTCTTGCGCCCGCGGCCGCATCCGCCGCGGCGGCCGCCCCGCACGCCGCGGACGCCGTCAGCGGAGCGCTGGGCTCCGGCGGTGCGGGGGTGGCGGCGAGCGTGGGCCAGGCGGCCTCGCTCGGCAAGTTGTCGGTACCTCCCGCGATCGCCGGACTGGGTCCGGCGCTCAGCAGCCATGCGGCGCCGCTCCCAGTGACCACGATCAGCGCGGCACCGGACGGGGCCGCCGGCAACCTGCTCGGGGGTTTGCCGCTCGCGGGTGTGGGGGGTGGTGCCTCTGGCGCGAGTCCCCGCTACGGGTTCCGGCCCACCGTCATGGCGCGTCCCCCGTTCGCGGGCTGACGACAGCTCGTGGGCGTGATTCCAGGTGTGCCCGTACTGCTTGCCCACCCTCGCACGGGCCGAGAACTGGCACCTCAGCGCCGCTCCGAGCGCCCCAAGGCCCGGCAAGACCGGAGTCTGTCAAGACCCGACGAACCAGGTCAGGCGCTGTTACTCTGTCGTTACAACAGTTGGATTCGTATTGCCGACCGGTGAACAAATGCCAAAACGGTGACGCCGAGCCCGACTTGTGGCCATACAGTCATCTACTCTCGTGCAGAGACCGGTGCTGGGGAGCAACTCACCGGTGCTGGGAGCATCTTCAGGAGGAAACAGCATGTCGTTTGTGACTACGCAGCCGGAGGCGTTGGCCGCGGCCGCCGCAAACCTGCAAGGTATCGGCACGACCATGAGCGCGCAGAACGCTGCGGCCGCGGCGCCTACCACTGGCGTGGTGCCAGCGGCGGCCGATGAGGTGTCGGCGTTGACCGCGGCCCAGTTCGCCGCGCACGCGCAGATGTACCAGGCGGTGAGCGCCCAGGCCGCGGCCATTCACGAGATGTTCGTCAACACCTTGGCGACGAGCTCGGGCTCTTACGCCGCCACCGAGGCCGCGAACGCAGCAGCTGCGGGCTGATCTGACGAACGGTCAGGCCCTCCACTGCCTTCCGGCCACTGGCTGGAAGGCAGTGCGCACGTCAAGGCCAAATCCGGCCGCGACATCGCCAAGCCCGAATAGCAAGATGACAGGCAAATAAGGAGACATCCAAAGTGACAGCGCGTTTTATGACGGACCCGCACGCGATGCGGGACATGGCGGGCCGTTTTGAGGCGCACGCTCAAACCGTCGAGGACGAGGCCCGTCGCATGTGGGCTTCCGCGCAGAACATCTCCGGCGCCGGCTGGAGCGGTCTGGCCTCGGCGACCTCGTTGGACACGATGGGCCAGATGAACACGGCGTTCCGCAACATTGTGAACATGTTGCACGGCGTGCGTGACGGACTCATCCGGGATGCGAACAACTACGAGCAGCAAGAGCAGGCTTCTCAGCAGTTGCTGAGCAGCTAGCGCCCAAAGCCACGGCTGCGTACGCTTTCCACGTTAGGAGAACACGTGTATGACCATTAACTACCAGTTCGCGGATGTCGATGCGCACGGCGCTCTCATCCGCGCGCAGGCCGCTTCACTGGAAGCAGAGCACCAAGCTATCGTTCGCGATGTGTTGGCTGCCGGCGACTTCTGGGGCGGCGCCGGTTCGGTGGCTTGCCAGGAGTTCATCACCCAGTTGGGTCGCAACTTCCAGGTGATCTACGAGCAGGCCAACCAGCACGGTCAGAAGGTTCAGGCCGCCGGCAACAACATGGCGCAGACCGACAGCGCCGTCGGCTCCAGCTGGGCCTAAAACCGAACTTCAGGCGCGGCAGCACACCACAGACCGGTGTGCTGCCGTCTCCTGCAGTCAAATGCCATTGATCTACTGAGGAACGTCTGAGGCAGGGATGGATCAACAGAGTACGCGCACCGATATCACCGTTAACGTTGATGGATTCTGGATGCTCCAGGCTCTCCTGGATATCCGGCACGTCGCCCCCGAATTGCGTTGCCGGCCGTACGTGTCGACCGACAACAACGACTGGCTCAACGAGCATCCGGGCATGAAAGTCATGCGCGAGCAGGGGATTGTCGTCGGCGACCAAGTCAACGAACAAGTGGCCGCCCGGCTGAGGGTGCTTGCGGCTCCCGACCTTGAAGTGGTCGCGTTGCTGTCGCGCGGCAAATTGCTTTATGGGATGGTTCAGGACGAGAACGCGCCGCCCGGATCCCGCGACATTCCCGACAACGAGTTTCGGGTGGTTCTGGCCCGTAGAGGACAGCACTGGGTATCGGCTGTCCGGGTTGGGAGCGATATCACAGTAGACGACGTTTCGGTGACCGACAGTTCCTCCATCGCAGCGTTGGTCATGGACGGATTGGAATCGATTCACCACGCCGACCCGGCGGCGATCAACGCCGTCAACGTCCCGTTGGAGGAGATGCTGGAGGCGACGAAGTCGTGGCAGGAGTCTGGCTTCAACGTGTTCTCCGGCGGTGACCTACGACGGATGGGTATCAGCGCGGCCACGGTGGCCGCGCTCGGTCAGGCGCTCTCCGATCCTGCCGCCGAAGTGGCCGTTTACGCACGGCAATACCGCGACGACGCCAAGGGGCCCAGCGCTTCCGTGCTGTCGCTGAAGGACGGATCCGGCGGGCGCATCGCGCTCTACCAGCAAGCCCGCACGGCCGGTTCCGGCGAGGCCTGGCTTGCCATCTGCCCGGCTACTCCACAACTGGTGCAGGTAGGGGTGAAGACCGTTTTGGACACTCTGCCGTATGGCGAGTGGAAAACGCATAGCAGAGTTTAACAACGCCGTTACCAAAAAAGCAGCGCAACAACATTTTTCAACATAAAGTGCGAGCTTGATGCATACACGGCATACTGCTCTAGAACCGACCGCAAAAGCGCAAAGCAATGTCCATCAGAATCAATTAGTCGCGAGGCGAGGCAAATGAATTCGGAGTCAGTCGGGCCGCCGCTATCAGCGGGCTCGCGCACCTCGGGCACCTCGGGCATCTCGGTGAGTTCACCGACAGCGCCCGCCCACGGCTTTAGCCACCAGACCACACACCAACTCACAAAGGGGGGTGCAGGACGATGACTGCAGTAGCCGATGCTCCACAGGCTGACATTGAGGGCATCTCGACACCGCGCGCGGTCGTCGTCGGCATCATGGCCGGCGAGGGCGTGCAGATCGGCGTGTTGCTGGACGCCAACGCCCCCGTCTCGGTGATGACCGAGCCCCTGCTGAAGGTGGTCAACAGTCGACTCCGCGAGCTCGGCGAGACCCCGCTGGAGGCCACCGGCCGCGGCCGCTGGGCGCTGTGCCTGGTTGACGGAACGCCGTTGCGCGCCACCCAGTCGCTGACCGAGCAGGACATCTACGACGGCGACCGCCTGTGGATTCGGTTCCTCAACGACACCGAGAAGCGCTCGCAGGTCATTGAGCACATCTCGACCGCCGTCGCCTCCAATCTCAGCAAGCGGTTCACGTCGATCGACCCGATCGTTGCGGTCCAGGTTGGCGCGTGGATGGTCGCCGGTGGTGTGGCCCTGTCCACGGGCATCTTGGCGTGGTGGCGCTGGCACCACAACACGTGGCTGACGACCATCTTCGCCGCCATTGTCGGGGTCCTGGTGTTGGGCGTGGCCGGCTTGCTGCTGATGCGCGCCAAGACCGACGCGGACCGTCGGGTTGCCGACATCATGCTGATAGGCGGGATCATCCCGGTCACCGTTGCGGCGGCCGCGGCCCCACCCGGCCCGGTCGGGTCTCCGCAAGCCGTGTTGGGCTTCGGCGTCCTCACGGTGGCTGCGGCACTGGCACTGCGCTTCACCGGTCGCCGTCTGGCGATCTACACGGCCATCGTGACGATCAGCTCACTGACGACGATTGCCGCGGTGCTCCGGATGGTCGCGGCGACCAGTGCCGTGACGCTGCTGGCCAGCCTGGTCCTGGCGTGCGTGTTCCTCTACCACGCGGCACCCTCGCTGACCCGGCGCCTGGCCGGCATCCGACTGCCGGTCTTCCCGTCTGCGACCAGCCGTTGGGTGTTCGAGGCTCGCCCGGATCTGCCCACGACCGTGGTGGTTTCCGGCGGCGGTACGCCGACCTTGGAGGGCCCGGCGTCGGTGCGGGACGTGCTTATCCAGGCTGAGCGTGCCCGCTCGTTCCTCAGTGGTTTGCTGGTCGGGCTCGGCGTGATGATGATCGTGTGCCTGACCGCGCTGAGCAATCCGCACACCAGCGAGCGCTGGCTGCCGCTGATCTTGACCACCTTCTCCGCAGGATTCCTGCTGCTACGTGGCCGTTCCTACGTCGACCGTTGGCAGTCGATCACCCTTGCCGCCACCGCCGTGATCATCGTTGCCTCGGTGTGCATCCGGTACGCGGCTGGGCTGCACTCGCCCCTGTCGGTGTCGATCACCGCAGCGATCCTGGTGCTGCTGCCCGCAGCGGGAATGACAGCGGCCGCGGTGGTACCCAACACGATCTACAGCCCGCTGTTCCGCAAGCTCGTGGAATGGTTGGAATACCTCTGCCTGATGCCGATCTTCCCGCTGGCATTCTGGTTGATGAACGTTTATGCAGCGATCCGGTACAGGTAACAGCAGGTTGCGGCGTGGTCGCGGGTCCACCGCGGCCATTGCCGCAATGCTGCTTGCATCAGGTGCGTTGGCCGGCATGCCGCCGGCTTACGCCATTACGCCCCCTCAGGTCGACCCATCCGCGCTGCCGCCGGACAGTCCTCCTGGACCGTTGGCGCCAATGAAGCAGAACTCCTACTGCACCGAGGTGGGGGTGCTGCCGGGAACCGACTTCAAAGTCCAGCCCAAGTACATGGACATGCTGAACCTCAACGAGGCGTGGCAATTCGGTCGCGGCGCCGGGGTGAAAGTGGCTGTCATCGACACCGGTGTGACGCCGCACCCGCGGTTGCCGCACCTCATTCCCGGCGGCGACTACGTGATGGCCGGCGGTGACGGATTCTCTGACTGCGATGTCCACGGCACCCTGGTGGCGTCGATGATCGCCGCGGCTCCGGCCAACGGCGCGACCGCGCCACCGGTGGCGCCGCGCAGACCCGTCACCATCCCCACCACCGAGAAGCCACCACCACCGCAAACGGTGACGTTGTCTCCGGTTCCGGCGCCCACTGTCACGGTGATCCCCGTGCCTGCGGAGCCACCCGGCGAGGGAGGGGCTCCGCCCGGACCACCGCCCGGGCCACCCAATTTCCCGCCTGCGCCGGGCGGACAGGCTCCCTCAGGCAACCGAGGCGGCGGCACGGTGACCATTCCGCGTTACAGCGGTGGCGGTCGGGTGGCCCCGGTCGACCACCCGCGTCCTCTCGCGCCGACGACGACGACTCCGTCGCCGTCGACAACGGGCACCTCTAGCCCGACGTCGCCAACCTCGAGTTCCCCGGCGCCACCGCCGCCGCCGGCGGCCAGTCCAGCCGAGCCGCCGGCCGATGCGTTCGTCGGCATCGCACCGGACGTCGAGGTGATCTCGATTCGTCAGTCAAGCCAGGCGTTCGGGCTCAAGGACCCCTACACGGGCGACGAAGACCCGCAAACGCAGGCCAAGATCGACAACGTCCAGACAATGGCCCGCGCGATCGTGCATGCTGCCAACATGGGAGCGTCGATCATCAACATCTCCGACGTGACCTGCATGAGCGCGCGCAACCCCATCGACCAACGTGCGTTGGGTGCCGCGGTTCGCTACGCGGCGGTCGAAAAGAACGTGCTCATCGTTGCGGCCGCAGGGGACAGCAGCAAAAAGGACTGTAAGCAAAATACGATCTACGATCCGCTGCAGCCCAACGATCCTCGGGCCTGGGCGTCGGTGACGACGGTGGTGACACCGGACTGGTTCCATGAATATGTGCTCAGCGTGGGTGCCGTGGATGCCAAGGGGCAGGCGCTCAGCAACATGAGCATCGCCGGCCCGTGGGTCTCGATTTCCGCGCCGGGCACCGACGTGGTTGGGCTTTCGCCGCGTGACGACGGCCTGATCAACGCGATCGACGGTCCGGACAACACGTTGCTGGTTCCCGCCGGTACCAGCTTTTCGGCTGCAATCGTTTCCGGGGTCGCTGCGCTGGTGCGAGCGAAATTCCCGGAGCTGTCGGCATACCAGATCCGAAATCGGTTGATCCACACGGCCAGGCCGCCCGCGCGTGGCGTGGACAACCAGCTCGGCTACGGTGTAATCGACCCGGTGGCAGCATTGACCTGGGATGTTCCCGATGGCCCGGCGCAACCTCCGAGGCAGCTATCGGCACCGCTGGCGTTGCCGCAGGATCCCGCTCCGCGCGACATGGTGCCGGTGTGGGTAGCTGCCGGGGGTCTGACAGGGGCACTACTGATAGGTGGCGCAGTGTTCGGTACAGCAACATTGATGCGACGATCGCGGAAGCAACGATGAAGGCTCAGCGCAGATTTGGACTGGCGTTGTCGTGGGCGCGGCTCACGGCCGTGTTCTTGGTCGATGTGCTCATTCTGGTCATCGCCAGCCACCTCCCGGAGTCGTGGCAAGGCGAGAACCGCATCGCGTGGTGGGTAGGTGTCGGCATCGCCGTGCTGGTGACGTTGCTGTCGGTCGTCACCTACCACGGCATCACGGTGACCTCTGGCCTCGCCTCCTGGCTGTGGGATTGGTCCGCTGACCCGGGCACTGCCCTGGGCGCAGGGTGCACACCGGCGGTCGACCACAAGCGCAAGTTCGGACGCGACAGCATCGGGGTGCGCGAATACCGCGGCCAGCTGGTTTCGGTCATCGAGGTGGACGGTGGCGAGGGCGACCCGACGGGCAGACATCGTCATTGGACCCCGGCGACGGCCGGAGTGCCGCTGACCGCCGTGGCGGATGGCCTTCGCCAATTCGACATCCACCTCGACGGCATCGACATCGTGTCCGTCCAGCTGCACGGCGGCGTCGATGCGGCCAAAGCCTCAGCCTCGCTCGGTGAGTGGGGACCGGAGGAGTGGGACCGGGTGGGCGGCCAAGGCGTCGCCAACCGGCGCCGCACCTGGTTGGTGTTGCGAATGAACCCGCAGCGCAACGTGGAGGCGGTGGTCTGCCGCGATTCGTTGGCGGCGACGCTGGTGGCAGCGACCGAGCGGTTGGTCCAAGACCTCGACGGGCAAAGTTGCGCGGCGCGGGCGTTGACCGCCGACGAGTTGGGCGAAGTCGACAGCGCCGTATTGGCGGACTTGGAACCGACCTGGAGCCGTCCGGGCTGGCGCCACCTCAAGCACTTCAACGGCTTCGCCACGAGTTTCTGGGTGTCGCCGGCCGACATCGGTCCTGAGCTGCTGAATCAGGTGTGGCTTGCCGAGCATCCAGAGGTTGGCGCTACGGTGCTTACCGTGAGATTGACGACGCGTTCAGGACGGCCACAGGTGTCTGCATGGGTTCGTTATCACAGCGATGCCCGTTTGCCCAGAGAAATTACGTCTGGGCTGAACCGGCTCACGGGTCGCCAGCTGGCCGCGGTCCGCGCCAGCCTGCCCGCTCCTTCGACGCGGCCGCAGCTGGTCCTGCCCAGCCGTGACCTTCGCGACCACGATGAGCTCGTGTTGCCCGTGGGCAGCGAGCCGGAGCACGCAACGAGTTCAGCAACAACCCAATGACGCGCGCGCAGTCTGCTGCCGAAGACGCCCGCAACGCGATGGTCGCCGGTCTGCTGGCTTCCGGCATTTCGGTCAATGGGCTGCAACCCAGCCATAACCCGCAGGTTGCCGCGCAAATGTTCGCGACGGCGACAACGCGCGATCCGGGGATGTGCGATGCCTGGTTGGCTCGGATACTGGCGGGCGATCAGAGCATCGAGGTGCTTGCCGGTGCATGGGCCGCGGTCCGCACGTTCGGTTGGGAAACCCGCCGGCTCGGCGTAACCGATCTGCAGTTCCGTCCCGAGGTTTCCGACGGGTTGTTTCTTCGCCTGGCCGTTACCAGTGTTGATTCGCTCGCTTGCGCCTATGCAGCGGTCTTGGCCGAAGCCAAGCGCTACGCGGAAGCGGCCGAATTGCTGGACAAGACCGACCCGCGGCATCCTTTCGACGCGGAGCTGGTCCGGTATGTCCGTGGGGTCCTGTACTTCCGCACCAAGCGCTGGCCAGATGTGCTGAACCAATTCCCTGAGGCGACCACCTGGCGTCACCCCGAGCTCAAGGCCGCCGGAGCGGCCATGGCGACCACGGCACTGGCCTCCCTCGGGGTCTTCGAGGAGGCCTACCGGCGCGGGCAGGAGGCGATCGAGGGGGACCGGGTACCCGGTGCAGCGAATATCGCCCTGTACACGCAGGGCATGTGCCTGCGGCACGTCGGGCGCGAAGAGGAAGCGGTCGAATTGCTGCGCCGCGTCTATTCGCGCGATGCGAAGTTCACCCCGGCGCGAGAAGCCCTCGACAACCCGAACTTCCGGCTGGTGGTCACCGACCCGGAGACCATTGAGGCGCGGACAGACCCGTGGGATCCGGACAGTGCGCCTACCCGCGCGCAGACCGAAGCGGCCCGCCACGCCGAGATGGCGGCCAAGTACCTGGCCGAGGGCGATGCCGAGCTCAACGCGATGCTCGGCATGGAGCGCGCCAAGAAAGAAATCAAGCTCATCAAAGCGACGACCAAGGTGAACTTGGCCCGAGCCAAGATGGGCCTGCCGGTTCCGGTGACGTCGCGCCACACCCTGCTGCTGGGACCGCCTGGGACAGGAAAGACGTCGGTCGCACGGGCCTTCACCAAGCAGCTGTGCGGACTCACCGTCCTGCGTAAGCCGCAGGTGGTCGAGACCAGCCGCACCAAGCTGCTGGGCCGGTACATGGCCGATGCGGAGAAGAACACCGAGGAGATGCTCGAGGGCGCACTCGGCGGTGCGGTCTTCTTCGACGAGATGCACACCCTGCACGAGAAGGGTTACTCCCAAGGTGACCCGTACGGCAACGCGATCATCAATACGCTGCTGCTGTACATGGAGAACCATCGTGACGAGCTCGTCGTGTTCGGCGCGGGCTACGCCAAAGCGATGGAAAAAATGCTCGAAGTGAATCAGGGTCTGCGACGGCGCTTCTCGACCGTGATCGAGTTTTTCAGTTACACCCCCGATGAGCTGATCGCGCTGACGTTGTTGATGAGTCAGGAAAACGAGGACATCCTCACCGAGGAAACCGCGCAAATATTGTTGCCGTCCTACACGAAGTTCTACAACGACGAGACCTACTCCGAGGACGGGGACCTGATCCGCGGTATCGACGTGCTCGGTAATGCCGGGTTCGTGCGCAACGTGGTGGAGAAGGCCCGCGACCACCGCAGCTTCCGCCTCGACGACGACATCCTCGACGAAGTGCTGGCGAGTGACACCGTCGAGTTCACCGAGGCCCAACTTCGTCGGTTCAAGGAGTTGACCAGCGAAGATCTCGCCGAGGGTCTGCGCGCCGCCGTTGCGGACGTGAAGGCAACGTAAGCGCCATCCAGCTAATCTCAACGGGTGACCCGTCGACTTGGCTGGCAACTTTTTTGATCCACCTGCGGCCACCTGTGTTCGCTGAGGTCGGATCGCCCGTTATGCCCGCCTCGAGTGTTCGTGCACCGGACGGGAACGAAACGCTAAGAACCCTCCGGTGAGCCCGTGACGTGCGCTTACCCGTCGAAAGCTGCGCTGCGATGGGTGGCCGCCGACACAAGTTCGCCACTGGGCCCGACACGCTGGAGAGGCGGGTTACGGCTAACTAGCCTTCCTGCTCGGTCTTTGGCGGATACGCTGTTTGCAGTCGATTTTCGGAGCTGCGGGTAACAGCGCCTGGCAAAGTTGGCTGGGTCATTGCGACCCGCTTTGCGCAAACCGCGGCGTGCCCATGTGCCCGGACCGTGACGGGAGGTGGGACTCGGACCAACTCAGCCAACGAACCACCATGCACAATCGATGACCGTTTATTTCCGGCCCGGTCACGGCGCTCTCCCGCCGTCTGAACCGGTCGATGCGAGTACCCGATGAGCGCTGCGCCATCAAGCGCGGAAGCTGGCGGCAGTATCCCCGAGACCATCACAGCGGCCAGGCGGCGGCGGAGTCCCTGGCGGGGTTGGACCAATCCGTAAGGAAGTCCAATGTCTTCAGATTCTTTGCCTTTCTTTGCCACCGGGGTATTGGCCTCCGGCGGAACACAATTCGCGATTGCAGCCGGATAGGGGGTGGTGACCATGGACTACGGTGCCCTGCCCCCCGAGATCAATTCACTGCGCATGTATGCCGGACCCGGCTCCTCTTCGATGCTGGCGGCCGTGACCGCCTGGGACGGGCTCGCCGCGGAGTTGCGGTCGACCGCAGCCCTGTACGACACCGTTATCTCGATCTTGACCGGCGACGAATGGTTGGGGCCCGCGTCGGCATCGATGTTGGCTGCGGTCACGCCGTACCTGACGTGGATGAACCTCACCGGGATGCAGGCTGAGCAGACGGCCCGGCAAGTGGCGGCCGCAGCGGCAGCGTTCGAGGCCGCACACGCGGCTACCGTGCCACCGCCGGTGATCGCCGCCAACCGCGCCCAGCTGCAGGTGTTGGTCGCCACCAACATGTTCGGCCAGAACACCCCGGCGATCGCGGCCACCGAGGCCGCTTATGGCGAGATGTGGGCGCAAGACGCCGCGGCCATGTACGGCTATGCCCTCAGCTCCGCCGCTGCCGCAACGCTGGCACCGTTCACCCAACCGGCGCCGACTACGAATCTGGCCGGGCAGTCCGAACAGGCCGAAGCCGTCACGCAAGCTGCCGCCAGCGCCGCGGCCACCCTCACCCAGACCGAGTTGCCGCAGCTGATGTCATCAGTGCCGAGTTCGCTGCAAGGGCTCGCCTCGCCGGCGGCGGCTTCGGACATCCTCGCAAACCTGGACCCGGGGGGGTTGCTCGCCGGCATCCTGAACTTCCTCGACGGCAACGATGGAAACCCGTACGGCGTCTTCCTGAACTCCACGTTGGTCAACGGGTTCGTTTCCGCTGGCTACGTCAGTCCCGCCGTCATCGGTCCGGCCGTCTGGGCGGCGATGGCCGACATCAACGCGGTCGCGCTCGGCGCACAGCAGGGCGCCGGCCTTCCGCCGATGGGTTCCGGATCCGGCAATCCGAGCTGGATTCCGGGCTCGCCGGCCAACCCCGCCAGCCCCGAGAGCCTGCCGCCGCTGGGCGAGTTCACCGCCGCCCGCGGGGTGTCTGCCGGTCTGAACCAGGCGGCGGTGGTCGGGCGTTTGTCGGTGCCGCAGACCTGGACCGCTGCCACCGCGGTGGCGAATTACGCCGGAACGGCGGCACCAGGCGGCGGTTGGACCAGCACCGCCGTCGTCCCGGAGGCTGCCGCTGCGGGGATGCCGGGCGTACCGGGCATGCCGGGCGCAGGCATTTTCGGTAACGGCTACGCGAACAACGCGCCGCGTTATGGATTTCGCCCGACCATCATGGGACGCCCGCCGGCCGCTGGCTGACAGGGGATATTCCCGCGACATTGGCTGACGCTGCGTTGCTGAAGCGCGGCCGGCGAAGCCAGTAGCCCGACGTGTTCGGTCGAAGGTCGATTAGAGGAGGTGCAGGCAATGGATTTCGGGGCGCTCCCGCCTGAAATCAACTCCCTGCGCATGTATTCGGGCCCAGGGTCGGCGCCGATGCTGGCGGCGATGACGGCCTGGGATGAAGTTGCTGCCGAAATGCACTTGGCCGCAACGGCATACGACTCGATTATTTCGACCTTGATCAGCGACGGGTGGCTGGGGTCGGCATCGACCGCGATGGCGGCCTCCGTGGCCCCGTACGTGACCTGGATGAGCCTCACCAGCATGCAGGCCGCCCAGACCGCACATCAGGCCGCCGCGTCCGCTGCGGCGTTCGAGGCCGCCTTCGCCATGACGGTGCCGCCTGCGGTAATTGCGGCCAACCGCGCGCGCTTGATGGTGCTGGTGGCAACCAACTTCTTCGGCATCAACACCCCGGCCATCGCGGCCACCGAAGCCGAATACCTCGAAATGTGGGCTCAGGATGCGACGGCAATGTACGCGTATGCGGCCGTTGCCGCGGAGGCCGCATCCCTCATGCCGTTCACTGAACCCGCACAGACCACCAACCCGTCCGGGCAGAGCGGCCAAGCCGCAGCGGTCACCCAGGCGGTCAACACGGCGGCGGGCAACGTCACCCAAACACAGCTGCCGCACTTGATGTCCGCGGTGCCCGCCGCCCTGCAAGAACTGGCGTCACCGGCCGAGGCATTCCCCGGCGAAGGACTGCTGGTCGAGATCCTGGATTTCCTGGACGGCAGCTTCGGAAACGCCTACGGGGTCTTTCTCAACTCCAATCTTGTGAACGGTTTCACTTCGGCGGGCTACGTGGCTCCGGCCCTGATCTCACCCGCCGTCACCGATGCAATCGCCGACATCGCCGGCATCGCCCAGGACGCACAGGTGGTCAACGACATACCCGTCCTCGGCCCGGACCGTGGTGATGTTGCCTGGACCCCGGCAATAGTCGCGCGCTCGGGACTCGGGGGAGTCGCCGGCTCCATGAACCAGGCCACGTTAGTGGGACGGTTGTCCGTTCCGCCCAGTTGGGCCGCAGCCGTCGACGTCGTCAAGCCTGGTGCGAGCGCACTTCCGGCCGCCGGCATTGCCGATGCCGCCGCCGAGGCGGGCGCCGGGGTTCCTGGCGTTCCCGGTATGCCGGGGCCCGGGATGTATGCCCGCCACTACGGCAACGGACCGAAATACGGATTCCAGCCCAGGATCATGGGCCGCCCACCGGCCGCCGGCTGAGCAGCCACGAGTCCCGAAATGCAACGTGGCAAAGGGGTTTTCGTGTCTGCTCGCCGAGACTGGGGTGGGACACGGGGGTAGGGAAGTTGACGCCGGTCGTAACGAGTGCCACTATGGCCTTTGCATGCACCTCGCTAGGTGAGGCGTCTGCACGGACATAGGCCACTGACCTCGAACGTCGAAAGACGCCCAGGGTCAGGACAGCTCTTCCCGGCTTAAGGGTTGAGCCCAAGTGGCTTCCGGCAAGGCCGGATACGCCGTGTGGTGCCAAAGCTCTGACGAGAGGGGTGCCGCACCCGGTGTTTCCGCCGGGTCCTCATCCCTTGTGCTGCGTGTACTGTGGCATCCCCGTGTGCCCTGGCCCTGAGGAGGTGAGAGCGAGATGAGTACCGACGATAGTCCATATCCCAAATCGACGATCATTTCGTTCCGATCCGACCTCGGCGCCGTCTTCGCAATCTAAAGCGGCTTAACGCGATTCGCCGATCCCCGCGCGCTCGCTGTCGTGCGGCCGCGTAGTTCGCATGCGCGAAAACGCCTCAGATCCAGCGATATTGGCCCGAGCTCGGTCTTCCATGCAATACACCAGGGGGAAGTCCGATGTCGTACGTAACCACTCATCCAGAAGCCTTGGCGCTGGCCGCCGGTCAGCTGCACAGCGTCGGGTCGGCCATGGCCGCGCAGGACGCTGCGGCCGCTCCGATGACGACGAGCCTCGCCCCAGCTGCCACTGATCCGGTATCCACCTTGACCGCAGCACAATTCAGTGCCCACGCCGCGTTGTACCAGGCGGTGAGCGCCCAAGCGGCGGCAATCCACGAAATGTTCGTCGCGACACTCGACGCGGCCGCTGGCTCGTATGCGGCCACCGAAGCCGCCAACGCCATCACGACCAGGTAAGCAAGGGGGACCAATGATGATCGCCACATTGGACTTTGCCGCACTGCCGCCCGAAATCAACTCCGCGCGCATGTATTCCGGAGCCGGATCGGCGCCGATGTTGGCCGCAGCCTCGGCCTGGAAGGGTCTGGCCGCCGAATTGCGCTCCACCGCATTGTCTTACGAATCAGTGCTGTCAGGGCTCGCCAACGAAGAATGGCACGGCCCGGCGGCTGCATCGATGGCTTCCGCAGCGGCGCCCTACGTCGCCTGGATGAACGCGACGGCCGCCCAGGCCGAACAGACCGCGATGCAGGCTGAGGCCGCCGCGGGCGCCTTCGAGGCCGCGTTCGCGGCGACCGTTCCGCCAGCCCTGATCGCGGCCAATCGCGCCCAGCTGGCGGCGCTGATCGCCACCAACATCCTGGGTCAAAACACCCCGGCCATCGCCGCGACGGAGGCCGAGTACTGCGAGATGTGGGCGCAGGACGCCGCGGCCATGTACGGGTACGCCGGTTCTTCAGCCGCGGCCGCCGAGCTGAGCCCGTTCGTCCAGCCACATGACATGACGACCGCCAGCGGTTTGGCGACCCAGGCGGCCGCGGTCAGCCAGGCTACCGGCAGTTCGGCCGCCAGCCAGCAGGGCACCCTGGCGGAGTTGATGGCTGCGGTTCCCGGCGCTCTGCAGGGACTCGCGGGATCCGGCAGCGCGACCTCGTTGCCGGACATTGCGAATCTGCTGCTCACGGGATCGGGTCCGTCGTGGTTGTCCGGCTTCTGGGCTCAGTGGGGGCCCAACGCCAATGTCTGGAACACCATCACGTCAACCGGGGCTCTGACCCCCGGCGCCACGGTCGGGACCCTGTCGAGTTTGTTCGGGACGTCCGCGATCGGTGGCGTGGCGGAGGCCGCGGAAGCGGCGACTCTTCCCGGCGGTCTCGGTACCGCCGCGGCCAGCCAGCTGGGACCCGCGGGCGGCCTCGGGTCCGTCGTCGCTGGGGCGGGGAACGCTGGCAGCGTCGGCAAGTTGGCCGTGCCGCCGAGTTGGACGGCTGCGGCGCCGCTGGCCAGCCCTCATGCCGCGGTGCTGGGCGGCACGCCGATGGTTGCGCCGCCCCCGGTGGGTACACCCGGCATGCCGGGAGTGCCGCTGGGCAATGTCGCCGGCGAACCCTACGGCCGCGCGGTCCCGCAGTACGGGTTCCGCCCCCTCGTCGTCGCACGACCGCCCGCCGCGGGGTAGCGCGGGGCTGATGGCCCGCCCCAGGAATCTCTTTCAGCAAGCTCCCAGTTACTGAGCAGGCGCACGACAGCGGATTCGGCCGACGGTCTTCTAACGTTTTACTTACGTTGTCGCTGACGTTAGGAGATTCCCGCGATGAGGGTCAGCCACCAAGACGGCGAGGCCGGTTCCCTCGACGCCCGTGTGCTGCCGCTCGTGCCACGGCTTTCGTTCGCCGACTCCTCGTGAGTTGCGCGCAGGCGTCACCGGGCACACCCGTGACCTGATTTTGGTATTCAGTCCGCAATTGGCTCTATCTAAATTATCGATGGCCGAAGCTTCGAATTGCTGTTTCGATTTGCAACCGAGGCCGTTCATTCGATGACTAATGAAATTTTAAACAGGTTCTGACCACTATGTTTGATTTTGATAGATGTTAGCTGTCAGCAGATCTCACCGGCATCGCAGAAGCGCAGACATTTCTTGTTTACATCGGCATTACTTAACGGGAACTCCCGCAAAATAATCGTCCCGGAACCTAATAGAAGATCAGACAGGGGGGTCTGAAACAGGCAAACAGCCCGGGGTCATCGAGCCGGCGCATTACCCCGATACATCTCAATACCAGATGCATCGAGAAGTTCCATTCCAGCTTGTCGTCGAGGGTTCGCAGCGACCCGCCACGACGACCATCGACGGATCAAGAGGTACACAGATGGATTACGGAGCGCTGCCGCCCGAAATCAATTCCGGGCGCATGTATACGGGTCCGGGCGCGGGGCCGATGCTTGCGGCCGCGGCGGCTTGGGACGAGTTGGGCGCCGAATTGCATTCCACCGCAGTGGCTTACGCCTCAGTCATCGAGAGCCTAACGGCCGGAACCTGGTTGGGCCCGACGTCGATCAGCATGGCGGCCGCCGCGGGGCCCTTCGTGTCGTGGCTCTCGGCCACCGCTGCCCGCGCCGATCAGGCTGCGGCACAGGCGAATACGGCTGCGGCAGCGTACGAGGCCGCCTTTATGGCGACCGTTCCTCCGCCTGTCATCGAAGCCAATCGCGCCCTGCTGCTCACGCTGATCGCCACCAACATTTTCGGCCAGAACACCCCCGCGATCGCGGCGACCGAGGCCCAGTACATGGAGATGTGGGCACAGGACGCCACGGCGATGTACGCGTACGCGGGCTCGTCGGCCGCCGCGTCGCAGCTGACGCGGTTTTCCGAGCCGCCGCAGACCACCAACGCGGCGGGCCAAGCGGCTCAGGCCGCGGCGGTATCGCAGGCTTCGGGCGCCGCCGGCTCCGACGTAACCACGCAGCTGTCCCAGTTCATCAATTCGTTGCCCACCGCCTTACAGGGGCTGGCCAGCACCATCGGGTCATCGCCGACGGCGGGATCGACCTCGTTCCTTCCCGGACTTGCCCTGCCGCAACTCGCAAATGCGACACTGCCGCCGGGCATCGCGGGCGACCTGGCGAATTTCAACACGATCTTCTCGACCCTGACCGGGCCGTTCTCCCTGCAGGGCTTCTCGTCCATCCCTGGCGGCCCCTTCCTGTCGTTCGGGCAGGTATACAGCTACGCGCAGAACGGGCAGGCGCTGCAGTCCTTTTTCACTCCTGCGGCGCCCATCAAAGGGACGCTGGCGCCGATCGCCGAGGGGATCGCGGCCAATCTGTCTTCTGCGAGTTCGGCTGGCGGAATCTCGGGGGCCATGGGCCACGCGGTACAGGTGGGCAGCATGTCGGTGCCCCAGGGCTGGACCACCGCGGCCCCGGCCCTGCGGTCGGTCGCCTCGACACTGTCGGCAAATCTGGCGGCGGCAGCTCCGGCGGCCTCCACCACAGGAGAGGCCGGCGTTTTCAGCGAGATGGCGATGTCAGCCCTGGCGGGACGTGCGCTCGGTGCCACCGCGGTGGGCTCCGGAAGCAGCGGTGCGGCCATGAAGGTGCTGGGCGGAGTCGTCGCGGAAGCCGACCCGGCCGCAGCCATGATCTTCGTCCTGCCGCCGATGGAGGACTGACCGTGCCGACCATTCAGACGCGCACTCCGGCAGGGGGTAGATAAGGATGTTTTACGCAGCGTTTCCGCCCGAGATCAACTCGGGCCGCATGTACACCGGCCCGGGAGCGGGGCCGATGCTGGCCGCCGCGGCCGCATGGGACGCACTGGCGGCCGAGTTGCAGGCCACCGCCGCGTCCTATTCCTCGGTGATCACCGGCCTGACCAGTGGGCCGTGGGTAGGCCCGTCGTCAATGGCCATGGCGGCCGCGGCAATGCCGTACGTGACCTGGATGAGCGGCACGGCGGCACAGGCAGCACAGGCTGCCGGCCAGGCCAATGCGGCTGTGGCAGCGTACGAGACGGCCTTCAGCGCCCACGTCCCGCCGCCTGAGATCGCGGCCAACCGCAGCCAGTTGGCTGTGCTGGTGGCAACCAACCTCTTCGGGCAGAACACCGCGGCCATTGCCGCAACCGAGGCCCAGTACAGCGAAATGTGGGCACAAGACGCTGTCGCGATGGACGACTACGCCGCCTCGTCGGCGGCCGCGAGTGAGATCACGCCGTTCACCGAACCGCCCGAAATCGTCAACGCGGGCGGACTTGCCAGCCAAGCCCTCGCCGCGGGTCAGTCGGCCGGCAGCGCGGCGGGCAACGTTGCCCAGTCGCTCCTCTCGGCGAGCAACCCGGTTTCGCAGTTGCTGCAAACGCTCGCCAACCTCAGCACCGACTACACCGCCACCATCAACGGCCTGCTCAACGGCCTCTTCGGCTCCGCCGGGGCGTCGACCTTCACGACCTTGTACAACGCGGTGAAGGTGCCTCTCGGCTTTACCACCCAGTTCAACGACATCGGGTTGCTGATCAACTTCCCGGCATCCCAGTTCCTGAAGTTCGCTTCGAAGTCCGCGGTATTGGGCGAGCTGCCCAAGGACGCGCTGGAGGGCGGGCTAGTGCCGCATTGGGGCCGCGGTTGGCTTACCAGTGCGTTGTCACCAAGTCCCGCAGCTCATTTCGGTCGTGGCACCTTGGTGGGATCCTTGACAGTGCCGCCGAGCTGGACCGCGAACACTCCGGCCATCCGGACGGTCGCCGCTGCATTGTCGGCTGCTGGGCCGGAGGCCATCCCCGCGGCCGAACTGGGCCAGGGCAGCCTGCTGAGTTCGATGTCCTTGGCGGGCATGGCCGGAAGTGCCTTCGGTGCCGGGGCGCCCGGTGCGCTGGCCGGCAGCGGCGCCCGGAAAAGTCTCGCGCCGGTCAAAGACCTCAAAGACCTCAAATCGCCGGAAATGCTCAAGCGCATGGTCGCTCAGATATCGGAGCGGCCCGACAGCGTCCAGCACCACACCGTGGACCCGGAGGGCCTGGACAGCCTCCTCGAACAACTGGCGAAGAAGCCCGGAATTCACGCCGTGCACCTAGGCAAGAGCGGTAAGTCCAGTGTTGTTCCGCCGGACGCGCAATTGGGTTGAGCGGTGACTGGTACCGAATGTTGGTTCGATACAACACCTTTGACCTGTCAACGACGTTGCCATTGAGAACGAGAGGTGAATCAATGAAAGGGTTGATAGCACTCATCGGCATCTGTGCCGCGATCGGCCTCGCAGCGCCGGCATATGCGGATCCTGATGATGGCTCGGGCGGCGACGACGGGGCCTTCCTCGCCGCACTGCAGCACGCCGATATCGGCTACCGCAACCCGGCGCAGGCCATCGGGTCGGCGAAAGCGGTGTGCACCTGCTTGAACGGCGGCGAATCCGGGTTGGAGTTGGTCCACGACGTGCAGACTCACAACCCGGCCTTCACTATGGACGCCGCGGCCCAGTTCGCCGTCATTTCGTCGAAATACTACTGCCCGCAACATCTTTCGAAGAACTGACGCCAGCGCCCACGCTGGCACGACGGCTCGGTCTTTCGAAGGCTGCCCGTTAAACCTCGAGGCGCGCCCGGCGACATAATCGAATTCCCAACCTCCGCCACATATATGTGTCGCCGGTGACCGCACTCACTGATGAGGTTTTGGCAATTTGCTGCGTGTGTTCCCGTGAGGCATTACCTCGCGTGCCCCCTCGTGCTCTAGCAGCTCCCGTGTGACGCCGCTGGGTCACCACTCGATGAGCCACAATACGAGCAATTCCGACCCACCATTTCTGCCCGGCAGTCCGGCGAGTATTCGCAGAGCCGGAAAGCGCGGAACCGGTTGCGCAGAATACGTGGAGCGATGCGGAGAACCATTGGCAGACCTCGTGAGTTTTATATGAGGTCGGTCAGATCTGCGGCTAGATGGGTAAACGCCTCGCTACCATGGCTGGCACCAAGGGGACCGGAGGGTATCGGATGGACTTCGGGGCGTTACCGCCCGAAATAAATTCTGGGCGGATGTATACGGGGGCGGGATCCGGCCCGATGTTGGCGGCAGCAGCCGCCTGGGACGCGTTGGCCGCTGAACTGCACTCGAACGCGGCGTCGTATGGCGCGACGATTCAGGGCGTTACCGTCGGCACGTGGCACGGCCCAGCGGCGACCGCGATGGCGACCGCTGCCGCGCCGTATGTGGCGTGGATGACCGAGACCGCGGCTAGGGCGGAGCAGGCCGCCACCCAGGCCAAACTCGCCGCCGCCGCGTACGAGACCGCATTCGCGGCGACGGTTCCGCCGCCGGCTGTTGCGGCCAACCGCGCCCTGCTCATGGCGCTCATTGCCACCAATATTTTCGGCCAGAACACCGCGGCGATCGCGGCCACCGAAGCGGAGTACGCGGAAATGTGGGCCCAAGACGCCGCGGCGATGTACGCCTACGCCGGCTCGTCCGCGGCGGCGACGGAGCTGACGCCGTTTGCAGAGCCCCCGGAGACCACGGACCCGAGCGGGGTGGCCAGGCAGTCCGCCACGGTCACCGAGGCCGTCGGCGCCTCGGAGATCCAGTCGCAGCTCAGCCAGATGATGACCGCCATCCCTAATGCGCTGGCAAATGTGGGGCCCGCGGCGGCGGCACCGGCGGCGACGACGCCGGTCGGCGATGTTATCGAGGCCCTCAACCCATATATCGTCGGCATTCGGCCCTTGTTCGCGGCCATCACCGGCGCCTACAGCCCCATCGTCCCGTTCGTTCTTGCCGGCGGCTGGTGGCTGTTCGCCCTACAGATCCTCGGCCTGTCACAGAACGCGCCGGGGGTGGCTACCTTGCTCAGCACCGGCGGAAAGCCCGTCGCCGGTCTGGCGCCGCTGCGCGGGGGTTACGTGGCATCGCTGACGCCCGGGGGCGTCGGTGCCGCCGGGGCCATGGGGAATTCCACGCTGGTCGGATCGTTGTCAGTGCCACAGGGCTGGGTGCAGGCCGCTCCGGTGCTAAGGACGATGACGTCCGTGCTGCCGGGCGCGACCCCGGAGGCACTCGCGGCCATGCCCGCGGCAGCCGAGGGCGGCCTGTTCGGCGAAATGGCCATGGCGAGCCTCGCGGGACAAACGCTGGCCGGGGCCAGCGTGCGCACGGTCAGCAACGGGACGGCAGGCGGCGTCGGGGGAGGCGCGGCGGCGGCTGGCGAGGAGGCCGCGACGGCAACCATCATCGTGATACCGGCGGACTGACCGGTGGCCTATATAGCAAAAGCGGCAGGAAGGCCGAAATTATGATTTTTGCTTTGCGGCCCCCGGAGATCACCTCTGGGCTGATGTACATGGGGCCCGGCGCGGGGCCGATGATCGCGGCGGCGACGGCTTGGGACGCCCTGGCCGCCGAACTGCAATCGACCGCCGCCTCGTACGGGCTGATCGTCGACGGATTGGCCAATGAAGAGTGGATAGGCCCTTCGTCGGCGGCGATGGCGGCCTCCGTAGCACCGTACGTGACCTGGATGTCCGCGACAGCGGCGCAGGCTAAGGCGGCAGCAGAGCAGGCTCAGGCCGCGGTGAGCGCCTACGAGGCCGCCTTCGCCGCGGTGGTGCCGCCGCAGGCAATCGCGATCAATCGCAGTCAATTGGCGTCGCTGGTGGCGACGAACCTGTTCGGCCAGAACACCGCCGCGATCGCCGCCCTTGAGGCGCAGTACGGCGAAATGTGGGCCCAGGACACTTCGGCGATGATCACTTACGCCGGTTCGTCGGGCGCCGCGGCCAGGCTGACGCCGTACACGGACCCGCCGCAGATCACGAACGAGGCCGGAGTTGCCGCCCAGCAGGCCGCGATCGGGCAGGCCAGTGGCCTGGCCGCCGGTACCGCGGCCGGGACTGCGGCCGCGGCTGCCGCGGCCGCACCGACGGCGGCACCGGTGTTCCCATTCGACATTGTGTTGCAGGTGTTCCAGGCGCTCGGCAGTGGCGGCACCGCCTACATGCAAGCCATGGGCCAGCTGCTCAATGCACTGACCGGGACGCCGTTGGCGGGTACGACGTGGGAGAACGCTTTCGGGATCCTCGCCGACATCGGCCGGTTCAGCACCGTGGCGAACGACGCCATGAGCGGGCCCAACCTCGGCATGACCGAATTCAAGATGTTCTGGAAGCCGCCGCTCGAGGACATCCCGAAGTCGGCGCTGGGCGCAGGGCTGGGGATGGCGTCGTCGGGGCACGGCCTGACCGGCGCGACACCGGCGGCATCGGCGAGCGTGGGTGCGGCCAACGTGGTCGGGAAGTTGTCCGTGCCGCCTAGCTGGGCAACGGCCACGCCCGCGATCAGGATGGCCTCCACCGCGCTACCTGCCACCAGTCTGGCCGCGGCGCCCTCGGCGGGCGTCCCCGCCGACCTGGTCAACCAGATGGCGCTGGGCAGCATGACTGGCGGCGCCCTGGGTGGAGCCGGCGCGCAAATACTCAGCGGCAGCGGTGCCCGCGCCCGGGCCAACGGCGGGAAAGGCCCCGTCGAACCGGTCAAGCTGGACGAAGTCATCGCAAAGCTGCAGAAGGAACCCGACTCGGTCAAACACTGGAACGTCGACAAGGCGGGTCTGGACGCACTGCTCGAAAAATTGTCCAAGGAGCCGGGTATTCACGCCGTGCACGTATCCAACAAGGACAAGCCCAAGGTGACCTTGCCCGATGCGCAGTTGGGCGGGAAATGAGACTGCCGCTTGCCCTTGCTGCCGTCGCCGCGATGATCGGCTTTGCGGCGCCGGTGCACGCCCACACCGACCAGGACGCGGTGTTCCTCAACGCGCTCGCCAACGCGGGAATTGCGGTTCCCGACCCGGCGGCAGCCATCGCCTCCGCTCAAGCGGTCTGCGGGTTGATGCGCAACGGTGAAACCGGCTTGCAGGTGCTTACCGACGTGAAGAAGCAGAATCCCGCCCTGACGCTTGACGGCGCGGCGCTGTTCACCGCCATCGCGTCGAACAGCTACTGTCCCGAGCACCTGGGCCACTCTGAGGGCGGTTATTTCTAGCGGATCTCGGTTGCCTACGCGCTATCCGGTGTTAATCCTGATCTGATTGGCTGACGTGTTGGTTTTGCGATGGGGAGAAGGGCGGGCCGATGTCTACGCTCAGTGTTGCCGATTTCGCGCTCCGACTGGGCGTCGGCGTGGGCTGCGGCGCGCTCATCGGCATCGAGCGGCAATGGCGCGCCCGGATGGCCGGGCTCCGCACCAACGCCCTGGTCGCCGCCGGCGCGACGTTGTTCGTGCTCTACGCGGTGTCCACCGAGGACAGTAGCCCAACCAGGGTCGCGTCGTATGTGGTGTCCGGGGTCGGCTTCCTAGGTGGCGGGGTAATCCTGCGGGAGGGCGCGAACGTCCGGGGCCTCAACACCGCCGCCACTCTGTGGTGTTCGGCGGCGGTAGGTGTGTTGGCGGCATCGGGGCATTTGGTGTTCACCGCGATCGGCACCGTCGTCGTCGTGATCATCCACCTGTTCGGGCGACCGTTGGGCCGGCTCATCGATCGCGATAACAGCGCCGACGAAGACGAAGGGTTGCAGCCCTATCGCGTTCAGGTGGTGTGCCGCCGAAAGTCGGCGAAATATGCACGGGCGCAAGTCGTTCAGCACACCAGCAACAACGACATCATCCTGCGTGGCATACATACCAGTCGAGATGACGAGGGTGACGAGGTCACGTTGACCGCGCACCTGCTCATGGACGGCCACACACCGGCCAAACTGGAGCGGCTGGTCGCCGAATTATCCTTGCAGCCCGGGATTTTCGCGGTCCACTGGTACGCGGGTGAACAGGCGCAAGTGGAGTGACGGCAGTCGGGCTCAAGGCCGGTCTTGCAGGTCGGGGGCGGCCGCGGCCAGTAGATCCGCGCGGTCTTTGGTCAGCGGCGGGTAGATCCGCGCAGTGTTGATGGCCCGCTTGGTGGCCTTCGCCGCCGCGCCACGCGACACGACCGTTCGGTCCCACCCTTCGGTGTACACCGCACCGGCTGGCCCCAGATCGAGAACCGTTACATACCAAGGGATCCGAAGCGACAGCAGCGGCTTGCCGAACAGGTCGCTGATGACGTTGTAGCCGGCGTAGCGACCCATCGGCCTGCCGTGCTGACACGACATCACCGAAAGGTGTTCGTCGTCCATGCGGGCGGCTGCCACGTCCCCGGCCGCGAACATCGCGGGCACACCGACAACGCGCAACTCGTCGTCGACCGCAACCCGGCCCAATCGGTCGCGGGCCACCGGCAGTTGCCCGGTCAAGGGGCTGGCCCGCATGCCCGCACACCACACCACGGTGGCCGCCTCGAGTTGGTCGCCCGACGACAGCGTCACGACCTCGCGTCCCACCTCGGTAACACTCACACCGGTCCTGACTTCAACACCGTTGCCGGACAACGCTTCTTCGATGACGGGCCGGGCTGACGGGCCCATGTCCGAGCCCACGAAGGGATGGTGGTCGACCAGCACCACTCGTGGAGAGAGCCCCAACCCACGCAATCGATCCGGCAGCTCGCAGGCCGTCTCGATTCCGGTCAGACCCGCGCCCACCACCACCACGGTGGCCACCGACGCCCCCTGGGCCAAACCCTGCAGATGCTGGAGCAATCGCTCGGCACCCTCGTAGGTGTCGACGTCGAAGCCGAACTCCCGCAGGCCAGGCAGGTCGGGTTTGACCACTCGGCTGCCCGAGGCGAGCACAAGCCGGTCGTAGCCATATGTCGCACCGCTGCGGGTGGCAACGCGTCGACCATCAGGGTCGATGGCAGTCACCTCCGCGGTCACGTGTTGCACGCCGACGGGGTCGAGCAAGTCGGACAGCGGGATGCGGCATGCGCTCAAGTCGGCTTCGTAGTTGCGAACGCGGATGTCGTGGAACGGATTCGGGCTCAGCACCGTGATATCGACCGTCCCCGCCGGCACCGCCAGCTCGTCGAGCCGTCGCGCAGCGCCGAGAGCCGCCCACAGTCCCGCGAAACCGGAACCGATGACCAGCACCTGGGTCAACGCAAGACCTCGCGAATCTGCGTGAGGGCCACACCGGCGCTGCGCGTAGGCAGGTACATCCACACATGCAAGGCGCCTTCCCGCTCGTACCAGCCGACGTCGAGTCCCTCGGCCAGCGCCCTCTTGCGGAACGCACGGGTGTCGGGGTTGAGCACGTCATGGGTGCCGGTGAATATCGTCAGTCGTGGCAGACCTTCGAGCGGTCCCATGCTCGGGCTGACCAACGGGGTGTCAAGGGGGTCGCCGCCCGCGTAGCGCAAGCCTGCCGCCCGCAGGTCGTCGAGGTTGAGGAATGGATCGATCTTGGCGACGGCGGGCACGCCCGGATCGGGCAGGCCGACGTGCATCCAGGGCGAGAGCAGCACAGCGTCGGTCGGTTGCGGCAGGCCAGCGTCTCGCAGCGCGTGGCAAAGCGCAAAGGCCATCCCACCCCCAGCCGAGTCACCGATGACGGCGATGGACTCCGGGTCGTGCGCGTCGAGCAGCTCTCGGTACACCTGCAGCAGGAACGGGAACACTTCGCGATACGTGTGTTCGGGGGCGATGGGATAAATCGGCACGGTCATCGTGCGGCCGGTGATGATGGCCAGCTTGGCGATGGCCGGCCAATGGAAGTGCGGCATCAGATCCAGCACATAGGCCCCGCCGTGCAAATAGAGCAGGTGTCCGTTGGGCCGGTCGCCGTTGAGCAGACGGGGCCGCACCTGATAAACCGGACGGCCGTTGACGTCGGCACGGGTTACCTCGATCTTCTTCCGGACCCGCGCTGACGGCTGTCCCGAATAGGGCAATCGCGGTTGTGCGGCCCACAGGTCCAGCTTGGCGGCCGGGAACAGCCGCTTGCGCATACCGGTCGAGCGCAGGAGTTTATGGCTGACACCGAGGCGGAACATTCTGCGGTCCATAGCGCTCCTCAGTGTGTACTCCCTGGACCCCTGAATGCGACCGACGGTCACTGCACGGGGACGGCGAGTCGTAATCTGTCTGGTGTGGATGTCGTATACCCAGGCTTCTTAGCCATCCTGCCCGGGCCCATGCGGGACCCGGTGTTCTTCGCCATCCCGTTTTTCCTGCTGCTGCTCACCCTCGAATGGGTAGCGGCACGCAAGCTCGAAAGCATCGAAGAAACAGAGACCGGCAAATCCCGCCCAGCCTCTGGGGCGCACTTTGCCCGTGACTCCGTCACGAGCGTCTCGATGGGGCTCGTTTCGATTTTCACCACCGCTTTCTGGAAGACGTTGGCCCTGCTCGGCTACGCCGCGTTGTATGTCTATGTCGCACCATGGCATCTCTCGGCCGGCCAGTGGTACACGTGGGTCATCGCGATCTTGGGTGTCGACTTGATCTATTACGCCTACCACCGTGGTGCCCACCGCATTCGGTTGCTGTGGGCCACCCACCAGGCGCACCACTCGAGCCAGTACTACAACCTCGCCACCGCACTCCGGCAGAAGTGGAATGACAGCGTCAAGATCCTGATGTGGCTTCCGCTGCCGCTCTTGGGCATACCGCCGTGGCTGGTTTTCTTCAGCTGGTCGCTGAACCTGATCTATCAGTTCTGGATCCACACTGAGCGGATCGACAAGCTGCCGCGCTGGTTCGAATTCGTTTTCAACACGCCGTCCCACCACCGGGTCCACCACGGGATGGACAAGATTTACCTGGACAAGAACTACGGCGGCATCGTGATCATCTGGGACAGGTTGTTCGGCAGCTTCCAGCCGGAGGTGTTCCGGCCGCACTACGGACTGACCAAGCAGGTCGACACCTACAACATCTGGAAGCTGCAGACGTACGAATACGTGGCGATTGCACGCGACTTCCGGCGTGCGAAGCGGTTGCGGGATCGGCTGGGCTACGTCTTTGGGCCGCCGGGCTGGCAACCGCGCGTCACCGCCGCATCCGACCAGACGACGCCTCTGGTCACGTCGGGGTAACGTCAAGCGTTCTCGGCGCGAAAAACCAAGACGTGTGGTCGGCGCCGAACCGGCCTCGACGGATCGGAGTTCAGAGTGCGCCGCTTGGCATTGCGCGCAGGTGCCGCCGCGATTGGCACCGCGGCACTGTTAGCCGGAGTTTCCCCGACGATCGCCCGTGCCGATGCCACGCTGGTGTTCCCGGGTATGGAGATCCACCAGGACACCCACGTCTGCACGTTGGCCTACGTGGACCCCGGGCTGCGGATGGCGTTCACCGCGGGGCATTGTCGGGGCAACGGACCCGTCACCGACCGGGACGGGAACGTCATAGGGCGCCTGGCGGCTTTCCGGGATAGCACGCCCAGCGGCTCGACCGTGGCGACCGACGAAGCCATCGACGACTACGAGGCGATCGCGTTGGCGGACAACGTGGCCGTGAACAACGTCCTGCCGGGTGGCCGCCCATTGGTATCGAGGCCGGGCTTGGCGCCGGCGCCCGGTCAGCCGGTTTGCCATTTCGGCATCAGCACCGGCGAAACCTGCGGAACGGTTGTGAGCGCCAACAACGGGTGGTTCACCATGACCGGCGGCGTGGCGAGTCAGAAGGGCGACTCCGGCGGGCCGGTGTACCTCGCGGGCGGAGGTCCGGCGGAGCTGGTCGGGATCTTCAACAGCGTCTGGGGTGACCTGCCCGCAGCGGTGTCGTGGCAGGCCGCTTCCGAGCAGATGCGCGAGGATCTCGGAGTTTCCGTCCGGGGCTAGCCGGGGCTAGCCCACCAGCGCAAAAACCGGGATCAGCGGCGCTGCGGCGCGCAACTCGTCATCGGTGGACTCCGGTGTCAAACCCAGGACGTAGCCCTTGACCTGCCAATACCACCTGGCCAGATAGCGCCTCAGCAGTTCGGGTTTGTCGTCGTCGGCGACCTCGCGGACGGCAGTGGGCACGGCGGGCGCAGCGGACACGCCGCTTCGGAATGCGGGCCGGCGTGGGCCCAACTCGACGACACCGGCGGCCCTGACGTTACGGGCCCACTGAGTTTCACCCCGCGGCGAGACGACGTAGTCCACGCCGTCGACGGTCAACAGGTTGATCACCACCGCGCGCATCTTGCCCGTCTTGCGGCCCCGCACCCGCAGCGCCCGCGTGCCCGCCACGCTGATCCCGCGTTCGGCCAGGTAGCGGATAACCGAGTTTGCTGCCCGTGCCATCCCGTTCGGCTTTTCGTAGCGCGCGGCCATCGGCGTCCTCATCTCGGTATCGGTTTAGAGAGCACTGCTCTCATTTCTACAAACACGGTCCCACGGAGATGGCCGATAGTCAAGAGCACCGTTCTCGGTTGTGCCAGACTTCCGGGATGGGCAAGCGCCAGGACTCGCGGGAGCACGTCGAGGCGAGAATCATCGAACTCGGTCGACAGCAGCTGGTCGAGCACGGCGCGGCCGGGCTGTCGTTGCGGGCGATCGCCCGCGATCTGGGCATGGTGTCATCGGCGGTGTACCGCTACGTGTCCAGTAGGGACGAGTTGCTGACCTTGCTGCTGGTGGACGCCTACTCGGAGTTGGCCGATGCAGTGGACCGCGCCCGCGACGCCACGGCCGTGGGCTGGTGGGGCGACGACGTCCTCGCGATCGCACACGCGGTCCGCCAATGGGCGGTCGCGCACCCGGCCCGGTGGGCTCTGCTGTACGGCAGCCCGGTGCCCGGATATCACGCTCCGCCGGAGCGCACCGTCGGCGTCGGCACTCGCGTCGTGGCAGCGCTTCTCGACGCGGTCGCGGCCGGGATTACCACCGGAGAGATCATGTTGACCGATGACATTGCGCCGCAACCGATGTCGTCGGACTTCGAACGGATTCGCAAAGAGTTCGGATTTCCCGGCGACGACCGGGTGATGGCCAAGTGCTTCACGCTCTGGGCGGGTGTGCTGGGCGCGGTCAGCCTGGAGGTGTTCGGGCAATACGGCGCCGACACCCTCACCAACCCAGCCGCCGTGTTCGATACCCAAGTTCGGTTCCTGGTCGACATGCTCGGGGAGCGCTGACGCTTCCGGCGCCGTCGCAGAGCAAATTAGAACGTGTTCAGCTTGGGATTTCGCGGTGCCGACGGTCCCTGGCGGCAAAGTTCCACGCTCGGCTATTCTGCGAGACGATGAACCTCCCCGTTCAGTCGCCAACCCAGATCGCCTGGGTGACGACCGACATCGACGCCACCGAAAAGGCACTTACCGCCCTGCTAGGGGTCCGGAAATGGGTGCGGATACCCGATGTGCACTTCGCTCCAGACACCTGTAGCTACCACGGCCAGCCGGCAGATTTCTTTGCCCACATCTCGCTGAGCTACCTCGGGGACACGCAGCTGGAGCTCATCGAGCCGGTCCGCGGCGAGAATATCTATAGTGACTTTCTGCGCCACCACGGGACCGGTCTGCACCACATCTGCGTGGAGGCGGACAGCCTCGACGGCTTCGCCGCCGCCCTGGCCGACGCGGCCGAGCGCGGCACCCCCGTCGTCCAGCAGGGCGTGATGCCGGGCGGGATGCACTTCGGCTACGTCGCCGCCCCAGAGGCGGGGGTGCCGTATCTCGAATTCGCATACGTGTCACCACAAATGCGGACCTTCTACGACTACATCAAACAGGAGCAGCGGTGAGCACCGAGATCCCAGCCACAGTCCATGCAGACACGGTGACGTCCTGGTCGGACGAGGTGGATGTGCTGGTGGTGGGATTCGGCATCGGCGGCGGCTGCGCCGCGGTCAGCGCCGCCGCGGCCGGCGCGCGGGTGCTGGTCCTCGAGCGCGCCGGTGCGGCGGGTGGCACGACTTCGCTTGCCGGAGGGCACTTTTACCTGGGTGGCGGAACCGCGGTCCAGCAGGCGACCGGTCATGACGACACGC
Source organism: Mycobacterium intermedium (assembly GCF_002086275.1). Lineage (GTDB taxonomy): Bacteria > Actinomycetota > Actinomycetes > Mycobacteriales > Mycobacteriaceae > Mycobacterium > Mycobacterium intermedium. Next base: position 35,243 of record NZ_MVHT01000013.1, on the reverse strand, counting down.
CGGAAGAGATGTACAAGTACCTCGTCGCGGTTTCCCGACAACCGGACCACGCCAAGATCCGCGCCTACTGTGAGGGCAGCGTCGAGCATTTCAATTGGCTTGAGGGGCTGGGCTTTCAGTTCGAGCGCAGCTTCTACCCGGGCAAAGTGGTCGTCCCGCCTGGCACCGAGGGGTTGAGCTACACCGGCAACGAAAAGGTGTGGCCTTTCTGCGAGGAGGCAAAGCCGGCTCCCCGAGGGCATTCGGTTCCGGTGCCTGGCGAGTTGGGCGGAGCGGCGATGGTTATCGACCTGCTGGTCAAGCGCGCCGACGAACTCGGCGTCGAGATCCGCTACGAGACCGGGGTGACCAACCTCGTCCTGGACGACGCCGGAGCGGTCGTCGGCGCGTCGTGGAAGCACTTCTCCGAGACCGGCGCGGTCAAGGCGAAGTCGGTCGTGATTGCCGCCGGGGGGTTCGCGATGAACCCCGACATGGTCGCCGAGCACACCCCCGCGTTGGGTCAACCGCGACGCACCAAACACCACGGCCTGGTGGCGCCCTACATCCTGGGGAACCCCAACGACGACGGGCTGGGCATCCGGCTGGGGATCTCGGCGGGCGGCGCCACCGAGAACATGGACGAGTTGTTCATCACGGCGGCGGCCTATCCACCAGAAATCCTGCTGACCGGGGTGATCGTCAACAAGGAGGGCAAGCGCTTCGTCGCCGAAGACTCCTACCATTCGCGCACTTCGGCTTTCGTGTTGGAGCAGCCGGACCAAACGGCCTACCTGATCGTCGACGAAGCGCACATGCAGATGCCGGAGATGCCACTGATCCGCTTCCTCGACGGCTACGAGACGATCGCGGAATTGGAAGCCGCACTGGGCATTCCGGCCGGAAACGTCGCGACGACCTTGGACCGCTACAACGAGTTCGCCACCAAAGGCGAGGACCCCGACTTTCACAAACAGCCGGAATACGTTGCACCACAAGGCAAAAGCCCTTGGGCGGTGTTCGATCTGTCGTTGGGGCGGGCAATGTACTCCGGATTCACCCTTGGTGGCCTGAGGGTGTCGCTGGATGGCGAAGTGCTGCGCGAGGACGGGTCGACGGTGCCGGGCCTGTACGCCGCGGGCGCATGCGCTTCCAACCTCGCTCAGGACGGCAAGGGCTACGCCAGCGGCACGCAGTTGGGGGAGGGGTCGTTCTTCGGCCGCCGCGCCGGATCGCACGCGGCGGCCAAGGCTGCGGCCAACGCGACCTAGACCTGCGCGGGTTCTTTCTCGAGCCTGCCCAGCCGCCACTCGCCGTCTCCGAGCAGGTGGAGTTCGTGAGTGTGGTGCTGCTCGACGGTGCTGCGGTGGCTCACACTGACCAGGATGGTGTCCGGCAGCTCCGTGCGGACGAGTGAATAAAGCATGAACTCGAGACCCTCGTCGAGCGCGGAGGTCGACTCGTCGAAGAAGATGACCTTGGGGCGCGTTAAGAGTATGCGCGCGAACGCGATCCGCTGTTGCTCGCCGGGGGAGAGGACCTTCGCCCAGTCGAGCACATCGTCCAACCGGTCGACCAGATGGGGGAGCGCGACCTTTCGCAGTGTGCTTCTCAAGGTGTCGTCGTCGATCGTGTTTTCTTTCGCCGGGTACGACACCACCGCACGCAGATCGCCGAGCGGCACATACGGCATCTGGGAGAGGAACATCGTCTCGTTGGGGCCGCACGGGCGGGTCAGCGTCCCGGAGCAGAACGGCCACAGCTCGGCCAGGCTGCGCAGCAGGGTGGTCTTGCCGCTACCGGACGGGCCGGTGACCACCAGGGTGTCACCGACCTCGAGGCGCATGTCCAGCGGTCTGATGAGCTGCCGTCCGTCCGGGGTGCGGACCTCGACATCGTCGAGCACGACAGCTCCATCGATACCCGGGTTCGTGGTGACTTCGGGCAGCGCTCTGCCTTCTTCGTTGGCGACGACGAGGCCGTGCAGACGGATGATTGCGGCCCGGTAGCCGGCGAACGAGTCGTAGGCGTTCCGGAAGAACGACAGCCCGGCCTGGATACTGCCGAACGCCGACGCGGACTGCGACATGGCGCCAAGTTTGATCTCGCCGGCCAGAAACCGCGGGAACTGGAGGATGAACGGCACCACCGTGATGATCTGGCTCACCGAGACGTTCCAGCCGTAGAACCCGATCATCCGGTTGATGTAGCGCTTGTAGTTGGAAACGACCGGCTCGAACAGCCGCCGCAACCCGGTGCGCTCAGCCAGTTCGCCGCGGTAGAACGCGACGGCCTCTGAGGCATCACGCAGCCGCACCAGCGCATACCGGAATGCGGCGTTGAATTTTTCGTTGTTGAAGGCCAGCCAGATGATTGGTCGGCCGATCCAGAACGCAAAAATGGTGGCGAGCAGCACGTAGGTCAACAAGATCCAGAACATTGCCCGCGGTAGTGAGAGGCCGATGACGGGCAGGGTGAGCGTGCCGGATAGGCCCCACAGAATCCCGGTAAACGAAATCATCGAGGTGATGGCTTCGATCCCGCCGAACAGCAGTGTGGTCTTGGTGTAGTTGCCCGGGGTATTCGGCAATGGACCGACGCCGGTGGTGAAGATGTCGACGTCGGTCTGGATGCGCTGGTCAGGGTTGTCGATCGTGTCGTCGATGAAGCGGGCCCGGTAGTAAGCCTTGCCGTCGAGCCAGTCGTCGGTGAGCCGATCGGTCAACCAGGCGCGCCACCTCAGCATGAACCGCTGCATCAGGAACAGATCGAGCATGATGCGTGCGACGTGGATGGCGGCCAGGATGCTGAAAATGCCGATGGAGAACCAGAAGCCGGTTTTCCCGGAATTTCGGACGGCCTCGTCGTGGTTGCCCAGGCCCGCTGCAACCGCTTGAAAGCTGTTCATCATGTCGCGGCCCTGGTAGGAGAGCAGCACATCGATGCGAACTCCCGCGACCACCGACAGCAGCAGCACCCCGAGCCAGATCCAGACCGGAATGCTCTCGCGGCCCAGGAAGTAGCCACTGGTAACACGCCAGAACTGTTTGCCCCAAGTGGTGAATCGGTGGATCAGCACCAGGATGGCCATGGTGCTCACCGCCGCGATAGCCCACGCCTGAGCGAGCCACTCCAGCGAATTCCAGAGTTCGCTGCCCCAGTCCCGCGTGGAGATGAACATGTCCGGATTCATTCCGGCAAGGTACCCCGCGCATCGGCCGCAAGCGTGGCTAAGGGTCCAACTCTGTGTCGCGAGCAACCGCGGATAGCTCAGCTGATCGGGTTAACCCTCTGCAGCGCAACGCAATTCGCTGAAGGGCGCGGTGGGGTCAGCGGCTCGGCGGTGCGGCGGGCAACGGCGGTGTGATTAAGCTGCCCACCATGAGCATCGACGCTCCGACGACCATCCACGCCGGCCGGCTCATCGCCCGTCGGCTCAAGGCGAGCGGCATCGACACGGTTTTCACGCTTTCGGGCGGGCATTTGTTCTCCCTGTACGACGGCTGCCGGGAGGAAAACATCAGGCTGATCGACACCCGTCACGAACAGACCGCGGCCTTCGCCGCCGAGGGCTGGTCGAAGGTGACCAGGGTACCGGGGGTGGCCGCCCTGACCGCGGGACCGGGCGTCACCAACGGGATGAGCGCGATGGCCGCGGCGCAACAGAACCAGTCGCCGCTGGTGGTCCTCGGCGGCCGGGCACCCGCACAGCGCTGGGGGATGGGCTCGTTGCAGGAGATCGACCACGTGCCGTTCGTGGCGCCGCTGGCGCGGTTTGCCGCTACCGCGCAATCGGCCGAGGACGCCGGCCGGCTCGTCGACGAGGCATTGCGGGCGGCGGTGGGAGCGCCCTCGGGGGTCGCTTTTGTCGACTTCCCGATGGACCACGTGTTCTCCCTGGCGGACGATGACGGCCGCACCGGCGCTCTGAGCGATGCGCCCGCGTCACCGACACCGGACGGCGCCGCGCTGGACCGGGCCATCGCACTGCTGGCGTCGGCGAGGCGGCCGGTGATCATGGCGGGCACCAACGTCTGGTGGGGACACGGCGAGGCCGCGCTGCTGCGGCTCGCCGAGGAACTTCGGATCCCGGTGCTGATGAACGGCATGGCGCGCGGCGTCGTCGCCGCCGACCACCCGCTGGCGTTTTCGCGGGCGCGGTCCAAGGCCTTGAAGGAAGCCGATGTTGCGCTGATCGTCGGTGTGCCAATGGATTTCCGCCTCGGCTTCGGTGGGGTGTTCGGGCAGCAGACCCAGCTGGTGGTGGCGGACCGCATCCAACCCGAGCGCCAACATCCGCGCCCGATAGCGGCGGGCCTCTACGGGGATCTGACCGCCGTGCTGTCGGCTTTGGCCGGCGCCCGCCGCACCGACCATGAGAACTGGATCACGGAGCTTCGGACGGCCGAACGCGCGGCGCGCAACCAGGAGAAGGCCGAGCTCGCCGAGGATCGGATCCCGCTGCACCCGATGCGCGTGTACGCCGAACTGGCGCCGATGCTGGACCGCGACGCGGTGGTAGTCATCGACGCGGGAGATTTCGGCTCCTACGCCGGCCGGGTCATCGACAGCTATCAGCCGGGCTGCTGGCTGGACAGCGGGCCGTTCGGCTGCCTCGGCTCCGGCCCCGGCTACGCCCTGGCCGCCAAGCTGGCGCGACCGGATCGCCAGGTGGTGTTGCTGCAGGGCGACGGCGCCTTCGGATTCAGCGGCATGGAGTGGGACACCCTGGTTCGGCACGAGGTCCCCGTCGTGTCGGTGATCGGCAACAACGGCATCTGGGGCTTGGAGAAACATCCCATGGAGGCGCTGTACGGCTACTCGGTGGTGGCCGAACTGCGCCCGGGGACCCGCTACGACGAAGTGGTGCGCGCCCTGGGTGGGCACGGCGAGCTGGTATCGGCACCGGCAGAGCTGCGGCCGGCGCTGGAACGCGCCTTCGCCAGCGGGATTCCGTCGGTTGTCAACGTGCTCACCGATCCCAGCGTCGCCTATCCGCGCCGATCCAACCTGGCCTGAGCCTCTGGCCCGCGACCGTGCGTGTTGGTACGCCGCCGCTCGGCGTGTCGCGGACAAACCCGCACGCTCGCGCCCCGCAAGGAGGTCACGCGGGTTCGCGTACCTTTGAGCTGTGCCCAAGACGACTCGCGCTCAACCCGGCCGCCTGAGCAGTCGGTTCTGGAGACTGCTCGGCGCCAGCACAGAAAAGAACCGCAACCGCTCGATGGCCGAGGTCACCGCCTCGGCCGAGTACGACAAAGAGGCCGCCGACCTCAGCGACGAAAAGCTGCGCAAGGCGGCGGGACTGCTCAACCTGGACGACCTCGCGAACTCCTCCGACATACCCCAGTTCCTCGCCATCGCCCGAGAGGCGGCCGAGCGGACGACCGGGCTGCGGCCGTTCGACGTGCAGCTACTCGGTGCCCTGCGGATGCTGGCCGGTGACGTCATCGAGATGGCCACCGGTGAGGGCAAGACCCTGGCCGGGGCGATCGCGGCAGCGGGCTACGCGTTGGCTGGTCGGCACGTGCACGTCGTCACCATCAACGACTACCTGGCCCGTCGGGACGCGGAATGGATGGGCCCGCTGATCGAGGCGCTGGGCCTGACCGTCGGCTGGATCACCGCGGAGTCGACGAGCGAGGACCGCAGGGCGGCGTACAACTGCAACGTCACCTACGCCTCGGTGAACGAGATCGGGTTCGACGTCCTGCGTGATCAGCTGGTCACGGACGTCGACGACCTGGTATCACCCAAACCGGATGTCGCCCTCATCGACGAAGCGGACTCCGTGCTGGTCGACGAGGCGCTGGTGCCGCTGGTGCTGGCCGGAACCACGCACCGGGAGACCCCGCGGCTCGAGATCATCACGCTGGTCGGCCAGTTGACCCCGGGGGAGGATTTCGACACCGACGCCGACAACCGCAATGTCCACCTGACCGAAGCCGGCGCCCACAAGGTCGAAAAGGCGCTGGGTGGCATCGACCTCTACTCCGAGGAACACGTCGGGACCACGTTGACGGAGGTCAATGTCGCGTTGCATGCCCATGTGCTGCTGCAGCGCGACGTGCACTACATCGTCCGCGACGGTGCGGTGCACCTGATCAACTCCTCGCGAGGCCGCATCGCCCAGCTGCAGCGCTGGCCCGATGGTTTGCAGGCCGCGGTCGAAGCGAAGGAGGGCATCGAAACCACCGAAACCGGCGAGGTGCTCGACACGATCACGGTGCAGGCCCTGATCAACCGGTACGCGACGGTGTGCGGCATGACCGGCACCGCCTTGGCCGCCGGTGAACAGCTACGCCAGTTCTACAAGCTGGGTGTCTCGCCGATACCGCCGAACACCCCCAACATCCGCGAAGACGAGTCCGACCGGGTCTACATCACCGCGGCAGCCAAGAACGATGCGATCGTGGAACACATCGTCGAGGTCCACGAGACCGGGCAACCGGTGCTGGTCGGCACCCGCGACGTCGCCGAATCCGAAGAGCTGCACGAGCGGTTGGTCAAACGCGGGGTACCGGCGGTGGTGCTGAACGCAAAGAACGACGCCGAAGAGGCGCAGGTGATCGCCGAGGCCGGCAAGTACGGGGCGGTCACGGTGTCGACGCAGATGGCAGGTCGAGGTACCGACATCCGGCTGGGCGGGTCCGACGAGGCCGATCACGACCGGGTCGCCGAACTAGGTGGATTGCATGTGGTGGGCACCGGTCGGCATCACACCGAGCGGCTGGACAACCAGCTGCGTGGTCGGGCCGGACGCCAGGGGGACCCCGGATCAACGGTCTTCTTCTCGAGTTGGGAAGACGACGTGGTCGCGGCCAACCTCGACCCCAATAAGCTGCCCACCGAAACCGATGACGACGGGCGGATCATCAGCCCCAAGACCAACGGACTGCTCGACCATGCGCAGCGCGTCGCCGAGGGCCGGCTGCTGGACGTGCACGCCAACACCTGGCGCTACAACCAGTTGATCGCCCAGCAGCGCGCCATCATCGTCGATCGGCGAAACACGTTGCTGCGCACGGCAACCGCGCGCGAAGAGCTCGAAGAGCTGGCGCCGAAGCGGTACCAGAAGCTCCTCGAGGTGTTGTCGACGGAGGAAGACGAGGCCGCAGCCGAGAAGCGTCTAGAGAAGATCTGCCGGCTGATCATGCTGTACCACCTCGACCGGGGCTGGGCGGACCACTTGGCGTACCTGGCCGACATCCGCGAGAGCATCCATCTGCGTGCGTTGGGTCGGCAGAACCCGCTCGACGAATTCCACCGGTTGGCGGTCGACGCGTTCGCGTCGCTGGCCGCGGACGCCATCGAGGCGGCTCAACAAACCTTCGAAACGGCCAACATCCTCGAAGAGGAGCCCGGCCTGGATCTTTCGAAGCTCGCACGGCCGACCTCGACGTGGACCTACATGGTCAACGACAACCCGTTGTCCGACGACACGCTTTCGACGCTGAGCCTGCCCGGCGTATTCCGCTGAGCGCTCGGTCCGCTGTGCGGACCGCATCGTCGTCGGGCTAATGTCACCGCTCATGGAGCCTGTGCTCGCACAGAACCGGGTGCTGACGGTGCCCAATGTGCTGAGCATCGCGCGCCTGGTGCTGATCCCGGTGTTCATCTACCTGATGCTCGCCGAGCATGCCACGGGTTGGGCGGTGGCGATCCTGATGTTCAGCGGGGTCTCGGATTGGGCGGACGGCAAGATCGCCAGGCTGCTGGACCAGTCGTCAAAGTTGGGCACGCTGCTTGATCCGGCGGTCGACCGCCTGTACATGGTCACCGTCCCCATCGTGTTCGGGCTCAGCGGCATCGCGCCCTGGTGGTTCATCATCGCCCTGCTGGCCCGCGACGGATTGCTGGCCCTCACACTCCCGCTGCTGTGGACCCGCGGGCTGACCGCACTTCCCGTCACCTACATCGGCAAGGCCGCTACGTTCGCCCTCATGGCCGGCTTTCCGCTGGTGCTGTTGGGGCAAGGGGACGCGCTGTGGAGCCGCATAGTGGGGTGGTTCGGCTGGGCATTCCTGATCTGGGGCCTCTACATGTACCTGTGGGCGTTCGTCCTCTACCTAGTGCAGATGGCGCTGGTGCTGCGCGAGATGCCCAACGTCAAGCGGACAAAACCGCCGAGCCCGCCCGCGGCACCCACCGCAGGTGAGCATGCCTGAACCGGATCGGCTGCTCGGCGGCTACGACCCCAACGCCGGCTACAGCGCCCACGTCACGGCCAGGCCGAAGCACATCCCAGTGCCGTCGCTGCTACGCGCCCTGCTGTCCGAGCACCTCGATCCCGGGTACGCCGCGGCAGCCGCCAAACGGCAGGACTCGGAGACGCCGCAGGCGCCGCGCAGCCGCGTGATCGGCTGGCTGTGGCAGGCGCTGGCCGCGACCTTGGTCGCCGCGGTTTTCGCCGCGGCGGTGGCGCAAGCCCGCTCGGTTGCCCCCGGCGTGCGCAATGCCCAGCACTTGCTGGCGGCCAGCGTGCGCTCGACCAATGCCGCCGCCGCCAAGCTGGCCCAACAACGCAGCGTCCTCTCGGCGAAAGTCGACAACGTGCAGCGACTCGCGCTGGCCGACGACATCGAGGGCCAGCGGCTGCTCAATCAGCTGGACGCGGTGAGTCGAGCCGCGGCCAGCAGCCGCATCATCGGCCCCGGTCTGACGGTGACCGTGACCGATCCGGGCGTCGGCCCCAATCTCTCCGACGCATCCAAACAGCGGGTGAGCGGCAGCCGTCAAATCATCCTCGATCGCGACTTGCAACTGGTCGTCAATTCGTTGTGGGCCAGCGGGGCGGAGGCGATTGCGCTCGATGGTGCCCGAATCGGGCCGAACGTGACGATTCGGCAGGCCGGGGGATCGATCCTGGTGGACAACAATCCGGCCAGCAGCCCGTACACCATCGTGGCCATCGGTCCGCCGAATGCGATGAAGAATGTTTTCGAGGAAAGCCCAGGATTGCGGCGACTGCAGCTGCTGGAGGTTTCCTACGGCGTCGGGGTCAGCGTGACGACCAGTGATGCACTGACGCTGCCGGCCGCAACGGTGCGGGATGTCAAGTTCGCGAAGAAGATTGGGTCCTAGTGGAGGAAACCCTGGTGAGAGAGATCCGACCGGCATGATCGGAATCGCGGCACTTGCCATTGGCATCGTGCTGGGTCTGGTGTTCCACCCCAGCGTGCCGGAGATGATCCAGCCCTACCTGCCGATCGCGGTGGTCGCCGCGCTCGACGCGGTGTTCGGCGGATTGCGGGCGTACTTGGAGAAGATCTTCGACCCCAAGGTGTTCGTGGTCTCGTTCGTTTTCAACGTCTTCGTGGCCGCGCTGATCGTCTACGTCGGCGACCAACTGGGGGTCGGCACCCAGTTGTCCACCGCGATCGTCGTCGTGTTGGGCATCCGCATCTTCGGCAATGCCGCTGCGCTGCGGCGCCGGTTGTTCGGGGCGTGACGCAGTGAGGACGATGAAGGGTAGGGGCGCTCTTTCACCCGTAAGGGAGGTGAGACCAGCGTGAGCCAGGATGCTGACGGGCCAAGCGGCGCCGACGATCCCGATCGCACCGCGGCGCCGCAAAACCAGCCGACAGCCGAGCCGGTGGCTCACCGAAGCGGACGCCACGGCCGTCACGAACTGCCCGCCGACCGGGCTCGTCCCAGAATCGGTGGGTTCCGCCGCACCAAAGGCACCCGAGGGCCAGAGACGCCACGGGGTGGTCGCTCGCGTCTGGTGTTCGGGGCGTTGGCCGTATTGCTGTGCCTGGTGTTGGGCGTCGCGATCGTCACCCAGGTCCGTCAAACCGACTCCGGAGACTCGCTGGAGACGGCCCGCCCCGCAGATCTGTTGGTGCTGCTGGATTCATTGCGGCAGCGCGAAGCGACGTTGAATGCGGAAGTGGCCGACCTGCAAAACACCCTGAACGAGCTGCAGGCGTCCGGCAACAACGACCAAGCCGCAATCGAGCGGGCGCAGGCCAAACTCGCGGCTCTGTCCATTCTGGTGGGTGCAGTGGGTGCCACTGGGCCGGGCGTCACGATGAAGATCGACGATCCCGGCCCGGGGGTGTCGGCCGAAGCGATGCTGGACGTGATCAACGAACTGCGCGCCGCCGGCGCCGAAGCGATCGAAATCAACGACGGACAGCAATCGGTGCGGGTGGGAGTCGACACGTGGGTCGCCGGTTCGCCGGGCGCACTGATCATCGACTCCAAATCGCTGTCCCCGCCGTATTCGATTCTGGCCATTGGGGATCCACCGACCCTGGCCGCGGCAATGCACATACCCGGCGGCGCCGAGGACAGCATCAAACGCGTCGGCGGGCGGATGTCGGTGCAGCAAGCCGACCGCGTCGACGTCACCACCTTGCGGCAACCAAAACCGCACCAATACGCTCAGCCCGTCAAGTGAACCGATCAGACCGAGGAGCACCGTGACCAATATCCCGCCGGACCTGCACTACACCGCCGAACACGAGTGGGTTCAGCGCAGCTCAGAGGACACGGTGCGGATAGGCATCACTGATTTCGCGCAGTCGGCCCTGGGCGACGTGGTGTTCGTGCAGTTGCCCGACGTGGGCACCAAGGTGACGGCCGGGGAAGCCTTTGGTGAGGTGGAGTCGACCAAATCAGTGTCGGATCTTTTTGCTCCCGTATCGGGAACGATCGTCGCGGTCAACGGCGACCTGGAAGGTGACCCGCAACTGGTGAACTCCGACCCGTACGGCGCCGGCTGGTTGGTAGACGTCCAGGTTGACGGCTCGGAAGTCGCCGGGCTGGAGTCCGCCATCGCGGAGCTGCTCGACGCGGAGGCCTACCGCGGAACGCTGACCGAATGATGATTGCTAAGGTCCGAAGTATCGCGAAGCACCAGAGGAAGCGCGGGTAGGAGAAGCTAGGGTATCGGGCTTACGATCCTGCAGTGGTGAGCACGTCGCAGGCTGTGCCCGGTACGGTCTAGGCGTCACAAGCACGTGGAAGTACGAAAAGTCAGCAAGTCGGCCGAATGGCCCGGTGAGCGAATGCCACAGCGGCCAGTGAGGAGCAGCGGGTGACAGACAACGACCAGACCTCTGACGAAGTCACTGTGGAGACGACGTCCGTCTTCCGTGCCGACTTCCTCAATGAACTGGACGCTCCTGCGCAGACGGGTACCGAGAGCGCCGTTTCGGGAGTGGAAGGACTTCCCGCGGGCTCGGCCCTGTTGGTCGTCAAACGCGGGCCGAACGCCGGGTCCCGGTTCCTGCTCGACCAGGCCGTCACCTCGGCGGGCCGCCATCCGGACAGCGACATCTTCCTCGACGATGTCACCGTGAGCCGTCGGCACGCCGAATTCCGTTTGGAGAGCGGCGAATTCAGCGTCGTCGACGTCGGCAGCCTGAACGGCACCTACGTCAACCGCGAGCCGGTGGATTCGGCCGTGCTGGCCAACGGCGACGAGGTCCAGATCGGCAAATTCCGCCTCGTGTTCCTGACCGGTCCCAAGGGTGACGACGACGGGGGCACCGCAGGCCAGTGAGCGCACCCGATAGTCCCGCAGTCGCCGGGATGTCGATCGGGGCGGTCTTGGAACTGCTGCGACCGGATTTTCCCGACGTCACAATCTCCAAGATTCGATTCTTGGAGGCTGAGGGGCTGGTCACGCCACAGCGTGCCGCATCGGGCTACCGCCGGTTCACCGCATACGACTGCGCCCGGCTGCGTTTCATTCTCACCGCACAGCGGGATCATTACCTGCCGCTCAAGGTGATCCGGGCCCAACTCGACGCCCAGCCGGACGGCGAGCTGCCACCGTCCGCGTCTCCTTACGGCGTACCGCGATTGGTGTCGATCACCGACAACGCAGACCCCGAGTCCGAGGCGGGTGCGGTCTCGTCCACTGCCATCCGCCTCAGCCGCGAAGACCTGCTGGAACGTGCCCAGGTGGACGAGGAACTGCTGACGGCGTTGCTCAGAGCCGGGGTGATCACCACGGGGCCGGGCGGCTTCTTCGACGAACACGCGGTGGTGATCCTCCAATGTGCCCGCGCACTCTCCGAATACGGTGTCGAGCCCAGGCATCTGCGTGCCTTCCGCTCGGCGGCCGACCGACAGTCCGACCTGATCGCCCAAATCGCCGGCCCGATGGTCAAGGCCGACAAGGCCGGTGCGCGCGACCGCGCCGACGATCTGGCTCGCGAAGTTGCCGCGCTCGCTATCACATTGCACACTTCCTTGATCAAATCGGCCGTTCGCGACCTTCTGCAGCGCTGAGGACTAGACTTCGGTCGACAGCTTGGTGTCGGCGGCATGGTGACGACATGGGGTACACCGCGTCGCCGCGCTGAGTGAAAAATCGGACATGGCGGCATGTGCGGAGGGCAGGCGCAGATGGGCGAAGTACGTGTTGTCGGCATTCGTGTCGAGCAGCCCCAGAACCAGCCGGTGCTGTTGCTGCGCGAGACAAACGGTGACCGGTACCTACCGATCTGGATCGGGCAGTCGGAGGCCGCAGCGATCGCTCTGGAGCAGCAGGGCGTAGAGCCACCCCGACCACTGACGCATGACCTGATCAGGGATGTCATTGCAGCCCTAGGGCATTCGCTCAAGGAGGTGCGCATCGTGGACCTGCAGGAGGGCACCTTCTACGCTGATCTGATCTTCGACCGCGACATCAAGGTGTCCGCGCGTCCGTCCGACTCCGTGGCGATCGCGCTGCGCGTGGGGGTTCCGATCTACGTCGAGGAAAACGTCCTGGCCCAGGCCGGTCTGCTGATCCCCGACGAGGCCGACGAACAAGAGAGCAGCGCCGTGCGGGAGGACGAGGTGGAGAAATTCAAGGAGTTTCTCGACAGCGTCTCGCCCGACGACTTCAAGGCCACCTAGTCACCGGGCAAGGTCACCGGGCAAGCAGAACGGCGCTGCGGTGGTTCCGTGGGACGTTAAGTTACGGATTAGTCTCAACTCACAGGCTCGACCCTCGACACGCCTCGCGCTTAGCGCCCGCTTTCCACCCCGGCAGCCATACTTTGATGACGGTTGGATGATCACCGGGATTACGGCGGCAACCTAACGGCGTATGCTCTCAAGCACTCGGGCCTGAGAAGCTAGGCCGTCGGGACGGCCAGTGACGCAGCTAGACGAGAGCGCGATCGGCGAGAGGAAGCACCGTGAGCGAGCAGCCACGTCAAGGAGAGCTTGACCTTGCTGACGACGCGGCCGCCGCCCCCGGTGGTGGCCGCGGCACGCCCAGCAAGGCGACCGATGCAGTGCAGCCCGGGCTGTTCCCAGACGATTCCGTGCCCGACGAGTTGGTGGGCTACCGCGGCCCGAGCGCGTGCCAGATCGCCGGGATCACCTACCGCCAGTTGGATTACTGGGCGCGGACTTCGCTGGTTGTCCCGTCGATTCGCAGTGCGGCCGGTTCCGGCAGCCAACGCCTTTACTCGTTCAAGGACATCCTGGTGCTCAAGATCGTCAAGCGGTTGCTGGACACCGGGATCTCGTTGCACAACATCCGGGTCGCGGTCGACCACCTGCGCCAGCGAGGCGTGCAGGACCTGGCCAACATCACCTTGTTCTCCGACGGCACCAGCGTGTACGAGTGCACCTCCGCCGAAGAGGTCGTCGACCTGTTGCAGGGCGGCCAGGGCGTGTTCGGCATTGCCCTCTCGGGCGCGATGCGCGAGTTGACCGGCGTGATCGCCGACTTCCCCGGTGAGCGGGCCGACGGCGGCGAGTCCATCGCCACCCCGGAAGACGAACTCGCGTCGCGTCGCAAGCATCGCGACCGCAAGATCGGCTAGTACGCACGCACACGCGCGGCGAAAAACTCCCGGCCGAGTAAACTAGACAACGCATCGCTCTCGCGCGGGAGAGTTTCGTGGCCGCCAGCCACGGACGCCGAAGGAGCAATACCTCTCCGTCAACCTCTCAGGCACCCGGACCGCGCTGGACAACGATGCCTCTGGAAAGCGGCGGCGACCCGACGGGTCCCGCCCGCCGATGGGGAAAGGCACCCGAGTTACGGGCGGCCGAATCTCTCAGGCGCCCGGTGCTCGGGTGAAGACAGAGGGGGAGGGCCGCTGATCCCTCTTCCTGTGTCAGGAGTGCACGTTGTCGAAACAATTCGCGGAGCGCCACATCGGCCTGGACAGCCAGGCGATCGAAACCATGCTTGCCGTCATCGGTGTTGACTCGCTCGACGCTCTGGCCGCCAAGGCGGTCCCCACGGGCATCCTCGACAAGCTCACCGACACCGGAGCCGCGCCCGGTCTGGACCGGCTGCCGCCGGCCGCCAGCGAGGCCGAAGCGCTGGCCGAGTTGCGGGCCTTGGCCGAGTCCAACACCGTGGCCGTGTCGATGATCGGCCAGGGCTACTACGACACGCTCACCCCACCCGTGCTGGTGCGCAACATCATGGAGAATCCGGCCTGGTACACCGCCTACACCCCGTACCAGCCCGAAATCAGCCAAGGCCGGCTGGAAGCGCTGCTGAACTTCCAGACCATGATCACCGACCTCACCGGCCTCGAGATCGCCAACGCGTCGATGCTGGACGAGGGCACCGCAGCCGCCGAGGCCATGACCCTGATGCACCGCGCGGTTCGCAGCTCGACACGCCGACTGGCCGTGGATGTCGACGTATTCACCCAGACCGCCGCGATCTTGGAGACTCGGGCCAAGCCGCTGGGCATCGAGATCGTCACCGCCGACCTTCGCGACGGCCTGCCCGACGGGGACTTCTTCGGCGTGATCGCCCAGCTGCCCGGCGCCAGCGGCCGGATCACCGACTGGTCGGCCCTGGTGCAGCAGGCCCACGACCGCGGTGCCCTGGTGGCCATCGGCGCCGACCTGTTGGCGCTGACGCTGGTTACACCGCCGGGCGAGATCGGCGCCGGCGTCGCGTTTGGCACCACGCAACGATTCGGCGTGCCAATGGGTTTCGGAGGTCCGCATGCCGGATACCTGGCCGTGCACGCCAAGCACGCCCGTCAGCTGCCGGGTCGGCTGGTCGGCGTTTCGCTGGACGCCGACGGGACACCGGCGTATCGGCTGGCGCTGCAGACCCGGGAACAGCACATCCGTCGGGACAAGGCGACCAGCAACATCTGCACCGCACAGGTCTTGCTGGCGGTCATGGCGGCGATGTACGCCAGCTATCACGGCGCCGACGGCCTGAAGGCCATCGCGCGTCGGGTGCACTCCCATGCCGAAACCATTGCCGGGGCACTGGGTGATGCTGTGGTGCACGACAGGTACTTCGACACCGTGCTGGCCCGGGTGCCCGGCCGTGCCGACGAGGTGTTGGCCGCCGCCAAGGCGCGCGGCATCAACCTGTGGCGCGTCGACGCCGATCACGTGTCGGTGGCCTGTGACGAAGCCACCACCGATGCCCATGTGGCGGCGGTTCTGGACGCGTTCGGCGTCACCGCCACCGACCGCACACCCGTCGACATCCAGACGCGGACGTCGGAATTCCTGACCCATCCCGCGTTCACTCGATACCGCAGTGAGACGTCGATGATGCGGTATCTGCGCGAGTTGTCCGACAAGGACATCGCGTTGGACCGCAGCATGATCCCGCTGGGCTCGTGCACCATGAAGCTCAACGCCGCCGCCGAGATGGAGGCCATCACCTGGCCGGAGTTCGGGCGGCAGCATCCGTTCGCACCGGCCGCGGATACGCCCGGTTTGCGCCGTCTGATTGCCGATTTGGAGTCCTGGCTGGTGCACATCACCGGCTACGACGCCGTTTCGCTGCAGCCCAACGCCGGCTCGCAGGGGGAGTACGCGGGCTTGTTGGCCATCCACGAGTACCACGCCAGCCGCGGGGAGCCGCACCGCGACATCTGCCTGATCCCCTCGAGTGCGCACGGGACCAACGCCGCCTCTGCCGCGCTGGCCGGGATGCGGGTTGTTGTCGTGGCCTGCCACGACAACGGCGACGTCAACCTTGACGATCTTCGCGCAAAGGTCAGCGAACACGCAGAACGGCTGGCGGCCCTGATGATCACCTACCCGTCCACCCACGGCGTGTACGAGCACGACATCGCCGACATCTGCGCGGCCGTGCACGACGCCGGCGGGCAGGTCTACGTCGACGGCGCCAACCTCAACGCGCTGGTCGGGCTGGCCCGGCCGGGTAAGTTCGGCGGCGACGTGAGCCACCTGAACCTGCACAAGACGTTCTGCATCCCGCACGGCGGTGGTGGCCCCGGCGTCGGGCCGGTCGCGGTGCGTTCGCATCTGGCCCCGTTCCTGCCGGGTCACCCGCACGCTCCGGAACTGCCGCACGGGCGTCCGGTGTCGTCGGCGCCGTACGGCTCGGCGTCAATCCTGCCGATCAGCTGGGCCTACATCAGGATGATGGGCGGTGACGGCCTGCGGGCGGCCTCTCTGACCGCGATCGCGTCGGCCAACTACATCGCGCGCCGCCTCGACGAGTACTTCCCGGTGCTCTACACCGGCGAGAACGGGATGGTGGCCCACGAGTGCATCCTGGACCTGCGCGGCATCACCAAGGCGACCGGCGTGACCGTCGATGACGTCGCAAAGAGGTTGGCGGACTACGGCTTTCACGCGCCGACCATGAGCTTCCCGGTGGCCGGCACGCTGATGGTGGAGCCGACCGAAAGCGAAAGCCTGGCCGAGGTTGACGCGTTCTGCGAAGCGATGATCGGCATTCGCGCCGAAATCGACAAGGTTGGGGCCGGGGTCTGGCCTGCCGACGACAATCCGCTGCGCAACGCACCCCACACGGCGGAGTGCCTGCTGGTGTCCGAGTGGAACCACCCTTACACGCGGGAAGAGGCCGCCTACCCGCTCGGCAAGTCGTTCCGGCCCAAGGTCTGGCCCCCGGTGCGGCGCATCGACGGGGCTTACGGCGACCGCAACCTGGTGTGCTCGTGCCCGCCGGTGGAGGCCTTCGCCTGACCCGGCCGAGACGGGTCCGACGCGCCTCAGGCCTCGATGACCGGCAGATTGATGCGGGAGGCATGCAGCCCGGCGCGGTAGACACGCACGGTCGGCGGTCCACCGGGCAGGATCGCGAAATGGTGTGCGTCGGTGCCGGCGATCGCGACACGGATTCGGTGGCCCGCCCGGAATAGGTACGACGTCGGCAACAGGTCGAACGTCAGCTCGGCGATCTCGCCGTTGACGAGCGGCCGCGCGTCGCCGCGAGTGAATGTTCGGTACGGGACCGGCTGGCGGTACGGCGGCGGTGCGTCGCTGATCCGACGATGCAGCGCACGCAGCTGCCCTTCGGTGACGTACGTGACCCGGCCGCGCGCATCGACGTCTTCCAGGTAGACGAAGAACGTGCCGTCGCTGGCCGTCGACGTCACGAACAGGGTGATCAGTGGATGCCCGGTCACTTCGAGGGGACCGTGGAGCGGCGCGGAGGTGTAGGTCAGCAGCTTGGCGTCCTGGGCCTCGCGATCGGGGTAGCGAACGTGTCCACCGATGCCCACTTGCGATTGCCAGCGGGAGTGCTCGCCGGTGGAGGCGGTCGGATCCACCGAGTATTCGTCGGCGTCTTCGGCGGCGTCGTCGGCTTCGGAGGTGGGCGGTTCCAGGACGAGCCGCCGCCCCTCGGCCAGGTAGTAGGTCCTCGTGGTGGCCGGCGGTGGCCAGGTGTCCGCCGACTTCCATCGGTCCTCGACCATGGTGAAGTAATGCACCGGCGGTTCGGAGCCAATGCCGGTATCGACGCCCTTGAGGTGGTGGTCGAAGAACCGCAGGAGTTCGCCGTCGTGATCGAACGCGGGCTTGCGCAGCCCGCGTACGGGGTCGACACGCCAGCCGGCGGTGTGGTTCCACGGCCCCAGGATTAGGCGGCTGCCCGGGGTGCGGACGGTGAGAAACCGTTTGATGGCGGCGTGCCCGTACCCGCCGTCGAACCAGCCGCTGTAGTTGTAGATGGGTGCGCCCGTCGCCGCGATATCGCGCCAATAGTGGTGCGGACTGAGCAGGTCGATGGTGCGCCCCGTGGCGGCGACGTCGTCACGGAAGGTGAGCGACGTCGCGAACTTGTGGACGTCGTAGTTGTCTCGATGAGCGGCGATGGCTTGCGCCCGCAACGCGCGGTCACGATCGTCTTGCACCGGCTGGACGCCGGTCACCGGGATTTTCGCCCACCACCCGACCACCTCGTGCAGGGCGTTGCGGTCCATGGCCTCGTTGTAGCGTCCCCACGTTTCGGTGAACCAGGTGGCGTGAATGCCGCCAGGAAACGCGATGTCGGTGTAGACGTCGAAGAGCGCGAAACAGGGGGCGATCACCTTTACCGCGGGATGCTGGTTGACCAGGAGGAACTCCGCTGCCGTGCCGTCGTAGGAGTTCCCCAACCCAGCGACCTTGCCGTTGCACCATGGCTGGCGCACGATCCAGTCGACGATTTCGGCGCCGTCCCGAATTTCGTCGGGCGACCATTCGGACTCCCGCGCCCCGAATGACGCACCCGACCCGCGCACGTCCACATCGACCCAGGCGTAGCCAGCGGCCACGAATCGCCTCCGGCGCCTCCTGTCCGCGGTGATGTGTTGAAGTGGCTTGCCTCCGAATAGCTTTCGCATGGGCTGGCGCCACTGCATGGACCGGTAGTAGCGGGTCTGGTGCAGGATCACCGGCAGCCGCTGTCCGCTTGCCAGATCGGCGGGCAGGTAGAGATCGATGGCGATCCGGACCCCGTCGCGCATCGTCACGTAGCACGACGAATATCGCATGCCACGACGTCGCAAAGATGGGCGTCCGGAGTCCGACGCGGCGTACCAGGCCGCATCCGAACCGCTGTTTGCCATCGGAGCCAGACGATCAGCTCAAGAAGCTGCTGACCGCCGTGGCGAGCTCAGGGGACGCCGACGTCGCCAGGTTCTGGTACCTGCCGCCGCTGAGCTTGGCCACCGCCTCCCAGGTCGCGCGGTCCGGATCGCCGCCGAAGTCGATCACATTGACCGCGACCGGCTTAGCCGGGTCCTGGCTGCTGCGGATGAACTCCTGCAATCCGGGCCCGTCCAGGGTCTGATCGGTGTGCGGCCCGGAAGTGATCACCAGGATCGAATTGTCTTTTCCGGCACGGTAATTGGCCAGCATTTCCTGGTAGATCAGCCGCAGCGTGGTGAACGACACCGCGCCCCCGTTGGACGAATACTGTTTGTCCAGTGCCGCGAGCAGGGCCACCGACCGCGGCTGGCCGTTGACCTGGTCCGGCAGCGGCCCGGCCGCGACTTCGGACCGCCCCTCATGGCCGTCGAACGTCCACAACCCGATGATCGCATCGGGCGGCGCCGCCTTGATCTGATTGGCAAGCGCCGCAATGACATTGGCCAGCCTGCTCTTGCCGCCTTCTTCGGCGGGCATCGACTGATCGAGCATGATGGTGGCGGCCACTCCCTTTGACGGCGTGGCCATGGTGTCGGCGAGGGTGGCGCGGGTTTCGTCGTCACCGACCGACAGCGTGTTGGGCAGGTCCGGGAAATTGACAACCGGGCTGCTCGGCGGCTTCACCCCGCCCACCCGGAAACCGGCCTTGGCCAGGTTCGCGAGCTGATCGGGCTTGCGCAAGTACCTCGAGAACGCGCTGGCCGCCGTCGCTTGCTCCTGGGACAACCACGGGCCGCTGAGCAGCACCGTCGGATAGTCGGCCAGCGCGACCGGGCCCGGCGGAAGCCACGACGCCAGCTTGGTCTTGGCGTCCGGCACCGACTGGCCGCGCTTGAAGATCTGCTGCTCAGTGGTGATTACCGCGTGCACCGGCCCCGCCGCGGCATCGTCTTTGGAACCCGGTTTGAGCAGCGCGTTCATCGCTTCGTCGAGGGAGTCGTCGGCAAGCTTGGGTTGCCCGCTCAGCAGGCTGCGCACCGCGCCGCTGCCCGCCGTCGGAGGCGCGCCGGCCGGCGCCGAGGCGGCGGCGATCGCCTCGCCGGCCAGGAACGTGGCGTCGCCGTTGCCGCTGAGCGGCAGCGCCAGTCGCAACGACCCCCACGGGGCCATGTTCAAACCGGCCAACGAATCCGGCTTGGTTTGCAGGCCAGGCAGCGCGGCCCAGTTCTGGTTGGACAAGGCCTGCTGCAACTCCGGGCGTATCGCCAGCACCACCGGCGACGTCACCAGGGAACGGCTGTCGCTGATGGTTTTCTGGCCCGCCGCCGCGCTGAGTCGTGCGGCGGAGACCGAGCTGCCCGGGATCCACAATCCGGGTTGGTTGCCGAGCTCGGAGGGCCACTGCCCGGCGAAGCCGCTCAGCACGGCGTCGGAGCCGGCCGACTTGACCGTCACCGACACACATTTGTCGCCGACCGGGCCCGCCGTGGCGTTGTAGCCGTCGGCGAGATTCCTCACCTGCTCGACGATGGACGGGTCGGCGATCACAGCCACGCTGTCCTTGCCGCCCACGCAGTGCGCCGCTGGGTTGCTGGACCGATGAGACAAGGCGTCACCGACGAATCGCCACACGATCACCGTGCCCACCACCACCACGACCAGGACGAGGGCGACGATGACGCCGATGCTCACCCCCCGTCGTCCGCCGGCACTGCGGTGACCGCCCCGCCAGCCGCCGGGTTCGCGTTGGCCGGCGGCAGGGAACAGCGGCGGGGGAGGTGATGGCGGCTCCGCGCCCGTCCCCTCCGGGCTCTCCGACTGCGTTCCAAAGTCGGGGTAGTCGTCGGTGTCGGGAGTCGAGTACGGCGGCGCGTCGCTCGCGTCGTCGCTGGAATAGTCGTCGGAGTAGTCGCGGTATTCGTCGTGCTCGTAATCGCTCGACGCTTCGTCCGAGCGAGCGGACGGGGCCGATGGGGACAAAAATTCCCAGCGGTAGCCGCCGTCCCCGTCGCCAGTCTCGTGCCTGCCCCCGCCCGGTTCGTCGGCTATTTCGGAGCCCGCGTCCGCAGGTTCCGCGAGATATTCGTCAACCGGATCGTCGTCAGGGTCGGGCTTGCTGTGCCTACCCATACCGGTGGATGCGTCCTCTCCTCGGGATCCTGTCGGGGCTGCCGCCCGTCAAGGGCAGATCACGCACTGGCGCGTGCCTTGAATTCGCGACGGCGGCGGTGCAGGATCGGCTCGGTGTACCCGTTGGGCTGCTGGCCGCCGGAGAGGATCAGTTCCTGGGCGGCCAGGAAGGCGACGCTGTCGTCGAAATTGGGTGCCATCGGCCGGTAGTTCGGGTCACCCTCGTTCTGCTTGTCCACCAGCGGCGCCATCCGCTCGAGGCTGGCCCGGACATCCTCGCTGGTGATCACGCCGTGCCGCAGCCAGTTGGCCAGCAGCTGGCTGGAGATGCGCAGGGTGGCGCGGTCCTCCATGAGCGCGACATTGTGGATGTCGGGCACCTTCGAACAGCCGATGCCCTGTTCAACCCAGCGCACCACGTAGCCCAAGATCGACTGACAATTGTTGTCGACCTCTTCGCGAATCTCTTCGGGCGCCCAGGCCAACTCCTTGGCCAGCGGGATCGTCAGCAATTCGTCGATGGTGGTGCGCTTCTTGCCTTCGAGTTCCTTCTGCACGGCGAACACGTCGACCTGGTGGTAGTGCATCGCGTGCAAGGTGGCCGCCGTCGGCGACGGCACCCACGCCGTGGTGGCGCCGGCCTTGGGCTGGCCGATCTTCTGCTCGACCATGTCGGCCATCAGTTCCGTCATGGCCCACATGCCCTTGCCGATCTGCGCCTTGCCGGAGAAACCGGCGGCCAGCCCGACGTCGACGTTGGCGTCCTCGTACGCCTTGATCCAGGTGGTGTTCTTCATCGCACCCTTGCGGATCATCGGGCCGGCTTCCATCGAGGTGTGAATCTCGTCTCCGGTGCGGTCCAGGAATCCGGTGTTGATGAACACGACGCGGTCCGCGGCGGCCTTGATACAGGCCTTCAGGTTGACCGTGGTGCGGCGCTCCTCGTCCATGATCCCGACCTTGAGGGTGCCCTGGGGCAACCCGAGGACGTCTTCGACCCGGCTGAACAGCTCGCAGGTGAAGGCCACCTCGGCGGGCCCGTGCATCTTGGGCTTGACGATGTAGATGGAGCCGGTGCGGCTGTTGACGTAGGGCCCGTTGGCGCCGTTGTTGTCCGATCCGCCACGCAGGCCGTGGATGGCGATCAGGCTGGTGAACAGGGCATCCATGATGCCTTCAAACACCTCTGTCTCTTCGCCGTCGCCGCCGGCCAACACGATTGCGTCGTTCGTCATCAGGTGACCGACGTTGCGGACGAACAACAGGCTGCGGCCGGGCAGGGTCAACTTGCCGCCGTCCGGCGTGGTGTAGGTGCGGTCGGCGTTGAGCACCCGGATGAACGTCTTGCCGTTCTTGAGGACTTCCTCGGACAGGTCGCCCTTGTTGAGTCCGAGCCAGTTGCGGTAGCCGAGAACCTTGTCGTCGGCGTCGACCGCGGTCACCGAGTCCTCGAAGTCCATGATCGTGGTGATCGCCGATTCCAGGACCACGTCCTTGATGCCGGCGCGGTCGGTGGCACCAACCTCGGACTGGGGGTCGATGAGGATCTCAATGTGCAGTCCGTGGTTGACCAGCAACACCGACCAGGAGGAGGCGCCGAGCTCGCCGGTGTAACCGACGAACTTCTCCGGACTGGCCAGGCCGGTGGATTCATCGCCGAGCGCGATCTGCAGTTGACCGTCGGCGATGCTCAGGCCCGTCGCGTCCGCCCAGGAGCCGGATGCCAATGGCACGCTCTGGTCGAGGAAGTTGCGGGCGTAGGCGATCACCTTGTCGCCGCGGACCTTGTTGTAGCTCGAGCCCTTTTCGGCGCCGTCGTCCTCGGGGATGACGTCGGTGCCGTAGAGGGCGTCGTAGAGAGAGCCCCAGCGTGCGTTGGCCGCGTTCAGCGCGAAGCGTGCGTTGAGTATCGGCACCACCAGCTGGGGACCCGCGGTCGTGGTGATTTCGTCGTCGACCCCGGACGTGGTGATGGTGAAGTCTTCGGGCTCGGGCTGCAAGTAGCCGATGTCGGTGAGGAATTGACGGTAGGCGTCCGGGTCGAACGTGTCGAGCACATGGTGGCGGTGCCACTTGTCGATCTGGGCCTGAAGTTCGTCGCGGGTGTTCAGCAGCGCCTGGTTCTGCGGGGTCAGGTCGGTGACGACCTTGTCGACGCCGGCCCAGAAGCTGTCCGGGTCGATGTCGGTGCCCGGCAGCGCCTCGTTGTTGACGAAGTCGTACAGCACCCGCGCGACGCGCAAGTTGCCCGCCGCAACCCGTTCAGTCATGGTTCTCCTCCGTGTATGGCCTGGTACGGCCTCCGCCGCTACCGACTGGCTACGACTTCAGCCTACCGACGGCAGCCTGCCGAGCCTATCCGGCCGACCTGCAGCAGCAGGTCACGGCGCGCCCAGGGGGTCGCCGCGACGCGGCTGGGGACAACGCCGTAAGGCCGCTGGCAACGAGTGGCGATGCCAGGGGGCTGTCGGCCTTGAAAAACGGCCCAGAAGATCATACGGGCTACTGACCTAGTCTTGGGACGCCCCGTCGCGCATGGCCCCGACCAGGTCCTCTACCAGGTCCTCCAACGCCACCATGGCCACGACGTTTTCCGAGGTTGCCCAGGGGGAGGTGCCCCCAGGTTCGGCCGGCCCCTCCGCAAGGACCGGACCGCCGCTGGCGCCACGGCCGGGACTGTCGGCGGTCACCAAGGCCAGGTGGCTATTGCTGCGGCGCATCCGCGACAGGGCATCGGCCAGGCTCAGCGATGTCGGTATCCGCGGCAGCGGTCGCACCATGGAGAGGTCGATGACGGCATCCGGATCGTCACCGAGTGTCAGCACATCCTTGATGTGCAGATAGCCGAGGTAGGTGCCGTCGACGTCCACCACCGGGAACCGGGAATAGCCGGTTTCGGCCAAGGCCTTCTCGAAGGCGCCGATCGTCGGGCCGACCCCGGGTGCGGCCACCGGCACCGCCCGGATCTGCGACAACGGAACGGCCACATCGGCGATCACGCGGGTGCTGAGTCGCAACGCTCTCGTCAGCCTGCTGTGCTCCTCGGGGTCGAGCAGGCCCTCGGACACCGATTCGGCGATCATCTCCGACAGCTCAACCCTGGAGACCGTCGCTTCCAGCTCGTCCTTCGGTTCCACCCCGAAAGCCCGCAGTATCCCGTTGGCGCACAGGTTGTACAGCGCGATCACCGGACGCGCGGCCCGCACATAGGGCAGGTACAGCGGGACCAGCAACATTGCCGTGCGCTCCGGACCGGCCAGCGCGATGTTCTTCGGGACCATTTCCCCGAGCAGCACGTGCAATGTCACCACGATCGCCAGCGCGACAGCCAGTGAGAGCGTGTGAAGCAGGGCCGGGGGCACCCGCGTCAGCACGAACAGTTTCGCCAGCACCTGGGCGACGGCGGGCTCGGCGATGCGTCCCAGCAGGATCGAGGACACCGTCACGCCAAGTTGAGCGCCGGCCAGCATCGCCGGCAGCTGTTCGCCGGCGTGGATTACGGTGACCGCGCTTCTCCTGCCCTGTTCGGCCAGCGCTTCGAGTCGGTCGCGGCGGGCCGAGATCAGCGCGAATTCCGCTCCGACGAAGTAGGCGTTGAGGGCGATCAGCAGGATCGCCGCCAGCACCGCCAGTACGGCGTTCATCAGGCACCCCGCTCCGCGCCGGATGCGGCATCGATCGGCCTTGCGCCCAGGTTGGTCAGCTCGACCAGGTCGATCCGGTGTCCATCCATTTTGACCACAGTGGCTTGCCAGAAGACCGACTCGTCCGGCTGGCTGTCTAGGTCCAGTGCCGGCAGCATGACCTTTTCGCCGACCACCGGGAGATGGCCGAGTTCGCGCAGCACCAACCCGCCGATCGTCTCGTAGGGGCCCTCGGGGGCGCGGTACCCGGTGGCGTTGGCTACCTCGTCGATGCGCAGCAGCCCCGAAACTCGCCAACCGTTGCCCGCGGCCACCACGTCCGGCGTCGCATCGTCGTGCTCATCGCGAACGTCGCCAACAATCTCCTCGATCAGGTCCTCGACGGTGACCATGCCCGCGGTACCGCCGTATTCGTCCACCACCATCGCGGTGTGCAGGGAATTCGCCCGCATCTCGGCCATCACCGCGTCGCCGTCCAGCGTGGACGGGACCACCGTGACCGGTTTGGCGACGGTGGTCAGCAGGGTGTGTGGCCGGTCGGCGGGCGGGATTTCGAAGACCTGCTTGACGTGCACGATTCCGATCGTGTCGTCGAGATCGCCGCGAACGACCGGGAATCGGGAGAAGCCGGTTTCTGCGACCGCAGCGACCAGGTCTGCGACGGTGTCGTCGGCTTGTAGCGCCACGATCTTCGATCGCGGCGTCATCAATTCCTCGGCCGTGAGGGTGCCGAACTGCAGCGAGCGATGCATCAGCGAGGCGGTGGCGTCGTCGAGTGAACCGCTGCGCGCCGAGCTGCGCACCAACGACACCAGTTCCTGGGGGCTGCGCGCCGAGCGCAGCTCCTCGGCCGGTTCGATGCCCAACCGGCGCACGATCCAGTTCGCGGCGCCGTTCGTCAACCGGATGACCGGGGTGAACAGCGTCGAAAAGAACCACTGGGGGAGGACCACCGCCCGGGCAGTGCCCAGCGGGCGTGCAACCGCGAGGTACTTGGGCACCAACTCCCCGAACACCATCGAGAGCGAAGTGACGACCACCAACGCCACAAAGACCGTGATGGCGTCGGACATTCGGTCTGATACCCCGATCGAGGTCAGCCCGGGGTGCGGCAATTCCGAAACCAGCGGCTCGGTCAGGTAACCGGTGGCCAGCGTGGTGATGGAGATGCCCAACTGCGCACCCGAGAGCTGAAACGACAGCCGGTGCTGCGCCCGCTGGATGAAGCGGTCCCGCCCGCCTCCTCGACGGGCGTTGGCGTCGACCGTGCTGCGGTCCAAGGCGGTCAGCGAAAACTCGGCCGCGACGAACACCGCGGTGCCAATGGTGAGGGCCAGAATGGCCAGCACGCTGACCACGGTGCTGGTGTGGTTCATTCGAACGGATATCGCGATCTGTGGGGTGCGGGGGACGGCTCGCCCGAAAAGTCCGCCCGGGAAGCCCCCCGGCAACTCAGGGCCTCGAGCGGTGCCTGCGGCACGTCATCCCTTTCTGTGCTAGCCCGCGCAGTCCGTTGCTGCGGGATTGTGAGGGTTCATGCTACCGAAGACGTTTGCGACGAGTTCTTCACCAGCCAGCGGGCAGGGGATGACCCTCGGCGAACCCGGCCGTGGTCTGCACCCCGACCACGGCCCGCTCGTGCAACTCCGTCAGATTCGAGGCGCCGACGTAGGTGCAGGTGCTCCGCACGCCCGAGCAGATGTGGTCGATCAGGTCCTCGACGCCCCCGCGGTCGGGGTCGAGGTCCATGCGCGAGCTGGAAATGCCTTCCTCGAACAGTGCCTTGCGGGCGCGGTCAAAGGGGCTGTCGGCGGTGGTCCGCGCCACCACGGCACGCTTGGAGGCCATGCCGTAGCTCTCCTTGAACGGCTGGTCGTTGCGGTCGCGCATGAGGTCGCCAGGGGATTCGTAGGTGCCGGCGAACCAAGAGCCGATCATCACGTTCGACGCGCCCGCCGCCAGCGCCAGAGCGACGTCGCGGGGATGCCGGATGCCGCCGTCCGCCCACACGTGGCCACCGAGTTCGCGTGCGGCCGAAGCACATTCGAGTACCGAGGAGAACTGGGGCCGGCCTACGCCGGTCATCATCCGGGTCGTGCACATGGCGCCGGGACCCACGCCGACCTTCACGATGTTCGCCCCGGCCTCGATGAGGTCCCTCGTCCCTTCGGCCGACACCACATTGCCCGCGGCCAGCGGCACCCCCAGGCCGAGCGATGCGACGGTCTTGATGGCCTCCAGCGTTCGCACCTGGTGTCCGTGCGCGGTGTCGATTACCAGCACGTCGACCCCGGCTTCGACCAGCGCCTGCGCCTTGGCACCCACGTCGCCGGTGATTCCGACGGCCGCACCGATCCGCAGCCGACCCTTGCTGTCGGTGGCCGGCGTGTATATGCCGGTACGAACCGCCCCGGTCCGGGTGAGCACCCCGGCCAGTGTGCCGTCGGCGGCGGTGACCACCGCGACATCGATGGGCGCATGCTCGAGCAGGTCGAAGATTTTGCGGGGCTCGGTGCCCACCGGTGCGGTCACGAAGTCCGTAATGGCGATGTCGCGCACCCGGCTGAACCGGTCCACCCCGACACAGGCCGATTCCCGCACCAGCCCGATCGGGCGGCCCTCGAACACCACCACCGCGGCGCCGTGGGCCCGCTTGTGGATCAGTGCGATCGCGTCGGACACCGAGTCGTCGGGGGCGAGCATTACCGGGGTGTCGAGAACCAGGTCGCGGCTCTTGACGAACTCCACGGTCTGCCGCACCGCTGGGATGGGCAGATCCTGCGGCAGGATCACGATGCCGCCGCGGCGCGCAACCGTCTCGGCCATTCGCCGCCCGGCCACCGCGGTCATGTTCGCGACTACCACCGGAATGGTGGTGCCCGACCCGTCGGTGGTGGACAGGTCGACATCGAAGCGTGACGCAACATCGGATCGGTTCGGCACGATGAACACGTCGTTGTAGGTCAGGTCGAACCCGGGCCGATGCCCGTCCAGAAACCTCATCGGTGATGCACGCTCACACTGTTGTCGGGTTTGTCGGTTGTCTGCCACCCATTGTCAGGCTTGTCAGGCCGGAACCTCGCTTCGGTCTCCGCTCCACAGCGTGTGGAACTTGCCCGGTTCATCGATCCGCCCGTAGGTGTGCGCACCGAAGAAATCACGCTGGGCCTGGGTGAGGGCCGCCGGCAACCGTTCGGTTCGCAACGCGTCGTAGTAGGACAGAGCCGAAGAGAATCCAGGGGTGGGGATACCCAGTTGAGCGCCCGTGGACACCACGCGGCGCCAACTGTCGATGGCCGCTTCGACGGCGCTGCGGAAGTAGGGCGCCGCCAGCAGGCTGGCCAAGTCGGGCTCAGCGTCGAATGCTTCTTTGATGCGGTTGAGGAACTTGGCCCGGATGATGCACCCGCCACGCCAGATGGTCGCGAGATCGCCCGGGGTGATGTTCCAGTTGAATTCGGCGCTGCCCGCCTGAATGTGGTTGAAGCCCTGCGCGTAAGCGACGATCTTGGAGGCGTACAGCGCCTGGCGGATGTCCTCGGTAAACGTCTCGCGGTCGGTCGGTTTGTCGCCCAGCTTGCCCGACGCCAGGCCGCTGGTCGCCTTGCGCTGCGCGACCGAGCCGGACAACGCCCGCGCAAACACGGCCTCGGCGATACCGGTGATGGGCACACCCAGATCGAGGGCAGACTTGACGGTCCAACGGCCGGTTCCCTTTTGCTCGGCCTCGTCGAGGATGAGGTCGACCAGAGGCTTGCCGGTCTTGGCGTCGGTCTGGCGCAGCACTTCGGCGGTGATTTCGACCAGATAACTGTCCAGGTCGCCCTTGTTCCATTCGGCGAAAACGTCGGCGATTTCTGGTGCGCTCAGGCCCAGGCCGTCGCGCAGCAGCTGGTACGCCTCACCGATGAGCTGCATGTCGGAGTACTCGATGCCGTTGTGGACCATCTTCACGAAGTGGCCCGAGCCGTCCGGCCCGATGTGCGTGCAGCAGGGAACGCCGTCAACGTGGGCCGAGATCTCCTCCAGGAGCGGGCCGAGCGACTCATAGGACTCGGGCGGTCCGCCCGGCATGATCGATGGGCCGTTGAGGGCACCTTCCTCACCGCCGGAAATGCCGGCGCCGACGAAGTGCAGGCCGCGCTCGCGCATCGCCTTCTCGCGCCGGATGGTGTCGGTGTAGAGGGCGTTGCCGCCGTCGATGATGATGTCGCCTTCCTCCATGGCGTCGGCGAGCTCGTTGATGACGGCGTCGGTGGGTTCACCGGCCTTGACCATGATGATGACCCGGCGCGGCTTTTCCAGTGCCGCAAGGAATTCCGGAATCGTCTCGCTGCGCACGAAATTGCCCTCCGAGCCGTGCTCGTTGAGCAGCGCGTCGGTTCTGGCGACGGACCGGTTGTGCAGTGCGACGGTGTAGCCGTGCCGGGCGAAGTTTCGGGCGAGGTTGGAACCCATCACGGCCAGGCCGGTGACGCCGATCTGGGCGGTCGCAGTCTTCGAATCCGACGAACTCATGTCCTGCCTCTCAGTTGGCCATCTCAACGGGGACTTCAACAGTGGGGTCAACGTCGTCTACGGGGACAACCAGAACACTGTGGCACAGCGCGCGCGGGTGCTCCACCGGTGCTGCTTCTTGATCAGAGGCCGAACAGCCGCTGCAGTTCCGTCAGCCACGGTACGGCCAACGCGATCGTAGGCACGATCAGTACCGCGGCAGCGGCCAGATACGCCGCCGCGGACAGCAGCAGGCTGTTGCCCTTGCCGGACAGTCGCCGCACCCGCAGCAGGGTACTTGGTCCGCTCGCGGCCAGGGCGCCCGACGGCGCCCGGCCGGATGCGCAGGCGACCAGTGCGCGGGCCAGGGGAGTGCGCCCGGTCGCACGCACGGCGGCGTCGTCGGCCAGAAGTTCGACGAGTAGTTGTACCGCACCCAGCGCATTGGCACTGCGCACCAGGCGTGGGAAGGCGGCATGCAGCGCGGTGAAAGCCTCCAAGACGAGGTCGTGGCGGGCGCGTAGGTGTGCGCGCTCGTGGGTGAGGATGGCCGCGACCTCGGCGTCGGAAAGTGTGTTCAGGGTGCCTTCGCTGACCACCACCCGGCTGCGAACCCCGGGCAGACAGTAGGCAAGGGGTTGGGGAACCTCAAGCACACGCAGGTCGCGGCTTTTGGCGCAGTGGTGCGGCAGCGCGACGTCGTGCCCGACGCCGACGAGGTCGACCACCATGCGGTGATGGGCGCGGCGTCGCCGGGTGGCGATGGCGACCCGCATCAGCGCCACCGCCAGTCGAACACCGACCAGCACCGTGAGCGCGAAAACCCCGATGTAGGCGATCCACAGCGGCCAGCCGAGCCGTGCCGCATCACCGATGAATCCGGCGGTGTGGTGACCGTCTGGACCAGGCATGAGCAGTCGGCTGGCCAACGCGATGCCGGCGCTGAATGTTGAGAGTGCGGCGGCCAGGGCGATGGCCTGCCACAGCACCATCGCGGCCCGCGGGGCGCGCAGCGGCCACGTCGCTCGTGCCAACAAGGCCGGAGCCGGACCGGCCAGCAGCACCGCGAGGATGGTGAAGGCCAGCGCGGACACGCTGCTTAGTCTCCCTTAGTCCTCCGCTGGAGGTCCAGCAGATGATGAATTGCGGTTGGTTGCTTCTAATTCGGCAAGTGCTCGTCTTAGCGCATCCGCCTCGTCG
The DNA here is from genome assembly GCF_002086275.1 of Mycobacterium intermedium. Classification (GTDB taxonomy): domain Bacteria; phylum Actinomycetota; class Actinomycetes; order Mycobacteriales; family Mycobacteriaceae; genus Mycobacterium; species Mycobacterium intermedium. The sequence goes on along the minus strand of NZ_MVHT01000013.1, from coordinate 4,995 downwards.
GCGCCAACTCGCTCGACAAAATGCACCAAGGCGGCCTGTCTGCCGCCGGGGTCCTCGGCCTGCGCCAGCGCGTCGACCATCAGGCCGGCGACCAGCTCGTCGCGCCCGTGCACGGGGGCGTAGCGGTGGGCCCGGTCGTCGCGGATTTGGGAGACCAGATTCTTCTTGGCCAACCGCTGCAGGACGGTCATCACAGTTGTGTACGCGAGGTCGCGTTGCGCCGACAGCGCTTCGTGTACCTGGCGGACGGTCTGAGGTTCCGGGGTGGACCACAGGTGATCCATCACGGCGCGTTCAAGATCCCCCAGGCGCGTCAGTTTGGCCATAGCTCTTTCAACTCCATCTGCTCAAATAGCATTGAGTCCAGCGTACTCCCGCTTACTACTTACTGTCGTAAGCAAGGACGGCCCAGTTCCCTAAATGCAGGTAAGCGCGTTGCGAGGCGGTCTTGTGGCGGTCGTCATGGCGATGTCCCCCCGGTGCCGATAGGCCTGACAGGAGACAACCCTACCCCTACAGACCCTTGCGAAATTAGGGCAGCCTTGCCTATGCTGAATTCGGTCGAGCGAACATGACCGCCGGAGCGTCCTGAGGGCTGCAGTGACCCCCGGTCTACTCGATCGGCGAGCCCCGTGCAGTGTGCGCGGGGCTCGCCTGTTTGGTGTAGACAAAAGGGCGTGTCACAGCCGCCCGAGTCACCCCAGCCAATCGACCCGGCATTCGTCGCGTCGTTCGATTCGCTCATTGGTTTGCGGTTCACCGAGCTCAGCCCCGACTCCGCGCGAGCGGAACTCGAGGTCACGCCGCGACTGCACCAACCAATGGGCCTGCTGCACGGCGGGGTCTACTGCTCGATGATCGAAAGCATGGCCAGTGTGGCCGCCTTTACCTGGTACAACGCCACCTACGGCGCGGGTGACGTGGTCGGCGTCAACAACAACACCGACTTCTTACGGTCCGTCCGGTCCGGCATGATCTACGGCAAAGCCGAGCCGCTACACCGTGGTCGACGTCAACAGCTCTGGCTGGTCACGATCACCGACGACAACGACAGGCTGGTCGCGCGGGGCCAGGTCAGGCTGCAGAACCTTGAGCCGCGGTCGGGCTAACTGGCCACTTTTTCGACCGCGGCCCGGCCGCGCGCCTCGGCGGCCATTTCAGCCAGCTGTTCTAGTCGCGTTCGAGCGAACGCCTGCTGATCGGTGATGGTCAGCTGCCCCCGCCTGGTGCTCAGGAAGGTGACGGTCCACGACAGCAGCGTGGTGATCTTCGTCTTGAACCCGATCAAATAAACGAGGTGCAGCACCAGCCAGATCAGCCAGGCGATGAAACCGCTGAACTCGAGCGGACCGATCTTGGCGACGGCGGAGAACCGCGACACCGTGGCCATCGAGCCCTTGTCGAAGTACTGGAACGGCTCGCGTTCGGCCGGGTCGGCGCCGGCGAGTTCGGCCTTGATGTTGCTGGCGACGTACTTGGCGCCCTGGATGGCCCCCTGCGCCACACCGGGCACACCGTCGACGGCGGCCATGTCGCCGATCACGTACACGTTCGGATGACCCGGCAGGGACAGGTCGGGCAACACCCGAACCCGACCCGCGCGGTCGAGTTCGACGTCGCACTGCTCGGCCAGGTCCTGACCCAATCGGCTGGCCTGGACCCCCGCGGACCAGACTTTGCAGGCCGACTCGATACGACGGATGGTGCCGTCGGGGTCCTTGACGGTGATGCCGTTTCGGTCCACGTCGACGACCATCGCGTTGAGCTGGATCTCCACGCCCAGCTTCTTCAGCCGTGCGGCGGCGCGCTCGCCGAGCTTCTCACCCATCGGCGGCAGCACGGCGGGAGCAGCGTCGAGCAGGATCACCCGAGCCTTCGTCGAGTCGATGTGCCGGAAGGCGCCCTTCAATGTGTGTTCGGCCAATTCCGCGATCTGCCCGGCCATTTCGACACCGGTGGGGCCGGCTCCGACCACGGTGAAGGTCAACAGTTTGGCGCGCCGCTCGGGGTCGCTGGACCTTTCGGCCTGCTCGAAAGCGCTCAGAATCCGTCCCCGCAGTTCCAGCGCGTCGTCAATGGACTTCATGCCCGGCGCGAACTCGGCGAAATGGTCGTTGCCGAAGTAGGACTGCCCGGCTCCGGCCGCGACGATCAGCGTGTCGTAGGGCGTTTCGTAGGAGTGGCCGAGCAACTCCGACGCGACGGTCTTGTTGGCCAGATCGATGTGCGTGACGTTGCCCAACAGGACCTGAACGTTGCGTTGCTTGCGTAGGACGACGCGGGTGGGCGGGGCGATCTCGCCTTCCGAGATGATGCCGGTCGCTACCTGGTACAAGAGCGGTTGAAACAGGTGATGGGTGGTGCGGGCGATCAACTTGATGTCGACGTCGGCCCGCTTCAGTTTCTTTGCCGCGTTCAGTCCGCCGAAGCCCGAGCCGATGATGACAACTTGATGCCGGCGACGCGGTTCAGCTGTGTTTTCTGGCTGCGGGTTCATGGGTTGGCTACTCCTGACGGGGTCTCCTCGAAGCCTGACTGGTGTTAGCTATAACGCTAGTCAGCGCAACTGGACAAACCCAGCTCACGGCGTGTGTATTCAGCCACACCCGCGGCGTTTTCCCTGGTGGGCAGATGTGATCTACGCCGCTAGTAGCGGCCGCAGCGCTTCGGCGGCGGTTTTGATCAGCCCGGGAGCGAAGCCGTGCGGCGACAGGTTGAGAATCACGCCGTCCACACCGACGTCGAGAATCTTCGCCTTGACCTGATCGGCCACCCGTTCCGGACTACCCGCCACCATGCGGCCGCTCACCCGCTCGGGCAGGTGGTCCGGATTGAGCTTTTCGTCGATCATCACCGTCAGCATCAGGCTGGTCTCCAACGTCGAGCGATCGCGACCGGCCTCGTCCAGGCGGGCCGCCAGTGCATCCACCTTGCGCGGCAATTCGTCTAGCGCCGCAACGATGTTGAGATGGTCGGCCCAGCGAGCGGCGATCGCGAACGTCTTCTTCTCGCCGCCGCCGCCGATCAAGAGCGGGATGTGGTCGCGGTAGCGCGGCTCGGCCATGGCCGACTCGGTGGTGTACCAGTCGCCGGAGAAGGTGACACGCTCACCCTTGGTCATGGGCTGCAAGATCTGCAACGCCTCCTCTAGCCGGTTGAACCGATCGGTGAAAGTCCCGAATTCGAAGCCCAATTGGCGATGTTCGAGCTCGTACCACCCCGCCCCGATGCCCAGGATCGCCCGGCCGGCACTGACCACATCAAGGGTGGTGATGATCTTTGCCAGCAGGGCCGGGTTTCGGTAGGTATTGCCGGTCACCAACGTGCCCAACTGCAGCCGCTCTGTGGCGGTGGCCAATGCACCGAGGGCGGTGTAGGCCTCCAGCATCGGGTCTTCCGGTAGACCCAGCATCGGCAGTTGGTAGAAGTGGTCCATCACGAAAAGCGCGTCGTACCCGGCCTCTTCGGCCTCTTTCGCCTGCGCGATGACCGACGGGAACAGCTTTTCCACGCCGGTGCCGTGGGAGAACTTGGGAATCTGGAATCCGAGCTTGATGGCCACGGATCCACCGTAACGGTGGCCCTGCAGCGGGCTATCCCCGACTCCCCTAGCGGATCAGGCGAATTGGGCGAGCGCGCCGTGACTGACGTGCATCGTCTGCCCGGTGATGTGGCGAGCCGCGGAGGTGGTCAGGAACAGCGACAGCCGCGCGATCTCCGCCGCAACGGAAGCCGGTGTGCGGGAAAGGCCTTCGTAACCGGGTTGCGCGCTGCGCCCGCAGGCGACGGCGTTCACCGTGATGCCGCGAGTGCCGTAGACCTCGGCCTGCCCGCCGATCCAGTTGGAAAGGGCCGCCTTGACGGCGGCATCCGCGCCGCCCGGGGCCGGGTTCTCCGGCACCACGGTGATGATGGAGCCGCCGGAGCGCAGGTGGTCACCGACGGTTTGCACCGTCAGGACCGCCGACAGCAGCGTGGTGTCCAGCGCGTGACGCCACGCCTTCGCCGTGTCGGCGAGGGAATGGGTGCGCGGGTCGCCGGCGTCCCACACCGGCGCCGGCACGTGGACGATGGTGTCCAGGTGGTGGGGGAACAGACCGCGGACCTCTTTGAGGCTGGCAGGGTCGGTGGTGTCGCAGACGATCGCGTCCACGTCGAGCTCTTTGGCGACGATCTCGAGGTCGCCACGACGTGCACCCACGAGGGTCACCTTGTGACCGGCGTCGCGGAAGCCCTCGGCGACAGTGCGGCCCAGATCCGTCTCCGCACCGGTGACCAGCACCTCCATGGACATGCCCTCCTCGGTTTCGACGTTGAACCCAGACCGTCGTTCACCACTGCTCACGTGGTATGGGCGTCACTCGCGGTACATGTTACTGGACAGTAGCTAGACAATGAAACTCCCGTGCGTCACGACGCGCGGACGAATTGGGTAACTAATTCCGACTGTCGAACGAGAAGCTGGTACCGCAGTCTGCAAACACGTGGAAATTCCCGTGGCCGGCGATACAATTCGCTTCTGCCCAAGGGTCGCTAGTGACTCGGGGCATCTCTCCCGGGTCGTCCTGGCTCTTCGGTCATGACCCGATGGGAGGTGTCCGGTGTCCTTTGTAATCACGGTCCCGGATCTGGTGGGGGCTGCTGCCCAGGATTTGGCGGGCATCGGTTCGACGATCAGCGCCGCCAACGCCGCGGCGGCTACCAACACCGAGGCGGTGTTCGCCGCGGGCGCCGATGAGGTGTCGGCGGCAGTGGCGGCGGTCTTCAGTTCCTACGCCCGCTCCTATCAAGCGCTGAGTGCACAGGCGGCGGCGTTTCATGAGCAGTTCGTGCAGGTCCTGGCGGCGGGCGCGGGATCTTATTCGGCCGCCGACGCCGCCAGCGCCGCGTCCATTGCCAGTCCGCTACTCAACGCGATCAACGCGCCCTTCTTGGCGGCTACTGGGCGCCCGCTGATCGGTAACGGCGCCAACGCGACCACGCCGGGTGGCAACG
>NZ_MVHT01000139.1 GCF_002086275.1 Mycobacterium intermedium | reverse complement strand
CACCGAAAATGCCTACCCAACAACACCATTCAGCGCCAGAACGGCTCAATCATCAATTCGATGCAAAATCGAGGCTAGTGCGGCCACCAAAGCACCGATCTACGGGTTGTTATCGACGCCGAGTCGGACGAGCGGCAGGAAGACCTCGTCCACAATCTCCTCAATTACCTGATCGGTCAACGGTTTTAGCGTGAATAGGACATCGTGGCGTAGCAGGTCGACGGGTAGCCGGGCAACCCGGCCAGTGATTTGGCCGGGTCGGATTTCCCCGCGGTCGACAGCGCGCGCGATAAGCGTTTCCATGAGGACGCCTTGCTCAGTTTCAATCGCGTCGCGCAGTTCGGCGATGGTGGTGCCGGTGTCTCGGTAGAAATGATCGAGGCGGGTCATGGCGGTGACGGCGAGGTGGAAGCGTCGGCTGTTTGCCTGACGCAGCAGGTTCATCACATCGCCGCGCAGGCTGCCGGTGTCCGGCACCGTGATGGGGGCCTTCTTGCTGGCTGCGATCAGCGCGGCCTGCACAAGTTCCGGCTTCCCCGGCCAGCGCCGGTACAGCACCGCCCGACTGGTGCAGGCGCGGGCAGCGACGCCATCGATGGTGAAGTCGTCGTAACCGCGCTCATTCAGTTCGTCCCAGGCCGCCGCCAGAAGCGCCGCCTCCAGCGCGGGACCGCGGCGACGCTGCGGAGCGGCATGTGCATTAAGAGACATTGCGTTCCCTAACGACGATCGCTAGTGTTCGATTAGATACAAAATGTATCTTAACTCCAAGGAGGCTTTCGATGCGCGTTTTGGTTTGCGGCGCGGGCGTGGCCGGGCTGTCTGCGGGCATCAATCTCGGCAATACCGGGCATGACGTCACCATCGTCGAACGCGCACAACATCTTCGGGTCAACGGATCACCGATCGACATCCGGGGCGAGTCGCTGGATGTTGCCCGACAGATGGGCATCCTCGATGAGATCCGGGCCCGACGAGTGGACATGACCGAGCGCGGCTGCTTCGTCGACGAGAACGGCGACCGGGTGGCCGAACTGCCGTTCGCCGAGATCAACGACACACCTGACGACACCGAAATCCCACGGGAAGACCTGGCGCAGGTGCTGCGCAATGCTCTCGGACCATCCGTAACGCTGACGTTCGACGAGGCCATCGCCGAACTCCACGATGACGGTCACGGCGTCGATGTGCTGTTTACCTCGGGTGCGCGAGCCCGCTACGACCTGGTGGTGGGCGCCGACGGTCTGCACTCGGCCACTCGCCGACTGGTCTTCGGACCCGAGCACCAGTACCTGCGCCATCTCGGCTACTACACAGCCGTAGCGCACTTGCCGAACTATCACATGACCGGCGTCCCTAACCCGATCTACAACTTCCCGGGGCATCTGTCTGGCATCTTCACGTATCGCGACGTGGCGTTGGCCGTGCTGAACTTCCGCTCATCCTGGATTGACTACGACTACCACGACCTCGATGCGCAAAAGCGCATCCTCATCGCAGAATTCGCCGGTCACGACAAGTGGCGGGTGCCCGAACTACTCGACGCGGCATGCCGTGACCCGGAACTGTACTTCGACTCCGTCAGCCAGATCGACATGCCTTCGTGGCACCGGGGGCGGGTCGTGCTCGTCGGCGACGCAGCCCACTGTGCCTCCCCGATGTCCGGCCGCGGCACCAGTCTGGCTCTCACTGGAACATGGCTGCTGGCAAAGGCATTGAACGAACATGCCGATGATTTGGACGCGGCGTTCGCCGAGTATGAGCGCGACCAACGTCCGCATGTCACATACGCCCAAGGCACAGCCCGTGCGGGCGGGGACTGGATGATTCCCGCAACTCAGGAAGCCATCGACGCGCGCAACCGTGAACTGGCTCGAGCTAGCTGAAATTCACCGAGATGGCAGGCGGGGCACAGTCATCGATCCGCGTAATGCACCGCGATGCCTGAAAGACTCCCTCGGCATGGGCCGATGAGATCGGCCTCGCCTGGACTCGGGTGTCACGTAACTACACGGCTAAGCGCATCCACCGATTCGTGGTCCACAGAATCGCTTCGGCACGGAGACAATCCATGATCTACGCCACACCTACGCCTGCGTGGCTCGGAAGTCCGGCGCGGACGTTCGCTACGTCCGAATAGAGGCGCCGAGACCGGACAAGAAAACCGACAACCGAATGCAAATCCGTGTCGATGCTGGTCAGACCTGGTGGCCAGGGGCGGGATCGAACCGCCGACCTTCCGCTTTTCAGGCGGACGGGATAGCCACTGACCTGCGGTTTATCTGAGTCTATGCGTCATATGCGCCGCCTTGAGCTGCGCTGACGTATTCAGTCTGTCCGACGAACGGACATAAACCGGACACGGTGCTTGCACTCCTGACCAGGAGCTGTCGTGCCGTCGATTGCGTTGTGTGCGGATTCAGCGGCTCCGGGGAGCAGGTACCCCGATGCCCAGCATCGCATCATCAGCCGCCGACTCGACATCGTCGGCGGGCTCGACTTTTGCGCCTGATGAACCGCCATTCGGGCACGATTCTGCCGGTTCCTCGGTTGACGGGAGGTCGCGAGCGTCCGAGGCCGCCAGGCCGCAGGGCGCGAGAGCGACAGTGGTCGGCCGGACGTCGACCGAGGCATCCGGCCTCAATCCGGCCACGGCCAGCGGGCTTGTTATATGTGCCGAAAATGTCCGCGACCAACTCGCTGACAGGATCGCAACAGGTGAGCTGCGAGCGATCGATGCACTGGGGCTCCGGTTCCCGAGCCCCGCGAAGGTCACCGCGGCTGCGGCGCTATTCAAGCCGGCGGCACCGTGGGCTCGCGGTCCTGGGCGCCGAGGTACCGAACCCGAATCTGGGCGGTTCAGCATCACCATCGGTCCTGGTGTCGTACGGCTCGGGTGGGCCAATCCCGTCCGGGTCGAGAAGGCCGCCGAACGGGCAGTCGGTCATCACCAACGTGACGTTGACGACGCGAAGATGCACGTCAGAAATGACCTCGCTCTCTCAGCCGAGGACGGTGATCGGGCCGTCGTGTCTTCGACACGACGGAGTCCTACGGAAGACGACCAGCGCAGTTCCGGCGGTGTCATTACCGAGTGGTCCCGCAAATCACGGTCGGCGATGTGCCGCACATTCGCCGAACTCGACTACAGCCCACTGGTCGAGTCTGGCCGCGTCCCTGCCATGGTCACACTTACCTACCCAGGCGACTGGGAAGCTGTCGCCCCTAACGGTGCCAGCGTGAAACGGCATATGGTGCTGTGGCGCAAACGCTTTCAACGTGAGTACGGCGAACCGGCACGCTACATCTGGAAGTTGGAATTTCAGGGGCGCGGCGCTCCACACATTCACCTGTGGATGGCGCCGCCGATATCCCCCGGTCGTTCTGGCCGCAGCTTCGCGCAGTGGTTGTCCGAAGCGTGGGCGCAAGTTGTCGATCACCCCGACCCGGCACACAAGGCCCGGCATCGGCTGGCAGGCACCGCCATCGACGTGCGCAAGGGCCTGAAGGCCTGCGACCCGAAACGGTTGGCCATCTACTTCACCAAGCATTCATCACCAAACCTAAACGGCGACAAGGAATACCAGCACATCGTGCCCGAACCGTGGCAACGGCCCGGCCACGGCCCCGGCAGGTTCTGGGGAGTGTACGGACTCAAGAAAGCCATTGCTGTCGTCGAGGTCGCCCAGGACGCCTACTTCACAGCTCGTCGAATCGTGCGGCGCTGGTCACGCAGCCAAGCGGTGTACGGGGATTCGGCTGACCGCTTCCCCACTGCTGTGGTGCCGCGCATGGCCACGCGCCTTGTCCCTCGCGTCAACCGCGATACCGGCGTAGTGGAGCACCGGCGCGTGCGGCGACGACGAATGCTTTGTAACCAGGGCGGATTGGCCGGCGGATACGCACTGGTCAACGACGGACCGAGCTTTGCAGCCCAGCTTGCCCGTGCGATCGCGTAATTCCGTCCTACGCCGCTGCCGGGCATGTGCCGTTGTGCACACCTCCCTGCAAGTCGGACATCGCGTGCGCGACGAGCTACTTGACCTATTCGCTCCGTGGACGTGGGATGGGTGGTCTGCGTGCATTTCGCAGCGCTGTGACCCACTCATGTGGGTACAGCACCTGGACACTCGGCTCGAGTTGGTCCGCGCGGCAGGCTTCACGAAATTCGCGGTCACGGGTTACGCAGTACCTCGGCGATTCGAGGACATCGCCAGAGGACGCAGCAGTGCGCATCACGCAACCGTCTTCGTGGTCCAACGGCGGATGGTTGAGCGGATCAATGACTCTGCCCGCCGTACCGCCATGCGTGAAGTCGAACACAAGGTCGTAGACCAACTTCTCCAAGAGATCCTCGGCGTTCGCCTGGGTCCAGCCTCTGCCCGCCGCATCGGTGGCGTTCTCATGGACCTTCTTGACCACGAGGTCATCAATGTGCTCGCTGGTCCACACCTCTAGACGCTCGCTGGACCCGCTCGCTCCAACCTGCCCTGTCTTGGACATGAGTACCGCGCGAAGACTGTCGAATCGTGCGTCGGTCGGATGGGGAAGCGCATCGTTCCAATGCCCAACCGCTACCGCTTCGAGCTTGTCCCATTCATAGGGCTGCGTGATGAGCCCGGCGAGGTCTACGTAGATGTTGACATCGAAGACGACAACCGCAGGCGGCGATTCCCCCACCGTGTCCGCTGTCGAGGATTACCGAGGGGGGCGCGTGCGCGTGCGCGTGCGAATCACGGTCGGGTAGTCACAGACACCCGCCGTGTCCGTCTGGCCACGACCAATAACGGGAGTGGGCGCAGGATGTTGTGCGGGGGCGCCCCAGAACTGCGCGGTCACGTCCGCGATCCCGACGCCAGCGACCAAGGGCTGAGGTGCGGCGACAACGGTCCAGCCGAGGTCAGTCCAATCGCCGTTTGACGCCTCGTCGTCACAATCGTTTCCGAACGCACGGCGATCCAGGAATTTCGTACTCACCAACTATCTCGCCTCCTCCCGTGCTGTACTGCGGAACTTGCCCGCCAATTCTGCTGCGACATTACTAGCAGTTTGTTGAGCTTCGGTCACCCGTTTCATAACGTCAGATACATCATCCACACTGCCACCAGTTCGCCAGAATCCGACCTGGTCGACGTACACCGAGACAGGCGGGACATCGCGCCCGGGTTTCGTCTGATGAGCGATTCTTGCTCGTTCATCCACAGGCATCCTGTTTCCAAGTCTGCTCATGTCGGGATGACGGAGCCTGTCCAACAACTCCTGATCCTGGACGATTCCCCACTCTACCTGGACTTTCATGGTCTCGGATGTGAGATCCACAACGGCAGAGCCATCCGTGACTCGCCATAAGTCCGAACTGCCGAAGACATCACCCGATGCGAGCGTGCCAAATTGGGCGCACCGCTCGTAGTAGTCGTCGCCCTCTAGCGGCACCACTCCCGTAGACAGGTACTGCGTCGCCAATACGGATGACGGTGCCATCACTTTGAACACCCCCTCGACTGCAGGCATCAGCTTCTCGATGGGGACACCAGAAAGGCCAGATTCAAGGGTCATCCCTCCTCGCTTAACCGTTATGCGCAGGTCAGGAGCAAGAAGCGCAACCCCCAGCAACTGCTTGTCGGGGTGGTCGATAAATGCGACTGGCTCGATGTTCTGCTCGAACCAGTCCAGCAGCGCAAGGTGCCGCCTGGTGTAGGTGAGGATGGGCGTCCATTGGAACTGGAAGCTGGACAGCCAGTCCTGGTACATAGCGGAAGCGTACCCGTTTCTACCTGTGCGCTCGCGCGCTATCCGTCCTGCATATGACCACCAAAACTCGCGAGCACAGCCGAGTACTTGCGGACATGCCGCGGGGATGCGGCGGCCGATGACGTCACGATCCTCGTCCTGGCGAGGGGATAGGACGACGGTGGCTTCACATGAGTCGGAGAGCGTCGGTCCCCAGCCCTACGCTTCGTCGATGGCGAACAAGCGCAATCGAGCCCGCAAGGCGAAGTCCAAGGGCCCGGCTGGCCCCCGTCTAGCGTACGAGCTGTTCTCCGAACTCAACGCAACCTTCTACGAGGACGACCCGAGCGAGTACCTGCTCACCAAGATCGAAGCCGTGACGTTGATGCTTGCACCGGACGAGGCGCTGGCCCCTGCGTACGCTTCCGAGCGGGTCATCGGCGTGACCCGCCGCAGCATGACGCCGGTGCCGTCGAAGGAGGCACGCGACCGTTACGTACGCACCGAGTGCGTCCTGGTCCTCCACCACGCCTGCGAGACGTTGCTGCGGCTGTTCTTCGCCCACGCTGAGAAGCAGGACTGTCCGTGGCTGGGCATGGCTGCGTCGGTCAGCTTCGTCGAGTTCAAGGAGAAGGTCTTCGCCGGACTTAAGAGCGGCTTCGACCGTGACACCGTCGCCGTCGTCTTCCTTGGTGGCGCGGACCCGACCGTCGCGGCCATCGAGGTCGGGGCAGACGAGTTCGAAGACTCGGTGTCCGCGCTGCAGCTACTGCTGGAATTCGCCGCCGAAACGGTGCTCTCCGAGTCGTTTCTGTACAACTCCTGCAAGCACGGCCTGACGATCGTGCAGACCGATGAGAGCACCCAGATGGCGTTGACACCACCCGGCGGTGATCCGGTTCGACTGCTAGCAGGTTCGCAGTTCGCGTACCTGCACAAGCCCCGATCCCCCGGCGCGAAGGGTGGAACGGAGTGGTTCGTTTCGATGACCCTGACTCTCCCTGACCAGGACATCGAAGTGTCTTTCCTGATTCAACAGGCGGTGTCGTCGCTGTGGAAGGTCGCACGGCGCCGATACGCAGGGCAAGCCGGCGAGGTGTCCATCATCTCCACCCGCGCGGTGCGCGATGCCATACACGGCCCCGTCTTCGAGGCGGGGCACCCCGTGCGCACGACGACCCACGAGCTGGCGAAGAAGGACGACGCTGGCAAGATCCTCGGCGTCGACATCGATTTGTCCGGGCCGAGCCTGCCCGATGAGGACATGTGGGAGCCAGGGGCAGCCACCGACAGTTCTCCCCCGAGGCGGGTGGTTCTGCCGCTACGGCAGCAGGATCGACGGATCATCAGCACGTCCAGCCGGAAGCTGCTCCCGATATCACCGAACTGGTCGTCGCGCGTGTGACGGTCCGGGGGCTCGATGACCGTGTCTGTCTCCTTCCGCTAGCCTCCCGCCCTGTCGCGGGACGACCGACGACCTATTCGCTGAGACATCTCGTCGACATCGTCGGCAGCACCACGACCGAAACTAACCGTCGACCTGCTCGGCCATGGGCGCAGCCGCGATGCAGGCAGTGATGGGACACCCGCAACTTGTCGGTGGCCTCTGGCATTGTTTTGCTGTGAGCCGGCCGCTATGCCGGGAGGATTTCAACCAAGGGGAGCACAGCGTGGTGCAACGAGCCTTCATCAGCTTCGACTACGACAACGACGCACGGTTGAAGGACCTGCTGGTCGGCCAGTCGAAGAATCCCGACTCGCCGTTCGAGGTGCACGACTGGTCCATCAAGACGGCCTCTCCGACGTGGCGTGAAGAGGCCCGGCGCCGCATCCGTGCGAGCGGGTTGGTGATCGTCCTATGCGGCAAATACACCCACCTTGCGACTGGTGTTGGCGTTGAGCTCGGCATCGCCCAGGCGGAGAGCGTGGATTACTTCCTCCTCGCCGGATACCAGGAGGGTTCAACCCGCCCGACGACAGCGAGGGCAACCGACAAGATGTACGACTGGACCTGGGAGAACCTCAAGAAGCTTGTGAACGGCGCGCGATGAGTGAACCAGCCGAAACGCTGCCCGATCCTCGGGTCCTCGACATCTACAAGTTGGCCGTCGAGATGGCGGATCGTGTCTCGGCCCGGCGCGCTTTGGCCAATGCCTTCTTTCTCACCGTCAACACCACCTTGGTCGCGGTGGTCGGGTTGTCTACCACGCAGCCGGATTCCACTCTCCGGTTCATCGCGGTGTGCGTGGCTGGTGTTGCTGTGTCCGTGTGCTGGTGGCTCCTTCTGCGCGCCTACCGGAGGCTCAACTCCGCCAAGTTCGCCGTGATCAACAAGATCGAGGACGAGCACCTCCCCGTCAAGCCGTACACCGACGAGTGGAAGGAGATGATGCCTAACGACGTGGCCGCCAGCCGCCGCGCACGGCTTGGCAAGGCCTTGCGTGAACTCGGCGGTGTCGAGCGCATTGTGCCGGTCGTCTTCGGTTTGCTGTACATCGCGCTCTTGGTCGGCAGACTGGTGACATGAGTTACCTCGATGCCGACGCTGAGCTGATCCGAAGCTGCCTACCCTCGGGCACCGGAGTACCCGAGGACTCTGACGACCTGTTCATCCTCTACGCCATCCTCATGCGCGCCAAGGGCGAGGGCACGCGGGCCGCCGACGTGCACGACGCCTGGTCAGCGTGGATGTCCCGCAGCGAACCAGACCACGAGTCGATCCGCCCGTACGACCAGCTGGCGCCGTCGGTGCAAGAAGAAGATGCACCATTCCTCACCGCAATACGCAGCGCCGCCCGAGCTCGCGCCGAGTGCGGCTGACATCCGCACAGTTGCCGGCGCAAATCTTCCCGACTTGACACACATCGACCTACGTCGTGGCTCACCCCTTCCCGGCTCTCCATTTCATTAGGCTTTCGCCGTGAACCTGGTGAAGTCGAAGACGCGCATGGCCGACCACGGCGAGGTGTTTACACCGCTGTGGATGGTTGACGCGATGCTCGATCTGGTGAGAGGTGAATCGGAACGGGTGGACGGTACGCCTCCACGTCGTCGAGCGCCGTCCGGTCTACCCGGACTACATGGCGTTCAGTTCGCGGTTCCTGGCAGGCACGGACGAAGACACCGAAGAGGCCCTGGCTGGGGCAGATGCCTTCCTTCGCCTCGCCACCGGCCCATACTCTGCGTGGTTCAAGAGGGACGAGCGCGAGATGGTCAAACTGTGGATGCACGACCTCTTCCAACATTCACCACCCGGCTACCGCGTAGCTGCGGACATCTTGAACTCACCGCCCGGCGCGTTTCAGTACTACGAAGACCGCTTGACCGCCCGGGTCCAAGAAGCCGTTCTGAAGCCGGAACGCCGATTTACAGCGGACTTTTCAATCTCTACCCAGCTGACCCGCTCGCTGTTCAACGTCAAGCAAAGCTTGTGGTCGATCGTTCCCGTAGGCGAAGAGCCAATCCTCCCAATGCTTCCGGGGGCGCTCCCGCTTGCGACCTCCAAGCTGGAGAGGTACATACTCAAGCAGGGGTGGGAGCGTGTTGCCGGCGGTAAGGGCAGCCATACAAAGTACCGACGGAATGGTGCAGAAATGATCGTGCTACCCCACGCGAAAGATGTTTCACAAGTTGTACTTTCGTCAACAGCACAGACACTTGGGCTGACGAAGCGCGATCTCGTTGAGCGGGCTCGCTGAACGCCAGAGGGGTGGCATCGCACAGTGGATCACGTGCGGCGCTCGTTGTCGATGGCGATAGTAGTCATCGAAGTCATCGCGACATCATGCCAATTCATTCAGCACACCGATCCGCGATTCCCCTTCGTCTACTTCACAGTCTGGTCGGGAGTGTTCGCTGGCGTCGTGGCCGCGTTGGAAGTGTTTCGTTGCTCATACCGCGGTTTGCCGCACTGCCGCGTTGGTGCAGCCGTAGGCGTGACTTTCTCGGCACTGATCTTTGTCGCCATCATCGCCCCCGCCACCCCGACGGGCACATGGTTCCAGCCATGGGATGACGCTTGGGTACGTGTTGCCACCTTGTCGTTCCACGGACTCGCGCCGGTTCTCGTTCTCGCAAGGCTCGTAATCGGCCCATGCCCAGACTCGATTCGTGGCTGGCTGGTCGCTGCGTACGGCTGGCCTGTGCTGTATCTGGTCCTGGTGGGCGTGGGCACCGTCACTCTGCACTGGGGGATTCCCTACCCATTTCTATCACCTACGCAAATGGGTTGGGGCACAGTTCTCGTCGGAATCGCTGTGATGGCTACGCTCATCGCCGTGACGACATGCCTCCTATATGCCGCCGCCCGCGTGGTTAGCCGCCGTATTGACTGACCGTCGATGTCGAGAGGGTTCTCGTCGTCAATGTTGTGACAGGTAGAGCACCCCTAGGAGGACCGTCAGGGCAACGGCCAGGATGGCGGCTGCGAAGTAGTGCAATTCGATGGTTTCGTCCGTTGTCGTTGTTTCGCCCTCGGCGCCTGAGGCGGTTGACGGCGCATGCTTTCCACGCAGGACCCCGAAGATAGCCAGCGTGCAATACAAGATGTACCCAGCTCCGATCAGGACGATAGTGAACACGTTGCGTGCTGTACTCGGCGCCAGCAGCGCTAACCAGATTATGGCCACGATCAGGGTGCCCGGCGTACCGGTCAGGAAGCTGAAATACACCGTTCGGTTACTCCAGGACGAGGAATCGTCAATACCTGTGGATCGGGTGTTTCAGGCGACCTCCGTTTCGGTCGTGGTGGCGGCGTCGTCTGCCGG
>NZ_MVHT01000138.1 GCF_002086275.1 Mycobacterium intermedium | reverse complement strand
CACCGCCACCGTGTTGCTTCCGGTGGGACCATCGGGGGTAGCGGTGGCTCCGGCGGGGCCGGAGGCGACGGCGGGCACGGGGGCGCCGGCCTGAGCTTCAGCCCCGCGGAAAACGGCACGGCCGGTGTTGCGGGCGCCGCGGGCGTTGCCCCGAGCGGGTCCATCGGCGGTTCGGGGGGTTTGGGTGGTAACGGCGGCATCGGTGGCGTCGGCAGCGGCGCCGGCAGCACCGTCATCCCCGTCACCAATCCGCTCGGGCTGGCGGTCAGTCCCGACACCGGCGCAATCTACGTCACCACCGGAAGCAACACGGTGGCGGTGATCAACCCCGCTACCAACACCGTCACCGCCACCATTCCGGTCGGCTCGGGCCCGGCCGGGGTCGCGGTCAGCCCCACCGGCCCCTCGGCCGGCACCGTCTATGTCGCGAACGGGTTCAGCGACACCGTGTCGGTGATCGACCCCGTCGCCAACACCGTCACCGCCACCATCCCGGTCGGCGACAGCCCAGGCGGGTTGGCGGTCAGCCCTACCGGCCCCTCCGCCGGCACCATCTACGTCGCCAACCAACTCGGCAACACGGTGTCGGTAATCGACCCCGCCACCAACACCGTCACCGCCACCATCCCCGTCGGCGCTACGCCGAGCATGGTGGCGGTCAGTCCAACCGGTCCCGCCGCGGGCGCGATCTACGTCACCAACACCAACAGCGGCACAGTGTCGGTGATCGACCCCGCCACCAACACCATCACGGCCACCATCCCCGTCGGCATCGCCCCATTCGGAGTGGCGGTCAGCCCTGACACCGGCGCCGTCTACGTCGCCAACAATTTCAGCAATACGGTGTCAGTGATCGACCCGGCGACCAACACCGTCACCGCCACCATCCCCGTCGGCATTTCCCCGATCATGGTCACGGTCGACCCCACCACCGGCGCCATCTACGTCACCAGCCTCAACAGCGGCACAATGGCGGCGATCGACCCCGCCACCAACACCGTCACCGCCACCACCACCCTCAGCAGCCCCGGGTTCCAGGCGGCGGCCGACACCGCCGGCCCCGCGCCTGGCAACGTCTACGTTACGAACCTGTTCGGCGACTTGGTGTCGATGATCACCTGACGGTTCGTTACTTGCGCCGAGATTGCCGTGAGGGCTGTGCGGCGGTCGCGAACTGCAACCGTAGCGGCAACCTCGATGCCGCAAGGCACAAAGAGCGCGCCCGAAGAGATTCGAACTCCCAACCTTCTGATCCGTAGTCAGATGCTCTATCCGTTGAGCTACGGGCGCCTTACCTATTCAGTTATGTCCTCGAAAGGACCAGCGGAGGCGAGAGGATTTGAACCTCCGGTTCCCTTGAAGGGGAACAACTCATTAGCAGTGAGCCCCATTCGGCCGCTCTGGCACGCCTCCTTGAACTTCATGAGGGTACCCGACCCCACAACCCGCAGCCGCCGGAGGCATAGCGTACACATCGGCAACATATGCTGTCGAAGTGACTGCCCGCCTGCGGCCCGAGTTGGCCGGGCTTCCAGTTTACGTTCCCGGCAAAACCGTGCCAGGTGCAATCAAGCTGGCAAGCAACGAAACCGTGTTCGGACCGCTACCCAGTGTCCGCGCGGCCATCGAGCGCGCAACCGATGTCATCAACCGCTACCCCGACAACGGGTGCGTGCAGCTCAAGGCAGCCCTGGCCAAGCACGTGAGCGTCGCGGGAGGACCCGACTTCGCGCCCGAGCACATTGCTGTGGGCTGCGGGTCGGTCAGCCTGTGCCAGCAGCTGGTGCAGATCACCGCGGCACCGGGCGATGAGGTGGTCTTCGGGTGGCGCAGCTTCGAGCTGTACCCGCCGCAGGTCCTCACCGCCGGCGCCACCCCCGTCCAGGTGCCGCTCACCGACCACACCTTCGACCTCTACGCGATGCTGGCCTCCGTCACCGAGCGCACCCGGCTGATATTGGTCTGCAACCCCAACAATCCGACGTCCACGGTCGTCGAACCCGAGGCGCTCACCCGTTTCGTCGAGGCCGCGCCCTCGGACGTCCTGATCGCCATCGACGAGGCCTACGTCGAGTACATCCGGGACGGGATGCGGCCCGACAGCTTGGGACTCGTCCACTCTCATCCGAACGTCGTTGTGCTGCGGACGTTTTCCAAGGCCTACGGGCTGGCCGGACTGCGCATCGGCTACGCCGTCGGCCACCCCGACGTGATCACCGCACTGGACAAGGTCTACGTACCGTTCACCGTCTCCAGCGTCGCCCAGGCGGCCGCCATCGCCTCGATCGAGGCGGCCGACGAACTGCTGGCCCGCACCGACGCCGTGGTCGCCGAGCGCACCCGGGTCAGCGCCGACTTGCGGGATGCCGGCTTCACGCTGCCACCCTCACAGGCGAATTTCGTCTGGCTGCCACTGGGCGCAAAGACCAGGGACTTCGTAGAGCAGGCCGCGAACGCGCGGATCGTGGTCAGACCCTATGGCGACGATGGCGTTCGGGTGACCGTCACGGCCAAACCGGAAGAAAACGATGCGCTGCTGCGGTTCGCGCGCAGCTGGAAGGCGGACCAGGGAGACCAATGAGCTCGGCACGGGAGAAGTTCAACGAGTTGAAGGCGCGGACCGGCAAGATCGCCGACGCCGAACTGGACGAATTCTGGGAGACCCTCGCTCCCATGACCCTCGACGGCATGATCGGCGAGTGGAAGGGTGGCGAGTTCGACACCGGACACAGGATGAACGGGCAGTTGGAGAAGGCCCGGTGGTTCGGCAAGACCTTCAAATCGGTCAGCGACGTGCAGCCGTTGGTGTGCCTCGATGACGACGGGAACAAGTTCTCCAACGTGGCGATGGGAAAGGGCGAGGCCAGCCTGTGGCTGGAGGAGTTCCGCGGCGAGGTCACCGCGACGATGGTCTACGACGGCCAGCCCGTTCACGATCACTTCAAGAAGATCGACGACGACGCGGTGATGGGCATCATGAACGGCAAACACGTCCGCGACAACGGGCGGTACTACTACTTCTTCCTCGAGCGGGTCTAGCCCCGTCGCTCCCCGGCCAAGCCAGCCCGCTCGAGCGTCACGCCGGCGTGACGGCCGGCATCCAGCGCCACGCCAGTGTGACGGTCGGCGCTAGCGTCGGCGAGCGTCGTCGGGATTGCGCCCGGTGAACGCGACCAACCTGTCGAGTACGGGGGCGTCGTCGGCCACCGACACCGGCGGATCGAAACCGGCCGCGCCGCGTTGGGCCGGCTTGATCAGCGTGTGCGCCAACCCCAACACGTACTCGGAAAGCGAGTCGGGCGCGTCCACCTGCCGTCCCACTGACACCGCGTAATCCCAAGCGTGGACCAGGAATTCGAGCGAAAACACCGCGACGGCCACGTTGGCCGGCATCGCCCCCTGGCCGAGTGACACCTCGCCCTGCAAACCGTGCCGGTGCCAGGCGTCCAAGGCGGGGCGGGCCGCACCGATGATGCGCCGTTCCACCGACTCGGTGTCGTCCGGCAGCAACGAGAAGTCCGCGTCCACCATGCCGCCGAGGGTGGTAATCGAGTTCAGCAGGTGTTCGGTCAGGCCGGACACGTCGAACTCGGTGCACGGCGTCTGTTTGGTCAGGTCGTCGGCAGCGACGGTGTGCACGACCTGCTGAAGCACCCCGAGCGTCGCCTCCGCGCTACGCAGCTCGTCGGCGGGCGGGGAATCTGGTCCGGGGCGCAAATCTGGGGGCATACCCGCCACGCTACGGTCTCGGTCATGGGCGAGACATATGAATCCGTGACCGTCGAGGTCAAAGACCGGGTCGCACAGGTCACGTTGATCGGGCCGGGCAAGGGCAACGCGATGGGGCCGGCCTTCTGGCGGGAGCTCCCCGAGCTGTTCCCGGCCCTCGACGCGGACCCCGAGGTGCGGGCCATCGTCCTGACCGGATCGGGCAAGAACTTCAGCTACGGCCTGGACGTGCCGGCCATGGGAGGCTCGTTCACTCCCCTGTTGTCCGGCAACGCACTCGCCGGTCCGCGCGCGGAGTTCCACCGCGAGGTCAGGCGGATGCAGGACGCCATCAACGCCGTCGCCGACTGCCGCACGCCCACCATCGCCTCGGTCCACGGTTGGTGCATCGGCGGCGGTGTCGACCTGATCTCGGCGGTGGACATCCGCTACGCCAGCGCCGACGCGAAGTTCTCGGTGCGTGAGGTCAAGCTGGCCATCGTCGCCGACGTCGGCAGCCTCGCCCGCCTGCCGCTGATCCTGAACGACGGACACCTGCGCGAGCTGGCGCTGACCGGCAAGGACATCGACGCCGCCCGCGCCGAGAAGATCGGGCTGGTCAACGACGTGTTCGACGACGCCGAGGCCGCGCTGGCCGCGGCACACGCCACCGCCGCCGAAATCGCCGCCAATCCCCCGCTGACCGTGCACGGCATCAAGGACGTGCTCGATCAGCAGCGCATCGCGGCGGTGTCGGAGAGCCTGCGCTACGTCGCCGCCTGGAACGCGGCGTTCCTGCCGTCGAAGGACCTCACCGAGGGCATCGCCGCGACGTTCGAGAAGCGCCCGCCGCGGTTCACCGGCGAATAGCGCTGAACCACAGCGCGACGGCCAGCCAGCCGGTGGAGATCGCCAACCCGGCGAACTCCAGCCACCCGACGGTGGTCCCGGCGCGGTGGTTGGTGTCGATCAGGTGGCTGACGGCGTGCAGCGCCCAGTGCGCCGTCGCAAACGCCAGCGCCGGCACCCGCCAGGACGGCCGACGCAGCGCGCCCAACAGCAACAGGCCCAGCGGCAACTCGAACGACGCATTGTCGAATATGTAGTGGGTGTTGCGGACGCCGAAGGCGCCGAGGGTGTCGAAGAACGTCTCGGGCGCCACCCACTGGAATAACCCCAGGCCAACGGAGTAGGCACCGAAAACGAGGAGGATGACCTCTACGTAGCGTGAGACGTAGCGTGAGCGGGTGAGCATGCGCTCAAAGCTAGGCTCGCGGGGGTGACTGTGACACCAGACGGCAAGATTCGTGTCCCGGCCGACCTCGACGCGGTGACGGCAATCGGCGAAGAAGACCACTCCGAAGTCGGTGACGCCGCCGTCGAACGGATCTGGCAGGCCGCGCGGCACTGGTATGAGGGCGGCATGCACCCCGCCATCCAGCTGTGCCTGCGGCACAACGGGCGCGTGGTGCTCAACCGAGCCATCGGGCACGGCTGGGGCAACGCCCCGACCGACGAACCCGACGCCGAGAAGATTCCCGTCACCACCGACACCCCGTTCTGCGTGTACTCGGCGTCCAAGGGCATCACCGCGACGGTCATCCACCTGCTCGTGGAACGCGGGGTTTTCGACCTCGACGACCGCGTCTGCGAATACATCCCCAGCTACACCAGCCACGGCAAGGACCGCACCACGATCCGGCACGTGCTGAACCACAGCGCGGGTGTCCCGTTCCCCACCGGCCCGAAACCGGACCTCAAGCGCGCCGACGACCACGAATACGCCCAGGAGCAGCTCGGCATGCTGCGGCCGCTGTACCGGCCGGGTCTGGTGCACATCTACCACGCGCTGACCTGGGGTCCACTGATGCGCGAGATCGTCTACGCCAGCACCGGCAAAGACATCCGCGACATCCTCGCCAGCGAGATCCTCGACCCGCTGCACTTCCGCTGGACCAACTTCGGCGTGGCCGAGCAGGACGTGCCGCTGGTCGCGCCCAGCCACGCGACGGGCAAGCCGTTGCCGCCGGTGATAGCCGCGATCTTCCGCAAAGCCATCGGCGGAACAGTGCACGAGATCATCCCCTACACCAACACCAAGGCGTTCCTGACCACCGTGGTGCCCTCGTCCAACACCGTTTCCACTGCCAACGAGTTGTCGCGGTTCGCCGAAATCTGGCGCCGCGGCGGCGAACTCGACGGCGTGCGCATCATCAGCGCGGAGCGGATGTACAACGCCGTACAGGAGGCCCGACGGCTGCGGCCGGATTTCGCGGTGGGCCTGCTGCCGGCCCGGTGGGGCACCGGGTTCATGCTGGGCACCGATCGCTGGGGGCCGTTCGGTCGGAATGCCCCTGCGGCGTTCGGGAACCTGGGCCTGGCCAACATCGCGATCTGGGCGGACCCGGCGCGTGGTTTGGCGGGCGGCGTGATCAGCAGCGGCAAGCCCGGCAAGGACCCGGAGCTCAAGCGCTACACCGCACTGATGAACACCATCGCCGCCTCGATCCCGCGGGTGTGAGCGTTTGTCGATGGACTAGGCGGGCATCCATCGGAGCATGGATTCCGAACGCTTCCGAAAACTGCTGAACACTGCCGGACCGTTTTCGTCCGTCTACTTCGACGACTCACACGACAGCCACGACGCCGCCGCACAACTCGACCTGAAATGGCGCGCCGTGCGTGAGGAACTCGAGGAGCAAGGCGCAGACAAGTCCGTCATCAGCGAAATCGAACGCGCCGTGATGGATTTGCGGCCACCGATCGGGCGCAGCGGTCGTGCGGTCGTGGCTGGGCCGACGGGAGTCCTCGTCAACGAGCATCTGGCACGTCCCCCCGCCGCGACCGTGGTGCGCGTGTCGGAACTGCCCTACCTCGTTCCCATCCTCCAACTGGGCATGGAACAACCGAACTACCTGCTGGCGATCGTCGACCACACCGGCGCCGACCTCACGGTCCGCGACGGCAACGGGATACGCTCGGAGACCGTCGACGGCGGTGGCTACCCCGTCCACAAGGCCGCGGGCGCCGAAAACGCCGGGTATGGCGACCCGCAACCGCGCACCGAGGAGGCCGGCCGTAAGAACCTGCGGGCCGTCGCCGACCGTATCGCCGAATTGACGGACGGGACGGGATCCGAGGCGCTTTTCGTGGTCGGTGAGGTGCGGTCCCGCTCGGACCTGCTCGCGGAATTGCCCGAGCGGATTCGCGAACTAGCGGTGCCGCTCGAAGTCGGCGCGCGGCACAGCGGGCACGACGTAGACGAGGTGCAGCGTGCCATTGAATCCTGGTTCACCAAGCGGCAATTGCAGATACTCGACCATGCCGCCGAGCGGTTCAGCGCGGAGATCGGCCGACAATCCGGACTGGCCACCGAAGGGTTGGACGGCGTGTGTTCGGCACTGCGACAGGGGGCGGTCGAGACCTTGATCATCGGGGAAATGGGCGACGCCACCGTGGTCACCGATGAAGAGCTGACCCACATCGCGCCGAACGCTAACGTGCTTTCCGAGCAAGGGGCGGCGCCCGCCAAGACTTTGCGCGCAGACGAGGCGCTGCCGTTGTTCGCGGTGGCGGTCGGAGCATCACTGGTGCGTACCGACGAGCGGATCTCGCCGGCCGACGGGGTCGCCGCGGTGCTGCGCTACGCGCCAACCTTGGGTTGATCGGGCCGCGAGCGCGCCGTTCGGCCGCGAGTGCGCGCCGGTCAGCGCGAGCGCGCCCAAAATGCCAGCCGCAGCAGCGTGTCGCCGTACAAATGAGCGCCCTCGCCGCGTAAACCCCCAGCCCCCCCGCGCCCGGTCAGCGCGAGCGCGCCCAAAATGCCAGCCGCGACGGCGTGTCGCCGTACAAATGAGCGCCCTCGCGGGCGGGCGGCCACGACAGCCTGCTGAGTCGAAATATGGCCCGCAAGCGTCGACTCCGACATAGTTGGCCGAATGGGCGATCCGGTCACGCTGCTCACCAGCGCGATCGCCGGCCTGATTTTGGCGATGGTCACCACGCCGGTAGGTGTTTCCGGGGCCGTGTTCCTGCTGCCCGTGCAACTGACGATCTTGGGCGTGCCCAATCCTGCGGTTACGCCGACGAATTTGCTGTTCAACATTGTGGCGACGCCGGGGGCGTTACTTCGCTACCGCCGGGGCACGACTCCAGGCAGTCCATTCCGCGCCAACCCGTTGACCAAGGTGCTGGTCGTCGGGACCGTTCCCGGCGTTGTATTCGGTTCGCTGGTGCGCGTGTTTCTGATTCCTGGCCCCCGCCTGTTCCGCCTGGTTGTCGCCGCAATCTTGTTGCCGCTGGGCCTCTGGCTCTGCGGGAAGGCCCTTATCCGGTCACCCGCGAAGCGAGATCCGGTCGTCCCGTCGTCATTGGCGATCGGCGCTCTCGCGCTAGGCGTCGGGGTCGTCGGCGGCATCTACGGCATCGGCGGCGGGTCGTTGTTGAGCCCCATCTTGGTCGGTCGCGGTCTGCCGACGCGCCTGGTCGCTCCGGCGGCGCTCACCACGACCTTCGTCACGTCCCTTGCAGGAGCGGTCGCTTATTCCCTGATCGCCCTGGCCAGCCCCGGCCAGCACATCGCTCCTGTGTGGGCCGTCGGACTGCTGGCCGGATTGGGCGGCCTGATCGGTGGCTACCTCGGCGCTCGGCTGCAACCGAAAGCGCCGGAAACGGTGCTCCGAACATTGCTGGGGTCGCTTGCCGTGGCCAGCGCACTGCTGTACATCTGGCAAGCACTCCGCATGTGAGTGGCGCCTACAAACAAACGGAACGCGACTCATCACACGGCGGTGGCGGAGGGATTTGAACCCCCGGACGGTTTTAGCCGTCTCTCGCTTTCAAGGCGAGTGCATTAGGCCGCTCTGCCACGCCACCCGGACAACGGTAAGCCAAGGGTAGCGGTGCCAAGTAGCGTGACGAACATGCGTGCCATCGTCGCCGAATCCGCCGAACAACTCGTATGGCAAGAAGTCCCCGACGTCACCGCCGGCCCGGACGAGGTACTGATCAAGGTCACCGCCGCGGGAGTGAACCGCGCCGACGTGCTGCAGGCCGCGGGTAAATACCCGCCCCCGCCGGGCGCCAGCGAGACGATCGGCATGGAGGTCAGCGGCGTCGTCGCGGACGTAGGCCCCGGGGTCACGGAGTGGTCGAAAGGCCAAGAAGTGTGCGCCCTGCTGGCCGGCGGCGGATACGCGGAATACGTCGCCGTCCCGGTCGGACAGGTGATGCCGGTCCCCCCTGCGGTCGAGCTCGCCGACGCCGCCGGGCTGCCTGAAGTGGCCTGCACCGTGTGGTCCAACCTGGTGATGACGGCTCATTTGAGCCCCGGCCAGTTGGTCCTGATTCACGGCGGGGCCAGCGGCATCGGCACCCATGCGATTCAGGTGGCACGCGCCCTGGGCGCCCGAGTCGCGATCACTGCGGGGTCGCCGGAAAAGCTGGAACTCTGCCGCAGCCTCGGCGCGCAGATCGCGATCTCGTACAAGGACGAGGACTTCGTCGCGCGGATCAAGGAGGTGACCGACGGCGGCGGCGTCGACGTGATCCTCGACATCATGGGTGCGGCCTATTTGGACCGCAATATCGACGCGCTGGCCACCGACGGCCAACTCATCGTGATCGGCATGCAGGGCGGGGTGAAGGCCGAACTCAATCTGGGCAAGCTGCTCACCAAGCGCGCGCGGGTAATCGGCACCACGCTGCGCGCCCGCCCGGTGAGCGGCCCGAACAGCAAGAGCGAGATCGCGGCGGCGGTGACGGCGTCGGTGTGGCCGATGATCGCCGCCGGCCGAGTCCGGCCGGTCATCGGCACCCGCCTGCCGATCGAGCAGGCCGCGGAGGCCCACCGATTGCTGGTGTCGGGCAAGACTTACGGAAAGATCCTGCTGACGGTCTGACGACCGACTACGCGCCGCAAAGGGTCGGGTCAGTGCCACCGACTTTGCAATAGGGGAACTGCTGTTCCTTTCCGGCGCTGAACGTCAGGCCTTGCCCGTTGCCGACCAGCGTCACCGTCACCGGGTCGCCGGGAACGGCCCCGTTGAGGTTCGAGCTGCTGTCGACCGTGCCGGTGGCCGTGTCCCCCGCTATCGCGGTGATCGTGAAGTTCTCCATGCCCATGTCGTACGAGTGTTGGCCCTTGCCGTTGGCTGCAATCACGAGACTCTCCCGGTGCGCGTGCCAGCTTCCGACGAACGGTTCGAGTCCGGCGAGGCCGGTACGCGCCGTAGTGGTGGTCGTGGTGGGCTCGGCCGGGGTAGCCGGGAGCGCCGGCGTCGAAGGCTCGACCGTCGCGGAAGTCTGTGCGGTCACCGGGGACTGCGAGGTGGTCCCGGGCCTGCTCAGCAGGTAGCCGCCGACGATCCCTACGACGGCCACGATCACAACCGCTGCGGCGATCGCTGCGATCCGCCCTCCGCCGAGTCGGGTTGGCTCGGCGGTCGGGTATGCGAGCGGCTGCGGCGAATACTGGGCGGGTGGCCCGGGCTGTGGCCGTGGGGCGGGGATGGTCGGTTGTGTGCGCGGTGGTGGGGGCGGAGGTGGATTGTGGCGACGAGTGGACGCAGCAAGCGACGGACTCGACGGCGTGGCCAAGGCTTGGCGGGCCGCAACGGCTAGCGCATTGGCGCTCTGGTAGCGCTCGTCGGGGTTCTTGGCCATGCCGGTGGCGATGACGTCATCGAATGCGACGGGCACCTGGGGGCGGATGTGGCTGGGCCGCGGGGGATCCAGCGATAAATGCGCGGCGATTTGTTGATGCATGCTGTCGCACGGAAACGGCAACTCCCCGGTCAGGCATTCATGCAACACGCACGCCAGCGCATAGACATCGGAACGGGCATCGGCGACCCCGGTGTTGAAGCGTTCCGGGGCCATGTAGGCCATGGTTCCCACCATGACGTTGGTGCT
>NZ_MVHT01000137.1 GCF_002086275.1 Mycobacterium intermedium | reverse complement strand
GCAAGAACGGCGGTGTGTGTGCGCCCCAGCGGAGGCAACTCCACCGCCTGCCACCCCTGCCGCCGAGGCGAAACAACCCTCGGCGCGGTTTCGCTGGCCGCGGGGTCTGCAGCCGTCGTCAACCAGGCGAGCGCTGCTGCTCACCGCGCTTGGCGGGCTATTGATCGCCGGACTGGTGACGGCGCTACCGGAGGTGGGTGACGCGCCCGGGCGACTGCTCGGCCTGACCGATGCCAACTCCACGCCCAGCACCGCCGGCAAAACAAACTCCACGTTCGGCCGCGCCTCCAGCGGCGACTGCCTGACCTGGCCGGAGCGCACGCCGGACGCGGCGACCGTAGTGCCCTGCACCGACGACCACCGGTTCGAGGTCGCCGAGTCCATCGACATGCGGACCTTCCCCGGTTCGGAGTACGGGCCCAGCGCCGATCCGCCCTCGCCCGCCCGCATTCAGCAGATCAACGAGGAGCAGTGCGTGCCGGCGGTTCGCCGCTACCTGGGCCCGAAGTTCGATCCCAACAGCAAGTTCAGCGTCAGCATGCTGTGGGCCGGTGACAATGCGTGGCGGCACGCCGGAGAGCGCCGCATGCTGTGCGGCCTGCAGCTGCCCGGGCCGAACAACCAGCAGCTCGCCTTCAAGGGGAGGGTCGCGGAGATCAACCAGTCCAAGGTCTGGCCGGCCGGCACCTGCCTGGGCATCGACTCCACCACCAATCAACCCGTAGACGTTCCCGTCGACTGCGCGGCGCCGCACGCGATGGAGGTCACCGGCACTGTCAACCTGGCCGAGAAGTTCCCTGAAGCGCTGCCTACCGAGCAGGAGCAGGACGCGTTCATCAAGGACGCCTGCACCCGGATGACCGACGCATTCCTGGCGCCGATCAAGCTGCGGACCACCACGCTGACCCTGATCTACCCGACGCTGTCGTTGGCCAGCTGGTCAGCGGGCAGCCGTGAGGTCGCCTGCAGTGTCGGTGCGACGCTCGGCAATGGCGGCTGGGCGACGCTGGTCAACAGCGCAAAGGGGCCGCTGCTGATCAATGGTCAGGCGCCGGTTCCGCCGCCCGACATTCCCGAGGAACGGCTCAACCTCCCGCCGATTCCCGTCCAGACGCCTACCCAGGCGGCCACGCCACCGGCGCAGCAAACCCCGACCATCCCGCCGAACAACCAGCACCTGCCCAACCAGCAGCCGGTGGTGACGCCGACGCGGGCACCGTCATCGCCTGCCACCCAGGCTCCCCCGGCCAGTCAAGCACCGCCGGCTCCCCATGGGCCGCCGGCGAACCCCCCACCGCAGGAGGGCCAAGCGCCACCGCCCCCGGCGCCCGAAGGACAGCTTCCCGAGGGCGAACCGGCGAGTTAGCCCTGTGTCGGTACG
This sequence comes from Mycobacterium intermedium, assembly GCF_002086275.1. Lineage (GTDB taxonomy): Bacteria > Actinomycetota > Actinomycetes > Mycobacteriales > Mycobacteriaceae > Mycobacterium > Mycobacterium intermedium. The sequence goes on along the minus strand of NZ_MVHT01000137.1, from coordinate 9,438 downwards.
GATGGACCCGCAGCGGTTCGACGAACTGGTCTCGGACGCGCTGGACCTGCTCCCGCCCGAACTGGCCGCCGCCATGGACAACGTCGTGGTGCTCGTCGAAGATCGCCATCCCGACGACGAGGGTCTGCTCGGCCTCTACGAGGGCGTCGCATTGACCGAGCGGGACTCCGACTATGCCGGGGCCTTGCCGGACGCCATCACCATCTATCGCGACGCGCTGCTGGACTTCTGCGACTCCGAGGAGGAAGTCGTCGAGCAGGTGGCGATCACGGTGCTGCACGAAATCGCGCACCATTTCGGCATCGACGACGACCGACTCGACGAATTGGGCTGGGGTTGAGGGGCGCGCCTCTCCGATTTGTCGGGGCGCGGTGCTATGAACGGCTTATGAGCACAGGCTGCCGCGACTGCCGGGCAGGCTTGGATCACTGCCACGGCACCGTCATCGTTCACTCGCTGCATCGGTCGGAGTGCACCGAGCCTGACTGCACCACTCCGGAGTTGTTCGCGCACGACTTCGTCATCGACTGCGACGCCGTCGGGTGCACCTGCGCCGAGGTGCCATTCAGCTCAGCCCATCGGGTCGGAGCTTGACCCGACCGCATCCGCGACGGGATCGACGCTCTCCGCGGGCGGCGGCAAGAACGGCGGTGTGTGTGCGCCCCAGCGGAGGCAACTCCACCGCCCGTCGGTGATCGGCGCCAGCACCACCGATTCGGTGTTTTCCAGGTGATTGTCCAGAACGAAACTGCCTTCCACACCCGCCAGCACGGCGGAGACCAACCGGATCGCCGCGCCATGGCTCACCACCACGATGTCGCCGTCCCAGTCGTCGTTGTCGAGGTATCGCATGCGCAGATCGGTCAGCACCGGCACGTAGCGGTCTAAGACGTCGTTGGCCGTCTCGCCGCCCGGCAGCGCCAGATCCAGCTCACCGCCATGCCACCGCTCGTAGATGGCGTTGAACTCCGCGACCGCCTCGTCGTCGTTGCGGTTTTCCAGCGACCCGACCTGCACCTCGTGAACGCCGACCACTTCGTGGACCGGCAGAGCCAGCTCGGAACCGATCACCGCCGCCGTTTCCGACGCCCGGATGGCCACCGAGTGCGTCAGCAGCACCGGCCGATGACTACCGGCCCGCGCGAACGCACGCGCCTGGTCCCGGCCCAGCGGGGTCAGGGCCGCACCGGGGGGACGGGTGTCCAGCCGGCGCTCGACGTTGCCGTAGGACTGGCCGTGCCGCATCAGCACCAAACGCCCGCTCATCGCCCGGCCACCGCATCCGGCTCGGCTTGACCCTTGCGCAACCGCTCCAGCCAGCCCTCCGCCGTGTCGGCCGGTGGCGGCACCGGAGAGTTCGGATCGGGGGCCGCTCCCGTCGGCCAGGAACCCAGGTATCTCACGTCAGCACAACGGCGGTGCAGCGCTTTGAGTGCCTCGGCGACCGCGTAATCGTCGATGTGGCCGTTGCAGTCGACGAAAAACATGTAGGTGCCCAGTTCCGTGCGGGTGGGCCGGGATTCGATTCGGGTGAGGTCGATGCCGCGCATGCCGAACTCGGTCAGCGCTTCCACCAGCGCCCCGGGCTTGTTGTCGATGCGCAGCACTGCCGACGTGCGGTCGGCTCCGGTGCGCGGCGGCGGGGGGCCGGGCAAGCCGATCAGGACGAACCTGGTGCGGGCGTTGTTCTCGTCGACGACCCCTTCGGCCAGCGTGTCCAGCGACCAGTGCTTTGCGGCCAATGGCGATGTCACCGCGGCGTCGACGCGGCCGTCGGCGACCTGACGCGCGGCATCGGCGTTGGAATAGGCCGGGCACAGCTCGACGTCGGGCAGGTGCGCGGTGAGCCAACGCCGCACCTGCGCGGCCGCCACCGGAAACGCCGCCACGGTCCGCACGTCGGCGGCGGTGTGTCCGGGCCGCACGACGATGCTGAACGCCACGTCGAGCGTCGTCTCGGCGAACACCTGCAGCGGGGTACCGATGGCCAGGCTGTCCAGCGTCTGCGCGAGCGATCCGTCGATGGAGTTTTCGATCGGCACGCACGCGTAGTCGGCGGACCCGTTGCGGACGGCTTGAAGTGCGGCGGGTGTGCTTTCGACTGGCAGCCGCTCGACGGTTTCCGCTGTGTGCGCCGGAATCAGCCCCGCGGCCGAGATCTGCAGCAGCGCAGCCTCGGTGAATGTCCCCTCCGGACCGAGATATGCGATGCGGGCCACCCTGACAACCCTAATGGCGCGTCCGGGATGACCCCCCTTGCGACGCGTCGCAAGCGTAAGTTAACTTAGGCTTACCTAAATTCGAGGAGGTACGCGTGGCCACCGTCACAATGCCGCCGACGCCGGCGCCGACGACTGCCGAACGCATCCGCAGCGCCTGTGCGCGGGCCGACAGCGCGCTGCTGGCCGTGGACGGTAACGACCCGGTCGCCGCACCGGTGCACCACCTGCTGCATGACGGAACCTTCGCCGTGGCCGTACCCGTCGACTACAGCGCAGAGCTAGTTTGCGGGACGCAGGCATTGCTGGAACTCACCGACTACGCGCCGCTCCCACTGCGCGAACCGGTCCGCTCGTTGGTTTGGGTCCGCGGCCGCCTCCACCGGGTTCCGCAGGGGGCGGTGCCCAAGATCCTCGATCTGATCGCCACCGAAGACCCGAATCCCGCCCTGCTGCAGGTAGACACTCCGAAATCTGCTCCCGCGGACGGCGACGAGACGCGCTACACGTTGCTGCGGCTCGAGGTGGCGTCGGTGGTGGTGACGGATGCAACGGGTGCCGAAGCGGTTCGCGTCGAGGATCTGCTCGCCGCCCGGCCGGACCCATTCTGCGAGGTCGAGGAGACTTTGCTGTGGCACCTGGCCACCGTCCACAACGACGTCGTCGCCCGGCTGGTATCCCGGCTGCCGGCACCATTGCGGCGCGGCCAGATCCGCCCGCTCGGACTCGATCGGTACGGCGTCCGATTCCGCGTCGAGGGCAACGACGGCGACCGCGACGTACGACTGGCGTTTCACCAGCCGGTGGACGACATGAAGGGTCTCAGCCAGGCCATTCGGGTCCTCATGGGCTGCCCGTTCCGCAACGGTCTGCGGGCACGCCACTAGCGACGCGCGCCCCGGCAACGGCCGACTCCGCTAGGTGACCGGGCGATAGCGAGCCTCGGCGAAGGAGAACAGTCCGTAGGCGAACAGGCCAATGGCGATCAGCCACAGGACGAGCTGTCCCCAGCTCTGGCCGGCGAGTTCGGCCAGCAACCCGGACAACCCCTTGGCGTCGTCAGGGTCGAAGGTCAGTCCGGCGACGACCAAGAAGAAGCCGACACCGATCGTCACCAGTCCGCTGCCCGCGTAGCCCGCCCGGCCCAGTGCTTCGACGGCCCCGCACTTGTCGTGGTCCAACTGTCCCAGCCGCTTCATGAAGTCGCGGTTGACGGCATGCTTGTAGATCTCGTAACCGCCGAACGCGATCGCGGCGAGGCCGGCAATCATGACGATCCACCTTCCACCGGGAAGGCCCATGACCGCCGCAGTGGCCTGGTGTTTGCCGTCGCCGCTCCCACCGGGCACCGCGACGGCATCGCCGCCCCAATTCGCGATGAGGATTGACAGCGACGCGAGCGCGGCGCCGCTGTACAGGATCGCCTTGGCGGCGTACTTCGCCCGATGGCTGCCGTCCGAGCCTTCAATTGGGTCACCCGAGATGGCCTGGCTTGCCTGCCACACCACCAGCGCGATCAAGGCGACCGTCAAGGCAATCAATAGGAACTTGCCCAACGGGGCTTGCGCGACGGTCTGGATCGCCCCCACCTCACTGGCGCCATCCGACGAGCGGTTACCCAGCGCGACGTTGATCGCCAAAAACCCCAGAAGCGCGTACAGCGCTCCTTTGCCGAACAGGCCGATCCTTGCGACTCTGGATCTGACGTCGCCGGCGTGAACTTGCGCTCGGACAGCGGGTCTGGTCATTGCTCGCTCGCCTTCGTTTGGTGAACCGATGTGCAACGAGCAATACCCACAGTGACGACTCTCGATGCGTGGTGTGCTCCTGGCTGCGGCGAAGCCGCGCGGGCACGTAAATTGACCGGGTGAACGGCGGTCGACCACCGGATCTCCCGGAATCCGGGAGACCACCGCAAAGACCGCGCTTTCCGCAACCGCCGGCTCAGCCAGCCCGGCCGGAGCCCCCTCCGGTGATCCACCGCCGGGACCCCCCTCCGCGCCCGGCGCCGCCCGCGGCTCCCCCCGCGCTTCCACCGCCTCGACGTCCCGCGCCGCCACCGCGTCCCGCCGCCCCGAAAGCCAAGCGCCAGAAAGGCAAGCGCCGTTGGGGACGCCGGATCGCGCTGACGCTGCTGATCGTCGTGATCCTGGTGGGCGCGGGCATCGTGGGCGGGACGGTGTGGCTGGACGCTTCGCTGCACCGCGTGGCGGTGTTCACCGCCGGCACCGACCGCCCGGCTCCCGGTCGCGGCACGAACTGGCTCCTGGTCGGTTCGGACAGCCGCCAAGACCTGACCAGCCAGCAGCAGGAGGAACTCGCGACGGGCGGTGACATGGGCACCGGCCGGACCGACACCATCCTGCTGGTGCACGTTCCGGAGTTCGGGTCCAGCAACCCAACAACGTTGGTGTCGATCCCGCGTGATTCGTACGTGCCGATCCCAGGACACGGCAAGGACAAGATCAATTCGGCCTTCTCCGCGGGCGGCCCGGCGCTGCTGGCCCAGACCGTCGAGCAGGCCACCGGCTTGCGCCTGGACCACTACATCGAGATCGGATTCACCGGATTCGCGGGCATGGTCGACGCTCTGGGCGGGATCACGGTGTGCCCGTCATCCCCCATCAACGACCCGTTGGCCGGTATCGATCTGCCCGCGGGCTGCCAGGAGCTCAACGGCCGCAACGCGTTGGGCTTCGTCCGCAGCAGGGCGACGCCGCGTGCCGACCTGGACCGGATGATCAATCAGCGCCAGGCGATGTCGGCGCTGATGCGGCGCGCCGGCAGCCCGACCGTCTGGCTGAATCCGTGGCGCTGGTACACGGTGTCGCATGCCGTGGTCAACGCCCTCCTCGTTGACCGCGACGACCACGCCTGGGACCTGGCCCGGCTCGGCCTGGCCCTGCGCGGGCACACCAGTAACCTCACCGTTCCGATCGGCGAGTTCACCAGCGGCGACGTCGGCTCCGTCGTGGTTTGGAATCACGACGCCGCCGGCAAGTTGTTCGACGCGCTGGCCGCCGATACCGCGGTGCCCGCAGAAGTCATCGACGAGCAGCCGTGAATTCGCGCAGCAAATGCAACGCCCGTCTGCATAGCCTTACTTTACTTAGGTAAAGCTCGCCAAAAACTGCGCCCACCGACTTAGGAAAACCTTTCCTGACTAAGCGCAACCTTCGTTGCAGACCCCTTCCCAGCTGCTATAACCTGCGGGCATGACGGACTTCGACGCGCCCAAGACGAAATTCCATGCGTTATTGCAGGAACAGATTTTCAACGAATTCACCGCCGCCCAGCAATATGTCGCGATCGCGGTTTATTTCGACAGCGAAGACTTGCCGCAATTGGCCAAGCATTTCTACAGCCAGGCCGTCGAGGAACGCAATCACGCGATGATGCTGGTGCAGCATCTCCTCGACCGCGACCTGCATGTCGAGATCCCCGGCGTGGACGAGGTGCGTAATCAGTTCGACCGTCCGCGCGACGCGTTGGCGCTGGCCGTGGACCAGGAGCGGGCGGTCACCGAACAGGTCAGCCGGCTCGCGGCGGTGGCCCGCGACGAGGGCGACTTCCTCGGCGAACAGTTCATGCAGTGGTTCCTCAAGGAGCAGGTCGAGGAAGTGGCGCTGATGTCGACCCTGCTGCGCGTTGCCGATCGCGCTGGGGACAACCTTTTCGAGTTGGAGAACTTCGTCGCCCGGGAGATCGGACGAGCCCCGGCCGCTGTGGGAACCCCGCCCGTCGCCGGCGGCCAGTTCTAACTACTCCCCTCAGCCGCTCGTTTCTCCAGCCAAGCTTTGGCGCGGCCTGGGTGATCGGTGGCGATCCAGGCGACACCGACGTCCCGGCAGAACTCGACGTCCTCTTTCTCGTCGACGTCCCAGCAGTACACCGCCCGACCCTGGGCGGCGGCGCGGTCGACGAGTTGCGGATATTCCTTCAGCGCGGGCAGCCAGGGTCCGACGGCGGTCGCCCCCACGGCTGTCGCCGCGCTGCTGGCGAGGTAACGGGCGTTCTTGCCCAGCAGCACCGTCGGCAACATCGGGGCGGCCCGACGGATCCGCCACACCGCGGCGGCCGAGAACGACATCACCACCGCTCGCGAGATATCGGCGGAGGCGGGCGTAGCGATGCCGTAGCGCTGCAGCAGCGCCAGCAGCTTGGTCTCCACCAACGAGCCGTAGCGGACGGGGTGCTTGGTCTCGATGAAGATCTTCACCGGCCGATGCCAGTCCAGCACCAGGGAGACGAGCGCGTCCAGTGTCAGCAGGCTGGTGTCGCCATGCGTGCCGTCCGGCCGCCAACTTTCGTGCCAGGCGCCGAATTCCAGCTCACGCAACTGGGCAAGGGTCATCGTGCTGACCAGACCGGCCCCCGACGAGGTGCGGTCCAGACGCCGGTCGTGAACGCACACCAGATGCCCGTCCCGGGTCAGCCGGACGTCGCATTCCACCCCGTCGGCGCCTTCCTTGAGCGCCAAATCGTAAGCGGCCAGGGTGTGTTCCGGCCGCGCAGACGAGGAACCCCGGTGGGCAACCACGAACGGATGCCCGGCGAGCACCTCGTCGGCCCACGGCATGCCCACTATGCTGCCGGTTCCTGGCCCTCCAGCTCAACCGGAGACGCCGACGAGTGTGCCGACGCCGCCGGCTTCTGCTCGTCGGTGCCGACGACCACCCAGCGATGCACGGGCCGTTCGACCGGTTTGCGCTCGAATCCTTCGAAGACCCGTGCCGTCGACGACACCGCGACCGCCGCGCCCAGGTACGCCACCACCATCGCGATGGTGTTGTCGGCGATGCCTTGAGCGTCGGAAGCCCCACTGGTGGCGATGGCGAAAATCGAGATCGCCGTGCTGGCAACCCAGATCAGCCACCACCGCAAAATGTCGTTGCGCAGGCGGTGGTAGTAGTCCTCGATGTGCGCCAGCTCGATGACGTACACGGGCGCCCAGAACAGATTGACCACGGGCACCAGGCACCCGGCCCATAACGCCCGCTCCGAACGTGGCTCCGGCAGGCCGACGTGCTTGAACGCCGCGGCCCGCCGCGCGATCAACCAGGAAACCAGCAGCGCACCGGTGATGCCCACCGCCACCAGCGCCACCACGCTGGCGAGATACCCGAGCAGGACCGACGCGAGAGCCACCAGCGAGGGCAGCAGGGTGTCTCGGTTGATGATCAACAGCACGTATCGCAGCACGTACACCAGCGCCGCCCCAGCGAGGATCAACAGCGTCGCGAACAGCGCGGTGCGCACCACCGCGACCGTTGGCCCCGGCTTTGCGGGTGCCTGCTGTGGCCCGGCGGACGCCTGATCGACCCGGTCCACCAAGCCCCAGCGCGGAATGTAGGCGTAGCGGGGAGTGGGGCCGCGGTGGCGCCGCTGGCGTATCTGCGGAGGCGCCGCACCTGGGCGCACAGCGATCCAGCGAAAGCCCGGTGGCAGCCGGGGAGCGGCGGGCCGCATGGCCGGGGGCGCCGGCGCCTGCTGGCCGGCGGGCATGCCCCAGCGGGGGTCCGCCGGCGGCCCTTCCATCAGCGGTGCCATCAGCGCGCCTCGGCAGCGAGGGCACCACTCGCGGCGGCGCTCACGGACATTCCACCGAGTGCCGCACTGAGAGCACACCTGGATCACCGGACCAGCCTACTAACCGAATGCGGGTACGGACGCGTAGCCGCAAGCACACTCGCCCCGAATCAGACCCGGCTTCGGTGCGCATTACACCATGAACACTCAGCTACCAAGAGCTATCCACAGTTTCCACAGCTTTATCCACAGGCGGTGGAAATTGACGCTGGCGTTTACGTGGGCCCTATCGGCCAATCTGCCACCGTTCCCTGGCAGACGACTGTGGATAACACGCCGGGACTGGGCGCTTTGATCGACAGCCTGGCAAGTCTCTGAGCGAAATCTGTTGTCTCGGTAAGAACGCCGTACCGATCACCTCGCTTGCCAAACCAGCAACGCCGCGCTGTGCGCGGTACGGCGGATGGCCGATCTGGATGACCAGCGGTCAACTTTTCCACGGCAAGTACGAGGCGTTATGATCTGCGACGCTAGGATCGAGTTGTGATTCACCTCACTGCGGTGTGTCACTCATCGTCTTAGCGGCAAGGAAGGGACGTAGGGGGAAAGGCGCTCGATGGCGACCCATTCGTACGGATCGGGACAACCACCACGTTCGAAGACGTACGACGGCTCGCCCGTCTGGAACCAGGCCTACGCCCTCGCCGCTCTTCGCGCAGCCCTCGTCGCTGTCGCGTTGCTGGGCGTTCTTGCGCTCATCGTTTTGTCCTGACCCGGTCTTGAAGTCCGCGCCAGCGGGTACCCCCCGCAAGCGCCCATAAGGGAAGTCCCTTGCGGCGCACGCATTCGGCGGCAGGGTTGAATGGTGCCGGGGCACCGCTCCTCGGCGGGACCCTGCGACTGATGCGCTAGACGATCACCATCGATCAACCATCGATCACCGAAGGAAGGAATGCCGTGGCTGAATACACCCTGCCCGACCTGGACTGGGATTACGCAGCGCTGGAACCGCATATTTCGGGCCAGATCAACGAGATCCATCACAGCAAGCACCACGCCACATACGTCAAGGGACTCAATGACGCGATCGCCAAGCTCGAAGAGGCACGCGCCAAGGAGGACCACTCGGCGATCTTTTTGAACGAAAAGAATCTGGCGTTCCACCTCGGTGGTCACGTCAACCACTCCATCTGGTGGAAGAACCTGTCTCCGGACGGGGGCGACAAGCCGGAGGGCGAGCTCGCGGCCGCCATTGACGACGCGTTCGGCTCGTTCGACAAGTTCCGGGCTCAGTTCACCGCCGCCGCCAACGGCTTGCAGGGTTCGGGTTGGGCCGTTCTCGGCTACGACACCCTGGGCGGCAGGCTGCTCACCTTCCAGCTGTACGACCAGCAGGCCAACGTGCCGCTGGGCATCATTCCGCTGCTGCAGGTGGACATGTGGGAGCACGCCTTCTACCTGCAGTACAAGAACGTCAAGGCGGACTACGTCAAGGCCTTCTGGAACGTCGTCAACTGGGCCGACGTGCAATCGCGCTATGCGGCCGCCACCTCCAAGACATCGGGTTTGATTTTCCCCTGACCCGATACATCGGCAAGACACGGGGCGCCGCCCCGGAAAAACCCGCGGGGGCCGGATTTTTTGGGGGAGTTTTTTGGCCCGCCGGCCCCCCCGGAAACATATAAAAAAT
>NZ_MVHT01000136.1 GCF_002086275.1 Mycobacterium intermedium | reverse complement strand
ACCCCACCTCGACCACGGCCAACCCCGCACCAACACCTTCCACCACCCACAAAAACTCCTGCGCGACGGAGACGACGATGACGAAGCGGCATAGCCGACGCCGCCACGGATTCCGGCGTGGCGCAAGGGGAACTAAGCATCGGTTAACGTGTGTCCGGTGACAGACCCGCACCGCAACCTCGTGCTGATGCGACACGGCAAATCGGCGTACCCGGATGGCGTCGCCGACCATGACCGACCGCTAGCACCACGCGGTGTCCGCGAGGCCGGGCTGGCCGGGGACTGGCTGCGTGCCAACCTGCCAGGCGTCGACGCCGTGCTGTGTTCGACGGCCACCCGCACCCGGGAAACCCTCGCCTGCACCGGAATTGACGCGCCGGTGCGTTATGTTGCTCGGCTCTACGGCGCCACTCCCGGCACCGTGATCGAGGAGATCAACCGCGTGTCCGACGACGTCACGACGCTGCTGGTGGTCGGACATGAGCCGACGACGTCCTCTCTGGCGATCCTGCTGGCCGGGGCTGACGGCACCGACTACGCAGCGGTCGATCGCATCGAAGACAAATTCCCGACGTCGGCGATCGCGGTGCTACGCGTCCCAGGGCGATGGGCAGACCTGGAGGTCGGCAGCGCGGCGCTCGTCGAGTTCCACGTCCCGCGCGGGGGCTAGGGGTTGGTCCGCGACGGCTAGGGGTTGGTGCGCGACGGCTACGCGTTGGTCGCCAGGGTCAACTCCATCAGTTTGATCGCCTGCCCACACGCGTCGATGCCGGGCGCCTGGGGGTTCACCCACCAGCCGACTACGCCGGCCGCGTCGCTGGCGACACCGCACGAGCCATTGGGGTCGCCGGTGCGCATCACGATGGAGTCGATGCCCTGGATGGACCGCGTCTCGATCTGATACTTCAGGCCCTCGGCAACCTTGCGCTCGTTGCTCAGACTGCCCTGCTCAAACCAGAAGCGGGTGATGTCGATCAAACCGGCCGGGTTGGCCGCCTGCCAACGGCAGATCGCACCGACGAATGTGCTCTGTATGTCCAGCGGATCCGCACCCACCGTCTTCGCCAGAACGTCGGTGGTCAGGACCTCACATTCCTTCAGCAGGTTCGGATACTGCTTCTCGGAATTGTCATTGCGCGGGACACCAGCCCCACCCGCCTTGACAGCCGTACCCGAGACCGACTTCGAACAACCGGTCAACAGCACCGCTACCACGGAGAGCACGGCAACCAGACACCTCATCCACCGGGTCATTTCGAATTCGCAATCGACTGGCGGGCCAGCTCTTTGGCGATGTCGCATGGCGGCGGAAACGGCTTCTGGCTGAAGCTGATCGACCATTCGATGAAGTCGTCTCCGAATTGGATCCCGACTTCACACAGCGAGTCGCCCAAACTCGACTCGCTACCTATAGCGATGAAGCCACTGTGCCCGTTGATATTGATGTCCTCAACACTCGCGCGTGACAACTCTTCTGTCTTGCGCTCCCGACCGATCGGACTCCCGCGATACCACGAGAAGGAGAAGTGCGGCCCCATGATGCCGCCGCCGGACAGCCATTGGCAGCCGACCGAGTTCTTGGCGGTATTCACCAGGTTCGAAATCCTGGTCTGCTCTGCCACCGTTTGGTCACTCACACCACCACACTGCGGGAAGAAGGGGCCGTGCTTACCTTCTTTGCCGGTCGCGGTCGACGAATCCGTCGCACCAGGGGTGCTGTCGCCAGAACCCGAGCACCCGGCGATAACCAGGCTCAAAGCCATCAAGGCGACCAACGCCCGAGTCGCGGGTCCAAGCCTCGTCAAATTACGCCGCACCACTACCTCTTCTGTACCTCTCCGGATGCCGGTTACTGCCATGCAGTGTAGGGGCACCCCGGCCGACAGGCTGCGACACGCCACTTGATCAGGTGTTTCGGGGTCGCCGGGTGATCCACGCACGGGCCGACGCACTGTGCGACAGTTACCCAATGCTCCTGGCCCTGCTGCGCCAGTTCATCCGGCCATACCGGCGGCTGGTAACGGTACTGATGGTGCTGCAGCTGATCAGCACGCTGGCCTCGCTTTATCTCCCGACGGTCAACGCCGCGATCATCGACAACGGCATCGCCAAGGGTGACACCGCGACCATCATCCGACTGGGCATCATCATGCTCATCGTCACCGGATTGCAGGTGCTGTGCGCGGTGGGAGCGGTGTATTTCGGGTCACGGACCGGCACGGGTTTCGGCCGGGATCTGCGCGCGGCGATGTTCGAGCACGTCATCACCTTCTCGGAACAGGAGACGGCGCACTTCGGCGCGGCGACATTGTTGACGCGCAGCACCAACGACGTCCGGCAAATCGTGTTCCTGGTCCAGACAACGGCCACGGTGCTGGTCACCGCGCCCATCATGTGCATCGGCGGCGTCATCATGGCAATTCACCAGGAGGTAGCGCTGACCTGGCTGCTGCTGGTCAGCGTCCCGGTCCTGGCCGGTGCCAACTACCTGATCATGACGCGGATGCTGCCGTTGTTCCGCCGGATGCAGAACCTGATCGACGGGATCAACCGCGTGCTGCGCGACCAGTTGGCCGGTGTGCGCGTGGTCCGCGCGTTCACCCGCGAGAACTTCGAGCGGGAAAGGTTCGCTCGGGCCAACACCGAACTCTCGAACACCGCGCTGGCATCGGGCAACTGGCAGGCGCTCATGCTGCCGGTGACCACCGTGACCATCAACCTGTCCAGCGTGGCCGTGATCTGGTTCGGCGGGCTGCGCATCGACAGAGGCCAGATGCAGGTCGGCTCGCTCAGCGCGTTTCTGGCGTACTTCGCGCAGATCCTGATGGCGGTGCTGATGGCGACGATGACCCTGGTGGTACTGCCGAGGGCATCGGTGTGCGCCGAACGCATCACGGAGGTGCTGGGCACCTCGGCCGCCGTAGACAACCCCGCGAACCCGCAACACCCGCCGGGCGGGGTGACCGGGCTGGTCCGATTGGACCGGGTGACGTTCACCTACCCTGGCGCTGAATGCCCTGTCCTGCAGGACATCTCGTTTACCGCGCGACCGGGAACCAGCACGGCGATCGTGGGCAGCACCGGCTCCGGCAAGTCGACTCTGGTGTCGCTGATCTGTCGCCTGTACGACTCCACCGAAGGCACCGTCTTCATCGACGACGTCGACGTCCGCGACTACCACACCGAGCGGTTGTGGGCCGCGATCGGACTCGTTCCGCAGCGCGGGTTCCTCTTCTCGGGCACGATCGCCGACAACCTCCGCTATGGGAAGCCGGACGCGACAGACGAGGAAATGTGGCAGGCGCTGCGGATCGCCGCGGCGGACGATTTCGTGCGCACGCACGGCCTGCACATGCCCGTCGCGCAGGGTGGCATCAACTTCTCCGGCGGCCAGCGCCAACGGCTTGCCATCGCCAGGGCGGTGATCCGCCGTCCCGCGATCTACCTGTTCGACGACGCATTCTCCGCACTGGACGTGCACACCGATGCCAAAGTGCGTGCCGCACTGCGCGAACACGCCAGCGACGCGACGATCATCGTTGTCACACAACGGATTCGGACCGCCGCGCAGGCCGATCAAGTGATCGTCGTCGACACCGGGAGCATCGTCGGCGTCGGCACCCACGAATCGCTACTGGCCGACTGCGCCACCTATGCGGAGTTCGCCGCCTCGCAGGCGATCACCGCGGGCGTCGGGGGCACCCGATGAGCGCCCCGATGGGCGCCCGCCCGCGCGCCGGGGCCCCGGCGCCGACGAAGTCTCGGGACTTCTGGGGCACGGCCGCGCGACTGGTGAAGCGACTCGCCCCGCAACGCCGGCTGAGCTTCGCCGTGATCACGCTGGGTATCACCGGCACCGCGATCGGGGTCGTCGTGCCGCGGATTCTCGGCCACGCCACCGATCTGTTGTTCAACGGCGTCATCGGGCGACAACTGCCCGCCGGTATCAGCAAGGCGCAGGCGATCGCCGCGGCCCGCGCGCGGGGCGACAACACCTTCGCCGACCTGCTGTCCGGGATGAACGTGGTGCCCGGCCAAGGTGTCGACTTCGGCGCGGTGGTGCGAACGCTGGCACTCGCGATTACCCTGTATGTCCTTGCCGCCCTGCTGATTTACGCCCAGGCCCGGTTGCTCAACGTCACGGTGCAGCGGACCATCACCGCGTTGCGTTCCGACGTCGAGGACAAGCTGCACCGGCTCCCCCTGTCCTTCTTCGACGGCCGCCAACGCGGCGAGTTGCTCAGCCGCGTCACCAACGACATCGACAACATGCAGTCGTCGCTGTCGATGACGATCAGCCAATTGGTGACCGCCGTTCTGACGGTGGTGGCGGTGCTGGCGATGATGATCTCGATCTCGCCCCTGCTGGCGCTGATCACGGTGCTGACGGTGCCGCTGTCGCTGCTGGCGACGCGCGCCATCACGCGTCGCTCGCAACGCCTGTTCATGGCCCACTGGACCAGCACCGGCCGCCTCAACGCCCACATCGAGGAGACCTACAGCGGCTTCACCGTCGTCAAGACGTTCAACCACCAGGCCGCGGCGCGCGCTCGGTTCCACCAGCTCAACAACGATGTCTACCAAGCCAGTTTCGGCGCGCAATTCTTCTCCGGCCTGGTCCAACCGGCGACCGGCTTCGTCGGCAATCTCAGTTACGTCGCGGTGGCCGTGGTGGGCGGCCTGCAGGTGGCCACCGGACAGATCACCCTTGGCAGCATCCAGGCGTTCATTCAATACGTGCGCCAGTTCAACCAGCCCATCGGCCAGGTCGCCGGGATGTACAACATGCTGCAGTCCGGCGTGGCAAGCGCCGAGCGGGTGTTCGACCTGCTCGACGAACCGGAGGAACGCCCGCAATCCCAACCCGCGCTCCCGGCCGGCCCAGCCATCGAAATACCGAACGGGCCCGGTCGCGTCGAGTTTCAACATGTGAGCTTCGCCTACCACCCGGGCCACCCGGTGATCCACGACCTGTCGCTGGTCGCCGAGCCCGGCAGCACGGTGGCCATCGTCGGACCCACGGGAGCGGGAAAGACGACGCTGGTGAACCTGTTGATGCGCTTCTACGACGTCGATGCCGGCCGAATCTTGCTCGACGGGGTCGATATCAGCTCGGTAAGCAGGCAATCGGTGCGGTCGCGAATCGGCATGGTGCTGCAAGACACCTGGCTGTTTGACGGGACGATAGCGGAGAACATCGCCTACGGACGGCCGGACGCCAGCCCGGAAGAGATTGCGGCAGCCGCCAAGGCGGCGTTCGTCGACCGGTTCGTACACACGCTGCCGGCCGGCTACCAGACCCGGATCAGCGGCGACGGCAGCAACGTCAGTGCCGGCGAGAAGCAGCTCATCACCATCGCCCGCGCATTCCTCGCCCGCCCCCAGCTGCTGATCCTGGACGAGGCGACCAGCTCGGTCGACACCCGCACCGAGGTGCTGATCGCCCGAGCGACCAGCGAACTTCGGCGCGATAGAACCAGTTTCATCATCGCGCATCGCCTGTCGACGATCCGGGACGCGGATCAGATCCTGGTGGTGCAGGCAGGGCGTATTGTCGAGCAGGGCAACCACGCAGAACTACTGGCTCGGCGCGGCGCATATTACGAGATGACCCTCGTTTGACGGCGGCTCAACAAAATCCACGAAGTTGCCAAGAATCCTTTGAGAATTCTTCAAGGGCAAGAGCTGAGGCTGCCGTCAGGCATCCACTACCGAAGGGCCACTACATGTTTTCTGCCCGCATCGGCGCTGCGATCGCCACGGCGGTCGGCGCCACCGCCGTCGGGGTGGCCGTCGCCACCGCAGGCACCGCGGGGGCGAACACCACCGCCGACGAAACCTTCATCTCGCAGATGCAGGACGTCGGCGTCACGTTCTCGTCCCCTCAATCGGCGATCCAGCAGGGACATCAGGTCTGCCAGGAGCTGGCCGAAGGCAGGTCGAGATATCAGATCGCCGAGGAGATCCTCAGCCAGACCGACCTGACCACCATCCAGGCAACCTCCTTCGTCGACAACGCGACCGACTCCTACTGCCCGGAATTCGCAGCCCTGACGATCTGAACTCCTCGGTCTCGAACACTGCTCATTAAGCTCTGTGTTCGGCTGCTGACGCCCCCTGGTCCCGCACGCATCGGGATGCAATCAGCGGCCGTGCGCCCGCTGAAGGAGATGTCCGATGAAGCTGCAGCCCCGTACCCTCTTCGCCGTCGTCGCTCTCGCAGTCGGCCTCGTCGTGGCCGGCTGCGGCGGCAACGGCGAAACCGGCGCCAACGCTCCCACATCGAGTAGCAGCGCCGAGGCGACATCCGTGCTCAACCAGGCGACCGAAGCCATGCGCAAGGTGACCGGAATGCACCTGGACCTGGCGGTGCAGGGAAATGTGCCGAACTTCCGGGTGACCAAGGTCGAGGGCGACATCTCCAACACACCGCAGACCGTCGCCACCGGAGTCGCGACCGTGGTCCTGGGCGACAAGAGCGAGGTCGCGAAGTTCGTCTTCGTCGACGGCCACCTCTACTCCGATCTCGGACAGCCGGGGTCCTATACCGATTTCGGCGGCGGCGCCTCCATCTACAACGTGTCGGTTCTGCTCGATCCGAACAAGGGTTTGGCCAACCTGTTGGCGCACCTGGAGAACGCGTCGGTGGAGGGCACCGAACAGGTGCACGGCGTCGCCACCACCAAGATCACCGGGAAATCGTCCGCCGATGACGTCGCGACACTTGCCGGCACACGGTTGACCGACGAGAACATCACCACGGTGCCGACGACCGTCTGGATTGCCACGGACGGGTCCTCTCACCTCGTCCAACTCCAGATCGACCCGATACCCAACAGCTCGGTCACGCTCACGATGTCCGAGTGGGGCAAGCAAGTCACCGCAACCAAGCCGGTCTAGCCGATGATCAACCACTCCGGGGTGCCACAGCGTTCATCGAAAGGACTCTCCCCAATGACGACGATGAGTACCCGTCGGGCACGGCGGGCGTCCGCTCGCCTGGTTCAGTTAGCCCGCCCGGTCTTCGCCGCTGCCGTCGCTGCCGTCGCCGCAATTACCGTCACGCTGGCTCCGGCCGCCCAAGCGGCAGATTCACATGGCGCGATCGCCTATTCCAGCGACGGTTCCTGGGGCCGATCCAAGGGCTACCCCACCAAGGCTGCCGCTGAGGCCACCGCAGTCAAGTCCTGCGGCCATTCGGACTGCAAGGTGGTGGTCAGTTTCACCGCGTGCGGCGCGGTCGCCAAGAACGACCGGGAGACCCAGGGCGCCGAGGGACCCGATCTGAGCTCGGCCATGAAGAGCGCGTTGGCCAAGGTCCCCGGCGGTTACATCGACGTCTGGGAATGCAACTAGTCCCAACAGATAGCGCCTGAATCTCTTCTCAACGCACTTCCGCGCCGGCGTCGGTGATCACCAACGAGCAGAGATCAGACACGAAGATCAAAGTTGTCAAGCTAACGGCGACCAATCGCGACCCGTAGGCGGGCAGCCGCCGGTTAATACCCCGGGCCGGCTGCCCGCCTTTGCACGGCACGCGCGGGATCACTCCAAGAATTCGTCCAGATAACAAAAAGACCGCTATCGGAACCTTTTCTCAACGCCCCCAGACCGGAAAAGGACCACCCCGATGAAAATCAACTTCTTCACCGTCGCCAAGACCGCAATCTTCGCCACCGTCGCCGGCGCGCTGACCCTCGGACTTGCCGGCCCGGCCGCAGCATCGTCGGGCACCATGTACGGCGACCCGACGGCGCTCGCGAAGTACTGGGCGCACCAGAAGTACGACGACTGCGCGCTCATGTCGAGCGCCGACGTCGTCGGCCAGATCACCGGCAAGATGCCGTCCGAGCGGGCCATCATCAAGGTCGCGCAGAACACGCCCAGCACCAGCCACCCCGGCTCGATCTACCTCAAGCCCACCGACAAAAGCAACCCGAACTCGGGCATGGGCACTGACCCCGACGACCTGCCGACCCTGCTGGCGCACTACGGAATTCACGCCGTGAACACCGACGCCGACCACGAAGGGCAGAGCGGTGTCGCCACCGGACTGGCGGCACTCGAGCAATACCTGAGCGCCGGCCGCGGGGTGATCGTCGGCCTCAATGCCGAAATGATCTGGGGCCAGCCCATCGAGAACAAGGGCAACGACGGAACGGTGTACGCCGACCACGCTGTCGTCGTCACCGGTGTCGACACCGCCAACAACATCGTGCACCTCAACGACAGCGGCACGCCCAAGGGCAAAGACGAGCAGATCCCGCTGGACCTGTTCGTCCAAGCGTGGGCCACCAGCCACAACTTCATGACCGTCACGAAGGAATCGCGCAAGGCGTGACGCACGACAACCCATCGACGGGCATCGGCGGGCCGGGGCACGTCAGAGAGCTCCAAGAATTCGTAAAGATAACGAAAAGGCAGCTGCCGCAGCCTTTTCTCATGAGAACCACCATCGTCCGGGCCGCCAAGACGGCACTCATGGCGACCGTCGCCGGTGCCATCGCGCTCGGACTCGCCAGCCCGGCCGCAGCGTCGTCGGCGCGCACCATGCACGGCGATCCGGCCGTCGCCACCAAATACTGGCGGCTGCAGGCGTTCGACGACTGCGCGATCATGGCCGCCGCAGATGTCGTCGGCCAGATAACGGGCACGGAGCCTTCCGAGCGGGCCATCATCAAGGTGGCCCAGAACACCCCCAGCACCCGTCACCCCGGCTCGATCTACATCATCCCGACCAATTCCGGGGACGGGAACGGAACCAACCGTCTGGACCTGCCGACGTTGTTGGCGCACTACGGCGTCGAGGCCAACATGACCGACGCGGACGCGGCGGCGCAAACCGGCATCGCTACGGGTATTAAGGCGCTCGAGCAATACCTCGACGGCGGCCATGCGGTCATCGTGAGCCTCAACGCCGAGATGATCTGGGGCCAGCCCGTCGAAGCCAAGGACCGTGACGGCAACCCCGTGTCGGACCACGCCGTGGTGGTAACCGGCATCGACACCATCAGAAACATCGTGCACCTCAACGACAGCGGCACTCCCCAGGGCAAGGATGAGCAGATTCCGCTACAACTGTTCGTCCAGGCGTGGGCCACCAGCCACTACTTTCTGCTCGTCACGACCGGAACCACGGCTGGCCACTGACGATGGATCGCCTATGTTTCTCAGTACCAATGCAATTCGCGCGAAAGCCCGATGATCCCTTTGGCGAGGCAAATATTTCGGCCGGTTGCTGCAGCTAATGGCGCCGGTGGCGAAGTGTGGCGAAGTATCAACACGTCGACGTGCCAGGGGCTTCGGTTGTTACCGGATGCGCAAAGTTAGTACCACAATGGCAAGGATTGATATTGATATAAGCAGCGTGGCAGACGAGACCACGACGGACCGGAATGGCTGGTAGCGCGATGGAGGACAAGCGTCTCGAATTCGGTCTACTCGGACCGTTGGAGATGAGGATCGACGGCAACCTCGTGCCGTTGGGCACCCCCAAACAGCGGGCGGTGCTGGCCATGCTGGTCATCAACCGCAACCGACCGGTCGGAGTCGAAGGCCTCATCACGGCCCTGTGGGAAGAGTGGCCCCCGTCCGGGGCCCGGGCGAGCATCCACTCGTACGTCTCGAACCTGCGCAAGCTGCTCAGCGGGGCGGGAATCGACCCGCGCGTGGTCCTGGCCGCGGCACCGCCGGGGTACCGGCTGAGCATTCCCGACGACACGTGCGACCTCGGCCGGTTCATCGCCGAGAAGAACGCGGGTGTGCACGCGGCGGCGGCGGGCCGGTTCGAACAGGCCAGCAAGCACCTTTCGGCCGCGTTGAAGGAGTGGCGCGGGCCGGTGCTCGACGACCTGCGCGACTTTCAGTTCGTCGAATCCTTTGCCACGGCCCTTGTCGAGGACAAGATTCTGGCGCACACCGCGAAGGCGGAAGCCGAAATCGCTTGCGGGCGGGCTTCCTCGGTGATCACCGAGCTCGAGGCGCTGACCATCGAGCACCCCTACCGGGAACCGTTGTGGGCGCAGCTGATCACCGCGTACTACCTCACCGACCGCCAGTCGGACGCCTTGAACGCCTACCGGCGGGTCAAGACCACCCTCGCCGACGACCTGGGCATCGATCCCGGCCCCACCCTGCGCGCCCTGAACGAACGCATCCTGCGCCAGGAACCATTGGACGCCAAGAAATCCGCCAAGACCACCGCGGCCGGCACCGTTACCGTGCTCGATCAGCGGACCATGGCCTCGAATCAAAAGGTCGCCGCGTACCTGCACGACGTAGCAACCGGTCAGGACTATCCGCTGCTGTCCGCGGCGACCCGAATCGGGCGCCTCAGCGACAACGACATCGTCCTGGAAAGCGCGAACGTCAGCCGCCACCACGCGGTGATCGTCGACACCGGGACCAACTACATCATCAATGACCTCCGGTCATCGAACGGCGTGCACGTGCAGCACCAACGGATCCGATCGGCCGCGACGTTGGTCGACGGCGACCATATCCGCATCTGCGACCACGAATTCATCTTCCAAATCAACGCGGACGCACACCGTTAGCGGTTTGCCGCAAGAGATTACGGTGGTCCCCCTCGATCAAGTAGGCCACGCCGACCGACCTGCCGCTGGCCCGCTGCAAGAGGTGGCGATTCTCGAGTTCGTGGGTTGCGACCGGGCTAGCGGGGGTCCCATGTCGCGATTACCGTCATGGTTGCTGGGGCCGGTGATTGCGCTCGATGCGATACCCGGGGGCTGTTGATAGTGTCTGCGGAATCCGGGTTGGTGGAGGAGGATCAGCGATGAGCGACGATGGCTCGCGGGTCGGAACGGACTTCGGGCCGTACCGTCTCAAACGGCTGTTGGGCCGTGGGGGGATGGGCGAGGTCTACGAGGCTGATCACACCGTCAAGGAGTGGACGGTCGCGGTCAAGGTGATG
>NZ_MVHT01000135.1 GCF_002086275.1 Mycobacterium intermedium | reverse complement strand
CATCGTCGGCTGGATGCAGCGTCGGTCAATCGCGGAGTTGCGCGAACGACGCGCTCGCGCCGTCCAACTCGTCCGCGCCGCCCGGTCCCCCGAAGCCGTAGAGCCACCCCGCATTGCCGCCGTTGCCGCCGGCACCGCCATTGCCGGCGGGGATGCTGAAGGGCGGAACCATCGAGCCGAGTGCCTTGCCGTTGCCACCGAGGCCGCCGGAACCACCCGCACCGCCGTTGCCCCACAGCAGCCCGCCGTTGCCGCCCGACCCGCCGTTGCCGCCGTTGCCCCACAGTCCAGCGCTGCCGCCGTTGCCGCCGTTCTGATTGGGGCCGACGGACCCGCCGTTGCCACCGTTGCCCCACAAGATGCCGCCATCGCCGCCGCTTTAACCGGTGCCTGGTGTCCCGTCCGCGCCGTCGCCGATCAACGGACGTCCGAGCAGAGCAAGCGTGGGTGCATTGATCAGATTGAGCAGGTCTTCCTGGATTGACTGCGCGGTGCCCGCCTCGGCGAGCGCGTAGGTCCGCGAAGCGGCAGACAGGGCCGCGGCGAACTGCTGGTGAAAGTGGGCGGCCTGCAGGCTCACCGACTGGTAGGCCCGGGCGTGCGCATCGAAGACCGCCGTTATGGCGGCGGAGATCTCGTCGGCACCGGCCGCGAGCAGCGCGGTCGTCGGTGCCGACGCGGCCGCATTGGCGACACTGATCGCCGCGGCGATGTCGGTCAAATCCGTTGCGGCTGCCGCCAGCAACTCCGGCGTCGCGATCAGGTACGACATGAGACACCTCCGGCCACGGGGGACCCGGCGGCGCACCCGTCGCCTGTCGAACCCCGGCAAGAGTATCGCGATCGCGACCTCGCACCTCGCATTTCCGGTGCCGCGGTGCCGTCTTTTCCCGCGGTAACGAGGCGCGTCGGCCGTTACAGGACCGCTCCGGAATCCTTGACTGCGGCGATCTCGTCCCAATCCAAGCCCAGCTCGAGCAAGATCTCCTCGGTGTGCTGGCCGTGCTCGGGAGCGCGCGCCGGCGCCGGTGGCGTTTCATTGAATTGCACTGGTGCAGCGACGATTCGGTATCGCTCGCCGTGATCGTCCGTGTTGGTCACGACATACCCGTTGGGTTCGACCTGTGGGTCGTTGAGGGTTTCGCGCGGGGTCGCCAGCACAGCCCACACCCCGGGCTCGTCTTTCAACGCCCGCTGCCAATGCGCAAGGTCTTGGCTTGCAAAGGCATTCGCGAAGATCTCGGTTGCTTCGGCGGCGTTCGCTATCAGGTTCGCCGAGGGGACGAAGCGCTCGTCGCCGACCAGCTCGGGAAGGCCCATGCGCTCACAGAAGCCGGCCCAGAACTTGTCGGGCTGCAAGAACACCAGCTGAATCCACCGCTCGTCCTTCGTCTTGTACCGGGCTACCAGCGGGTTGATCACCACACCGGGCGGCGCCCCCGGGATGCCGTCGATGTCGAAGAAATCCGCTGCGGAGATCGACGGCGCGATGGCCCACATCGCTTGCGCCAGCAGCGAAGAGTCGACGATGGTTGGCTCGCCGGTACGTTCTCGGTGGAACAGCGCGGCGCACACACCGCCGGCCAGCGTTGCGCCGCCCTGCAAGTCGCCGAAAGCCGGCCCCTGCACCGCAGGTGTATCGCTACCGAACGGCGTCAGCGTGTAGGCGACCCCGCCACGGGCCAGATAGGTGGCGGCATCGAAGCCACCCCGGTCGCGATCCGGTCCACGCACCCCCAACCCGGTGCCCCGCGCGATGATGATGTTCGGGTTGAAAGCCCGGATGTCCTCAACCGTCAATCGGGCTCGCTCGAGCGCGCCGGGTAGCCAGTTGGTCAAAAAGACGTCCGCGGTGGCGAGCAGTCGCCCGAACAGTTCTCGGCCCGTCTCCGACTTGATATCGATCCCGATGCTGCGCTTACCGCGGTTGCCCGATTCGAGAAGGAAATCCGCATCGACGCGGGCCGCCTCCCGGGTGAAGGGGCCAACGACCAAGGCGCGGCCCGGATCGCCCGCCGCGACACCTTCCACCTTGATGACTTCGGCTCCCCAATCCGACAGTGCCGCACCCGCCGAGGGCACGTAAGTCCACGACGCCAGCTCGACTACCCGGACACCGCTGAGCACCCCGGCCATTGCCACTCCTCGGGTCAAATGCATTTCTTGCTATTTTAGATATTCTAGCTACTGTTGGGGTTATTGATAGCCCGGCTGCAGTCGTGCGCTGTTTTTTTCTACAAAGAGATGCGTTCGGAAGAGATGCGATGGAGCCGACCGTTGGCCCGATTCCCGATGTGGTGCACGCGCGGCGCCCGCTTCGCCGGGTGCATAGCCGGGACACGCACTCAGCGAACGATTTTGGCCGCAAAGCCGCCTCCGACGCGACGCGTCCCAGCACTGGTCAACAGCTACGGGTGGATTACCACATCGGCACCGAAATCGGCGTCATCACTACACATTCGAAATAGGGAAAGGGCCGGCACACATGGATCTCAACGAGACCCGCGAGAGAATCATCTACCAAAAGGACGGTCCCATCGCCAAGATCACCCTTAACTGGCCGGAGAAGGCCAACGCCCAAGACCAGAAGATGGCCGAAGAAGTCGACGCCGCGTTGCTGGACGCCGACCGTGACTACGACATCAAGGTGCTGGTCCTCAAGGCCAACGGCAACGGCTTCAGCTCCGGACACGCCATCGGCAACAACGCGGTCGACTACCCCGCATTCGTCGAAGGCGCGAAGGTGATGGGCCACCCGTGGAAACCGCAGAGCGACCTGTTCGTCAAGCCCACGCTCAACTTGTGGGAGTTCCCCAAGCCGACGATCGCGCAGGTGCACGGGTACTGCGTCGGCGGCGGCACCCACATGGGCCTGACCACCGACATCGTGATCGCCGCCGACGACGCCTACTTCTCCTATCCGCCACTGCAGGGTTTCGGCATGCCATCCGGCGAATGCTCCATCGAGCCATGGGTTTTCATGAACTGGCGCCGCGCGGCCTACTACCTTTTCCTGGCCGAGGTGATCGACGCCAGGAAGGCGCTGGAAGTCGGGCTGGTCAACGAGGTCGTTCCGCGCGATCAGTTGGATGCGCGGGTGGATGCGATCGCCCGCCACATCGCCCAGGCACCGATGACGACACTGTTGGCGACCAAAGCCAACCTCAAGCGGG
Source organism: Mycobacterium intermedium (assembly GCF_002086275.1). GTDB lineage: Bacteria > Actinomycetota > Actinomycetes > Mycobacteriales > Mycobacteriaceae > Mycobacterium > Mycobacterium intermedium. The sequence continues at coordinate 7,910 of NZ_MVHT01000135.1, read as the reverse complement.
CTTGGGAGCTGATGGGCATGCGGGTGCACTGGCAGAGTTCCAACGACCTGGTTGCGCTCGCCTCGATCAGTAGGGATGTGCAGCAGCTGATCCAACAGGTGTTCAAGGACAAGGTGCTGCCCTCAGAGCAGGCGCGACGGCAGGCGGCGGCGGCCGCCTCAACCGACGGCACCGCAGCCTCGTCCTGAGGACCGAACCACGTGAACATCGCCGACCACGCGAAGACCGCGGCCGAGTCACCAGCGCTGATACTGGCCGACGGTGGCGTGATCTCCTACGGAGAGCTGTATGCACGCAGCCAACGCGTCGCCGCCCTGTTGCACGACGTCGGACTCCGGCGCGGGGACGGCGTTGCACTGGTCCTCCCGAACCGGGCCGAGTTCTTCGAGATCACCTGGGGATGCCAGCTTTCCGGGCTCTATTACACCGCGGTCAACACGCACTTCACCGGCGACGAAGCGGCCTACGTGATCGACGATTCGGAAGCGAAGGTGGTGTTCGTCGACGCGTCTTTGACCGACATCGCTGCGCGTCTGCGTACGGGCAGTGCAGCAGTCCACGCGCACATTGCCGTCGGCGGCGACTTGGCTGGGTGGATGCCCTACGAGGGAGCGTTGGCCAGCGCCGGCGAGCCGCCGCCATTGTCGGACGGATCGGAGATGCTCTACTCGTCCGGCACCACCGGGCGGCCGAAAGCCATTCGTCGCCCACTTCCCGTGGACGGCAACGGGTCCTGGGGTCAGGCGCTGCTGGAGAAGGTCCTGGTGAACCGCTACGGTATGGAACGCTCAAGTGTGTATCTCTCCCCCGCGCCGCTGTATCACGCCGCGGGGGTCAACTACGCCATGGGGGTGCACCGCGTGGGCGCGGCCTCGATCCTGGTGCCGAAGTTCGACGCAGAGGCCACCCTCAGGCTCATCGAGAAGCACAGCGTCACCCACGCGCAGTTCGTGCCGACAATGTTTGTACGCATGCTCAAGCTGCCCAAGGAGACCCGCTCCAGCTACGACTTGTCGAGCTTGCGCTGCGTCGTCCACGCGGCCGCGCCGTGCCCGGTGGACGTCAAATATCAAATGATGGACTGGCTTGGCCCGATCATCTACGAATACTATGGCGGTACAGAAGGATTCGCGGGTTCCACGATCGACCCGCAGCAGTGGCTGGCACACCCCGGCTCCGTCGGCAAACCCTACAATCCGGTCCATGTGCTCGACGAGGACGGGCGGGAACTGCCGCCCGGCCAGACGGGTGAACTCTTCTTCGAAGGCGGGCCCGATTTCGAGTACTTCAAAGATCCGGTGAAGACGGCGTCGGTTTCCAACGAACGCGGGTGGCGTTCCCTGGGCGACATGGGTTACCTCGACGAGGACGGCTATCTCTACCTCACCGACCGGTCGACCTTCATGATCGTCTCCGGTGGGGTCAACATCTATCCGCAAGAGGTGGAGAACCTTCTGGTCATGCACCCCAAGCTCGTTGACGCGGCGGTCTTCGGAGTGCCGAACGACGAGTTCGGCGAGGAGGTCAAAGCGGTTGTGCAACCCGTTGCGGGAGTGCCCCTCTCACCGGACGCCGCAGAGGCGTTGGAAGCCGAGATCATCGCCTACTGCCGGGAGCACCTCGCCACGTACAAGTGCCCGCGAACAATCGATTTCGAGGCCGAGTTACCGCGGGATCCGAACGGAAAGCTTTACAAGCGACGCATCCGGGAGCGCTACTGGCAGGGACGAATGTCGCGGATCGTCTGAGTGAGGTGAAGCCACAATGAGCGCCGATACCGACTGGTCACCGTTGCCGGTGCCGTGGGCCGTCCAGACCCCTGACCGCATCCCGAAACAGCGGTATTACGACCCCGAGTTCTACGCGCTGGAAAACGAGATGTTCTGGCCGCGGGTATGGCAGATGGCCTGCCGGCTCGAAGAGATCCCCAAGGCGGGTGACTTCGTCGAGTACGAAATCCTCGACCAGTCAATCATCGTCGTTCGGATCGACGACGCCGACGTCCGCGCCTACCACAACGCCTGTCGCCATCGCGGAGTAAAACTCGTGGAAGGCAACGGATCCCGGCGTACCTTCGTCTGCCCGTTCCACGGGTGGTGTTGGAGTATCGACGGCCGAAACACCTACGTCGCGCGGCCGGAAGCCTTCGCCGAGCACAACCTGTGCGCGGAGGATCTGCAACTCGTCCCGGTCAGGTGCGAGCTCTGGGGCGGGTGCGCGTGGATCAATCTGGATGACGCCGCCCCCTCGGTGCGGGATTGTCTGGAGCCGTTCGCGTCGACCTACGATGCCTGGCAGGTGGAGTCACTGCGCGTCGAATGGTGGCAATCGTGCCGGCTTCCGGTGAATTGGAAGTTGGCGACGGCCGCGTTCATGGAGGGCTACCACGTCCCGCAGACCCACCCGCAGCTGCTGCCGTCATCGCAATCCGGCGGGCCGGGAGGCCAGGATCGGACGGCGGTGCACCCGATCATTCAGAGCAGTTTGTACTTCATGCGAACGCTCGGCGTCGGCATGGGCGGCATGACGCACGAGAACGACGTCCGGATCGCCGAGGGGCTGCAGCACATGGCGCTGCCGCCGGACCCGGGTGAGGCGATGGCCGTCTGGCGCAGCACCCTCAACGACGCGGTCGTTGCGTGGCATCGGGCCAGGGGCAGCGCCATGCCTGATCTCAACGATCTGGTGCGACGCGGCATTGTCGAGGCGATCGGCTTCGGCTTCCCGCACTACTTTCTGCTGCCCCAGTACAGCAGTGCTTCGTCGTACCGGATACGCCCGCTCGGCCCCGAGGAGACGCTCTTCGAGATCTGGTCCCTCACCCGGCTTCCATCCGACGTCTCGGCGGGCAGACCCCAACCGCCGGTAGCTATGGCCCCGGACGACCCACGGTGGCCGCCCATCCCGGCCCAGGACTTCTCGAACCTGCCCCGACAACAAAAAGGGCTGCACTCCAAGAGCTTTGAGTACATGCGGCTGTCGAATCAGATCGAGGGGCTGATCTCGAATTTCGAGCGCGTCATCGACGGCTTCCTTGCCGGCCTGCCCTACGAAACCCTGGTGCCCGCGATCCAGAAGACCAACACCACCATCGACGTCCCGATCGCAGACCTCGGCTTGACTCCGCGCATCACGTCGGAGGCGCGATGAGCACCCGTTGGGATCGCTCGGTCGACCTGCTGATCGCGGGCAGTGGCGGTGGCGGCATGGTGGCCGGGCTCGCAGCGCTCGACAACGGGATCGAACCTCTGATCGTCGAAAAGCAGGCATTGGTAGGCGGTTCGACGGGGCTGTCCGGTGGCATCGTGTGGCTGCCCAACAATCCGCTGATGAGAGCCGCCGGCATCGCCGACTCCCACGAGGACGGCCTCGCCTACCTGGCCGACGTCGTGGGGGACGTCGGCGCGGCGTCCTCCCCCGCGCGACGCGAGATGTTCCTCACCGCCGGCTACGAGATGATGGACTTCCTGATCCGCAAGGGCGTTCGGCTGATCCGATGTGCCGGCTACTGCGACTACTACCCGAATCACAAGGGCGGCAACGTATCCGGCCGCGCTGTCGAAGGAACCCCGCTCGACGCCGCCAAATTGGGCAACTGGAGCGACAAGCTGCAGCCGTCGCTGGCCGAGAACTACGGATATGTGGTCCTGACCAACGAACTGCGTTCCGTGCAGTACTACAACCGATCGCTGCGCACCTTCGCCGTAGCGACCAGGGTGTTCCTGCGCACCAGAGCCGCACACGCGACCCGACGCCGGCTGCTCACCAACGGCGCGTCGCTGATCGGCCAGATGCTCAAAATCCTTCTCGACGTGAGCGACGGCAGCCCTCCGTTGTGGACGAATGCCGCCATTGAAGACCTCATCGTCGACGACGGCAGGGTGGTCGGTGCCCGCGTCGTCCACAACGGAGAAGCAGTGAATGTAGCGGCGCGCAAGGGAGTTCTCTTGGCCGCGGGCGGCTTCAGCAGAAATGCGGACATGCGCCGCCAGTACAGCGGCGACCAACCCAACGACGGATCCTGGTCGATCGCCAACGCGGGTGACACCGGAGAGGCATTGCAAGCCGCCATACGTCTGGGCGCCAAGACGGACCTGCTGGACGAAGCGTGGTGGCTGCCGTCGGTTTTCATCGCCAACGGCGGCGCGGCCGCGGGATCGCTGGGACAAGGGCGGCAACGCCCCGGCGCCATCTACGTCGACTCCACCGGTAGACGATTCTGCAACGAGTCGAACTCCTACGTGGAGGTCGGCAAGGCGATGTATGCCAACAAGGCCGTGCCTTGCTGGATGATTTTCGACGAGGGATACGTGCGTCGATACGTTGCCGGCACCAACCCGCTCAAGCGTGAGCACCTGCCGGCCGCCTTGATCGAAAGCGGTGCGGTCAAGCGGGCCCCCAGCATCGGCGACCTCGCTCGCCAAATCGACCTCCCCGCCGACGAACTCGCGCGGACGATCCAACGGTTCAACAGGTTCGCGGCCGACGGGCTGGATCCCGACTTCGGACGCGGGCAGTCGGCATACAACGATTGCCTCGGCGATCCCGGCTACCGGCCCAACAGGGCTCTCGGCCCTCTCGACCGGGCACCGTACTACGCAACCCGGGTGCTACCGGCGGATGTCGGGACCTGTGGCGGAGTGATCACCAACGAGCACGCGCAGGTTCTCGATCAGCAGGACCGGGTGATCGAAGGGCTTTATGCCACCGGTAATACCACCGCGACGGTGATGGGCCGCACGTATCCCGGCGCCGGCGCGAGCATCTCGAATTCAATGGTGTTCGGCTACGTCGCCGCCCGGCATGCCGCCGCCCACTAACCCCGCGCGCAGACGCAAACTCGTACGATTCAGGCCTCCGAGGTACGACTTTGCGTCTGCTCGCGGGAAGAAAGGTACTCGCGAGGGTTCATTCCGGACTGCATGAGTTCGGCGCGGCGAGCCGCAACATCGGATGCCGCGCCCACCATGTTCGTCAGGATGTGACTGACCTGCAGATGTACCCGCATGCCCATCAATTCCCACGCGCGCTTGACGTTGTTCTTCACCGCCATCAGCGTGGTGAGCGGGATCTGAGAGATCTTGCGCGCCATCTCCTCGACGACATCCTCGAGGTCTTCTCGTGGCACCACCCTGTTGAGTAGGCCCCACTCGAGGGCCTGCTGAGCCGACAGCGTCGGCGCGAGCAGCAGCCAGTCCATCGTGCGGTGCCAGTTCATCAGCAACCACGGTTCGATCATGGTGTGGCCGCCAGGTTCGCCGAGGGTTTGCGCCAGCGGCATCTGGAAATACGCGTCTTCGGAGGCGACGCAGAAGTCGGTCAGCAGGCCGAGGTAGATGCCGCCACCCACGCAATAACCGTGGATCTGGGAGATCGTCGGCTTGGGAAACTCCCACAGGTACAGCGTGGGCCACAGGAACAGGTCGGCGGTGCCCTTGTAGAGGTCCTCGAACGTGTCGCCGAATTCCGGGTAGGGGTTTTCATCGGGACCCCACCGAGCCACATGCCCGCCGCAGAAACCTTTTCCGTTGGCTTTGAGGATGACCACCTTGATCTCTTTGTCGCGGTCCGCCTCGTGCAGGCAGTCGTCGACTTCGTGAACCAGTTGGGCATCCTTGGTGTTGGCCTTGTCGACCCGGTTCAAGATGATCCGCGCAATCGGCGGTTCGCGCTCATAGATGACCGTTTCGAGGACGCGCCGCTCCATCAGCGTGACATTACCGGCAGTCCCGGTCTCAGAGCGAGCGGCTGATGATCTCCTTCATGATTTCGCTTGTGCCGCCGTAAATCTTGCTCACTCGCGCGGCCGTGTAGGCCCGTGCGATCGGGTACTCCATCATGTAGCCGTAGCCACCGAAGAACTGCAGGCATTTGTCGACGACCTCGACGGCCTTGTCCGCGGCGATCAGCTTGGCCATCGACGCCGTCGCCGGGTCGTTGATGCCGTCGATGTATTCCTGGATGCAGTGGTCCACGGTGGTCTTGATCGACAGCGTTTCGGCCTTGAGCGCGGCCAGTTCAAATCTGTTGTGCTGGAACTTGATCAACTGTCGGCCGAACGCTTCTCGTTGCTTCGTGTAGCGAATCGCCTCGAGCACTGCCAACTCGGCGAGGCCAGCGCACTGCGAGGCGATGATCAGCCGCTCCCGCGGCAACTGCTCCATCAGCTGGTAAAAGCCCAAACCTTCGTTCTCTCCCAGCAGATTCGCCGTCGGCACACGCATGTCGGTGAAGAACAGCTCGCGGGTGTCCTGACCATGCAGACCGATCTTCTCCAGTACGCGCCCGCGCTCGAAGCCCTGCAACTGCGCGGTTTCGGCCACGATCAACGAGATTCCCGCCGCACCCGCGGACGGGTCGGTCTTGGCGACGATGATCACCAGGTCGCAGTGACTTCCATTGGTAATGAAGGTCTTCGATCCGTTGATGACGTAATCCGAACCGTCGCGCACCGCGGTGGTCCGAATTCCCTGCAGGTCCGATCCCGCCCCCGGCTCGGTCATTGCGATCGCAATGACCAAGTCCCCACTGATGACTCGGGGTAACCACCGTTGTTTCTGTTCTTCGGTGCCGTAGGTGTTGATGTAGTGCGCCCCGATTGGCGAGTGCACGACCCAGCCAGATGCGGTGTCTTGCGCCAGCGCCTGCTCCTCGGCGATCACCGCCGAATAGCCGAAATCGCCACCGGCGCCGCCGAACCGCTCGGGCAGATCGACTCCCAATAAGCCTGCGGCGCCCTGCTTTCGCCAGTACTCACGGTCGACCTGGTGCTCGCGGGCCCAGCGTTCCTGGTTGGGCGTGGCTTCTCGAAACATGAACTCGGCCGCGTGCTTGCGCAGTAAGCGGTGTTCGTCTGTCTCCCAACTGGCCCGATAAGTCGGAAAGAGCTCGGACACGGCAACCCCCTGAAGGCAATTAACATTCGTGTTGGTAAAGAGTCGCATACCTACGGTCGCGTAGGTTGCGATTTCAGCAAATACGGCAGCTATTGCTTTGGCGGGTGCTCTAGAGCGTTGGTTCGAGCCCGCGACAAGAGCCACGCGGTGCCTTCGCCCTCGGCGGTGCCAATGAGCTCCAGTTCGGCGAAAGCAGCGGACAATTCTCCCGGCTTGGCGCGGAATCGCCCCGAGCCCGCGCCGACTTCGCTCATGCAACACACGGCCAATAGCCCACCCGGTGCCAGACGCTCGATGACCGCAGCGTCGAGCCGGCGGTCGCGAAACTGGTGACACAGGATCATGTCGACGGGTGGGCCGGGCGGCAGCCCGTCGTCCAGATCGAAAACGTCAAAGCGGCAGCGCTCGGATACGCCGCTGAGCGCGGAAAACACCCGGGCATGCTCGATTGCCACAGGTGAAATGTCCACGCCCCAGACGGAGAGGCCACGGCAGGCCAGCCAGACCGCCCCGAGACCCTGGCCGCAGGCGAGATCGAGAGCGCGTCCCGCGGTAGGGATGACATCCAGGTAAGGCCGCACGAAATGAGGCGGCGCCAGCGCATGGATCGATACCGCCCCGCGACTGCGGTACCGCTCGTCCCAACGCCGACGGTCGTCCTCCGCCACGCCGCTACCCTACTTGGCTGGCGCTACCAGCGGTTTTGAGTTCGAGGCGGATGGGTACTTCGGCAATAGGGCACCAGTGTCGGCTCAGGCCGGTTGAGGCTTGACGGTGCTGGGCTAGCATGGAAATCGGGTCGGGACTGAATATTGCGAGGTCCCCGATGGGGTGCGAAAAGATCTTTAGGCAGCTGGCTGCTGGCGCGGCCATAACGGCTGCCCTTTCGATGACGGCAAATAATCCCTTGGTCGTATCGACCATTGGGTTAGGTACGGGCGTCGCAAACGCGCAGCCCGACGCTCCGCTGCCACTGAAGCCCGGTGGCGGTGGCGGCGGTGGCGGCGGTGGTGG
>NZ_MVHT01000134.1 GCF_002086275.1 Mycobacterium intermedium | reverse complement strand
CTAAACCACACAAACCCCAGACACCACGCACCCCATCGCCAAGTCCGACCGAAATCACCCTCGACGAAAAATCGAGGCTCGACGGCCTCGACCACATGGCCGCGGACATCAAGGACGCGGTGGCCTCGCTGGAAGTCATCGACAGACTGCTTCCGCAGATGATCACGCAGATGAAGGTCATGCGAAACGACACCGCGGCCATCCAGGCGCTTCTGGTCAACAACTACGGTTCAGCGGATCTGCAGTCCACGCAGACCGACCAGACCTATGACGACTTGATCAACGTGGGCAACGACTTTGACCGCTCACGCAGCGACGACTACTTCTACATCCCCAGGGAGGGCTTCGACAACGAGGACGTCAAGATCGGCATGACGTTGATGATGTCGCCGGACGGCAAGGCCGCGCGCTTCATCGTCACCCACGAAGGCGATGCGATGGGACCGGAGGGCGTGGAGCATGTGAATGCCTTCCCGACCGCGATAACGACTGTGCTGAAAGAGACTTCGCTCGCCGGCGCGCGGGTCTACATCGGCGGCTCCGGATCCAACGACAAGGACATCAAGCAGTACGCCATGTCGGACCTGCTTATCGCGGCGATCGCCGCCTTCGTGCTGATCTTCCTGATCATGCTGTTCATCACCCGAAGTCTGTTGGCAGCCTTGGTAATTCCGGCCACGGTCGCGTTCTCGTACGCTGGGGCGTTCGGACTCTCCGTGCTGGTCTGGCAGCATCTCATCGGCCTGCACCTGCACTGGCTGGTGTTGCCGCTGACCTTCATCATCCTGGTGGCGGTGGGCTCGGACTACAACCTGCTGTTGATCGCCCGAGTGAAGGAAGAGATACATGCCGGGTTGCACACCGGTCTCATCCGAGCGCTCGGCAGCACGGGCGGTGTGGTGACGTCAGCCGGGTTGGTCTTCGCCTTCACCATGCTGGCGATGCTCGCCAGCGATCTCAGGACGATCGGTCAGGTCGGGTCCACCGTCTGCATCGGACTGTTGCTCGACACCCTGATCGTGCGTTCGTTCGTCGTGCCGTGCATCATGCGCATCCTCGGTCCGTGGTTTTGGTGGCCGACGTTCGTGCGCCAGCGTCCGCTCCGGCAGCGATCTCCATCGACGGCGGCGGCCGCAGTTGGCTCGACCTGATCGACGTCGCAAATTATCCTTTGCGCCCATGGATGACGCCATGGTCGCCAGCGGCGTCGTGACGGAGTCCGACGCGTCCTACGCACGGCGCGCCTTCGAAGACCCCGCGTTCCTCTACCGGGGCGGCATGATCGTCGCCGTGTGGGGCCGCCGAAAAGAGTGAACGGCAACTAGGAGCCGTCTGAAGCGTTTGTCGGACCCATCATGGCCGCGCTGGCCTGCATGACCAGATTTACCGCCTCATTTCGAGAGAGTGATTTGAATACCTCTGCGGCCATTCGCATCTCGGGACCAACCATCAGTGTCGGCCCATTGGCGAGGTTATCGAACGCGTCGTCAATGACCCCCGCCGCGGGCACGGCGCCCTTCGGGACTTCGTCCATGGAGGAGATCTGGCCTCGGCGGTATTCGAGTTGACGCAACGATGGCGTATCGGTCTTACCCAGGACCAGGGCGAGCACGTCGACACCCTTGGCGTGCAGTTCCGTCCAGAGGCCTTCCGTGAAGACCAGGTCGAAAGCCTTGGTGGCGCCGTACGCAACCATGTTGGGACCACCGGCCAGCGCCGCGCCCGAAGTGAAGTTGACGATGCCGCCACGACCTCGTCCGACCATGGGTGCCGCGTAGTGGTGGCAGAGCTGCATCATCACCAAGCAGTTGCGCCGCAGTAGCGCCTCGCCGGCGGAAACCGGATTCGCAAGGAACGGTTGATAATTCGGGTCGCCGCCAGCGCAGTACACCAGCATGCCGACTTCGAGGTCCGCGGTGTTGTCGATGATCACGTTCGCGGCGTCCGGTGCCGTGAGGTCCACCGCCAAGGTCCGGGTCGCGACCCCGGTGCGCTCGCCGATGCCAGCGGCCACCTCTTCCAGCACATGCCGGCGACGGGCCACTAGCACGACGTTCACCCCGTTCACCGCGACCCGTTCGGCGAACAGCGCCCCGACACCATCGGACGCGCCGACAATGATTGCCCACGGGCCGTACTTGTCGGCGAACTCACCCATTTGTGGCTGCCACGGTGCCGATGCGGACCGAGGTGAACTTGCGGCGTGCGATGCGCCAGCCCGCGTCGGTGCGCACGACATGATCGTCGTAATAGCCGACGGCGTTAACGCCGGATCCGTTGTCGGTGAGGATCAGTGCGTCGATGTAGGTTCTGGCTTTGGCTGTGTCGCCGATTATTTCGATGGCCTGGTTGGACATCCGGTGCATGGTGTGGGCGGCACCGACATGAACGGCCTCCATGAACTGCACCACCTGCTCCGCACTTGTCCACTGGCCGATCTCACCGTAGTCCACTTCGGCATCGGCGGTGAAAACCTCTGCCAGAAGCTGGTATTGGCGGGTGTCGATGGCGGTCGCATACCGCACGGTCAGATCGAAGATCTCGTCGCGATCGTTGGTCATTTGACATCTCCGTTCGGGTGGATCACGACGCGGGGAGGTCCCTCGGATCGGCGGGTCTGCTCCAGCGCCTCGGGCACGTCGTCGAGACCGATGATCCGCCCCACACTGGGCAGCGGGTCGAGGCGTCCCTCGACGACGGCGTCGAGCACCCCGTACCAGTCCTGCGGCATCGGCCCGCCGCCGAATTGCAGGGTGAGCCCGTTGCGGGTCGCTTCGGTGATGTTCAAGGTGTCCCCGGTGTACCAACCGCCGGCGCAGTAAATGCGTGAGGAGAACTCCGCTTCGGCCGCGAGTCGGTCGATGAGGCCCGGTGCGCCAACACATTCGAATACCACCGCGGATCCGCCGAGATGGTATTCCGCCCGCGCCTTGCGGAAGGCGTCGAACACGGACTGTTCCGACGGATCGACCAATATGTGCGCTCCAAAGTGGGCTCGGGCCAACTCGCGGCGCTCCGGCTTCAGGTCGGACACGATGATGGGTTCGATGCCACGACTGGACAACGCGGCCACCGCGGATAACCCGATTGCTCCCGCGCCCACCACTATTGGGACTTCACCGGGTTCCAGACGAGCCGAACGCACGTAGAACTCCCCGACGGCGAAGGCGTCGACAAGACTCACGGCGTCGCTGGAGACCGCGCCTTCGACCGCGCGCGCGACCGCCTCCGATACCACCAATAGTTCGCCGAAACTGCCCTGCGCCTCGGGATGCTGCCCGATGATGCGCAGGCCACCCGCACCGCCGTCGACCAGGCGGATCGGGATCGACGTCACCCGCGTTCCGAGCGGGAACGCGTCGGTGCAGCCGGGCCCATGACCGATGACTTCGCCGACGAACTCGTGTCCCATGACGATGTCGACGTCGGGGTCATACAGCGACCGTCCGGTCGGGTCGTCGATCGCGAGCTCGGGATGGTCCATGTAGTGCACGTCGGAAGCACAGATCGCCGTGCTCAGCGTCCTGAGTAGCAAGTCGCCGGGACCTGGAATCGGATCGGCGGTTTCCCTGACGGTGAGCTTGCCGCCTCGTAATACCACTGCGCGCAACGGCTTCCTTCCCGCCTGTCAGCGACCCTGCGCCGGCGCCGCCGTCCCGCCGTCCCGCCTGCCGCCGAACGTGTGGCCTATGCACCCGCCGAGACAATCGAAGGGCCGGACGCCCCACACTCAACGCGCTACAGTTTGGCAATTTATCGAATAATCGAGATACTTGTCTCAAACTATCGATTCAATGTAAAGAGCCGCTGATCAGGAGTCAAGGGTGCGCGGAACGACGTCGGCCCCGACGACTCGGGTGGTTGACGTAGTGGAACTGCTCAGCCGGTCGGGTGAGCGCAAGTGGCGATTCTCCGATATCGCGCGCGAACTCGGACTGAACCAAGCGACCGCCCACGCGATCCTGAAGACGTTGACCGACCGTGGCTGGATCACCCGTGATCCGGCCACCAAGGTGTTCGCACTCGGTCCCGCGCTGGCGCTCATCGCGGCACAACTCGACCATGCCCGCCCGACCGCGCTCGTCGGGCGGGAGGCTGCACGCCGACTTGTCGCGACCACCGAAATGCCGGCCTCGGTGGTGGAAAGGGCCGGCGAGGACCTGGTCCTCACCGCGTTCGAACGCCCCGCAGACAGCGTCGTCGTCGCACCGATCCACGAGCGAATTCCGTACACCCCGCCGTTCGGGGTGGCTTTCGCGGCCTGGGACAACGAGGAATCGCAACAGGCGTGGGTACAGTGCGGCGCCGCCGACGATGCCACGTTGGCCCAACGACTACGCGACGTCTTGGCAGAGACTCGTGCGCGCGGCTACGACATCGATTGGCTGACCCCCGCGCTCGCTCAGGCCGCCCAGGTGCTCGGCACGTTGTCGGCGGTGCCGACCGGCGTGCGTCCCATCATCGATCGGTTGCGGGTCGAATTCACCGCGGCCGGTATCGATCCGGATGCTGCGACGCACGACCACGCACCGATCGCGACCATCTCCGCACCCGTGCTGGATCGCGACCGTCAGATCCAGTTTGCGCTCGCCGTCCATCCCCTGCGGCCGATGTCGGCTGCGGAGATTCAGGCCACCGCCGCCGCCCTACTGGCGGAGATCGAACGTATTTCGTGAGAGCTTTGCTAACCAGCCCGAATGCGCGAAGATCTGTTCACTTGCGAAAGGACCAATCTGTGAAATCGATTGTGCGAATCGTCGCGCCCGGCCTGGCCGCCCTTGCGGCAGCTGCCGTCGTGTACGCCCCGGGCGCATCAGCCGACGGCAACGGCTTCCTCAACGAATTGCGCGCGACCGAGAGCCAGTTGCCCGGCAAGACCGCGGCCGAGATGGTTACGGCGGGCTACTTCACCTGCAGCAACCTGCGCCGGGGGGCTCCCGTCCACGACGAGATCGGCGCCGTCGAACAGCGGTACGGCATTCCCGACGGGACGGCGTTCGTCAACGCCGCCATCACCAATCTGTGCCCCGACTTCGCCGGCGCCCCGGGGTGACACGACGCGACGCGCCGCTGAGCCGTCGCACGATTCACGCTCGGGGTACCGCCCGGCGAAGCTCGGCATAGGCAACTACTAACGCGTCGAGGGTGAAGCTCCTGTTCAGACCACTTGGGTTGGGCAAGACCCAGGCGGCTGCCTCGGCGAACTGATCTGGGTGTCTGCCCCACCCGACGTCGGACGCGCCGGTCATGGCCGCCAAGGCGCGCTTGCCCAGAAACGCGATGGTCCGCGGCGCGTAGCGGCGCATCTTCGCTTCGAACGCCGGACGCGCCAGCCGAAATTCTTCCGCGGAGATCTCGTCCGCCCGCTGGGTAGCCCGTGCGACGACGGCCGTTATGCCACAACCGTATTCGAGCAGGCGACGTTCGTCCTGCGGCCGTAGCCGCACGTCGGTGAAGCCGGCAAGGTGCAGTACGGGCCAGAACCGGTTGCTGCGGTTGGAGAAGTTGTGACCGTCGGCCACCGCGGTCGCGGCGGGGTTGATACCGCAGAAGACGACGTCGAGGCCGTAGGCCAATATGTCCGAGTCGAATCCGGTCGATCCGGTCATCTCTGGCCGACGTCGGGACGGTGCGCCCGGTAGATCGAGATGGACCCGGACGCCGTTCGGATCACCGATACTTCACGGACATTCAGAAAGCCCGCCTCCTCGATCAACTTCGGCAGGATCCCATCGGCATTGGGTTGGGTGTCCTCCTTACCGTCGGCCATTTGCACCAGCCGGAATCCCAGTCGCATCAAAGCGCCGCGTTGCAGACCGAAATCTGCGATGACGAGTTCACCGCCCGGCCGCAGCACCTGCAACATGTTGCTGATGATTGCCCTTTTCATCGGCACCGGACACTGATGCAGCACGAGGCTGGACACCGCCTTGTCCGCAATTCCAGTTCCGAGCAGCTCGGTGACCTTGTCCCCCATCGCCTGCACGAATTCGACATCGACGTGGGCTGCGCGCGTCTTCTTCCGCGCGATGTCGAGCACCTCCGGGTCGGGGTCGACGCCGATGACCCGCGCTTCGGGTTGGCCACGTTCCAGCAGCACCGCTAAAGACCCTGTGCCACAACCGATATCGATGATGACATCGCCTGGGCGCGGGGAAAGCTGGCGGACCACCTCAGAACGCCAACGCTTTTCGCGTGTCACCAGGGCAATAACCGCGTCGTAGTACTTCGTCCACTTGGGGTTGCCGGCGGCTGGTGTAAATGACTGCACTGACATGGCTTCGGTGATCCTCTCGGCTTGACCTATGCCTAGTCGTACCATCGTTGGTTGATGACTTTCTCTGCACGAACGGCCACATCCTTGTCCGTAGCGGCCAGCCCGGAAATGGTCGATATGCGTCAGGGCGGTCGACCCATCGCCGGGTCGTTCGTCTACGAAGGCCACCGGGTGACGACTACCCGGCATGTGCACGATCTCCACCAATTGGAGTATGTCCTGCAGGGCGTGCTCGAGGTGGAGACGGACTCTTGCGCCTACATCATGTCCGCACGACAAGCCGCATGGATTCCAGCGGGCCTCGGGCATGTCAGCACGATCGACACGCGGGTCCGGTCGGTGTCGATATTTCTGCATCCGATGCTCATTCAACCGGGCCATCGTGGTGCCGGGATCGTCGCCGTGTCGCCGCTACTCCGGGAAATGATCCGTTATGCCGCCCGCTGGCCGATAAACCGGCCATCTTCGGACGCGCTAGCCGATGCCTACTTCCACTGTTTCGCCGAACTGCTGGCCGAGCTTCTCGACGCCCAGCACCCCTTCAGCCTGCCCACCACGCATCATCCGCAACTCGCGGCGGCACTCAAACATACGCGAAACAATCTGGACCGCATAACAATTGAAAACGCGGCAGCGTCCGCCGGAATGTCGCCCCGGTCGCTGCGGCGGTTGTGCCAGCGTGATTTGCAGATGACGTGGCGGGAGTACACCCAACAAGCACGGCTGATGCGCGCCGCAGCACTTCTTGCCGATCCTGAACTGACAGTCCTTCAAGCAGCAACCATGGTCGGCTTCGACAGTGCGAGCTCATTCACCCGGGCGTTCAGGAACACCTGGGGCCAGTCCCCGTCGACGTATCGCCGTCACGCTGACGCGCCGGGGCTACAGGCTTAACAAGGCCCCGCGGTCGACCGGCTGCTACCTGCTGCGGCCGGAGCTGCCGCCCGAACTGCCTCCGGAGCTGCCACCCGAGCTACCGCCACCGATCGAGCCGCCGCCGATCGAGCTGCCACCACCAATCGAGCCGCCGCCGATCGAGCTGCCGCCACCGATCGAGCCGCCGCCGATCGAGCTGCCACCACCGATCGAGCTGCCACCACCGATGGAACCGCCACCGATCGAGCCGCCGCCGATCGAGCCGCCTCCGATGGAGCCTCCGCCCAGGGAGCCGCCTCCAAAGCCGCCGCCCGGGCTACCGCCGATGGGACCGCCTCCGCCAATGCCCCCACCGGGGAGACCTCCCCCACCGGGGGCAATTCCCCCACCGGGGGTCAGTCCGCCTCCCCCGGTGGGGGGCGACGGAATCTGCACCGGTGCTGGGGCCGACTGCGGCGGTTGGGGAATTACCGGCGGAATGCCCAGCCCCGGTATCCCCCCTGGCAAGCCGGGGACCGGCGGGCTATCCGGGACCGGTTCGCCAATCACCGGTGGGGTGTCCAGACCTGGCGAGCCTGGAATTGGTGGGGTATCGGGTGCCGGGACACCGACCGGGGTCTGCGGCTCCGGAACGGACACGGGCGGTGGCGCCGCCGGCACGTACGTCGGCGGGTGGGCCACCGGCACGGTGGTCGGTGGGTGCGAAACCGGCGGCCGCGTGGCCGGCGGCTGCGACACCGGAACCGTTGTCGGCGCGGGCGAGACCGGCGCCGTCGTGGCCGGAGGTGACGACACCGGGACCGTAGCCGAAGGCGACGGTGAGGCCGGAATTGTCGACGGCGCGGGCGACGACGCCGGCACCGTCGACGACGGCGAAGCCGGAACCGTCGAGGTCGGCGACGACGCCGGCACCGTCGACGACGGCGAAGCCGGGACCGTCGAGCTCGGCGACGACGCCGGCACGGTCGACGACGGCGAAGCCGGAACCGTCGAGGTCGCCGGCACGGTCGACGACGGCGAAGCCGGAACCGTCGGCGACGGCGAAGACACTGGAACCGTCGCCGAAGGCGAGGGCTGTGCCACCGGCAGAGTAGGCGAAACCGGAACCACAGACCCGCGCGGCGGCGTTATCGGCAACGGAACAAGGAGCGGATAGTCGGGGTAGCTACGCGACACCCGACCCGGCACGATGGTATCCGGCATCGTCGCGGGCAGCGGAAAGACAATCGGCATCGCCACGGTCGCATCCGCCGGTGCTCCGGCGACGGGCAGCTGAGGAGGCGCAAACCCGTTTACCGGCACCGGATTTACCTCAGGGACGATCAATTGGATCAGCTGGGGGGACGGTGCCGAAGTATTCGGCCCCGGCGCCCCTTGCTCAGTTGGGAAGACGAAATTTTGTCCCGGCAGTGGCCGCACAGCCACGGCAGTGTCCCGGATGCCAAGCGCCAGTGCAACTTCCAGTGCCACCACCGCGCTGATGAGACCCACTGCGGCGATGCTGCCCAGCAGCAGCATCGGCCTGCGCGGCTGCAGTGTCTCATTCAGGCTGGTTTCTTCATCGGCGTCCAAGACCACGGTCAAGGCCTCGGTGTCCTTGTCCTCATCCGGTATTTCGCTGTAGGCGAGCTTTTCGTCGTCGCCGCCATCGATACCGGGAGAGGCAACGTGACCATCCGCATAGCTGGCGGCCATCACGCCGGAAAATATCGGCTCAGTATCCGAATCATGATCGGACGCAATGGCTTCAGTGTAGAAGGCGACCGTTGACGGGTGGGCGGACGCCAATGCCGCCCCACGCGCAAGAGCGGTCTCTGGTTCCTCGGGAACAACTATCGTGAGCGAGGTCGCCGTCTGTAGTTGCCATTTCATCGAAGCGGTGTCGACGTCGGGACCGACGATGAACAGGCCTTCAGGGTGCGTGTCGAGCGTCTCCGCCTCCGCGGCCAACC
This sequence comes from Mycobacterium intermedium, assembly GCF_002086275.1. Lineage (GTDB taxonomy): Bacteria > Actinomycetota > Actinomycetes > Mycobacteriales > Mycobacteriaceae > Mycobacterium > Mycobacterium intermedium. The sequence continues at coordinate 2,027 of NZ_MVHT01000134.1, read as the reverse complement.
GAGCCAGCTGCGCCATGCGGTTGGGAGCGTCCAGCGGTTCCTTGTGTATGTCATCGATCGCCCCGTCGGCGGCGGCAACAACAGCCAAGGTCGCGGTGTCGCGCTCGACCAAGAGCATGGCAATGCGCTCGTAGCCGTTCTCCTGCCCAACTGACTGGGCCAATGCCGCGGCAGCCAGGAACGCCGAGACCAACATGACCTGGTCCACCCGGTGCGCGGTCAACGCGTCGCGCAACGCGGCTGCCCCGATTTGGTCGGTCCAGGTCACCCCGATCGAGGACACCTGGTGCCCGGCTTCGTTCGCATCCGCCTGGGTACCCAGGATCGCAGCCACCACTTGATTAGTTGCTGAGTTGGAGGTATTCGAGACCTGGAGCTCTTCTGTTTCGACGGTGACGCCGTCGGCGTTTTCGCCCTCAACCAGCACCATATGGATTGCCGCAGGTGTCATCGATAGCCCGATTACGATGTCCACGCTACTCCAATTGTCTTTGCTAGCGAGCTACGCTTCCACGCTTCGTTAGGCTCGCGAAAGACAACCTAACGCCGCAATGCGTGTGCTTCGTTAGTCAGAGTTAGGTACCAGCTGTGACTTCGACGGCGCGAGGTTCAGTGGTTGCGGATGCAGTCGTATGTGAGAGGGATGTCGGAACCGAGTTCGACGACGTCAAATTGGTCGACTCCGATGTCGTTGAAGGAGTCAGCCTTGATTCCCAGGCTCGACCACTTCGCGGTACTCGTACGGTCGTCAGCGAACGTCAATGGAACTTCGCCACCGTCCGACAGCAGCATGCCGTAGGTCTTGAGCGCTTTGAGGATCACCTGCTCCGACTTCGAATACTTCGATTCATCGAAGTCGGCCTTCAGCCGAAGCCACACACCGTACGGCGGGACATTGGGGTCGGAATTTTGCGGCCCGCCAGCGTGTGTCGCCGGACGCACGAAAACACCCTCTCGCATGTGACTGTTCGGAAGGATGAATCGAAGCGGGTGATTGACCGCGCCAGAGGCAACTTCGTCCGCGGTGGGCAGCAACGCGGCAATCGGGAATCCGGCTGCGTCGGCGCTGGTGCACTGATCACCACGAAGAGTCTCCGGATAGGACTTGTTCAGGTTCCAGACGAAAAAGCCCACGGCCGCAATCGCATCGCCCTTTTTCGAGCCTTGGTAGATCTCGTAGAGCTTGTGCTCGTCACGTTCGAAGACGAGCAGATGGCAGTCACCCTGGCCCTCGGTGTTCCCCGGCGGGTCATAGGTCAGTGCTTGTTGGTGCACTCGAACCCGATGACGGCTTGCTGGCACTGGTCCCGCTGCTGCAACCGGTGCCCACCAACCCGACTACACAGCACGCGACAAGAACTTTCTTGAGGACGGAGCGGGACATCAGGCAGGTCCCCCCGTGGCTCAGCCGGCGAAGTCTGGGCAGAGATTGGTCGTCGCGGCGCTGACGAACAGCGTTCCGTTGCTGATGCCGTATCGCTTTTCGACCTTGCTCATCTCGTCGAGGATGGACGCACCGCCGCGCAAGTCACTGCACGTCTGGTAACCCGCCGCCACTACCTGGTCCGGCGTCTTGCCGGGAAGCATGACGTTGTTGGTTCGCAGTTCGCTGAGGAAGCTATTCGCGTCGGCCGACGCCGTCGGGGAACACAACACAGCGCCGCTGGCCAGGGCGGCCAGAGAGGGGGCGACGAATCGCAAGATCGAACTCATGACGGGTTCCTTTCGCCGGAAGATTTCCCGCGCATTCCCGTTTGTCCATTTTTCGAAACGATAAAGACGACGTACGGGTTTCATGGCCGTGCGGCAGCGACTGCAGAATGCCTGCAGATGAAGTGTTTGCGACGCCCCGCCGCTAGAAGGGGGGTGGTTCGTCGTCGGGGTCCGGCGGTGGGCCTGCTGTGGTTTCGCCGGTCGTGCTGATGGTGCGGGTTTTGGCGCGGGCGTCGCGGTTGCGTTTGCGTTCGGCCTTGATGCGTGCGGCCCGGTCTTGGGCGCGGGTGCGGCGTCGGCGGGGCATCATCGCG
>NZ_MVHT01000133.1 GCF_002086275.1 Mycobacterium intermedium | reverse complement strand
GGGGGGGGGGGGGGGGGGGGGGCCCCGCCCCCCCCGGGGGGGGGGGGGGGGGGCCCCCCCCCCCCCCCCGCCACCCCGGATGCCCGTGGGTCAACCGCAGCTCACCTTGATGTTGAAGTCCTTGGTGATCATTCCGGCCATCGGGTTCTTCAGGTCAGCGCCCTGCGCCTTACCGGTGATTGTGTAGGTTTTTCCTTCCACCGAGACGGTGGCCTCGCCGACGTTCTGGCCCATGCTGTTCGCGACGGACAGGGCGTTGCCGTCCACGACCATGGCCAGGGAGTCGACGGTTGGCGGGTTTCCGTCGGTCATCACCACGGCCAGTGCCTGCTGGCCGTTGTTGGTCCCGCTGCCGATGTTGATCTTGCCGCCCTGCTTGACGCAGGTGACCGATGCGGGGTCCACCCCGGCCAGTGGCGCGCCGCCCACCTCAACCTTGGTGGTCTTCTCCTTGCCGTCACCACCGCCGGCCGAAGACGGGCTGGCTGCGTGTCCGCCGCCACCGCCGCTCGAGCAGCCCACCAGTATCGATGCACAGCCAAGGGTTCCGATCGCGACCGCGATAGCTCGCTTCACTGGACTTCCTTCCGTCAGGCGGCGCCCCTTTGGCGTCGTCATGAGAAAAAGTACAGCCTGATCGCGGCGCTACCGATCCCAATTTATGGTTGCGTGGTGATTGACATCCGCCGCGAAGAATCGGTGACCGTCGTGACCCTGTCCGCGGGGCGGGTGAACGCCCTCGACGTCGAAGTTCTCGACGAGTTGACCGATGCCATCCGCCAACAGGCGTGGTCGGGTGCGGGCGCTTTGGTCATCACCGGTGCCGGCCGGGTGTTCAGCGCCGGTGTCGAACTTGACCGTGTGGTGCAGGGCGGATCCGAATACACCGACCGGCTGGTCCCTGCGCTGTCGAACGCGTTCGAGGCGGTGTTCGGCTACCCGGGGCCGACGGTGGCCGCGATCAACGGCGCAGCCATCGCCGGCGGGTGTGTGCTGGCGTGCGCCTGCGACCGCAGGCTGATCACCCCCGATGCCCAAATCGGTGCGGCGGAGGTGCGGGTCGGAGTGCCGTTCCCCGTCGCCGCTTTAGAGGTGATGCGCTACGCGTGCGGCGTCAGCGCCGACGAGGTGTTACTGGGCGGACGCAACTACCGCGGAGCGGAGGCGGTGGTCCGCGGCCTGGCCCACACCGTCGTCGCCGACGGCCTCATCGAGGCGGCCATTGCCGAGGCGGCCGATCTCGGTGGCATCCCGGCCGATGCGTACCAACACACCAAGGCCCAGCTGCGCGGGCCTACGTTGGCGCGAATCCATCAGTCCGAGGACATCAACCGCGAAGTTCGACAGCTTTGGGGCTCGGAGGAGACTCAGCGCGGCATCGCCGAGTATCTAGAGCGCCTGCGGCGGCGCTGAGGGACTATTCCTCGACGGCCACGCCACCGCGGGTGCGTCGACGGCGGTGCGAAGTCTTGCCGCTTGGTCGGCGGTTGCGCAAGGCGCGTGGTTCGTCGGCGGGCTTGGGCTTCCGGATCTCTTTGGTCGAGACTTCCTCGGTCACCGATTCCGGCTCGGACTCCAGTTCGGGCTTGGGCGCCGGCGCTTCGACGGTCTCGGCGGTCGCAGCCTGGACCGTTTCAGCTGCTTCGGTCTCCTCGACTTCTTGGGACGCCTCGACTTCTTCGGACGCCTCGACTTCTTCGGACTCCTCGGGCTCGTCGGTGTCTTCGAGCTCGTCGAGTTCGTCGGCCTCGTCAGCGTCCTTCTTCTTCTTGCGGTCCCGACGCCGCTGCTTGGGTTCCTTCACCTTGCGCGGTTTGGGCGGAGGCGGCGGCAGCTCGGCAATGAACGACAGGTAGAAGGCGAAAAACGCCAGGACCGCGATGGCGGCGGCTGCGCCGTAAATCGCGAACAACCACCGCCCGGCGCTGTCCACCTTGAACCATATTTCGCTGATCGCGGTGCCCACGATCAGCACCCCAGCCAGGACATGGCCGATGATCGACCAGGTCCTGATCGACAGCGCCAGTTGCGGGACACCGAGCTCAGGCTTGCGGGTGCGCAGCAGGTTGAAAACCACCGGCAGCGCGGCCAGACCGATCAACAGACCCGTGACGACCCGCAGGACCGTGCCCAGCGTTTCCGACGTGTCGCCAACCAACTCCGACCAGCGGGGCAGGACGAAAAAGAAGAAGAGGGCGCCGGCGCCGATTGAAAACGACGCGTGCCACAACGTGGCCAGCTTGCGCCCCATACCCCTCCTCAGGCCGGTGAGTCCGAGCCAGTCTAGCGGTGACCACAACCGTCACCGCGCTTACGCGGCCAGCCGGGCGCGCCCGTTCATACGGGCGACTAGTTGCGGAGGATGCGGGATTTGAACCCGCGAGGGCTGTTAACCCAACCCGCGTTCCAGGCGAGCGCCATAGGCCACTAGGCGAATCCTCCGTGGCCATGGTAGCGGCTACTTGCCCGCTGACGCTTCCAACCCGGGTATTACACTCTCGTTGGACCCCGCGCGGCGTTTATCCTGTGAACTCCCCCAGGGCCGGAAGGCAGCAAGGGTCAATGGGCTCTGTCGGGTGCGCGGGGTCCCCTTAGTCGGGGACCGCAGAGCCAGTATTCAAGCGTCGGACCGAAAGGCCGTGTGGTGGCGTTCGATTCCCTGAGTCCTGAAGAGCTAACCAAGCTGCATGCGCGTCATCAGCAGGATTATGCAGATCTGCAGGCCAAGAAGCTGTCCCTGGATCTCACCCGCGGCAAACCCGCCGCGGAACAGCTGGACCTGTCCAACCAGCTGCTGAGCCTGCCCGGCGACGACTATCGCGACCCAGAAGGCGTCGACACCCGCAACTACGGCGGCCTGCACGGCCTGCCGGCACTGCGGGCCATCTTCGGCGAGCTGCTCGGCATCCCGGTGCCGAACTTGATCGCGGGAAACAACTCCAGCCTGGAGCTGATGCACGACCTGGTCGCCTTCTCGATGATCTATGGCGGGGTGGATTCGCCGCGGCCGTGGAAGGACGAACCCAGCGTCAAATTCCTCTGCCCGGTACCCGGATACGACCGCCACTTCGCCATCACGGAATCGTTGGGCATCGAGATGATTCCGGTCCCCATGCTGCAGGACGGGCCGGATGTGGATTTGATCGAAGAACTGGTCGCCGTCGACCCGGCCATCAAGGGGATGTGGAACGTACCGGTCTTCGGCAACCCCACCGGCATCACCTATTCCTGGGAAACCGTGCGCCGGCTCGTTCAGATGCGCACGGCGGCGCCCGACTTCCGCCTGTTCTGGGACAACGCCTACGCGGTGCACACGCTCACCCACGACTTCATCCGCCAGGTCGACGTCTTGGGGCTGGCCGCGAAGGCGAACAACCCCAACCGGCCCTACGTCTTCGCGTCCACGTCGAAGATCACCTTCGCCGGCGCCGGTGTCAGCTTCTTCGGCGGATCGCTGGGCAACATCGCGTGGTATCTGCAGCACGCGGGGAAGAAGTCGATCGGCCCGGACAAGGTCAATCAGCTCCGTCACCTGCGCTTCTTCGGCGATGCCGACGGCGTGCGGCTGCACATGCAGCGCCACCAGCAGATCCTGGCGCCCAAGTTCGCCTTGGCGCTCGAAATCCTGGACAAGCGGCTGAGCGATTCCAAGATCGCGTCGTGGACGGAACCCAAAGGCGGCTACTTCATCAGCCTCGACGTGTTGCCCGGCACGGCGCGCCGCACTGTCGCGCTGGCCAAGGATGCCGGTATCGCGGTCACCGAGGCGGGCGCGTCGTTCCCGTACCGCAAGGACCCGGACGACAAGAACATCCGGATCGCGCCGACGTTCCCCTCCTTGCCGGACCTGCGCGACGCCGTCGACGGATTGGCGACGTGCGCCCTGTTGGCGGCTACCGAGTCGGTGCTCGAGCCATCACCGAGCGCGCCTTGAGGGCGATCCTCGGAATTGACTCTGCGCTGATGGCGGAAAAGTGCGAGTGCGGTGCGCCCTCAGCGCAGAGTCAACGCCAAACCGGTAGGCGTCACCCCGCGTCGGTAGCCTGCTGACGTGGCTCTGTACCGCAAGTATCGACCGGCGACCTTCGCCGAGGTGGTGGGGCAGGAGCACGTCACCGAACCGCTGTCCATCGCGCTGGAAGCCGGCCGGATCAACCACGCGTACTTGTTCTCCGGACCGCGCGGCTGCGGGAAGACATCGTCAGCGCGGATTCTGGCACGGTCGCTGAACTGCGCGCAGGGACCCACCGCCACGCCGTGCGGTGTCTGCGACTCCTGTGTGGCGTTGGCGCCCAATGCTCCCGGCAGCATCGATGTGGTCGAACTCGACGCGGCGAGCCACGGCGGCGTGGATGACACCCGCGAGCTGCGGGACCGCGCGTTCTACGCGCCCGCACAGTCGCGCTACCGGGTGTTCATCGTCGACGAGGCGCACATGGTGACCACCGCCGGGTTCAACGCACTGCTGAAGATCGTGGAGGAACCCCCGGAACATCTGATCTTCATCTTTGCCACCACCGAGCCCGAGAAGGTGCTGCCGACCATTCGGTCACGTACGCATCACTACCCGTTCCGGCTATTGGCGCCGCGCACCATGCGCACCTTGATCGGTCGCATCTGCGAGCAGGAGGGTGTCGTCGTCGACGACGCGGTGTATCCCCTGGTGATCAGGGCCGGCGGCGGGTCGCCCCGCGACACCCTTTCGGTGCTGGATCAGTTGGTGGCGGGCGCCGAGGGGTCGCACGTCACCTACCAGCGGGCGTTGGGGCTGCTCGGTGCCACCGATGTTGCGCTGATCGACGACGCGGTCGACGCGCTCGGCGCCGGCGATGCGGCCGCCTTGTTCGGGGCGGTCGAGTCGGTGATCGACGCCGGGCACGACCCGCGTCGCTTCGCCACCGACCTGCTGGAGCGCTTCCGCGACCTGATCCTGTTGCAGGCGGTTCCCGATGCGGCATCCCGTGGCGTGGTGGACGCGCCGGAGGACGTGCTCGACAAGATGCGCGAGCAGGCGGCGCGTATCGGACCGGCGACTCTGACGCGATACGCGGAGGTGGTTCAGGCCGGCTTGGGGGAGATGCGCGGTGCGACCGCCCCCCGGTTGCTGCTGGAAGTGGTGTGTGCGCGGCTGCTGTTGCCGTCGGCCAGCGACGCCGAGTCGGCGTTGCTGCAACGTGTCGAGCGGATTGAGAAGCGGCTGGATATGTCGATTCCCGCAGCAGCTCCGAGCACGGCACCGGCCGCAGCTGCGAGCGCGGTGGCCGAACCAGCGCCGGCGCCGCGTCGCGCGCCGGCACGCGAGTCCGCGCCCGCACGCGAGAGCGCGCCGCCGCCCGCGGCTCATCGGGAGCCTCCTGCCGCGTCCACAGCACCACCGGAACCGCCACCACCACCGGAACCAGCCGCCGCGCCGGGCGAACTCAGTGCGGCCGCGGTGCGGACGATGTGGCCCACGGTCCGCGAAAAGGTCCGCCAGCGCAGCCGGACCACCGAGGTCATGCTGGCCGGCGCCACCGTCCGGGCCCTCGAAGGCAACACCCTGGTGCTGGCTCACGAGTCGGCGCCGCTGGCCAAGCGGCTGTGTGAACAACGCAATGCCGACGTCATCGCCGAGGCTCTCAAGGATGCGCTCGGCGTCAACTGGCGGGTGCGGTGTGAAACCGGCTCCGGCGAGCCCGTCGGAAACGCGCCGGCCCCCAAGCGCGAAGAACCCCGCCCGGAAGTCGATGCGGCTCGTCGCGCCGAAGAAGAAAGCATGCTGGCCGAAGCGGGACGCAGCGACCCGGCGGCCCCGCGGCGCGACCCTGAAGAGGTCGCCCTGGAATTGCTGCAGAATGAGCTGGGCGCCCGCCGCATCGACGGCTAGGCCGGTCAGCCCGGCCATCGGGCTACGGCGTCCACCAGGGCCGCAGCGGCAACCCGTCCTCGCCCCAGGTGTCGACGTTGGCGGCCAATACGTGATGCAGCTGAATGTTGTTGCGTTCGAACGCCACTCGCGATGCCGCCATGTACAAGCCCCACACCTTGGCGATCGGTAGCCCGACCTCGACCACCGCTTCCTCCCAGTGCTCGACGAGGTTGCGCCCCCAGTCACGCAGCGTCATCGCATAGTGGTGCCGGAGGTTTTCCTCGTGCAACACCTCGAAGCCGACTTCCTGGATCTCGGTGATGATGCGTCCCGAGCCCGTCAGCTCGCCGTCGGGAAAGACATAGCGGTCGGTGAAACCGCCCCCGAACGGCGTCGAAGTGTTGTCATGCCGGGTGATGCAGTGATTGAGCAGCAGCCCGCCGGTGCGCAATTTGGACTTGAGGAACGCGAAATAGCGCGGGTAGTTCTTGACGCCGATGTGCTCGGTGAGTCCGATCGAGGAAACCGCGTCGAAGCCCGTCTCCGGTACATCGCGATAGTCGCAATGCCGCACCTCGGCCAGGTCCGCGAGCCCTTCGTCCTCGATCGCCTGCTGCGCCCACTTGGCCTGCTCGGCCGACAAGGTGGCACCTATGGCGCGGACGCCACGCCGCGCCGCGTAGCGCACCATGCCGCCCCAGCCGCATCCGACGTCGAGCAACCGGTCACCCGGTTGTAGCCGCAGCTTGTCGAAGACCAGCCGGTACTTGTTTTCCTGGGCCTCTTCCAGCGTCGCGTCGGGTGTCGGGTAGACCGCGCAGGTGTAGGTCATCGACGGGCCGAGGACCCACTCGTAAAAGGTGTTGGAGACGTCGTAGTGGTGGTGGATGACGTCGGCGTCGCGGGTTTTGCTGTGCCGTAAGCCCTCGGCGACCCGGCGCCACCGCGGCGGCGTTTCCTGAGGTGGCGGCGCGACCGGCAGCAGGTGCTCCACTCCGATGGACCGCACCACATTCGCCAGCACCCGCAGGGACGGCCTCTTGAACTGGACCCGGTCGGTCAACGCCATCAGCAGGTCGTAGAGATCTCCGGGGTGTACCCCGTGCGTTTGCAACTCGCCGGACACGTAGGCCCGTGCGATGCCGAGTTCCCCGGGGGCAGTCGCCAGGTAGGTCGCGCCGCGCGGGGATTTGAGTTCGAGTCCCAACGGGGCGTCTTCTTTGCCGGCGACGCTGCCGTCGTAGGCAGTGAACTTCAGTGGTTGTTCCCCCGCGGCGGTGAAGATCTTCAGAACCTCCGCCATGCTCAGCCGGGGGCCTAACGGGTTGGTGGGCGCAGTCACTGTCATCGTCGTTGCACCGCCTTTTCGTACAGAGTTAACAGACGGGAATCGGGGTCGTAAGTCTTCTTCACGGTGTTGTAAGACTCCCCGCCGTAGAGCGCGTCAAACTCCTCGGGGGAGTAATAAGAGTCCGAGTACAGCGACTTGTGACCGTCGAGTTCGCTCACCTTGTTCTCGATCTTGCGGTTGGTCTCACCCTCGGTGGCACCCGCCGGCACCGACGACCAGAATCCGATGTTGATGTACGTGTGGTCCGGTCGGATCGGGTACAACGGCCAGCCTTGGTGGTCGCGCAGTCGCAACGGGCACAACCAGATTGGCGTGACGGGCACGGTTTCGAGGAACCAGTCGAGGAACTCGCCTGCCCGTTCGATCGGTAGCTCGACGTCTTGCACCACCCGCTCGCGTGGGGGACGGCCGTTGCGCTTTTCGATCCGGTCGGAGATAGCGAACCGTTGATCCAGGGCTACCAGCTTCCAGTAGAAGCTGCTGCGCCGGTAGCGGCGCGGCCACCATCGCCGCACCCGCGGGTTCTGCGCGCCGAACGCGCGTGAGCACCAGAACCAGTCGGTGTCCCAACGCCAGAAGTAGTCGTGAATCGTCAGCCGGTCGTCCCTGATCCCGGTGTCATGCCGGATCGACTGGTAGTAAATGTCTTTGCCGGTGTAGTCGCTGACCGGCCCCGGGGTGATGGTCCGGATGCCCAGGCACAGGTAGCTCTCGTCGGCGCTGAACACCACTCCGTCGAGGTAATCGACCGGGACGCCGTCGTATCCACCGGTGTCGACGACCCGTTCCAGTTGCGTGATGAGTGCGTCCACCGAGTGGAATCGGACATGTCGCAGCGTCACGAACGGCTTGATTGGCTCCAACAAGATTTTTACTCGTGTTGAATATCCAAGCGTTCCATAGGAATTAGGAAACGCGCGGTACAAGTCGGGGTACTCGTCGGCGGATACGGTGAGCAATTCGCCTGCGCCGGTGAGGATATCCATCTCCAGCACCGATTCGTGTGGCAGGCCGTTGCGAAACGATGCCGACTCGATGCCCAAGCCGCTGACGGCGCCGCCGATGGTGATGGTCTTCAATTGCGGAACCACAAGTGGCGCAAGGCCGTAACGCAGCGTCTCGGCCACCAGCCGCTCGTAGGTGCACATGCCGGCGACGTCGGCGGTACGGGCATCGGGGTCGACGCCCAAAACGTCGGTCAGCCCCGACGTATCAAGGCCGCGCACACCGCTTTTGGCGCGAGCGCGGAACAAATTCGAGGTGGGCTTGGCGAGTCGTACCGGCGCAGTCGGCGGGATGGATCGATAACTTGCGCGCAAACGCTCTACAGCTGCAGTGTGAGCTGACTGTGCGGATCCAGGGACAGCCACCACAGATATCCTAGTCGTCGACATCCGACCGTGCAGTGCGGACTTTTCTGCCAGACACGGAGTAACCAGAAGGAGTTGCGCCTAATGGGACAGGTGAGCGCAGCCAGCACGATCTTGATCAACGCTGAGCCCGCGGCCGTGCTTGAAGCAGTGGCCGACTACGAGACCGTCCGCCCCAAGATCCTTTCGTCGCACTACAGCGATTACCAGGTCCTCGAGGGTGGTCACGGGCAGGGCACGGTGGCGAAATGGCGACTGCAGGCCACCGAATCGCGGGTGCGCGACGTTCAGGCCAGCGTGGACGTGGCCGGTCACACGGTGATCGAGAAGGACGCGAACTCGTCCCTGGTGACGAACTGGACGGTCGCTCCCGCGGGGCCTGGATCCAGCGTCACCGTCAAGACGTCCTGGAACGGGGCGGGCGGCATCAAGGGATTCTTCGAGAAGACATTTGCGCCGCTGGGGCTGAAGAAGATCCAGGGCGAAGTGTTGGCCAACCTGAAGAAAGAGCTGGAAAGCTCCTCGGGCTAGCGCGTCTGGGCCTGGGTGGCCAGAAAGCCCGCGACGCCCTTGACCAGTGCTTCGGCATACTTCTGCCGGCCCTCGGCGGACTCCATCAGCGCCGAGTCGGCGGGGTTCTTCATGTTGCCCAACTCGACCAGGACCGACGGATACTGCGCGAGGTTGAGCCCGGCCAGGTCCGAGCGCCCGTACAGGCCGCCTTGGCCGATGTAGTTGGCCGGGGGGAGGCCCGATGCCTGCAGCTGATCGCGCATCACCCGGGCGAACTGCACCGACGGTCCGGACTGCGCCGCGTTAAGCGGCGGGGATGAGTAGTTGACGTGGAATCCGCGGCCGGTCGCCGGGCCGCCGTCGGCGTGCAGACTGACGATCGCGTTGGGACGCAGCGAATTGGCCATGTTGGCGCGCTCGTCCACGCAGGGACCCAGCGCGTTGTCGTTACCGCGCGACATGGCGGTCCGCACGCCGAGCGCGCTGAGGGCGGCGCGCAAGCGCAGTGCCGTGTCCCAGGTGAAGGTGTGTTCCGGGTAGCCGCTGTTGGTTGACGTCCCGCTGGCCTGGCAGTCCTTGGTGCCGCCGCGGCCGGTGGGCACTTGGCGGCTGATGGATGCGTCGTTGGCGCCATTGTGGCCGGGGTCGATGAATACGACCATGCCGGCGATGTTGGAAGGGGCGGCGGTTGCTGCCGGGATGCTGGGTGTCCCGGCCGCGACAAGCGCCCCGGCCGCCATTGCCACCCCGACACGAAGGCCAACTCGTAGGTCCACGGCGCCAAGGTAGCGCGGCGCCGTCTACGCTTGAGGTTTCAAATCGCCGACAACCGCAGGCGAAACCAACTCGAGACCAAGATGCGAGGGGACTGTCATGCAACCCGGAGGCGATATGTCGCAACTGCTCGCACAGGCGCAGCAGATGCAACAAAAGCTACTGGAAGCCCAGCACCAACTGGCGAACTCGGTAGTGCACGGTTCGGCTGGCGGTGGCCTGGTCAAGGTTGAGGTCAAGGGCAGCGGCGAGGTAGTCGGGGTGACGATCGATCCCAAGGTCGTTGATCCCAGCGACATCGAGACCTTGCAGGACTTGATCGTCGGCGCGATGCGCGACGCCTCGCAGCAGGTCACCAAGATGGCGCAGGAGCGTCTGGGGGCGTTGGCCGGGGCGATGCGTCCGCCGGCCCCGCCTGGGGCGCAGCCGGGGCAACCGGGTGTGCCGCCGGGTGGCCCGGGTGCGCCGCCGGTCCCGCCTGGGCCGAGGCCGGGCGGTCCTGGCCCCGGCCTGGGGGTCTGACCCGCCCTGACACTTGCGCCAGCATGTTTGAAGGACCCGTTCAGGACCTGATCGACGAACTCGGCAAGTTGCCGGGCATCGGCCCCAAGAGCGCGCAACGCATCGCGTTCTACCTGTTGTCGGTGGAGCCGCCGGAGATTGACCGGCTGGTGGCTGTGCTCGGCAAGGTTCGCGACGGTGTGCGGTTTTGCGTGGTGTGCGGCAACGTTTCCGACGACGAGCGATGCCGGATTTGTTCTGACGCGCGTCGAGATGCGTCGGTGGTGTGCGTGGTCGAAGAACCCAAGGATATTCAGGCCGTCGAGCGCACCCGTGAATTCCGCGGCCGCTACCACGTGTTGGGTGGGGCGCTGGACCCGTTGTCCGGAATCGGGCCGGATCAGTTGCGCATTCGGGAGTTGCTGACTCGGATAGGCCAGCGCGTTGACGACGTCGACATCACCGAGGTGATCATCGCCACCGACCCCAATACCGAGGGTGAGGCAACGGCGACCTATCTGGTGCGGATGCTGCGCGACATCCCCGGGTTGACCGTGACCCGGATCGCGTCTGGGCTTCCCATGGGTGGCGATCTGGAGTTCGCCGACGAATTGACGCTTGGTCGCGCCCTAGCGGGCCGTCGCGTGCTCGTCTGACTTCTGGCGTCTCGCTTTGGCCGGCGAGATTGCGGCCATGGTTGTGGTCGGTGCCCGCGGCGCAGCCCTCACGGCAATCTGGGTGGGCGGCGGGTGGGCGTCGGCCGGGCGGCGGCCGGCGAGATTGCGGCCATGGTTGTGGTTGGTGCTCGAGGAGCAGCCCTCACGGCAATCTCGGTGGGCGGCGGGTGGTCGCGGTGGGCGGCGGCCGGCGAGATTGCACCCATGGTTGTGGTTGGTGCTCGAGGAGCAGCCGTCACGGCAATCTCGGTGGGCGGCGGTGGGCGCTGGTGGGCGGCGGCCGTCGAGATTGCACCCATGGTTGTGGTGGGTGCCCAGGGCGCAGCCGTCACGGCAATCTCGGTGGGCGGCGGTGGGCGCTGGTGGGCGGCGGCCGCGGAATTCACGGGTGCGCTCGACGGCCTGAATATCCTTGGGTTCTTCGAC
>NZ_MVHT01000132.1 GCF_002086275.1 Mycobacterium intermedium | reverse complement strand
GCTGCGGCCGCGTTGGCGGCGCTGATCGTTGAACCGATACTGGCCACGTCCCCGGCCGCTGATGCTGTCAAGTCGGGGGCAAGGGCGGGGCGGGCGGCCAGGGCGGCGACGGTGGTACCGGCGTCGGCTTCGGCCTCGACGGTGGCCAGGGTGGCACCGGGGGTCAGGGCGGCAACGCCGGCGCCGGTGGCAATGCGGGCACCGGCGGCACGGGTGGCGCGGCTGGGGCGGCCGGCACCGGCGGCGACGGTGGCCACGGCGGCGACGGCGGCGACGGCGACACCGGTGCGACAGGCCTGAACGGCGCCCAGGGCGGCACCGGCCGTGCCGGCGGCCAGGGCGGCGCCGGGGGCGCCGGCGGCAACAGCGGCGCCGGCGGCACCACTGGGTCCGGTGGGACCGGCGGCGACGGCGGGACCGGCGGCATAGGCGGTAACGGTGGATCCGGGGTCGGCTTGGGCAAGTCGGGCGGCGCGGGCGGTACCGGCGGAAGCGGCGGCAACGCCGGCGCCGGGGGTCTGGCGGGCACCGGCGGCAGCCAGAGCGGCAGTGCCGGCGCGGCGGGCAACGGCGGCAATGGCGGTCAGGGTGGAAATGGGGCTGCCGGTGATGTCGGGGCCGCCGGAGTCGTTGGGGGCAAGGGCAGCACCGGCCATGCGGGCGGCGCCGGTGGCCGCGGCGGTGCCGGTGGGAGCAGCGCCGGTGGGAACTACGGGACCGGCGGCGCCGGTGGCAACGGCGGTACCGGCGGTACGGGCGGCGCCGGCGGTTCCGGCGTCAACTTCAGCGTGGCGGGCGGGGCCGGCGGCGACGGTGGCGTCGGTGGCGCCGCTGGAACTGGCGGCCTGGATGGCACCAACGGACTCGGCCAGGGCGGCACGGTCACCGCCAAGTCCGGCGTCGGGGGAGTCGGCGGGAATGGCGGCGACGGCGGTCAAGGAGATAAAGGGGCCGCCGGTGTCGTGGGCGGTAAGGGTGTCAATGGTTATGCGGGCGGCGCGGGCGGCAATGGCGGCAGCGGCGGCAGCGGTGCCGGAGGAACCAACGGCAACGGCGGTAACGCCGGCAATGGCGGCGCCGGGGGCGCGGGTGGAGCCGGTGGCACCGGCGTCGGCTTCGGTGTGGCCGGTGGCGCCGGCGGCGATGGCGGCGCGGGCGGGAACGCCGGCGGCCTCGGCCAGGCCGGCACCGGCGGCACCGGCGGCGTCGTCGGTAAAGCTGGAAACGGCGGCGCAGGCGGCGCCGGCGGCAGCGGCGGCAACGGCGACGCGGGGGTCAATGGCGCCAACGGCGGTCTTAACGGCAAAGCAGGATTCGCGGGTGGTGCTGGCGGCAAAGGCGGGGACGGGGGCAGCACACTTGCCGGCGGCCTGAATGGTGCCGGCGGCAAGGGCGGCAGCGGCGGTAGCGGCGGCCAGGGTGGCAACGGCGGTACTGGCCTGGGTTACGGCGTCGACGGCGGTAAGGGCGGTGCAGGCGGTGCCGGTGGCAACGCCGGGGCAGGCGGTGGGAGTGGCTCCGGCGGCAGCGGCGGCGGCAGCGGAAACTTCGGCGACGGCGGCCACGGCGGCCAGGGCGGAGACGGCGGCGACGGCAGCATCGGTACCACCGGCAGCGCGGGCAAGCAGGGCTTCCAGGGCCACGCGGGTGGCGAGGGCGGCAAGGGCGGTGCCGGTGGTAACAGCGGCAGCGGCGGCACGGATGGCGCTGGCGGCAAGGGAGGCAGTGGCGGTACCGGTGGCCAGGGCGGCCAGGGCGGATCCGGCCTGGGCTTGGGTGTCGACGGCGGCGCCGGCGGCGTGGGCGGCGATGGCGGCAACGCGGGGGCCGGCGGCGACAGTGGCGTCGGAGCCGGCAAAGGCGGCGGCAGCGGAAACTTCGGCAATGGAGGTAAGGGCGGTCAGGGCGGCACCGGCGGCGACGGCGGCCTCGGCACCACCGGCAGCCCCGGAAATCAAGGCAACGAAGGTCGTGCTGGTGGCGCCGGCGGTATCGGCGGCAAGGGCGGCAACAGCGGCTCGGGCGGCCTGAACGGCAACGGCGGCACAGGTGGGACGGGCGGCAGGGGCGGCACCGGCGGCGATGGTGGCAATGGTGTTGGCTTCGGCGGCAATGGCGGGAAGGGTGGCACCGGTGGCGTCGGTGGGTACGCCGGCGGTGGCGGCGGCGCCGGGGTTGGCGGCGTCGGCGGTGACGTAGGCACCGCCGGCACCGGCGGCGTCGGCGGCGTAGGGGGCAACGGCGGCAACGGCAACGTTGGAACCAGCGGTATTAACGGCCTCACCGGGCAAAACGGCGGCAGCGGCGGCCAGGGTGGTTTGGGCGGCGAGGGCGGCTCCGGCGGTAAGGGCGGCGGCAGCTTCGCTGGCGGTGCCAACGGCGACGGCGGCAGCGGCGGCAAGGGCGGCAAAGGAGGGCAGGGTGGCGCCGGCGGTGCCGGATCTGCCGGCCTCGACGGCGGTGCTGGCGGCACCGGCGGGAACGGCGGCGGCGCCGGTGCAGGCGGGGCCACCGGCACGGGCGGCACCGTCGGCAACGCCAAAGCCGGGGCGGTCGGGGTGGGCGGCACCGGCGGCACGGGCGGCACCGGGGGTGTCGGTGGCGCCGGCACCAACGGCGGAGTCAACCAAGCCGGCGGCATCGGCGGCCGCGGCGGCGGCGGCGGGACCGGCGGCGTGGGCGGCGACGGCCATGGCGGGTTCAGTGGCGCGGGTGGCGCCGGTGGCAGCGGCGGCAGCGGGGGCGTGGGCGGCAACGCCGGCAACGCCAACGGGCAGAACGGCCTCAATGGCGGAGATGGCGGCGCCGGCGGCGCGGCCGGCAACGGTGGTAATGCGGGCGACCCGGGCATCGGCGGCAGCAGCGGCGAAGCCGGCTTTAACGGAACCGGCGGCACGGGTGGCGCCGGCGGTACTGGGGGCCAGGGCGCCACGAACGTCGCAGGCGGGACGACCGGCGGCCGAGGCGGTAATGGCGGCAACGGCGGCGTCAACAGCGGCGGCCACGGCGGAGGCACCGGCGGCGCCGGCGGCAACGGCGGCAACGGCGGTATCGGGGGCGCCGGGGTTGACGGCGTCATCAACCAGGCGGGCGGCAACGGCGGCACCGGCGGCGCCGGCGGGGACGGGGGCAGTGGCGGCAGCAGTGACGCCGGCGGGACCAAAGGCAGCGGCGGCATCGGCGGCACCGGCGGCGCCGGCGGCCGCGGGGGCAACGCCGGCAACGCGTCTATACAAGACGGCTTGAGCGGCGGCGCCGGCGGTACCGGTGGCGCTGCCGGCCACGGTGGGAATGTCGGCGGCGGCGAAGGTAAGGGCGGCGTCGTCGGCAGCAACGGAACGGGTGGCACCGGCGGGGCCGGGGGGACCGGCGGTTTGGGCGACATGATCCGAGGCGGCAAAGGCGGTACCGGCGGTACCGGCGGCACCGGGGGCGCCAACAGCGGTGGCTTCGGCGGTGGGGCGGCCGGAAGCGGCGGTGCCGGCGGCACCGGCGGTGCTGGCGGCACGGGCGCTGACGGCGGACTCAACCAGGCGGGCGTGGCCGGTGGTCTGGGCGGCGCCGGCGGCACCGGCGGCAAGGGCGGCTTGAACACCGCTACCGGCCCGCGCGGCGAAGGCGCCAACGGCAACGGTGGTGTCGGCGGGACCGGCGGCGCCGGTGGAAACGGCGGCAACGCCGGCCCGACCCAGGGGCAGAACGGCTCGGCTGGCGGCGATGGCGGTAACGGCGGTAAAGCTGGCACCGGCGGGGCCGGCGGCGACACAGGCATCGGGTCTAAGGGCGCGAACGGACTGAACGGCGTTGGCGGCACCGGCGGCCGGGGCGGCAATGGCGCTGCCGGTGCAACGAACCCCACTGGGGGGACCATTGGTGGAGTAGGCGGCAAAGGCGGCAACGGCGGCGACACCGGTGGCGGCAACGGCGGCGGCAGCGGCGGAACAGGTGGTGCCGGCGGCAACGGCGGTGCCGGCGGCAACGGCGGCAGTGGCGTAGTCAACCAGGCGGCTACCGAGGGCGGCACGGGCGGTGCCGGTGGCGCAGGCGGCAAGGGGGGCAACAGCGACCTCACTGGCACCAACGGTGCCGGCGGCACGGGCGGGAACGGAGGCGTAGGTGGCACCGGCGGCAACGGCGGGGACGGTTCCATACAAGATGGCCTGCCTGGCGCCAAAGGCGGGAACGGCGGCAACTCGGGCGTCGGTGGCGCCTCAGGTGAGGGCGGCAACGGAGGCGGTGTCGGCAGCAACGGCGTCGGTGGCACCGGCGGCAAGGGCGGCAACGGCGGCGTGGGCGACACGATCAGAGGCAACGACGGCGGCGCCGGCGGCGCTGGCGGCAACGGCGGGAACAACACGGGCGGTTTCGGCGGGGCCGCCGGTAACGGTGGGACGGGCGGCAACGGCGGCGCGGGCGGCACCGGCGCTAACGGCGGAACCAACAAGGCAGGTGTGAACGGCGGCAACGGCGGCACTGGTGGTGCCGGCGGCGTCGGCGGCGACAGCATTGGCACCGGGCTCAACGGTTTTGGCGGCGCCGGTGGTAATGGCGGTAACGGCGGCAACGCCGGCGACGCCGGCCCGACCAGCGGCCAGAACGGCAGTAACGGCGGTAACGGCGGTAACGGCGGCGACGCCGGTGTCGGCGGCGCCGGCGGGACCAATGGCATTTCCGGCAGCGGCGGTCCCGGCGTTAACGGCGTCGGCGGCAACGGCGGCAAGGGCGGCAACGGCGCTGCGGGCTATTCATTCCCCCATGGCGGCACCGTCGGAGGCGCCGGCGGCAAGGGCGGCGCTGGCGGCAACAACCTCGGTGGTGTGTTCGGCGGGGCCGCTGGCAACGGTGGCGCCGGTGGTAATGGCGGCGATGGCGGCGTCGGCGGGAACGGCGTCAGCCTCGGCGAGTCCGGCACCAGCGGTGGCGTAGGCGGTGCCGGCGGTGCCGGCGGCAACGGCGGCAACAGCATCAGCACCGGAACCAACGGCACCGGCGGCGCGGGAGGCAGCGGCGGCACGGGCGGCATGGGCGGCACCGGCGCCGTCGGCAGCGTGGGCGGCATGGGTGGCTCGGGCGGTGGTGGCGGCACCGGCGGTGACGCCGGCGTGGGTGGCGCCGCGGGCACGGGCGGCAGCGGCGGGACCATTGGCCTCAACGGCAACGGCGGCAACGGCGGCAGGGGCGGCAACGGCAACGCCAGCGGCTTCGCCGCCGATGCCGGTCCGAGCGGCAATGGCGGCACCGGCGGCAACGGCGGCAATGCGGTCGGCGGCGCAGGCGGCGGTGTCGCCGGCAACGGCGGTGCGGGCGGCGATGGCGGGGCGGGTCAAGCCGGGGCCGGTACGCCCTACTTCGGCGACGGCCGCGTCGGCGGCAACGGGGGCAATGGGGGCGCCGGCGGCAACGGCGGCAGCAGCCCCGTCGGCGGTGCCAACGGTAACGGCGGCGTCGGCGGCAACGGCGGTACCGGCGGCGTGGGCGGCGCCGGCGTAACGACGACGGTTGTGGGGGCCGTTGGCGGCGTTGGCGGCAATGGCGGCAAGGGCGGCGCCGCTGGTGTGGGCGGCAGCGCCGGTGCCGGTGCGGGTGTCGCCGGCATCGCCGGTGGCAACGGCCGCGGCGGCGATGGCGGTAGCGGCGGTAGCGGCGGCGGCGGCTACTTTGGCGTTCCGAACGGCACAAACGGCGGCAACGGCGGTAACGGCGGCGATGGCGGAGCGGGTGTCGGCGGTGTCGGCGGCGGCAACGGCGGTGCGGGCGGCGGCGGTGGTGCCGGTGGCCCCGCCTGGGAAGGGCTTGCTGGAAACGGCAACGGCGGCGCCGGCGGCGCCGGCGGCGCTGGGGGCGCCGGCGGGAAGGCAATCGACGGCGGCAACGGCGGCGTCGGCGGCGCCGGCGGCGTGGGTGGTTACGGCGGCGGTGGTAGTGCCAACGCCGGCGCTCATGGAGGCGCCGGTGGCCTGGGCGGCGTCGGCGGATCGGGCGGCGAGGCAATCGGCGGCGGCACTGCCGGGGCTGGTGGCGTCGGTGGCGCGGGTGGCGTTGGTGGCTACGGCGGCGCTGGCGGCCTGACTATCGACTTCGGCGGAAGCGCCGGCCAAGGCGGCACGGGCGGCGCCGGCGGCGTTGGCGGCGCGGCAAGCTTCGGCGGTAACGCCGGCGCCGGCGGGGCGGGCGGTCTGGGCGGTGTCGGCGGCGTCGGCGGCACTCCCGCCTCCAACGGCAGTGGCGGCGCCGGCGGCAATGGCGGCGGGGGCGGCGTCGGCGGTGAGGGAGGCCAGGGATTTAGTGGTGCTAACGCTGGCGCCGGGGGCGTCGGCGGAGCCGGCGGGACGGGCGGGACCGGCGGCGCAGGCTCAAACGTTAGCGGCGCCAGCGGCAACGGCGGTAACGGCGGCGCCGGTGGCGCCGGCGGCGAGGCGTCTGCAGGCGGCAACGCCGGCGCCGGCGGTGCCGGCGGCATGGGTGGCACCGGCGGCAAAGGTGCCGAGGGCATAGTTGCCACCGGCGGCGGCAACGGCGGCAACGGCGGTAAAGGCGGCGCCGGCGGCGTCGCGTACGACGCCAAGGCAGGCGGCAACGGTGGTGTGGGTGGCGCGGGCGGCACGGGCGGCACGGGCGGCGGCGGCGCCTTCCAAGGCGGCAGCGGCGGTAACGGCGGTAACGGCGGCAGCGGCGGCGCCGGTGGCGCTTCGCCCGACAGCACGGATAACGGTGGCGACGGCGGCAAGGGCGGCAACGCCGGAAACGGCGGCAACGGCGGCAACTTTTTCAACGGCGGCAGCGGCGGCGGCGCCGGCGGCACGCCAGGCAGCCCTGCCGCCGGCGGCGACGGCGGCGCCCCCGGCGGCCAGGACGGCCTTCCCGGCAGCTCTGGCACATCCGGGAACCCTGGAATCCAACAATGACGCGTCAGGCCAGGGCTGATGCCGGATGAATTTCTTCGTACTGCCACCCGAGATCAACTCGCTCCGGATTCTTTCCGGCGCGGGGTCGGCGCCGATGCTCTCGGCCGCCGCGGCATGGGAGGGGCTGGCCGCCGAATTGGCTTCGGCGGCAGCTTCTTTCGGGTCAGTGACCTCAGGACTTGCGGGGAGCTCATGGCAGGGTCCGGCAGCAACCGCGATGGCGGCCGCAGCCACCGAATACGCAGGGTGGCTGGGCACCGTGGGAGCCCAAGCCGCAGAGGCGGCAGGCCACGCCCGGATGGCGGCGGCGGTCTTCGAGGCGACGCTGGCCGCAACGGTGAATCCGGCGATCATCGCGGCCAACCGCACCCAAATGCGGTCCTTGGTCTGGTCGAATCTCTTCGGACAAAACGCCCATGGGATCGCCGCCACCGAAGCCGCGTACGAGCAGATGTGGGCACAGGACGTGGCCGCGATGTTCGGTTACCACGGCGGAATGTCTCACATCGTCTCGGCCCTAACACCTTTCACCAGGCCACTGGAGGGGCTCGCCGGCTTGGCGCTTAGTGCAGCGGCGGGCAC
Organism: Mycobacterium intermedium; assembly: GCF_002086275.1. GTDB lineage: Bacteria > Actinomycetota > Actinomycetes > Mycobacteriales > Mycobacteriaceae > Mycobacterium > Mycobacterium intermedium. The sequence continues at coordinate 4,200 of NZ_MVHT01000132.1, read as the reverse complement.
GACAGCCGCGGAGGTCGCGCCCAGCGCAGCTGCGATCAACCTGGGTATCGGCAACATCGGCAATGCGAACGTGGGCGCGGCGAACCTGGGCGACTTCAATGTGGGGTTCGCGAATACCGGTAACGGGAACATCGGCTTCGGCCTGACGGGTAGTAACCGGATCGGTTTCGGCGACGCGTACCTGGTGCTCGGTGGTGCGGGTATCGGTCAGTTCGGTTTGGGTGGCCTGAATTCGGGTAGCGGCAACATTGGTTTGTTCAATTCGGGCACCAATAATGTGGGATTCTTCAACTCGGGGTCGGGCAACTTCGGCATCGGGAACTCAGGGCTGGGCAATACTGGGTTGCTCAATGTCGGGTCATGGAACACCGGTATGGTGAACACCGGCAGCTTCAACATGGGCAGTTTCAACCCCGGGTCATTCAACACCGGCAGTTTCAACTCGGGCAGCACAAACACCGGATATTTCAACACCGGAAATATCAATACAGGGTTGTTCAACTTCGGTGACATGAACAACGGTCTGTTCAATATCGGCGACTTGAACAACGGTGTGTTTTACAGCGGGGTGGGTCAGGGCAACCTCAACTTCACGGTCACGACGCCGGATCTGACACTGCCGCCGTTGCACATGCCGCCGATCACGGTGCCTGGGTTCAACTTGCCGTCGATTACGTTGCCGTCGTTGACGATTCCGGCGGCGACCACCCCCGCGGGGATCACGGTGAGCGGGTTCGGCCTGCCGCCGATTACGTTGCCGTCGTTGACGATTCCGGCGGCGACCACACCCGCGGGGATCACGGTGGGCGGGTTCGGTCTGCCGCCGATTACGTTGCCGTCCTTTACCATTCCGTCGCTGACCATCCCGGCCGGCATCAACATAGGCGCGTTCGACTTGCCGCCGATCACGTTGCCGTCCATATCTATTCCGGAGTTGACCACACCCGCCGGAATCATGGCGGGCGCGTTCGACCTGCCCCGGGTAAGCATTCCGTCGATCACCATTCCGTCGCTGACCATCCCCGCCGGTATCAGCCTGGGTGCATTCGATCTGCCCCGGCTGACGCTGCCGCCGATCGAAATACCCGCCCTGACGGTTCCCGCCGGTATCACGCTGGGTTCGTTCGATCTGCCCCGACTGAGCATTTCGCCGATAGCTATTCCCGCGTTGACGATTCCCGCCGGCATCAGGCTGGGTGCGTTCAGCCTGCCTCAGCTCACCATCCCCCCGATACACATCCCAAGCATTTCCACGGGTTCATTTACGACACCTCCTTTAAATATTTCCAATATCTCGGTGACGCTGCCTGCATCGGCGCCGATACCGTTGATTCTTTTCATTCCCAACAACCTGGACTTTGCGCAAACAGTTTCCGAGTTCTACCCTCAAATAGGTGGGGGGGTGTTGAATAAACAGGTCCAGACCGGCGGTCCTCCCGCCTACGTCGTACTCGGGCCCGCCACCATCAGCGGCATCGGCGTCAACGTCCCCTCCTTGACGATCCCGGGCTTCAATCTCCCCGCGCTGAGCACCCCCACGATCACCGTCCCGCCTATCGCGGTTCCAGGCTTCGAGTTACCGCAGATCATTACGCCTGCGATCACCACGCCGCCGATCACAATCGATCCGATCGGGGCGGCCGGTTTTGCGTTGCCGAAGATCACCACTCCGCCAATCACGACGCCGCCAATCGTCATCGATCCGATCGGGTTGAGCGGATTCAGCCTTGGTCAGATCACCACCCCACCGATCACGACGCCACCCATCACGATCGAGCCGATCAGCGGCGGCGTATTTGCCCTCCCACAGCTCGGCATCCCGGCGATCACGACGCCGCCTATCACGATCGATCCGATCGGGTTGGGCGGGTTCAGCCTGCCGGAGATTACGACGCCGCCGATCACCATCCCGCCGTTGACGATCCCGTCGATCGGGTTGGGTGGTTTCACGCTGCCGCAGATCAGCATCCCGGAGATCACCACTGCGCCCGTGACGATCCCGTCGGTCGGGTTGGGCGCTTTCACGCTGCCGCAGATCGGTATCCCGGAGATCACCACGCCGCCATTCACCATCCCGTCTATCGGGTTGGGCGCTTTCAGCACCTCGGCGTTGGTGGTGCCCAGCGTCTTCCTGCCGAGTACCACGATCACGGGTTTCGCGCTGCCGGGCGGGCCGGGTTATTTCAATACCAGCGACACGCCATCGTCGGGGTTCTTCAACACCGGCGGCGGCGGCAATTCCGGGTTCGCCAACAACGGTGCCGGCCTGTCGGGCTGGTACAACTCTAACCTGGCGGGGCTCTTCGGTGGATCGAACGCGCACGGCTCCGGCGGGCCGTCCTCCGGTGTTGTCGGCTTGGGCTCGGTGGTGTCGGGGCTGGTAAGCACCGCACTGTCGCCTGTCTCGTTGAGCCAACTGGGCAACATGATTTCCGGTAACGCCGGCACCGGCAATGTCGGCTTGGGAAATCTGGGGAACCTCAATGTGGGTGGGGCGAACCTGGGTGACTTCAACGTGGGCTTCGGCAACAACGGTGCCAGCAATGTGGGGTTGGCGAATACCGGGAGCGGCAACATCGGTTTCGGGTTGACCGGTGAGAACAAGATCGGTTTCGGCGACACCTATGTTGTTCTGGGTTCGGGTGAGTTCAGCCTGGGTGGCTCGAATTCGGGCAGCGGCAATATCGGGTTGTTCAACTCGGGCACCGGGAACGTGGGTTTCTTCAACTCGGGGTCGGGGAACTTCGGGATCGGAAACTCAGGGCAGGGCAATACGGGGTTATTCAACGCGGGAACGTTGAATACAGGCGCGTTAGATGTGGGGACAGCCAACACCGGGTTGTTGAACACCGGCAGCTTCAACATGGGCAGCTTCAACCCGGGCTCGTCCAACACCGGCAGCTTCAACCCCGGCAACATCAACACCGGATACTTCAACACCGGCAATATCAATACCGGGTTGTTCAACATCGGTGACATGAATAACGGCTTATTCAACACCGGCGATCTGAACAACGGCGTATTCCAGAGCGGGGTGGGTCAGGGCAGCCTGTATTTTGCGATTACCACGCCGGACCTGACGCTGCCGCCGTTGCACATCCCGCCGAACACGGTACCCGGGTTCAACCTGCCGGCGCTGACGTTGCCGTCGTTGACGATCCCGGCCTCCACCACCCCGGCCGGGGTCACGATCAGCGGGTTCGGCCTACCGCCAATCACCCTGCCGCCAATGACGATTCCCGCGGCGACCACCCCGGCGGGGATCACCATCAGCGAGTTCGGTATGGGCCCCATCACGGTGCCATCGCTTTCGATTCCGTCGCTCACAATCCCGGCCGGCATCAATCTGGGCGCCTTCGATTTGCCCCGGCTGCGTGTGCCGTCGATCGAAATTCCGTCGCTCACAATCCCGGCCGGCATCAATCTGGGCGCGTTCGATCTGCCCCGGTTGAGCATTCCGTCGATCACTATTCCGTCGCTGACGATCCCGGCGGGCATCGACTTGGGAGCGTTCGATCTGCCCCGGCTGAGCATTCCGCCAATCGAAATTCCTTCGCTGATAATCCCCGCCGGCATAACGCTGGGTTCCTTCGACCTGCCCCGACTGAGCATTCCGTCGATCACTATTCCGCCGCTGACGATCCCCGCCGGCACCACCGTTGGCGCGTTCCACCTGCCCCCGATCACTATTCCTCAACTAACGATCGGAAATATCAGCACCGGTGTGTTTATGACCCCGAAAATCAGTACGGGAGAATTGAGCATCAGTCTGCCCAGCCTCTCGGTTGAGTTCATCTTATCCATTCCTAACAACCTCGAGTTGGCGCAAACAGGTACGCCCGGTAACATTCCTCAAATCGGCGGGGGAGTCAAAAATGCCGAGAACCCGACCGGCGGTCCTCCGGCCTACCTACAACTTGGTCCGCTCACGATCAGCGGTATCGGTTTGGATTTGCCGTCATTCCCGGTTGGGGGGTTCAGTCTTCCGACGTTGACCATCCCTCCGATCGCCATTCCCTCCGTCGAAATTCCGGGTTTTGCGCTGCCCGAAATCAATACGCCGGCGATCACCACGCCGCCGATCACGCTCGATCCGATTGGGCTGGCCGGATTCGCGTTGCCGCAGATCAGCACGCCGCCGATCAGCACACCGGCGATCAGCATCGATCCGATCGGGTTGGGCGAGTTCAGCCTCGGCCA
>NZ_MVHT01000131.1 GCF_002086275.1 Mycobacterium intermedium | reverse complement strand
CGCCAGGTCGCGGTCGGCTTTGGTGCAGGTGTCCACATCGACGCTGGCGGGTAGGTGGGCGAAGAACTTTCTGATGATCCGGATGTGGGATTCATCGAGGTGGCCCTGGCGTTGGGCCTCAGCGGTGGCCGGCAACAGCGGTTCCAAGGGTTCCCCGCTCATCGCGCGGCGCGGTCCCAGGTCGGCGGCTTCGCCGATGAAGCGGTTGGCTTCGCCGCGGGTGATGCGCAGCCGGTTGGCCAGCACCCGCGGCAGTTTGCCGCCCAACTCCTCCTCGCCCACTTGGGTGCGCAGGTGGTTGATCAACGCATGCCGCGCCACCGGCAGGCGGCGCATCTCGTGGAGCAACGCCTCCAGATACGTCATGGTTTCCCGCCCGCTCAACGCATCCGGGCACAGGTCGAGCACCGCCGAGACCGCCTGCTGCAGTGACGCGAACGCCTCCGCAAACGCCTCCGGATCACTCGAACTCATGTTCGAAAGACTACTCCGCCCCACCGACAAGACGACCCGTCCGATCAACGTCCCAAGACTTGTCGGTGCCGGGTCATACACTCGCGTTGCCTTGATACACACGGACTTCGGGAGGAGGGGCCAGGATGCGATTCCTGCACACCGCCGACTGGCAACTGGGTATGACGCGGCACTTCCTCGCCGGCGACGCCCAGCCGCGATATTCGGCGGCTCGCCGCGATGCGGTAGCGGGTCTGGGCGCACTGGCCGCCGAAACCGGAGCCGAATTCGTCGTCGTGGCCGGCGACGTATTCGAAGACAACCAGCTCGCGCCGCAGGTAATTAGTCAATCCCTAGAAGCCATGCGCGCCATCGGGATTCGGGTCTACCTCCTGCCCGGCAACCACGACCCATTAGACGCATCTTCCGTCTATACCAGCGCGCTGTTCCGCGCCGAATGCCCCGCCAACGTCGTAGTCCTAGACCGCGCCGGGGTCCACGAAGTTCGGCCCGGGATCGAGATCGTCGCCGCGCCTTGGCGGTCCAAGTCGCCGACTACGGACTTGGTCGCCGACGTGCTAAACGACCTCCCCGCAACAGCTGTGGCCCGAGTATTGGTCGCCCACGGCGGCGTCGACGTGCTCGATCCGGACAAGAACAAGCCCTCGCTCATCCGACTTGCCAACCTCGACAGGGCGCTGGCTGACGGCGCGATTCACTATGTGGCGCTGGGGGATAAGCACTCTCTCACCAAAATCGGTGACAGCGGCCGAGTGTGGTATTCCGGTTCGCCGGAGGTCACCAACTACGACGACGTCGAGGCCAACCCCGGGCATGTCCTGGTGGTAGACATCGACGAAGACGATCCACAACGCCGGGTCACCGTGGAGCCCAAGCGCGTCGGTCGTTGGCGTTTCGTCACGTTGTCGCGCGAGGTCGACAACAACCGAGAAATTGCCGACCTGGACGTCAATCTGGATCAGATGAGCGATAAGGAACGCACGGTTGTCCGCCTGGCGCTGACCGGTTCGTTGACCGTCACCGACCGGGCCGCACTCGACGCCTTACTGGACAAATACTCGCGATTATTTGCCTGGCTTGGCATTTGGGAAAGTCATTCCAGCTTGGCGGTGATCCCCGCCGACGGCGAATTCAATGACCTCGGCATCGGGGGTTTCGCGGCGTCGGCCATCGACGAACTGGTCGAAACCGCACGCGCCGGCGGCGACGAATCCGCGGAGGACGCCCAGGCAGCCCTCGCACTCCTGCTCCGGCTCACCGATCGGGGTGCGGCGTGAAACTGCACCGCCTGGTCCTACGCAATTACCGTGGCATCGCGCATCGCGAGATCGAGTTCCCCGAACACGGCGTCGTGGTGGTCAGCGGGGCCAATGAGACCGGCAAGTCGTCCATGATCGAGGCGCTGGACCTGCTGCTGGAATGCAAAGACCGCTCGACCAAGAAAGAGATCAAGCGGGTCAAGCCGACCAACGCCGATGTCGGGTCCGAGGTCATGGCGGAAATCAGCAGCGGCCCTTATCGTTTCGTCTACCGCAAGCGCTTCAACAAGATGTGCGAGACGGAGTTGACGGTACTGGCACCCCGGCGCGAGCAGTTGACGGGTGACGAGGCGCATGAGCGGGTCCAGGCCATGCTCGAAGAGACGGTGGACACCCAGTTGTGGCGCGCACAGCGCGTACTGCAGGCCGAGTCGACCAGCGCGGTCGACCTGTCCGGCTGCGACGCGCTGTCCCGGGCACTGGATATCGCCGCGGGTGACGAAGCGACACTGTCCGGCACCGAACCCTTGCTCATCGAGCGCATCGACGACGAGTACGCGCGTTACTTCACTCCAACCGGCCGGCCCACCGGCGAATGGGCCGCCGCCATTGCCCGATTGGCCGAAGCCGAAGCCCGGGTCGCCGAATGTCGGGCGGCCGTGGCCGAGGTCGACGATCGCGTGCGGCGCCACGAGGAACTCACGCTGCAGGTGGCCGAGTTGTCGCAGCAACTGCGTGCCGCCGAACCTCGCCTAGAAGAGGCAAAGGCAAAGGCCAAGGCCATCACGGCTCTCACCGATCAGGAACGCGAAGCAAAACTGGTCGTCGCAGCCGCGGCGGCAACAGCGGCAGGCTCGACGGCTGCGCACGCGGCACGTCAAGCCCTGCTGAACGAAATCGGCACTCGCACAACAACCGTTGCCGCACTCGAAGCAGAAACGCAGCAAGCAGCTGTCCAGCAGGAGGCCGCGCAATCTGCCGCGAAAGCCTCCGATGCCGCCGCCGCGGAGGCTGCCCAAGCTGTTACCGCTGCCCAATGCAGAGTCGACGCCGCCCGCCGAGCCCTTGAGCAGGTGAATGACCGCGAAGAAGCCGACCGGTTGAGCGCACGCCTGGCCAAGATCGATGACATCCAACGTCGCCGCGACCAAGTCGGCGTGGAACTGTCGACCATCGCCCTCACCGACGAGATCATGCGCCGCATCGAAGAAGCCGCGGCTGCCGTCGACCGCGTCGACGGGCAGTTGGCTCTGATCTCGGCCGCCGTGGAATTCACTGCCGCCACCGACATCGAGTTGGTCGTCGCGGATCAACGCGTGTCGTTGACGGCGGGCCAGAGCTGGTCGCTCACGGCTACCTCTGCTGCGGAAGTGGAGATCCCCGGCATCGTGACGGCGCGAATCACCCCGGGTGCCACCGCGCTCGACATGCAGGCGAAATATGTTGCAGCACAACAACAACTCAACGCGCTACTGCAGGAAGGCAAGGTGGGCGATCTAGCGGCGGCGCGTTCCACGGACCAGCGGCGTCGGGAACTGCAGAGCACTCGCGACCAGCTGACCGCCACCCTGACCGGTCTGTGCGGCGACGAAGACGTGGACCAACTCCGCGAGCGGCTAACGCAGTTGCGTGCCGATCTCCCGGCGGAACCGGATCTGTTCACCGGAACAAGCCTCGATGGCGCCACCGCCCGCACCGAACTCGTCGCTGCCGTGGCGGCCCGTGCGGATGCCCAGGCGGAGTCCGAAAAGCGCCGGCAGGCCGCGGCCGAAGCCAACCGAGAGCTCACCGAAATATCGACCAAGACAGCGGTTTTGCAGAACAAGCTAGCCGCCGAACGCGCCGAGCTGGAGGCAACGGCCGCCCGATTGGCCGACGAGCGTGCCAAGACCAGCGACGGTGACCTCGCCGCCAAGGTCCAAGCTGACCAGGCGGCGCTGCAGGCCGCCGAAGCAAAAGTTGCCGAACTGGCCGAAGCGCTCGCCGCCACGGCGCCCGAGGCGGTGGCCGCAGAGTTGAAGGAAGCCGCCGACACGGCAGACAACCTGCGGCAACAACACGACGAGGCCACCAACGCACTGCGCGAGGTCAGCATCGAGCTTTCCTGGATCGGCAGCGAAGGCCGGAAGGGCAAGCTGGACGCCGCCGAGACCGAACGCGAGCACGCCGCCGGCCAACACGCCCGGATCGGGCGAAAAGCCCGCGCGGCGAAGTTACTCCGAGAGGTGATGACGCGTCATCGCGAGACCACCCGCCAGCGCTATGTCGAGCCGTACCGCGCGGAGTTGCACAAGCTTGGTCGTCCGGTGTTCGGCCCCACCTTTGAGGTCGACGTCGACAGCAACCTGTGCATCCGCGGCCGAACCCTGGACAACGTCACCGTGCCCTACGAATCCCTGTCGGGCGGGGCCAAGGAGCAACTCGGGATTCTGGCGCGGCTGGCGGGAGCGGCGCTGGTTGCCAAGGAGGACACCGTCCCGGTGGTAGTCGACGACGCGCTGGGATTCACCGATCCCGACCGGCTGGCCAAGATGGGGGAGGTGTTCGACGCGGTCGGCGCCCACGGCCAAGTCATCGTCCTGACGTGTAGTCCCGACCGGTATGAAGGCGTGAAGGGGGCACATCGCATCGAACTCGGCGTCTAAACTGAGCCCGAAACGGGGTAACGCGGTGGATTCTCAACATGACTACGTTGTCGTCGGTACCGGCTCGGCCGGTGCCGTCGTCGCCAACCGCCTCAGCGCCGATCCAGGCACCGAGGTGTTGGCCCTAGAGGCGGGCCCGCGCAACAAGAACATATTCATCGGAATCCCGGCCGGCTTCTCCAAACTGCTCCGAAGCGAAATCGACTGGGACTACCTGACCGAACCACAGCCAGCGCTGAACGGTCGCGAGATCTATTGGCCGCGAGGCAAAGTGCTCGGTGGCTCTTCATCGATTAACGCAATGATGTGGGTGCGCGGATTCGGCGCCGACTATGACGAGTGGGCCAAGCGGGCCGGCCCCGAATGGTCGTACGCCGAGATGCTCGGATACTTCCGCCGTATCGAGAACGTAGCCGACGCCTGGCACTTCGTCGACGGCGATGCCAGCGGCGTCAGCGGCCCGATGCATATCTCCCGGCAACGCAGCCCATCCCGCTACACCGCCGCCTGGCTGGCCGCAACTCGTGAATGTGGGTTTCCCGCAACCCAGCCGAATGCGGCTGCGCCAGAAGGGTTCTGCGAGACCGTCGTCACCCAGCGCAGGGGCGCGCGGTTCAGCACCGCCGACGCCTACCTCAAGCCGGCGCGGCGGCGCAAGAACCTCAGCGTCATCACCGAAGCGACAGCGACCCGGGTGGTCATCGAAGGCAACCAAGCGGTTGGAGTGGAATACCAGCACTCGGGCCAAACCCATGTCGCCTACGCCCGTCGCGAAGTGGTGCTCTGCGGAGGGGCGGTCAACACCCCGCAGCTGCTGATGCTGTCCGGAATCGGCGACCGCGACCATCTCGCCGAGCACGGCATCGACATCGTTCACCACTCACCCGAGGTGGGCAAGAACCTCATCGACCACCTCGTCACGCCAATCGGTTGGACCGTCGAACGCGACACTCTCGCTGCCGCGGAGAAGCCCAGACACTTGATCAACTACCTGACCCGCCGCCGCGGACTGCTTACTTCCAACGTCGGCGAGGCATACGGTTTCCTGCGCAGCCGGCCCGAGCTCGAGCTACCAGACATCGAACTGATCTTCGCTCCGGCTCCGTTCTACGACGAGGGGTTGCTGCAAGAGCCGCCCAGCCACGGCGTGGTCTTCGGTCCGATCTTGGTGGCACCGGAAAGCACCGGGCAGATCACGCTGCGATCCGCCGATCCGAATGAGAAGCCGATCATCGATCCGCGCTACCTGTCGGATCCCAAAGGTCTGGACCGTGCCGCCATGCTGGCCGGCCTGCGGATCTGCGCACAAATCGCCCAAGCTCCCGCGATCAGCGGCCTCCTCGGTCCCATCGCGCGCCCGCGCAATTGCACCGAACTGAACGAAGAAACCCTCGAGCTGGCACTGGAAACAAGCTCACACACCCTGTATCACCCGATGAGCACCTGCCGCATGGGCACCGACGAAGCCAGTGTGGTCGACCCGCGGCTCCGGGTGCGGGGCGTCGACCGACTGCGAATCGCCGACGCGTCGGTGTTCCCCAGCACGATTCGCGGGCATACCCATGCTCCATCAGTGCTGATTGGAGAGCGCGCCGCCGACCTGCTGCGGATCTGACAGCAACCCAGCAACCCAGCAACCCAGCAACCCAGCAACCCGCCGACTTCATCACACCAAGTTTGACGGCACCCAACCTCGGCAACACGCAACTTGAACAGCGGGGGGCCGAGTGGCGGGAAGACACCGATGACGATGAACGCGACGCGGCGCCGGATGCATGGCAGGCTGGCGCGGTTGCCGGGGCTACAGATCGTGCGTAGACCGGTGTCGCCGGGATCCGACGAACAATTCGACCTGTATTACGTGCGCGACGGCCGCAAGTCGGCGCACCCGGTGGTGATCATCCCCGGCGGCCCGGGCATGGCGTCGGTGCTCGCCTACCGAGGCTTCCGGCAGCGCGCGGTCGCTGCCGGCTTGGACGTCATCATGATCGAACACCGAGGAATCGGCCTTTCGCGCCTCAACGACGCTGGAGAGAACCTGCCGCCGGAGGCGCTCACGGTCGAGCAGGTCGTCGACGACATCGCCGCCGTGCTCGACGACGCCCGCGTCGAATCGGCCACCATTTTCGGTAGCTCCTACGGCACTTACATCGCCGCCGGCGTCGGCGTCCGTCATCCGCATCGGGTAAAGGCGATGATCCTCGATTCGCCGCTGCTGTCCCGTCATGACGTGGAGATCGTGCGCGACACCCTGCGCCGGGTCCTGCTCAAGGGCGACCGTGCCGACACCGTCACCCTCGCACCGAAGATGCGTCGCCTGGTCGATCGCGGAATTATGACTCCGACAGCAGGACAGCTTGCGGCGACGGTGTACGGCTACGGCGGCGCCGAGCTACTCGAGCGCCAGCTGGACTTACTGCTTACCGGGCGAAAGATGCTATGGCGGACCCTTTCTCGGGTCGGCAAGATCGTCACCCGCAAGGTTCCGTACAGCTACGAGGTCGACTTGGTGGGGCGCATAGCTTTCCGCGAACTGGACTACGGCGCCGAGCCCGACGGGCTGCCGCTGGACCCCGCTGTCGCGTACCGTGAAACATTCGATACGACAGAGACTTTCGTGGCTGAGCCGTACGACTTGGTGGCCGAGATGCCGAAATTTGACTGGCCCACGGTGGTGATTGCCGGTGGCCGCGATCTCGTGACGCCCCCCGCCGTCGCCGAGCGCATTGCGACGCTGCTGCCGCACGCAGTCTTGGTGAATATGCCGACCATGGCGCACGCCGCGCTAGATTTCCGGGAGCCCGCGGCGCTGGCAATTGCCAAGTCGGTGTGCGACGGCGAAATCGACAGTCTTGCCCTCCGGGCGCTTGAGCTGGACGACATCCCGCCGCCACTTCCTTTGCGGCTGCTGTGGCGGGCGGTCGACCTGGCCGCCCGAGCCGAGCTGGCGGTACCGCGGCTGCCCCGGCTGCGCCAGCCGCGATCGCCCCAAGCACCGCCCGCAACAGAGTCAGTTCCGCATGAAGCCGATGGCCGTGTAGTCGTAGTCGGCGAGGCCGCGCGCGCCAAAGTTGGCTAGCGTGCTGCGCACCGCGACAGTGCCCGCCGACTGTATCAGCGGCAGGCTGAACCCTTCCGCCCAAATGAGTTTGTCGACCTCGTTGGCCAGCGCGCGTGCCTTGACCGGGTCAAGTTCGGCCAGTGTGCGCTCAATGGCGTCGTCGATCTCCGGGCTACCGATCTTGCCGTAATTGCCCTCGCCGTGCGTGGCGTAGATCTGGGTGAGTCCGGACAGCGGAAACGCGTCGCCGACCCAGCCGAACAACGCGATATCGAACGCCCCGACATTGACGTAGTTGCTGAAGAAGTCGCTGCCCGAACGGGCTTGGAGCTCAAGCTTCACCCCGATCTCGGCAAGACTGTGTTGCGCGATCTGCGCGAATTGTCGGCTGCGCTGCGCGTCGTAGAACAACATGCGGACGACGAGTTGGCGACCGTTCTGCTCCCGGACCGCGCCCTTCAGCTTCCAGCCCAATGCGTCGAGGTCCCGCTTCGCCCGTTCCGGGTCATAGGCGACGACGCCGCTGTTGTCCTGATAGCCTTCCTGCCCCGCCAGGTAGATGTGGTTGTTCAACGGCTTCGGATCGTTGGAAAGACCGTTCAAAGCGACCCTCGCGATAGTGCTCCGGTCGATCCCCCGGGACACGGCCAGCCGCAAGTCCTTGTCCGCCAGAATCGACCCCTTGGCCCCGTTGAAGGTGAAGTGCGTCCAGCTGGGGCCCGGCGCGCGCCGGATGGAGATTCCCTTGGTGCGCTGCGCGATCGTCAGGTCGTCGAGCGACCCGATTCCGGTCGCGTCGATCGTGTTGTTCTGCAGTGCCGGTATGTCCGCCGTCGGGTCGAGCACCAGGTAGGTGATGGTGTCCAACCGGGGCTGCCTTCCCCACCATTTCGGGTTGCGGGACAGGGTGATCCGTTGGGCGGCCCGGTCCAAGTTGGTCACCATGAACGGGCCGGCCGTTGCGCCGGGTGCGTTGAGCCAGCCCTTGTTGAACGTCTCGGGCGTGGAGGTCAGGCTGGCGGGCAGCAGCATGCCGTTGCCGGCGAACATGCCCCGCCACTCGGCGTAGGGCTCGGCGAAGGTCATGACGGCCTGCCGGTCGTCGACGCCGCGGGTCACCGACGCGACCCGGTCGGAACCGCTCGACGAGGCGATCTCGAATGCCTCGTCCTTACCGCTGGTGGCATGGATCTGGCTGGCGATGTCTCGCCACGTGATCGGCGTGCCGTCGGACCAGACCGCCTTGGGGTTGATCGTGTAGGTGACGACCTGCGGATCGGCGCTGGTGAGTTCGATGCTGGTGAAGTAGTCGGTGTTCACTTTCGTCGACCCGTCCGGGCCGATGATGAACGCGCTCGGCAATGTCGCTTTCAGCAGCGACGCCGTCTCCGCCAAGTTGCCGTCGATGTGCAGGACGTTGAAGTTTGGCGGGAAGTCGCTGAGCGACAATCGCAGGTTGCCGCCGTCTCGTAGGGTGGCGGGATCCTGCGGGTTGATGTCGCTGGTCGTACCAACCGCCGCGTTGCCCGGTGCCTGCGGCGGCAGCTCGGGAGCCGCCGAGCAGCCCGACACCAGTGCGGCGCCAAACAGCAGCGTCGCGGCGACCCGACCGCAGGCTCGATGCCACGTGCGGCTAGCCATGACGACGCCCCGGGTCTGGCTGCGGCACCGCGCCCAGCAGCCGCTGGGTGTACTCGTGCCGCGGGTTGTTGAAGACGTCTTCGCTGTCACCCTGCTCGACCACGGCCCCTTTGTACAGCACAACCACCCGGTGGGCCAGGTGTTTGACCACCGAAAGGTCATGGGAGACAAACAAGTACGACAGCCCGAACTGATCCTGCAGATCGAGCAACAGGTTGATGATGCCGGCCTGGATCGAGACATCCAGCGCGGAGACCGGCTCGTCGAGGGCCAGGATCTTGGGCTGCAGCGCCAGGGCGCGGGCGATTCCGATGCGCTGCTTCTGCCCACCGGAGAATTCGGCCGGATAACGGCTGGCATCGGCGCGGCGCAATCCCACGATCTCAAGCAATTCCGCCACCCGGGCGTTTGTGGCGTTCTTGCTGAACCCGTTGGCCTGCAACGGTTCCGCCAGCAGATCGAAGACGGGCAGGCGCGGGTCCAATGACGCGACCGGGTCCTGAAAGACGACCTGAATGTCGCGGCGCAGCGCGCGGCGGCCCGCAGTACTCAGGGTGGCCACATCGACGCCGAGCACCTCGATCGAACCCGATTGCGGCGCAGCCAGTTCCAGAATCTGATGCAAGGTGGTCGATTTCCCCGAGCCGGATTCACCGACGATGCCCACCGTGCGGCCTTGCTGCAGCTCGAAACTGACCCCGTCGACGGCCCGGACCTCGCCGATGGACCGACGCAGCAACAGCCCCTTGGTCAGCGGGTAGGTCTTGACCAGATTCCGCACCCGTACGACGACGGACGAGTCGGCGTGCTCCATGACGGGGCGCTGCGTGCTGACCCCGTAGATGTCCGCCGCGCTGCGCCCGTCGACCTGTTCGGTGCGAATGCAGGCCGCGCGGTGATCCACGCCGACCTCGATCAATTCCGGCTCCGCAGCGCGGCATTCGTCGATAACCAGCGGACAGCGCGGCGCGAACGGGCATCCCGGATCGAGTCCGGCCAGCGAGGGTGGCGCGCCGGGAATGGGAACCAGTCGGGCACCTTGTACCGCGTCCAACCGGGGGACCGAGCCCAGTAGGCCTACGGTGTAAGGCATCTTGCGGTCCCGGTAGAGGTCGGTCACCGGTGCGGACTCGATCACCCGCCCGGCGTACATCACCAGCGCACGGTCGGCGAACTCGGCGACGACACCGAGATCATGAGTGATGATCAGAACCCCCGCGCCCGTGACGTCGCGAGCCGTCTTGAGCACTTCGAGGATCTGCGCCTGCACCGTCACATCCAGGGCGGTCGTCGGTTCGTCGCAGATCAACAGGTCGGGGTCGTTGGCTATCGCGATCGCGATCACCACGCGTTGCCGCTCGCCGCCGGAAAGCTCGTGCGGAAACGCGCGGGCGCGTCGCTCGGGTTGCGAGATGCCCACCAGTTCAAGCAGTTCCACTGCGCGTGCGCGGGCGGCCTTCTTGCCGATCCGCCGCTGATGCACCTCGAGCGCCTCGGCGATCTGGTCACCCACCGTGTAGACCGGGGTCAGCGCGGACATCGGATCCTGAAACACCGTGCCTATCGCCTTGCCGCGAAACCGCGACATCTCGTCGTCGGCAAGGCCCAACAGCTCGGTGCCCTGCAACCGCACCGAGCCACTCACCTTTGCGTATTCGGGCAGCAAACCCACCACCGCCATGGCGGCGGCGGATTTCCCCGATCCGGACTCGCCCACCATGGCCACCACTTCACCAGGGTCGATGCGATAGCTGATGCCGCGCACCGCGGTCACCGCAGCTCCATCCGTCGGAAAGGTGACTGCCAGGTCGTTCACTTCCAGCAGCGGGCTCATGCGCCACCACGCCGCAGGGTTCTGCTCCCGGGATCCAGCGCGTCGCGCAGACCGTCGCCGGTCAGATTGGTGCACAACAGAATCAGCACCAGCACCCCGGCGGGGAACAGAAATACCCAGGGGAAAGTCGTCGCCGACTGGGTGCCGTCGGCAATCAGGGTGCCCAGCGAGACATCCGGCGGCTGGATGCCGAAACCCAAGAAGCTCAAACCGGTTTCGGCCAGGATGGCGAAGGCGATGTTGAGGGT
This sequence comes from Mycobacterium intermedium, assembly GCF_002086275.1. GTDB lineage: Bacteria > Actinomycetota > Actinomycetes > Mycobacteriales > Mycobacteriaceae > Mycobacterium > Mycobacterium intermedium. Next base: position 668 of record NZ_MVHT01000131.1, on the reverse strand, counting down.
CGCATCGATGATCAGGATGGATGCCACGTTGGGTATCACATGGCCGGTGATGATGTGGCGGCTGGACACGCCCATATACCTTGCAGCCCGGATGAATTCGCGTTCACGCAAGCTCATGGTCATGCCGCGCACGATGCGGGAACTGACCATCCAGCCGAAACCGGCGAGCAACAGGACCAGCAACATGACGTTGGCCGCGCTCTTGGTCCGCTGCGAGACGATCATGATCAGGATGAAGCTGGGCACCACCAACATCAGGTCGACCAGCCACATCAGGGCCCTATCCCGCCAGCCTCCGAAATAGCCGGCGATCGCCCCGACGGTGGCGGCGATACCGGTGGAGAGCACCGCCACGCAGACGCCGATCAGCATCGACTTCTGCATGCCGCGCAGTATCTGCGCCAGCAGGTCCTGACCCAGTGCGTTGGTGCCCAACCAGTGTCGGCTGTCGGGCGGCTGCAGCAAAGCGTCGAAATCCAGGTCTAGGTAGGAATACGGCAGGAGCGGAGGCAACGTGTAGCAGCCGACGAACAGCAGCACCAGTATCACCAGTGAGACCACCGCGGTGCGGTTGCGCAGGAATCGGCGCAGCACCAACGTCCGGCGCGAACTGAATTCGATCGCCTCGACCGGGTCAATTTCTTCGATGGATGCAGTCATGACACCCG
>NZ_MVHT01000130.1 GCF_002086275.1 Mycobacterium intermedium | reverse complement strand
GCCGCCGGACTGTTGGGCGCTGCCGCCGGAAACGGCGGCATCGGCGGCCCAGGCTCGACCGTTGGGGGTGACGGTGGCGCCGGCGGAGCCGGTGGGTTGTTCAGCGCCGGCGGTGTCGGCGGGGACGGCGGATTCGGCGTGACCAAAGGCGGTGCCGGCGGCGTCGGAGGAGCCGGCGGATTGTTCAGCGACGGTGGCTCCGGTGGGGCCGGCGGCTTCGGCGTGGCGGGCGGCGACGGGGGCGCCGGCGGGTCCGGCGGACTGTTCGGGTCCGGCGGCGCCGGTGGGGTTGGTGGGCGCGGAAACACCGCGGGCGCGGGCGGCGGTGGCGGTGCCGCCGGGCTGTTCGGTAACACCGGCGGCGCGGGAGGCGCCGGTGGCGGCGGCGGGACGACCGGCGGTGTCGGCGGCGCCGGTGGCGGCGGAGGGCTGTTTGGCTCCGGGGGCATCGGCGGCACTGGCGGGTTCGGCCCTAACGGGGGTAAGGGTGGCGCCGGCGGTAACGCCGGCATGTTCTCGGGAGCCGGCGGCGCTGGAGGGGTTGGCGGCGCGGGCACCTCCACCGGGGGTCTCGGCGGGGTCGGCGGCAACGCCGGCATGTTCTCCGGCGATGGCGGCGACGGCGGCGCCGGCGGATTTGGGGCCGTCGCTGGAGGCAATGGCGGCAACGGGGGCAAGGCAGCACAGATCGGTGACGGCGGGAACGGCGGCGCTGGCGGACAGAACAGCCCGGATGGCGCCGGCAAGGGTGGTAATGGTGGCGCCGGCGGGAATGCGGTGCTGATCGAGAACGGCGGCAACGGCGGCAACGGCGGGACTGGCAGCACCACGGGAACCGCAGGCGCCGGTGGCATCGGCGGCACGCTGCTCGGCGAGGACGGGAAGAACGGATTGCCGTAGCCGGCAACGCTTACCTTGCATCGGGGTGAGTTCGGGGCGGATCGGGACGCTCGAAGAGACTCTCGTCCTCATAGCGAACCGAAAATGGTGACACCGAAAATGCTTCGTCTCGGCCCAACGACTTTAGTCGGCTAGATAATCGCCGAAATGTTCTCGCCTGAATCAGGGTCAGGTGGCGGACTACGCGTACAAACACCGACCAAGCCATTACCGTTAACGGCAACCCGTTCGAATGAGGAGTGGCGGAAATGGCGTATGTGGTCGCGGACCCTGCGTGGATGACAACGGCGGCTTCAGATTTGGCGACCATCGAGTCTGACGTCAGCGCCGCCCGTCTGGTGGCGGCTGCCCGGACGACTTCGGTGGTGCCCGCCGCCGCCGACGAGATATCGGCGGCCATCGCCAACCTCATGTCGACCCACGCTCTCGACTTTCAGGCGATGATGCAGAACGCGTCGACCTTCCATGAACAATTCACCCACAACATCAATGCCGCCGCAGCCTCTTATTCCAGCACCGAGTCCGCGTCGGCCGCAGCGATAACGCCTAGAGTCATCAGCCTCTCCGAGTTCTTCGAGTACAGCCTGAGTGGTCTCGCTACCTCGACAGGCAATTTTATTGACTCGTTTGGTTCATTCCCCAACCTCGCGTGGGACCAGTTAGGCACAGCCGCCAATAATGCGCTGGCCATACTCCTATGGCCGATCGTATATCCAGCAACCGCCATCACCGTGTACGTCGTCGAGGCTGCGTTGGCCGCCATCCTGGGTGGCGGGTAGCCAGCGCGCGTCTTATCGCCGACCGTCTTCCGGACGCGCGATGCTGCGCGGATCTGGGCGAGATCGTTGCGATCCAGTTCGCGATCCGGAGGGAACCACCCTGGCGGGTAGGGCTCAGCGCCGGTGAATGGTGAGGCCCCCGCGGCAGCGATCAGAGTTCGGACAGGAATGTTGCGATCGCCCACGTTCCCAGGAAGGTCCACAAGCCGTTGGTTGCGGCAATCGGGCGGCCGATCGCGTTGACTAGTCCCATCGGATCGCCGGCGAAGAATTGCTGCACCCCGTCGGCGAACAATCCGATGTCGTACTGCGGGACCGAGAGGAACGCCGCGGCCGCCAAATCCGCCATCGGGGACAGCATTTGGACCCGGCCGCCGGCCGCGCTCTGCTCCGTGCCAGGGAACAGCGTGACCGCGCTCGGGCTCCCCAGGGTGGTTGGCATGACCGGGGATCCCGTGACCGACGCCAGCGCGCTCGCCGGGCCCGCGAGCCCCCCGAGCGCCGAGGCGTCGACACCAAAGTGACCCAGGAACGCGCCGACCCCCTGTCCCGCCGTGGAAACCAGGTCGGCGGCGAAGACCAGCGGGTTGACCTCCGGCAGCAGCCCGAACCCGGTCGGCACGTCGGCATACCCCGGGTTGTAGCCGAAGTGGGGATCGCCGTAGCCCCAGTTGACCAGATAGGTGAGGGTTGGTTGCACCAGATCCGCCAGCGGGTTGCCGATGAAGGGAATGGCACGCAGCGGCACCAACAGCGGCAGACCCAGACCCGGGTAGGTGATCATGTAGTAGTTGGTCGCCACGTTGGCCGACGACGTCGGCATGCTGACCAGTTCCAGGCCGGGCGGCAGGTTGAACGGGTCGACGGCACCCATGGCCCCGTGGACGAACAAGATGCCCGCCATGGCGTTGAGGTTGGACACGAAGTTGAGCGGATACCGCGGGAAGTCGGCGTACCCGTCGTATTGCGCCCAGAAGATGTTGGTCTGATACGGCGTGCTCGCCGGCGTGGCGCCGTAAAAATCAAAGCCGATGCTCGGCAGGCTCAGGCCGGCGAACCGCGCCATCAGGCCGCCGTTCGGGTTCATCGGACTGCCCATCAGGGTGAAAGTGATCTGGTCCTGGTACGGATTGCCCTGGGAGGCAAGCAAGTTCATCTCGAGCGAAGAGATGATGGCGCTTTGCGAATAGCCCAACACGGTGACGTCGTTGCCGGCCGCGATTTCCGCTTTGATCGCGGCGTCCAGCAGGGCCACCCCTTGAGCGACGGACTCCCTGAGGGTCATGGTGTTGTAGCCGGTGAGCGGATACAAACTCTCAGGGGTGAAGACGCCGAGCGCGCTGGTGTACGGGAAGGCGATGTATCGCCGGACCAAGTCGATATAAGACTGCGTCGGGTTTGGCATGCCGCTGCCGCCCATGATCAGCGCCACGGGGTTCGCGGCGGCGGCGCCAATCCCAGCCAGCCCGCCAGAGGCGCCCCCCAGCAGTGACCGGACGGGCGCTGCGATCGATTCCAGCTGTACCGCCGCGGCGTTGGCGAGCTCGGTCTCGCTATAAGCAAGCCACGAGTTCGTCAGCGCTCGCTCGAACGCCTCGTGAAATGCCGAGGCCGCAGAAACGGCCTTGAGATACGCCTGACCGTGGCCGCTGAACAACGCCGCTATGGCCGCCGAGACCTCATCTTCGGCCGCCGCCACCAAGCTGGTGATCTGCGTCGCGGCGGTGGTGTTAGCCGAGCCGACCGCCGTCCTGAGCTCCACCAGATCGGTTACGACCGCTGCCAGCAAATCCGGCTGAACGCCTACGAAGCTCATGCCCCCGCCCCAATCCCAAAAATCGGAACCTTCCCGCGCATCAGTGCCGCAAAGTTTGTCATGTCCGGGCAGCGCGTACCACCGTTTTCGCCAACACCGGCTGAAGTCGTTGGAACGCGGCCGGCCAGCAACGCAGGCAACGCCGAAGTTGGGGATGCTCTCGTGGCGCAAACCGTCTTGTTGCGCGACCGAAAGCTTTCCCGTATTTTGATGCCCTGCAAATTCACGCACCGGGGGCCTGGAAGGAGCGGGTTGGAAACCACGGCCGACCCGGTGCTGTTGCCACCGATTGCACCGGTTCCAAAATGGCTCGTCGCCGCAGGGGTCTTGTTGGCCCGCAACGCGGCGGTACGAGCAATGGGTCACCGCTATGGAGGCGCCTTCGCGGTGAAGGTGCCGGTGGTGGGCACGCTCGTCGTGGTCAGCGACCCGCAGCTGATCAAAGACATCAACGCCACGCGCAGCGACCTGATGATGAGACCTTCGACCCTGGGTTCGGCGTTGGGGCCCGGATCGACGTTCAGCCTCCACGGTGCCCCGCATCGCCAGCGCCGCAAGCTGCTCATGCCGGCAATTAACGGCAGGCGAGTCAGCGGTTATGAATCCATCGTCGAGGAAGAGGTACTGCGCAAGACCGCCCACTGGCCCGAAGGTCGTGAGTTCCCCACCCTGGAGTCGATGCGGCGCATTACGTTGAACATAATTTTGCGCGCCGTGTTCGGTGCCGACGGAGACGAACTCGAGGAACTTCGGGCGTTGTTGCCCCCTATGGTGGTTAGAACTTCGATCATGGCGGCGCTACCACCCCGCTTGCGCCGTGATGTCGGGCCGTGGAGTCCCGGTGGACAATACGGCCGCTATCGCCGCCGTTATGACGAGGTCATCGAGTCGTTGATCGCTAAGTCGCGACAGGACCCGCATTCGGCCGATCGCCGCGATGTGCTGTCGTTGCTGGTCGCCGCGCGCTACACGGATGGTCAGCCGATTTCCAACTCTCATATCGCCGACGAGTTGCTCACCTTGCTCGCCGCCGGCCACGAAACGACGGCGACCTCCCTGGCATGGGCGGTGGAGAGATTGCGCCGCCACCCCGAACTTCTTGAGCGCCTGGTCGCCGAAGTCGACACCGGGGGATCGGAATTGCTGCAGGCCACGGTGTGGGAGGTGCAGCGCACACGTCCAGTCATCGAAGGCATCGAGCGGTTCACTTTGAAGCGGGTTCGGCTGGGCCCGTATGTGATTCCGGAAAACACTCTGATCGCGGTAAGCATGGTGCTTGCCCACAACTCTGAACAGAACTACCCGGACGCCGAGCGATTTGAACCGGACCGGTTCGTGGGCAATCCTCCGGATGGCTCATTGTGGATTCCGTATGGCGGCGGCATCAATCGCTGCGTGGGTGCGGCGTTTGCCAACATGGAAATGGTGGTCACGTTGCGAACGTTGCTGCGCCACTTCACATTCGCACCCACCGACGCCAAGTCCGAGCGAAATTCCATGCGCAGCGTGACAACGTCGCCGAGCCGCGGCGGCCGAGCGGTGGTCTACCGCCGCGCTGTCCGCAGCACTCGCCCAGACACCGCCGTCACCGAGCCGACGTCCATGCCGTCAGAAAGCGAACAAGTAGGCGCTTGATGCGAGCCGAGGACGGTAACCGAGCCCTATTTACGCAGCAGCGAAGCGAGTTCCTCGCGGCTCGAGACACCGGTTTTCGCCATGGCCCGGTAGATGTGCCCCTCGACCGTACGAACGGACAACGTTAGGCGCTCGGCTACCGCGCGGCTGGACAAGCCTTCGCTCAACAACGCCACGATCTCTTGCTCACGCGAGGTAAACGGAAGACGCGTACTGGCCTGACGCAGCGCGGGCGTGGATGCTCCGCCGCAGCGCTCGGCCAGCGCGTCTGCCCGTGTCGAGCAGCCTAACGCCGAACCCCGTAAGTCCTTGCGGCGGAAGGCTATCGCCGCAAGGGCAGCCGCATCTAGCGCGGCGACCAGATCGCCCATCTTCTCGAATTCCTCGGATACCGAGGCCAACTCGTCGCCGGAGCCGGCTGCCAAAGCCCTAGCGAAGCAAGCGGCAGCGCCTACCCGCGGACCCTCCACCACCTTCGTGAGTTCGCCCAGGCGATCCGCGAACGAGCCGTCGCCGAACTGCGTTGTGGTCTGCAAGCACACCACTTCAGCCGCGAATTGGCCGTTGAGCCGAGTCTTTTCGGCAGCAGCAGCCGCAATGTTGATTGCTTCGCTGACCGCACCGTGGCACGCGGCCACCCACGCGCGCGCCAGTTCGCGCTCATATTCGACGAATCCATAACTCCGATGTGGTTCTGCGTCGACGGCGCTCAGCGCGGTCGATGCTTCTTCGGTCAACCCGGACATGGCCAGCGCGGTGGTGAGCGGAATCAGGTACCGGTACCGAAATCCGTTGGAGTCGCCGGTAAAAAGCTCGGCGACGGTCGCCAATAGTGACCTTGCTTCACCGAGCCGGCCCGATCCGGCCGCGGCGCGACCCCAAATCGCGGTGCTCAGCAGTTGGGCGACGCCGGGGACGTCGGCGGTCTGTCTCCGGGCCTGCTCCGCCATCGCACGTGCGTCACCCAGCCGACCGCACTGCAGCAGTGCCCCAACATGCCGGTCGACGATGAGGAGCCTCATGTGGGCCGCAGTCCCCTTTCGAACCGCATACGCATCGCCGGCGTCGGCAACACGGTCCGCCTCGGCGATGCGGCCGGCATCACCATGTGCCACAACCAGTCCCCACGTCGCCGCCGAGCTCACGATCGGGGGCAGTTTCGCAAGGTCCAAGCCCCTACCGAACTCCATCGCCTTTTCCGGCTTGGCCATCGACGCCCAATACGTGGTCATATACGCGTCGGTCCAGCCGCCAGTACGCGCCGTCGCAATTCGCGCGGCTTCGTCGAACATCTTCTTCGCGCCGTCGGGATCGGCAAGTCCCCATAGCTTGCCGAACCCGCGATGACCGAGCAGATACACCTGGTCTTCATCGGTCAGTCCCTCGGTCGGCGTTGCGGCGAGAAGGTCGTCGGCCGCTGCGCCGCGTCCCTGCCACGCCAGTGCGAACGCGCGGACGTTGTAGGCCGCAAACCCCCCGCCCGCCCGAATTGCCGCATCGGCCAGTCGATCGGCCAACGGGGCGTCCGCCAAGAACATGGCACCTTCGGCGGCCTTCAGCAGCAGTTCAGCGTCGGGTGTGAGGTCGGAATCGACGCTCAATACCGCGCGCCGGACTACCGTTCGCACTTCGTCGCGGTCGGCGGATTCGGCGAGTTCAGCAGCGACCCGACCTCGCAGTCTGCGCAGTCTGGTGGCTGCAACCCGCTTCCGCCGCAGTTCGCCGTACAGCGGGTGAGCAAGTCGGACTTCCACACCGCCGTCGACCTTCTCTAGCGCGATCAAGCCGCGCACATCGGCGTCCTCGATCGCCTCGGGGTCGGCGATCCGCGACAGCATCTCCAGTTCGATCGGCTCGCCCACCGCGAGCGCATCCACGACCTCGCCGATCGCTCCGGGCAGGGTGCCCATTCGTGACTCGATCAGTTCCGCCAGATTGGCCGGCACCACCGGTTCACCGGTCCACTGCCAGTAACCATGGCGTCGAGCCAGCCGGCCGTCGAACACTTCTTGCTCCACGATGTTTCGTAGATACAGCGCGTTGCCCCGCGTGAGCTTCCACAGCAGCTGGACGGCGGTTGGATCCACCAGGCCGCCCAACGTCGCCGACAACAGGGCGGCGGTTTCATCGGCCGAAAGTGGTTGCAAGTCCAGACGTTCGAAGGCGCCGTTGCGCCACACATCTTGTACCGCAACAGGAATCGGTTCGCCGCTGCGAATGGTCAGCAGCACTTTCGCCGCGCGCCGCGCGACGATCTGGTGCAGAACGAAGGCCGACAAGTCATCCAGCAAGTGCGCATCATCGACGGCGACTACCACCGAAGTGCGCGGCGCCGCAGCGGTCAGCGACTCGATCACGTCGCGGACGAGTTGCACGAGCTGACTGTTCGCGGGATCTGGCGGGCTCACCCAGGGCGCAAACGCCCCCAAGGGAAGCGACCGCGCCGACGCGCTCCCGACTGCCCATCGGATGACAGATCCGCCGGCGGCGGATGCCGCGAGTGCCTCCCGCGCGACTCGACTCTTGCCGACGCCGGTGGCGCCCCACACGATGATTCCGGCCGCGCCCGCGTCAGAAACGGCGGATTCGATGACCGCCATTTCTTGCGACCGGCCGATCAGGGGCCACGTCAGACGCACGCGGTTAGCGTAGCCCGGTACGCGGCGATCTGGCCCTAATTGCGTCCCACGTCGGACGACGCAGCCGCCGGGTCTGGGCAAGACATTGGACTCCTCATTCGTTTTGTTGCAGGGCAATGAGTTTGGCCTCGGCGATGCGATAGACGCCGTCGAGGGAATCGTTCTCGACGCCGACGTATTCGCAGATCACTTCGCGCGCCACGCCGGCATCACGCAGCCGCAACGCCAGTGAATACGGCAGCGGAAGTTTGCGGAGCGCTAGCTCACGCTCGTTGAGGGCCTCGGACACGCAATCAGCGTGAACCCGCACGCCGAGAGTCGATTGAGTAAGGCGGTACTCGATCTGGTCGGGAACGTGGTCGATTTCGGGGTTGACGACAGCGCCTTGCACGGCGCAATGTGATACGCGTCATATGACCACCAGTCACTGAGCAGGGAGGCGGCAGCTCATGACGACGAAAGACAAGTACACAGACGTACCCGAGCCGTACTCGTGGGAGGTTCCCTGCGCAGGCGATTCGCGCTTTACGTGGGAGTACGACGAGGGCCGCGCCCGACTCCTTTCCTTGTATCAAAAGGGAAAGGACAAGCAGTGGGACGCCCAGTCGCGCATCGACTGGACGCAAGAGGTAGACCCGTTGAACCCGGTCGGTCTGCCCGACGAGTTCCATCCGCTTTTCGGCAGCCCAACGTGGGAGGCAGCAGACAAGTCGCTTCGCGACCAGATGCGCCTGCACTTTCAGGCGTGGCAGTTCTCCCAGTTCCTGCACGGCGAGCAGGGGGCGATGGTGTGTGCGGCCAAGATCGTCGAGGTCGTCCCGGACCTGGACGCGAAGTTCTACGCGGCCACCCAGACCATGGACGAGGCACGGCACGTCGAGGCGTTCTCGCGGTTCTTGCAGGAGAAGGTCGGCCTGGTCTACCCGATCAACAAGCACCTGACCGCGCTGTTGGACGACACCTTGCGCGACTCCCGCTGGGACATGCCCTACCTCGGCATGCAGGTCCTCATCGAGGGGCTGGCACTGGCCGCCTTTGGCGTGCTGCGTGACATGACTCCGAAAGACTCACTGTCCAAGCAGTTGCTGGCCTACGTCATGCAAGACGAGGCACGGCACGTCGCATTCGGCCGAATCTCGCTGAAGGACTACTACTCGGCGCTGACCGAAGCCGAGCGAAACGAGCGCGAGGAATTCGTCGTCGACGCGTGTTACCTGATGCGTGACCGGTTCCGCGGCGAGGAAGTTTTCGAGACCCTCGGCCTCGACGTAGACGCGTGCGCCAGTTGGCTCGACACGTCGCCACTGATGATTCAGTTCCGCTCGCACCTGTTCAGCCGCATCGTGCCGATCGTCAAGGACGTCGGACTGTGGGGCGACAAGGTGCAAAAGGCTTTCTCGGACATGGGTGTCCTCGACATGGCCGGCTCCGACATCGAGTCGCTGATGAAGGCCGATGAGGACCAGGCCGAAGCCTTGGACAAGGCACACGCCGAGATGGCCGAGCGGGCCGCCGAGGTGGACCAGGTGATCGCGGCCGGCGCCGGCTAGCCCGCCAGCTAGCCCCCTCCTCCGGACTCTGCGCAGTGCGCTCCCGGTCCCGGATTACGCCAGCGGTTGAGGAATATCAATAACAGACGCTAGTGTTCACTAATCCGGTAATGATCGGGAGGAGCCGGATGTGATTTCTAGCCTGTACGGCCTATTAACCGTGATCTCCCTCGCGCTGATGCTGGTTTCGGCGGTTGTAGCAAGTGCATATGTAACTCGATTACGTAAGCGGGAATCGACCCCGGTCGGTGAAGCGTTGGGCAGCGCCAGAGATGTGGTCCGCAAAATACGTAAACGCGAACCCATGACGGAAGACGAGCTGTACTACGCGCGGCAAGTCGTGGCCGACCGTTGCTCCCCCTTGGCACTTTCCATCCCCGGGATGATCTTCATGCTTGGGTGCTTCTACGTCTTCGGCAGCCTCGAGCATCTCCACGGCGCGACGCCCTCCGAGCGGACGTTTCTGGGCGTGATACCCATGCTGACCTCGACCAACCTCGCCCTTCGCATGCTCAGCCACGTGCGGTTGAAAAGACGTCTGCGGAAGGCGGCGAACTGATGAGCCATCGTTCGATTGGTAGAACCGTTCTGGCGCGGGCATGGATGCCGTTGGTCACCGTGATTGCGCTCGGTGTGGGGGCGCTGTGCATGTGGAAGGTCCACCAGATGTCCGAGCCGCCGCCGGTCATCACCGTCAACCCCCAACAGGCACCGGAGCAGACCACCCCCAAGACCCTCACTTATGAGCTGTTCGGCTCTGCCGGCCAGGGCGGGCTGCTCACCTACATCGACATCGACGGCCACCCGCACAAAGTCGACATCACGGCTCTGCCGTGGTCGCACACCGAGACAACCACACTCACCGTGGTGTCGGGCAGCATCTCGGCGCAGGTACACGGCGGCCAGATCGGCTGTCGCATGTTGGTGAATGGCGTTGTCCGCGACGAACATACGGATAGCCACCAGGACGCGGACGTCCAGTGCAGGGTGAAGTCCGCATGAGCGCACACCAGTCGCCCAACCGACCTGTCATCGCGAGAACCGTTCGCGCCCTGGCGATTCCGATCATCGTCTTTTGGGCACTGCTGGCCGTGACGACCAACACCTTCGTGCCCCAGGTGGAGCGCGTAGCGGAGGAACTCGCCGGGCCGATGGTGCCGCACTACGCGCCGTCGCAACGGGCCATGCTGCGGATCGGCGAGAAGTTCCAGGAGTCCACCTCCACCAGCTTGACCATGGTCGTATTCGAGGCCAACCGGCCGCTGGGCGATCAGGACCACCACTATTACGACGACCTGATGCTTCGGTTGAAGCGGGACACCGCGCACGTGCAGTACGTCATGGACTTGTGGGGCAAACCGATAACCTCGGCGGGAGCTCAGAGCGTCGACGGCAAGGCTACGTATGTGCTGCTGCGACTGGCCGGCGATATCGGTCAGATGCAAGCGAACGAGTCCGTCGACGCCGTCCGGAAAATCGTCGCGAACGACACCCCGCCGCCCGGACTCAAGGTCTACGTCAGCGGCGCCGCTCCGCTGGCGTCGGACACCGTGTCCATCGCCAATTCCAGCCTGAACAACATCACCATCGTCACGATCATCCTCATCATTGTGATGCTGTTACTGGTGTACCGCTCCGTCAGCACCCTGCTGGTGCCGTTGGCCGGTGTTCTCATCGAAATGCTGGTTGCGAAAGGCGTTGTCGCCACCCTGGGACATTTCGGGTACATCGAACTCTCGTCGTTCGCGGTCAACATAGTCGTGGCGCTGACCCTTGGTGCGGGCACGGACTACGGCATCTTCCTGATGGGCCGCTATCACGAGGCACGACGGGCGGGCGAAAGCAGAGAAGACGCCTTTTACACTGCGTACCAAGGGGTTACGCCCATCATCATCGGCTCGGGGCTGACCATCGCGGGCGCGGGTTACTGCCTGAGCTTCGCCCGACTCAATTACTTCCACACCATGGGGCCGGCCGTCGCGATCGGCATGTTGTTGACCATCGCAGCGGCCCTGACGCTGGGCCCGGCCATCCTGACCGTAGGCAGCCTGTTCGGGATGTTCGACCCCAGAAGCGCGGCCAAGGCGCGTCTTTACCGGCGGATCGGTGCGAGCGTGGTGCGGTGGCCGGTGCCAATCCTTGCCGCCAGTTCCGCCATCGTCATGATCGGGGCGATCTTCGTGCCGTCGTTTCAGGTGAACTACGACGACCGCCAATATCAACCGCCCGACGCTCCGGCCAACCAAGGCTTCGCCGCGGCGGATCGGCACTTCTCCAAGAGCAAGCTGTTCTCCGAGATGCTGATGGTCGAGTCCGACCACGACATGCGAAACTCGGCCGACTTCATCACGTTGGACCGGGTGGCCAAGGCACTCATCCGACTCCCCGGGGTCGCAATGGTGCAGAGCATCACCCGACCACTGGGCCGAGCCCTTGAACACGCCAGCCTCCCTTACCTGTTCACCACGCAAGGCAGCGGCAACGGTCAACAGCTCCCGTTCAACATGGCGCAGAATGCCAACACCGACAGCCAGGCAGAGATCCAAGCGCACACCGTCGAGGTGCTGGATCGACTGATCGTGCTGTTCCAGAGCATGTCGGATGAGATGCACCAGACGGTGGTCACCATGGAGGACATGAAACGGGTCACCGAGAACATCAACGAGGAGATCTCGAATCTCGACGACTTCTTCCGACCCATCCGAAGCTATTTCTATTGGGAAAAACACTGTTTCGACATCCCCGTCTGCTGGACGTTCAGATCGGTCTTTGACGGCCTCGCCCGGATTTTTCGTGAAACGTTGTGAGTTTCGGGGTGTAGATATGCGAAAGTGCCTGTCCTGCAAGGAATAATTGGA
>NZ_MVHT01000012.1 GCF_002086275.1 Mycobacterium intermedium | reverse complement strand
ACGAACACTGGGGACGCCCGCACGTTGACACTGCGCCTGTGGCGACAAAATGCGAGTAACCCCCGCCACCACCGCAGGTCTCAACGAACACTGGGGACGCGCCGACGTTGACACTGCGCCTGTGGCGACAAAATGCGAGTAACCCCCGCCACCACCGCAGTCTCAACGAACACTGGGGACGCACGCACGTTGACACTGCGCCTGTGGCGACAAAATGCGAGTAACCACCGCCACCACCGCAGTCTCAACGATCAATGCCGCGCCCGCCTTACATTCCGATAGTGACATGTCACAATTGGACGGTTACGATGGCCGTGTGAGCCTCCGACACGCCGCCCTCGGGCTGCTGGCACAAGAGCCTGCCAGTGGCTATGACCTGCTGAAAAAGTTCAAAGAGTCGATGGACAACATGTGGCCGGCAACGCAGAGCCAGCTCTACGGTGAGCTCAACAAGTTGGCCGACGGCGGGTTCATCGAGGTCTCCGATGTGGGCCCGCGCGGCCGCAAAGAGTACGCAATCACCGACGCCGGACGCGCCGAACTAACCCGCTGGATGCTGTCTCCGCAAGACGATCCCCCGATTCGCAACGCGGCGATGCTGCGCGTCTTTCTCCTTGGCCAGCTCACCACCAGCCAGGCGCGCGAATACCTGGAGATGCTCAAAGCCGAATCCGAACAGGAACACACCCACTATCAGCAGATTCTCGACGCCTACGACTGGTCGGCCGACGACGACGCATTCTTCGCGCGCGCCGTCCTCGAGCAGGGACTGCGGTGGACCCAGCACGAAATGGAATGGGCGGACTGGGTGATCGACGGCTTGAACCAACGCGCCAAGGGGTGATGCTGGGCGTAACGCTTTGTCATCGGCGCCCTTCCAATCGCGCGTCACTGCAATGACTTGCGCCGCAGCGTGCGTAATCTGACCTGTTGTTATTGAGATGCGGGGAGAAGCGCGTGCGGTTATCGCATACAGCCCGGTGGGGATTGGCCGCCCTGGCGAGTTCTGCGCTGCTGCTGGGCGGATGTAGCACGGTTATCGACGGTAGGCCCATCGCCCACCCAAGACCGGAACACACCGAGCCGTCCTTCCCGACGCCCAGGCCGACCACCTCGCAGCCACCGACCAGCGAAAGCCCGACCCCCTCGACGTTGTCGCCTGGGCCGACCACCCCCGCCGGCGCCATTCCGCTGCCGCCCGACGAGAACGGCTACGTCTTCATCGAAACCAAGTCCGGGTTGACCCGCTGTCAGATCAACAAGGACAGCGTCGGTTGCGAGGCGCCTTTCAAGAATTCCCCGATGCAGGAGGGGGAGCACGCCAACGGCGTCCACATCACCTCCGCGGGCAAGGTTCAGTGGGTATTGGGTAACCTCGGTGCCATCCCCACCGTCACCATCGACTACAAGGTGTACGACGCTGCGGGATGGACCATTAACGCGACCGAAGAGGGCACCAGCTTCAAGAACAATGCCACCGGCCATGGGATGTTCGTCAGCGTCGAGAAGGTCACCACCTTCTGAAGGAAATATGTGGGGCCGGATGACCTGTTCCGACCCGCCACAGCGCTGAAAATTCTACCCACCAAGCGTCGGATCGGTTAGCGTAGCTCAGCCGTCACAACTGCGGATTGGTAAGCAGCATTGAGAAGCCCACAAGAAGTGGGGACGATTCCGAGTTCGGCCCTGGCACAGGCGATTTCTGCCACGCCCGGGCCGGCGCGTCCTCGGCTGGGCAGGCTGCCAGGGATCGACGGCATGCGGGCGCTTGCGGTGATCGCGGTCGTGTTGTATCACCTCAATCCGGCGTGGCTGCCCGGTGGATACCTGGGCGTTGACGTCTTCTTCGTGATCAGCGGCTTTCTGATCACCCGCCTACTGATCGCCGAGCGGTCGGCCACCGGTCGAATCAGTCTGCGGCAGTTCTGGATTCGACGCGCCCGCCGCATCCTGTCGCCACTGCTGCCGATGCTGGTCGGCGCCATTGCCGCGACCGCCCTGGTCGACCGATCGATGTTGCACGCGTTGCGCACCGAAGTATTGGGTGCGCTGTCCTTCACCAGCAACTGGGTTCAGATCAGCGAACATCAATCGTATTTCGCCAAGTTCGGCCCACCCTCGTTGCTACAACACCTGTGGTCGCTGGCGGTGGAGGAACAGTTCTACCTGGTCTGGCCGGCGGTCGTCATCGCGGTGCTGTACTGGGGTCTTCGTAAGGGCCTCAGCAAGCGCCTAGGCAAGATCCGCCTATCCCCCACCCATGCCGTCGCAATCGTTGCTGGACTGGGTGCGATGGCCTCGGCGACGGCAATGGCGGCGCTGTATGAGCCCGGAACCGATCCATCGCCGATCTACTACAGCACCCTGACGCACGCGGCCGGCCTCTTCACCGGCGCGGTACTGGCCGTAGCGTGGCCAGCCGCCGAAGCATCGCTCATGCGCTGGTCACTGCGCGGGTATTCGCTCCGGGGCGCACTGGCCGGGATCGGCCTTTTCGTGGTAGCCCTCGGCTACTGGTTACTGGACGAGTACGGCTCGGCCACTTACCAGGGCGGCATCCTCGCGGTTTCGGCCGCTTGCGCGTTGCTCATCGTCGGCGCGGGACACGGCACCACCCCCATCGGCCGGCTGCTGTCGCGCCCGTCGGTCTGCTGGGTCGGCGCCCGGTCCTATGGCCTGTACCTGTGGCATTGGCCGGTCTTCGTACTCGGCGATCGCATCCTGGGCCACCGCACGCCGATGGTCGCAGTGGTGGAGGTGGCAGTCGCGGTCCTTCTCGCCGCGGGCTCGTACCGGTGGATCGAACGGCCCATCCTCCGCCACGGCTACCGCGCGGCGCTGCACGCCGGCTGGCGCGCCGTGCGCGGTGGCCGGGCGGGAAGGCTGCTGGTGGCGGGTGCCGTGCTCGCCACGTCCGTGTTTGTCCTCGCATCCCTGGTGTGGGCGCCGCCACCGCCGTTGACGGGGCTCGACAAGCAACTGGCTGAAGCCCTCGCCGTGCAAGCCGCACAAGAGGAGTCTGCCGGCCCGACGCCGCCGGCGCCCGCCACGGCAATCCCAGCCGCCCGGGTGAAGACCGCGCCTGAAGCCGTCGGACCTCCCCCCGGCGACCAGATCAGCGCGGTGGGCGACTCAGTGATGCTGGCTTCGTCTCTCGCGTTGCGGGACCGGTTACCCGGCATTTGGATCGACGCCGTCACCAACCGCGGCATGCAGGCGGCGCCGGACATCCTCGCCTCACTCGCCGCGAACGGCTTGCTGCGCCCAGTGGTCCTGCTGGGCCTGGGCACCAACGGCTCGTTCCCACGGGAGCTGCTGGAAGACATCCTCGAGACGCTCGGCCCGGACCGGAAGGTGTTCCTGGTCAATCTGTATCTGCATGACAAGCCATGGACCGATGGCGTCAACCAGACCTTGACCGACGTGGCGCTCGCGCATCCCGCCAACGTCCACCTCGTCGACTGGCAGAGCGCGGTTACCGGACATGAGGACCTGCTCTACGACGACCACATCCATCCACAACCCGTCGCGGGCGCCGACCTCTACGCCGAAACGGTCATCGCGGCGATGATCGACGCAGAGAAGCCGGCTCCACCACCCGTTGCCGCCCCGGATCCCGTGGTCAACGTCCCGCCAGGGCCTACCCCGCGGCCATCCGCCGCGCCCGGACGGGACGGCACCGGAAGGTTCGGCTTCGCGGCGGTAGCGCTGATGATGCTGCTGGCCACGCCGGTCACGGCCTTGGCCCGCGCGTACGCCGCCGCTCTTGCTGCGCTGCCCGAGGCGGTGCTCTCTGGCGTATCGGCGGAAGTGAGCGCCAGGGACTGTGTCATCACGGCTTGTGCCCTGTTCGCATTGCCCACGCGAGCGCGGTCGCCACCTATCGAATTCGACCGGCCAGCAGACGCGGATCCCCTTCCGAACGGAGACGGGATACCGCGTCTGCTTGTTTTTGGGAGTGATCGAGGGTCCTGCAACGCGCAGATAGGACACGAAGGACGTGACGACACGTCGCCGAATCTGACCGTCATGGGCAGAAGCACCGAATCATGCTGGGACACAACAACATTACCGAGTCTGAGCAGT
The DNA here is from genome assembly GCF_002086275.1 of Mycobacterium intermedium. Classification (GTDB taxonomy): domain Bacteria; phylum Actinomycetota; class Actinomycetes; order Mycobacteriales; family Mycobacteriaceae; genus Mycobacterium; species Mycobacterium intermedium. Next base: position 90,730 of record NZ_MVHT01000012.1, on the reverse strand, counting down.
TTCGCGGCGGTCAACCGGTCCGCACACTGTCGCCGCTTCATTCGATTACCGGGAACGGAGTGATTTACTGACTCGACGACGCGGACGCCACGACATGCAAGGACCCGCTGGGACGGGGATTTGTGTTGTCGCCGAACGGATCTGGTTGGCGGCCACACGTGTAGTCCACTCGTCCACGACTCAACCTGAGGTTCCGTCGGGCAATTGACAGTGCCGCTAGGCGCGGTGACACCAGTACCATGTGTCGGGTGGCGCGCAACGGTCCACCCGACGACTTCAACGACAAGCCCACCGAGTACGGCGGCTACCCGGAGGGGTACATACCGCCCGATTCGCCGGGCGGCCAGCCAACAGCCGAGGGCCCGCAAAACCGCCCCACGGTGGAAGGGGCGCCACCATTCCAGGGGCCACCGAACCCGCAGAACCAGCCCACGGCTCAGCAGTACCCGCCGTCCTACCAGGGGCCGACGGAATATGCGCCCCAGCCACCCTCGTATCAAGGCCCGTATCAAGGCCCCACCCAGTACGGGCCGCAAGGCGCTCCCACGGAGTACGGAGGGCAGGAGGACCCGACGGAATATCTCGGACGGCGCGGACAAGCGCAGTATCCGGGACAGGAAGGCCAAACTCAGTACCTGGGAGAGGAAGGCCAAACTCAGTACCTGGGGCAAGGCGGCCAGACTGAGTACCTAGGGCAAAGTAGCGCGACGGAGTACCTGGGTGGCACCACCCCGTACCAGGGCGGCACCACGCAGTATCAGCGCCCCCAAGACCCGACCGAATACCAGGGACCCCCGCCGTACCAGGGCTCCCAACCGCCCCAGGATCCATCCGCGCCCCCGCCCTACTCAGCCGACCAGTTCCCGCCCGCCGACATCGAGGATCCCGATGCCGAGGCCCGGCCCTGGTACCGCAAGCCCACGGCACTGATCGCCTGGGCGCTCGCTGTGCTGCTGCTCCTCGCGTTGATCATTTATGGAGTTGTGCAGTTGTTCGGCGAGGGCAAGGGCACCAGTCCCGTGCCCACGACCACCACCACGACTGCGCCGAGCTCCACGACGACTCCGACCACGACCACGGAGCCGACAACGACCGCGACCACAACGCCGTCCTCGGAGCCGACGACCACCGAGAACCCGCCGGCGCCTCCGCCGCCGAACACCCGGGCCCCGGTGCCGCCTCCGCAGACGACGCAACAGCCGACCCATCGCCATCCGACCATCCCGCCGTTGCCGCCGACGATCGTCATCCCGGGGATTCCGACGACGATCACGCTCCCCAAACTGCCTTAGGTCACCGATCGGCAACGGCCAGCGTGGCTGGGCGTGCCCGGATGATCTCGACGGCTAGCATCAGCGGCCGTGGCAAATCAAGGTCCGCCGGACTACGGGCCCAACGATCCGACGGCCTACGGCAATTACGGTTATGGCGGTGAACCGGGCGGATACGGCCAGGAACCGCCCCCTGAGCCCACCCCCGGGTGGCGCAAACCGCTATCCCTGGTCGGCTGGGGTCTGCTGATCGCGATCCTGATCGGGCTGATCATCTACGGCATCGTCGAGTTGGCGCACGGCCGGCCCGCGCCGGCCACCGTAACCACGACCGTGACCGCAAGCACCACGGCACCCACAACAACCACGACTGCGCCGACCAGCACCAGCACCACAACGACGACCACGACAACGACCACGACGACCACCACCACAACAACGACGCCGACAACCACCACCACAACGACGACGCCGACAACGACCACTACCACCGCGCCGACCACGACCAGCACCGAAACCACCTCGACGACCACCGACGTGCCGTCGCCCGGCGCGCTGCCGACGCCGTCGCACGTCATGCTCCCGGAGCTGCCCACCGTCATCAATCTGCCGCCGGGCCTCTGATCCGATGCCGCCCAATCGGCGGCGGCTAAGGTGGGAAACGGTTTGTGGCAATGAGCGCCAGCAAAATTATGGATGCAGGGGTGTGAGAAATGAGTGAGTCGCTGGGATTGTCGATCGGGGTGGCCAACCTGGTCGCAACCAGGGCGGGCAGCACCCCGATTGCACGCACACCCGTGCTGACCCTGTACGAAAACCGGCCGACCGAAGTTGGCCTGCCAGAAGAGAATCCGAACCTCACCGAGCCCGGGCTGGTGCTGCGTGGATTTGTCGAGCGGGTGGGTGATCGCACCCCGCTGGTAGCCGCCGACGGCTCGAAGTATTCGGGCGAGGCCCTGACGATCGAAGCGCTCGAAGCAATGGCCCGTACCGTCGGCTACGGCACCCCGGTCATCGTCGCCTTTCCCGCGTATTGGTCCGAAAGCCAGGTTGCGGCGCTGCGCGGGGAGTTGTTCGCCCAACCGGACCTCGCCCGCGGTGGGCAGCCGACGCTGATCTCCGACGCCAGCGCCGCCCTCCTGGCGCTGCGAGGCAATCCCGGATTCCCGACCGCCGGCATCGTCGCCGTGTGCGACTTCGGGGCCAGCGGTACCAGTGTCTCGCTGGCCGATGCTGGATCGAACCTCCAGCAGATCGGGCCCACGGCACGGCACCGCGAGTTCTCCGGCGACGAAATCGATCAGCTGATAGTCAACCATGTCCTTGCGGCCGCTCCCACCGCCGGCAACACGGCCGACTTTGCCGGTGCGGCAACCGGAATGGGGTCGGTGACCCGGTTGCTGGGCGGATGCCGACTGGCCAAAGAACGACTTTCGGCAACGACGGCGGTCACGCTGCCGTCAAGCACGGCCGGTCCCGGCATCCAGCTCACCCGCTCGGAATTCGAGCAGCTGGTCGCGGGGCCGCTGGATCGATTCGTCGCATTCCTCGCGGATACGCTGCAGCGCAACGGGATTGATCGCTTGGCGGCCCTGGCTCTGGTCGGTGGGGGCGCCAGCATCCCGCTGATCACCGCACGACTGTCGGAGCGCTTTCAGGCGCCAATCTTCACCACGCCCCAGCCGGGGTTCTGCGCCGCCATCGGGGCGACTGTGTTCGCCCAAGAACAGGCGGCCGCGGCGGCCCCCACCGGCTTGGCGCCCACTGTCGACGGACCCACGGGTGTGCTGGGCGCTGCCGCCGCGATGGGTGCTACCGCGGCGTTGCCAACCGGTGGCGTTGGCGCAGTCCCCACCGAAGCGATACCCGGAAGCTTCGACACGACGCAGCCCGACCAAGCTTTGGCCTGGTCCGAAGACAGCAACATCGGACAAGAGCCCGCTCCCTATCTCGGACCTGCCGACTACACCGGTGCCGTCCCGCCGGCCCCGGCCCCGGACTACGGGCCGACGGAAAACCTTGCCACGCCCGAACCCCCGCTGCCCCCGTGGTATCGGCGTCCGGCGATCCTGCTCAGCCTGTTCGGCGCCGCCGCGGCCATCGCGCTCGCCGTGGTGCTGGCCACGACACTGACCTCTACGAAAGCCAGGCCGGTCGTCACCGTGACATCACAGCCGCCGCCCTACACCACCAACGTGATCGGCCCCGACAACATCCCCACCGAGACGGTGATCACCCCTCCACCCGTCACCAAGACCACCGAGGCGCCGTCGTCGACGACAACCACTGAACCGACGACCACCACAACCACGACGTCGCCCAGCACGACCACCACGACCACGACGACGACCACTCAGCAGACCACGACGACCACACAGCCGAGCACCACACAGCCGACCACCACCGCTCCGACCACGACAGCACCGCCGACCACGACGGCGCCACCAACCACCACACAGGCGCCGCCCACCACCACGGCCGCGGCTCCCACCACCACGGCGCCCGCGCCAGTTACGCCCACCACTGCGGCCGCTCCCGTCACCCCCAACACGGAGGCACCGGCACCGGAGTCCGGTGGCTAGCACGGACGTTGCGCCCCAACGCTTGAGACGGGTCGCAATTGCGTGCACGGTGGGCACCACCGTCGAGTTCTACGACTTCTACATCTACGGCACGGCTGCGGCATTGGTGTTTCCCACCGTGTTCTTCCCGGATCTGAGCCCGACGATGGCAACGATCGCCGCGATGGGAACGTTTGCCGCGGCGTTCGTCTCTCGTCCGCTGGGCGGAGCCGTCTTCGGCCATTTCGGCGACCGCATCGGTCGCAAGGCGACTCTGGTCGCCACCCTGCTCATCATGGGATTGTCCACGGTCGCAGTCGGTTTGACTCCCAGCGCCGCGACAATCGGCGTGGCGGCACCGTTGCTCGTACTCGTCCTGCGACTGCTGCAAGGGTTCGCCGTCGGTGGCGAATGGGCCGGATCGGCATTGCTGGGTACCGAGTATGCGCCGCCGAACAGGCGGGGGTGGTACGGCATGTTCACTCCGCTCGGTGTCGGAATCGCGTTGGTGCTGACGAGTTTGACGTTCCTGCTTGTCGAGATGACCATCGGCGGCACCAGTGCCGCGTTCGTGCAGTGGGGGTGGCGGGTTGCGTTCTTGCTGAGTGCGCTCCTGATAGCCATAGCGCTGTATGTTCGGCTCAATATCGGCGAAACACCGGTATTCACAGCGCAATTGGTAAACGATGCGCCCTCCCGGGCGCCCATCGCCGACGTGATCAGAGGACACTCGGGCAAGGTTGCTCTGGCCGCCGGCAGCTTCGTAGGCGTGTACGGCTTTGTCTTCATGGGCGGCACCTATTTGGCCAGTTATGGCCGCAATCATCTTGGGCTTTCGCCGAATGTTGTACTCACCGCAGGCCTGCTGGGCGGGTTGGCGTGGACGGCCGTTGTCGCCTACTCGGCCAACAAGAGTGACCACATTGGCCGCCGCCCGGTCATGCTGACCGGCTGGATGCTGGGCTTGCCGTGGTGTTTTGCTGTCCTTCCGCTGATCGACACCGGGAGTCCGGTGTTGTTCACGCTGGCGATCGTCGGCATCTACGCGATAGCTGGGCTCGCCTATGCGCCGATGACGGCGTTTGTGCCCGAACTGTTCGACACCCGCCATCGCTATACCGGCGCTGGTTTGGCGCTCAACGTCGCGGGGATCATCGGTGGCGCCCTGCCACCGATAATCGCCGGGCCACTGCTTGAGCGCTATGGCAGCTGGGCCGTCGGAGTCATGTTGGCCGCCCTGGTGCTGATGAGTCTGGTTTGCATCTACCGGCTACCGGAAACTGTGGGGACATCCCTGGCCGACGCAGCGCAATGAGGTCGCGCGATACCACGACCAGTGCGTTCAGATCAGCGACGACTTTCGATCGTCCCTTACGAATTATGACGGTTTGTCATTAATACACACGGACCGTCATATCGACACCCGACACTCGGCAAATGCATAATGCTCCGCACCGCTCAATAAATCCTCAATAAATGCTCAATAGATCCTCAACGCGCTCCTCGCCTTGCCAGAAAGATGCAGTCGAGAGGCATCAGACGCGGATACGCAGCGACTCTTATGCTCCGCACAGGTGCGGCTATAGCCATTCACAGCTCTCGATGTGACTTTTTTCAGCACGGATTATTTTTCGATCGGCTTTCTTGTCTTCGGTAAGGAGTTACGACAAATGCGTCGTTATGGCCACCACAGGCCAATTCCTTCCGAACACCTACGCACAACTGGAGCGGTCGGTCCGCGGCGCGGGAAACCATGGCCCGGCTCTGGCCTCGCGCAAGGCCCGGCAGGGGCCGTGAAGTCATCGATCTTCAGCGGGGTGGTTAGCGACCAGTGCGGAGACGACGAGCTCTGGCCGGTCCGTGTCGAATTCGAAAGGAGAGCGTGATGGCGGGTGTGATTGCGGCGCCGGAGATGATCGCCGCTGCGGCGACGGAGTTGGGCAATTTGTGTTCGACGGTCGGAGCGGCCAATGCCGCGGCGGCCGGCCCCACGACCGCGCTGCTGGCGGCGGGCGCTGATGAGGTGTCGGCGGCGATCGCATCGCTGTTCAACGCCCACGCGCGGGCCTATCAGGCGATCGGCGCTCAGGCGGCGGAATTTCACGCGGCGTTTGTCCAGCAACTGAACACCGGTGCCTTCTCCTACGCCGCTGCGGAGGCCGCCAATACCACTCCCCTCGACCAGGTGAACGGGATCTTCGAGGCGCTCTTGGGACGCCCGTTGATCGGCGACGGGGCCAACGGCACCCCGGGCACGGGCGCGGACGGCCAGAACGGAGGGCTGTTGTGGGGTAACGGCGGCGCCGGTGGCTCCGGCGGGCCCGGCCAGAACGGCGGCAACGGCGGGAGTGGCGGGTTCTTGTATGGCAACGGCGGCGCCGGCGGAGTCGGTGGGAACGCTATCGGCTCCGGCCTTGCGGGCTCCGGCGGCAACGGCGGTAGCGCCGTCGGGCTTTTCGGCAACGGCGGCAACGGCGGCACGGGCGGAATCAGCCTCGCCGGCGTCGCCGGCGACGGCGGATTCGGCGGGAACGGCGGATTCGTGTTCGGCAACGGCGGCGCCGGCGGGGCGGGCGGCCCAGGGTTCGTGGCCGGCTGGGGCGGCTGGGGCGGCAACGGCTACGGCTTGCTCTACGGCCAAGGCGGCGCCGGCGGCGCCGGTGGGATGACCCCTTCCGGCGGAGTCGCCGGCGTCGGCGGAACCGGCGGCAGTGGCAACATCCTGTTCGGCATGATCGGGACCGGCGCCGACGGTGGCGCCGGCGGAGCCGCGTTCGGCGCCACCAACATCGGGGGTCAAGGCGGCAACGGCGGCAACGGCGGCGGCTACCTGTTTGGCATTGGCGGCCACGGCGGCGCCGGCGGGGCCGCCATGACCCCCGGCGGCACCGGCGGCGCCGGCGGTCAGGGTGGCGCCAATGGTCTCTTCTTCAGCTGGGGCGCCGGCAATTATGAAGCCGCCGGCGCGTTGTTCGGCATCGGCGGTGCCGGCGGCGACGGCGGAGCAGCGCTCGCCGGCGGCCGCGGTGGGACGGGCGGCCTCGGCGGCCTCGGTGGCCTCCTTTTCGGCCTCGGCGGCGCCGGTGGCAACGGTTACGGCGCAGCCGAATTGGCCCAGGGGGGTAACGGCAGCCAGGGCGGTTACGGCGGACTCCTCTTTGGCATCGGTGGCGCCGGCGGCAACGGCGGCATCGGAGCCATCAACGGCATTGGCGGCCCCGGCGGCTTCGGCGCGTACATCTTCTTCGGACCGAACGGAAAGCCCGGGCAAACACCGTGATCGAGCCAGCGGGCCGACCACTGCACCAGCAACACCGCCGTTGCACGCAACGCGATTCCTTGCGTCAGACGGAATCGCCCCGAGCCATCACCTATCGAGTCACCCGCACAGCTGCGACCCTGTCGGGTCGGCGTTTCTGACGGGGTGTTTATCCAGCAGGCCCAGTTCGATAGCCAGGAGCGTCAAACCCGGCCGGCGCCGGCGCCCGGTCTTGTCACGAATGCGGTCCAGATGTGAGCGGACCGTGGCCAACGATATGACTAGGGTTTCGGCGATTTGCTGATCGGTCTTGCCGTCGGCGAGCAACGCCAAGAGCTCCAACTCGCGGCTGCTGAGCATGCGACCTGGACGGCGGTTGATGCTGGTCGGTGTCGCCTCAGGCAGCGGATCGGGGTTCGCATCGGGGTTCGCTTCGAGCCGTTTCAGGTAACCCGCCGCGATTTGGCGGTAGCCCGCCGCCGAGGCGCCCTCAGCGGCTTCCCGGTATAACGCAGCGGCGCAGTCCACATCGCCGCGGTAAGCCGCGAGATCGGCCGCAGCACCCACCGCTAGCGGGTGGCGATCGACGCCGAGGGCGGCGGTCACGCAGTACTCGGCCTCCGCCTCGGCCCCTGCTGCCAGCAGAGCGGGCACCACGGCCCGCGCGACGAAGGGATCTTTGGCCAGTACGGGCGCCCGTGCGAGCAAGGATCGGGCAACATCGGCCGCCGTTTCGGGGTAACTACCCTTAGCCGTCGCCAGCTCCACCCGGGTAGGACCGCAGACGTGGTGCCACCAACCTTCCCGCGGCGCAAGGTCTTCCAGCAGCGCCTCGGCTTCGTGAAGCCGACCCTGCTGCAGCCGCACCCAGGCTAAGAATTCGTGTCCAAGGAACGACGACAACCCAGATGGGACGGCCGCCGAACCTTCGAGCAGCGCCAGAGCGGCCGCCTCGGTTCGGCCGACATCGCAGTGAAACCGGGCAGCCACCGCCTCAATCAGTAAGGCCAACATCTCCGGACCGGGGCCGACGTTGAGGGCGCGGGCATGGGTACGGACGAGGTCGGCCATTGATGTCAGCTCACGGGCGCGCATCGCGAGCCCCTTCTGCAGAGCACAAATGATGACGCTGGCGCCGAAGTCTTCGGGCAGTCTCAGCCTCATCGCTTCCGCTGTGCCACGATCGATTTCCGCAATGCCCTCGTCACGGTGGCCCAACGCGCACAGCGCTGCGCCGCGATTGATCAACGCGGCAACACGGCCTTGATCGGCGTCGAACTCATCCGCCAGCTTCAAGGCACGATCGGCGAAGGCGAGGCCTGCCTCGCATTCGAGGTTGTAGTTGTGCCACATCGCCAAGCGCGCATACAGCAACGCCAAATCTGGGCCAGGCGGTGCGGATTCGAGGATCAGGCGCGCTCGCTCGAAGGCATCCAAAGCGGCGTGCGGCTCACCGAGCGCCAGATGCACCGAGCCTAGGACGACAAGGAGTCTCGCCGCGGGTGCATGCACGGCTGGCTCAAGTAGATCGACACCCTCGCGCAGTGGCGCTATCGCCGCCGCAGCATTCCCACTTGCCAACAGCATGCGGCCTCGTTCGCACAGCAGGTGCCCGCGTTCGACGGGATCGACAACGCTGATCAGCGCGCGCTCGTAGAGCATGGCCGCCTCGGCGAAAGCACCCGCCCGCGCGGTCATTTCGGCCGCTTGCGCGCACAGTGACGCGGCGTCGGCGCCACGACCCGCGGCCAACAGGTGACGGGCACGATCGATTACCGGCGCAGGAGGCGTCGACCCGGCAAGCGCATCGGCTATCCGGCTATGCAGGTACGTCGCTTCCCATGACGGCACGGCATCGCGGATAGCCTCGTGGGTGAGCAGGTGCCGAAACCTGAGCCGGATGCGCTCGGTGGTGTCGCGTTCGACCAGTTGCGCGGTGATCGCGGCCTTGAGTGCGGCAGACACCACCTTGGCCGGCAGCTCAGTCACCTCGGGCAGCGCACAAGGATCGAAAGTGCTTCCCAGCACCGCCGCCGCCATAATCACGTGCTGGTGTTCGGGCTCAAGGCGATTGAGTCGCTGCAGAATGCCGACAGCGAGCGTGTCGGGCAGATCAAGCCGGGAAGGCTGCGAACACTGCCAAACCCCGTCTTGCTGAAAAAACTGCCCGGAATTGATTGCTGAGTCGAGCAGTTCCTCGACCGCAAATGGCACACCCTCACTACGTTGCGCGAGCGTGTCTACCAATCCGCTGCTGACGTGGTCGACGCCGAGCCGGGCACAAACCAGACGACGAACATCACGGTTCGTCAAGGGTGACAACACCATCGCGCTGGCGAACCCCGCGCGGCGCCACATGTCGAGCGTGGCGCGCAACGGGTGCGAGGCGCCGACCTCGTCAGAGCGGTAGGTCACGACCATAAGCAACGGAAGCCCACATGTGCGCCGAGCAACGAAATCGACAAGGGCGCGCGTCGAGGCATCCGCAAAATGCAGGTCGTCAATCACCAGTAGCGCGCCTGACTTTGCCGCCACCGTACGCAGCACCGCCAGTACGCCTTCAAAAAGTTGGAGTCGGACGGCCGCGCCGGACAGATCGTTGGGCAGGGACGCTCCATTCGACAGCTGTGGTACCACCGAACCGACCGCATCGGCTGTCGGCCCAAGCTGCTCCCGCAAACGCGCGGGATCGGCGGTGGTCAAGTAGCCGTCAATCGCTTCGTTGAAGGGCAGAAAGGGCAGGGAGAGCTCCTGCTCGCTGCATCCACCCCACAGCACCGCGCAGCCATGGTGTTGTGCCAGCGAGCTGAGTTCACGGGCCAGGCGCGTCTTGCCGATGCCGGTGTCACCGGCCACCAACCGAACACTGCCGGTTCCGCGTCGGGCGTGATCAAGTGCTTCGTCAAGCGCGGCGAGCTCCGCATCCCGCGCGATCAGCGGTGATACCGATTCGAATGGGCGCATGTTAACCCCAATCAGTAGCGACCAAGCAGTGCCGTGAAGCACAAAGGGCTGCCTGACAGGTTCCGCCAAGGGACTCAATTGATCCTCAATAAGTCCTCAATGAATACTTGACGCGGTGTCTTGGGGCTTTCGACGTGCGGCCGTTGCGGCCTTGCGACGGAGTTACCTAAGCCCCTAGCCTGCGGCGCGGACGAGGTTGACGATGTTCCTCGGACTGGAGGGTGAGCGATGACCGCACAGAGCCTGGGGTTCGGTGTGCTGGGCACGCTAGAGATGCGCGTGGGGGACACCACGATCGCGCTGGGGACACCAAAGCAACGCGCAGTGGTGGCGGTCTTGGTTCTCAGGCGCAACACCGCGGTAGGCATGGACACCTTGATCGACGCCGCCTGGGAGCAATCACCACCAGCGGGCGCGCGGGCCACGTTGCATTCCTACATCTCCAACGTGCGTCGCCTGCTGACCAATGCCGGCATCGATCCACGTCCCGTGCTGGTGAACGTGGCCCATGGGTATCGCCTGTCTGTCAGCGACGAGCACTGCGATGTCGGGCGTTTCGCCGCGGCAAAGGATGCCGGCTTCTCCGCCGCCGCGGCCGGGCGTTTCGAGGACGCCAGCCGCCACTTGAGCGCCGCGCTGGCACAGTGGCGCGGCCCGGTGCTGGATGATCTGCGCGACTTCAGCTTCGTCAGCGCCTACGCGAGTCCGTTGGTCGAAGACAAGCTCAATGTCCACACCGCCTACGCTCAGGCCGAAATCGCCTGCGGAAGACCGTATTCGGTTATCGCGGAGCTGGAAGAACTGATCAGCGTTCATCGCTATCGTGAGCCGCTGTGGGCGCAACTGATCACCGCCTACTACCTGACCGAGCGTCAATCCGACGCCCTCGACGCTTACCGACGGCTGAAAACGACTCTGGCCGACGAGCTGGGCATCGACCCCGGACCCACCCTGCGCGCTTTGCACGAGCAAATACTTCGCCAGCAACCTCTCGACGTGTATCACGTCGCACGCACGGTCGCTGAAGACACTCTGGTCTCGGGGACAGGCACCCGGGGCTCCGGCCGAGCCGGCTCGATCGCGTTGCGCGACCCCCAAGGCCGGCTGTACCCGCTGATCAACGTACTCACCCGCCTCGGACGCAGCAGCGACAACGACATCGTTCTCGACGATGTCAAAGTCAGCCGCAACCATGCCGTCATCGTCAAAGCCGGTTCAAGTGTCGTCATCACCGATCTGCACTCAGCCAACGGCATCTATCTCCACGGAGAACGAATCGGCACCAGCGCCCACCTCAGTGCCAACGACACCATCCGCATTGGCACCTACGAACTCACCCTTGAAGCCGGCCCCCCAACACCCATCAGTTCCGAGCAAGACACTACGCAAGTCACGGAGTTGTAAGGCTCGGCTATCGCTGACGCCTTTCTCTCCGCGGTCATAAATTTGCCGGCGATTGCAGCCGTTTCGGCACTCCGCACGGAAACGGAGACAAGCGCGTCGGTTCCTTACATCAAAAATGCCGGCTGAGCGTGACCTAGGGAGCTTGGGTAATAATGCCCACCCCGGGCCCACAGGTTCGGTGGCAGATTGGGCATTTTTCATCCTGTTATGTGTGGCGCGGCCTGAGGACCCGAGTTGGCTCAAATTAGTGCGCACTGTCGGCGTGGATCGTGAGCAGGGCTTGGCGTAGGTCGTCGGGTAGCGGGTCGGCGGCGGTAAGGGTTTGGTTGCCGGCTTGGATTTTGATGGTGCGGTAGCGGCGTGCGGTGCGGACGAATTTTTTGATGCTCCAACCGGTTTGGTGTTCGATGTAGTGGCTGACGGCTAGTGCGGTGACCACGATGCTCAAGTGGGCTTCGATGGATTCGCGCAGGTGGTGGTAGATGGGTCTGGCTTGTAGGTCGTGTTTGGACATGCGGAATGCCTTCTCGATGTGCCAGAGCTGGTGGTAGGCGTCGATGACGAAGGTGGCGGGCTCGGTGGTGAGGTTGGTGGTGTAGCCCTTCCAGCCGGCCAGTGCGCGGGTTTTGGTTTCCAGTTCGCGGTTAACGGTTTTGGTGGCCCCGGCGAGGTGGATGTAGCGGTTGCGTTTGACGGGGGCTTTCCCTGCGACGGCGCGTTCGGCTTTGGCGACTTGTTCGTCGATACCGCGCAATGTGCGCCGGGCGCGGTCATGGCGGAATTGGTAATGGATCACCCGATCGGGGATGCCGCGGGCCTTCTCTGAGGCGGTGGATGGCCAGGGCTGGGTCAGTATCAACCCGTCCGGGATCGCTTCCTCGGGGTGTGCGTCGCGCCATCGGCGCACCACGTCGGGCAGATACGGGATGCGGGTGCCCAGGATGAACGACAGCCTGGCGGCCTGCAGGGCGACCTGGTTGGCTTCAGAGATCATGCCGGCATCGGCGACCACGGTGACGTTGTTGAGCTGATGGGCGGTCTTGAAGGCGTTGATGACCGGCAGCATGGTGGCTGTCTCGGCGCGGTTGCCCTCGAAGGCGGCCACGGTCAGGGGGAAACCGGTGGCGTCGGTGAGTAACCCGAGGGTGATCTGGGGTTCGAGGCGGCGTTCTTTGGAGAATCCGGGTTCGCGGAATCCGTCGCCGGCATCGGTTTCGAAGTACAGCGTGGAGACGTCGAAGAGCACCAAGCTGGCTGGCCCCAACCCCGCATGAGTGGCACACGCCGCCGCCAACTGCTGGCGCCAGGCCGGTTGGGCATAGCCGCGCAGGCGGCGTTTGACCGTGGCGTACGAGGCGGCACTGACCCCGACCTCGGTCAATACCCGTTCTGCGTCGATTTTGCTGGTCGGTTCGATGATTCGCGCCAACACCAGGTCACGAAACACGTTGTCGCGCTTGGCCGCTGACTCGAACCCCAGGATCCGATACGCCGCGCACAATGCCTCCCACAGGTGGCGCATCTGCGAGGAGGTGATCGGTAGCGGTTCTAATCCCGGCGGGGCCGTCAGGCCGAGATCGAGGACGGCCTGCCCGGCGGCCAAGCGCTCGGCGGCCGCGGCCTGCAAGGCAGCGAGTTCGCCCTCGTCGTGGGCCGAACCGATGTGCTCGATCTGGCGCGAACCCCGTCGTGATGACCACACGATCTGCACTGCGACAGCGCCCGAGGCCGTCTTCACCGTGCGGATATAGGCCACCCGCGCAGACTACGGCTCACGATTAGTGCGCAAATTCCCGCCGTCAAACCCAGAAAACAGCATGTCAGCGCCCTACGAACGCCGCTGACCGTCAAACGTGAGCCAAGTCAGGTTACATCAAAAATGCCGGCTGAGCGTGACCTAGGGAGCTTGGGTAATAATGCCCACCCCGGGCCCACAGGTTCGGTGGCAGATTGGGCATTTTTCATCCTGTTATGTGTGGCGCGGCCTGAGGACGATGGTTTCGACGCTGTAGACCAATCCGGGCCGGACTAGAGCGCCCATATGCCAATGCACGAACTATTCAGAGTCGTTGCATGACGGCTTTTCTTTCAAGTCGTCGTGCGCGGGCGATCTTTTATTGGGAGACAAGCCATGTCGTTTGTAACGGCAGCGCCCGAGGCGCTGATTGCCGCAGCCACCGACTTGCAGCGCATCGGCGCGGAGCTGACCGCCGCCGGGGTGGCCGCGGCGCACCCCACGGCCAGTGTCCTGGCTGCGGGCGCGGATGAAATCTCGGCAGCCATCGCGACGCTGTTTAGCGGGCACGCTCAGTCCTATCAGTCGCTCAGCGCCCGGGCGACGGCATTTCATGCGCAGTTCATACAGGCATTAACCTCCGGCGCAGGTGCCTACTCCGGCGCGGAGGCCACCAACGCCTTGGCCCAAAGCGTGGAAGCCGACATCCTCGGGGTGATCAACGCCCCCACCAATGCGTTGTTGGGTCGTCCGCTGATCGGCGACGGAGCCCCCGGGGCACCCGGGCAGAACGGCGGGGCCGGCGGGTTGTTGTTCGGCAACGGCGGCCGTGGCGGCAATGGCTTGCCCGGCCAAGTCGGCGGCAACGGCGGTAGCGCAGGGATGATCGGGACCGGCGGGGCCGGCGGCATGGGCGGCGCCGGCGCCGCGGGCGGCGGCGGCGGCACGGGCGGGTGGCTCTACGGCAATGGCGGCGTCGGCGGCCAGGGTGGAGCCGCGACGGCAGGCATCAACAGCGGCCATCCCGGATCCGGCGGCGCCGGCGGCAACGCCGTCTTGTTCGGCAACGGCGGCACAGGCGGCCAAGGCGGCACCGGACTGACCGGAGCCAACGGCGTCAACCCCACCCTCAATGGCACAGCCGCCTCCGGACTGAACGGCGTCCCTGCGCTCACCATGAATGCCAATGCGGCCGGTGGCAATGCCGGCGACGGCGCCGATGGTGGACCCACGGTGACCGGCGGCGCCGGCGGGAACGGTGGCCCCGCGCTGGTCAACCCTGGTAGCGGGTCCGCCTTCGGCGGCAACGGAGGAACCGGCGCTACCGGTGGCAACGGCGGCAATGGGGGTACCGGTGGATTTGCCTATGCCGACACCGGTGTGGCGTTCTCGGGCACGGGTGGCAATGGGGGCATCGCCGTAGCGTCCGGCGGTGCCGGCGGGGATGGCGGCGCCGGTGGGGACGCCATGTCGATGACCAATGTTGCCCTCGGCGGCAAAGGAGGCTTCGGCGGCATGGGCGGCACCGGCGCTTCGGGCGGCACGGGCAGCATCGGAGGTGCTGGCGGCGACGGAGGTCACGGCGGTCTCCTGTTCGGCAACGGTGGCGCCGGAGGAACCGGCGGAACGGGAGGCATCGGCGGCGCTGGGGCCGACGGCGGCCAAGGTGGCTTCGGCGGCGAAGGGGGGTCAGGCACCAGCAACGGCGCCCCCACCGCGGGCAGTCGTGGCGGCGACGGCGCGGTCGGCGGCGTGGGTGGCACCGGCGGCACCGGCGGGGAAGGCGGTCGGGGCGGTAACGGCGGCAGCGCCGGGTTATTCGGCAATGGTGGTAACGGCGGCGCCGCCGGTACCGGGGGTGCGGGCGGCGCTGGCGGCGACGGCGGAACTGGCGGCAACGGGGGCGCTGGTGGCAACGCCACCGCCCCAGCCGCGTTCAAAGCATTGGGCGGTAACGGGGGCGACGGCGCCAACGGCGGCGACGGAGGCAACGGCGGCAACGGCGGCGGTAGCGGCATCGGCGGTACACAGGGGGCCGGCGGAATGCTGTTCGGTCAAGCGGGCATCAACGGCGCCGCGGGTCCGGGCGGTGCCGGCGGCGACGGAGGCAATGGCGGCGCCCCCGGCCTCGGACGCCTCGGCGGCAAAGCTGTCGGCGACGCCACGTCGACCGACGGCGTTGCGGGTGTGAACGGCAAGCCAGGCAATGCCGGCGTGGCCGGACTGCCAGGCTGATCCAACCTCCATGAACCACAACAGAATTCGGCCTCAAGCCGCAGACCTGTCGCGCCGGCATCGCCTCGATCCCGGGAACTGACAAGCTGACGTGAACAACGCCCCCTCTTCATCCAGGGCCGCGCAACGCCACCGCACCCGCAATCAAGAGTTGGCCGTACGGCCACCGCGACACCCAACGCGACGCATCCGGGAATTCGGGTCTGAATTGCGCGCGGTCGGTCGGGAACTGCGCCTTGACATCCAATTCCGTTGGCGGCAAACCAGTCTCGCCTGAAACCGATACAGGTCGAGGCCGAAACGGCTCAGGCCGCGGTCAGCGGACGGGCACGGCGACCATCACCCGCACGGCACCAGATCGTTTGCCGGATGACGACACTGAACACCTACCTATTACCTATGCGGAGTACTGACAGCGATCCCAGAACGGCGCAACGATCTTCCAGACCAAGGCGCGCGGGCCGAGTCATCACATTCACCGCAGTCGGGCACGCCGCTCTCAACCGAACGGCATCGTGCCGACTGAACTTATAAGGCACTACCTTGGAGGATCAGGCCGCTGAGTTGGTGACCGATGTTCTGCAGGCCAGACACAAAGTTGAAGTTCAACCCCTGGTCGCCGATATTACCCATGCCCGAAATGGCGCTGCCCAGGTTCGACATGCCCGAGCTGAACATGCCCGAGACGTTGAAGCCGGAGGTGCCGAAAATTAGGCCCGGATTCGTGCTCTGGTATCCCGAGACATTGAAACCATTGTTGAAGAAGCCCGAGCTGGTGCCGGTGCCGTAGTTGAAGAAGCCCGACGAAGGCGTGCCGGTCGTGTTGAAGTAGCCCGGCGCGGGAGGAATCTGGAATTCGGCAATCGTGACACCGGTAGTGGTGATGCTCGGGATGTCGATGGCGGGCGTGTCGAAGGGAAAGACGTTGATCGGCTTTATGACCACGATCGGCGTCAAGGGGCCCGGGGGGATAGTGATTGCCGGCGTGTCGAATCCTTCGAAGACGGCGGGCGGGATGATGAAATTACCCGTTTGAATCGCCGGGAAAGTGTAGCCGCCGGGAGCTCCGATGGTAAGGATCGGGAGGCCGAAGCTCCCAATGGTGAGCGTTGGCAGTGTGAAGGGATTAATGAATCCCTGAGAACCGTGTTGGGTTATCGGATTACCACTGTCATTCGCTGATGTATAAACTATGTCAAAGCCTGGGTCGCCAATTAGGATCGAGGGGATAAAGACGTTCGTAAGATTAATATAGGTCCCGAGGCCGTCCAGTTTGCCAAATGTCTGGAATGGTACGCCGCCAACTTGGAAGTTGGCTGCGAGCGGAAGATACATCGACGGCAATTGCATGAACGGCAGGATGAACGTACCGACACTCACCGAGGGTGTCGTGAAGCTGTTGACCTGCACCGGCGGTGTCTGGAACTGCGGAATATGTATCGCCGGAAGACTCATCGTCGAAACGTGGATAATCGGCGTCTCGAATCCACCTATATGGAAGGAGGGCAAAGAGAAGCTCGAGTTGTTGATGATCGACGGTATGACCATCTGTGGCGTAAAGAATCCGGGAATATGAACGGATGGGATATGCATTGGAGGCAAGGTGAGGTCGGGTATGCTCACCCGGATGTGCGTGGCGCCCGAACCGATGCCGGTCATGAAGACGCCGTTGTTCAAATCACCCATGTTGAAGAAGCCGTTGTTCATGTTGCCGGAGTTGAAACTGCCGGTGTTGAGGTTGCCCGGGTTGTAGAAACCGGTATTCAAGTGGCCGGTGTTGAAACTACCTGTATTTGTGTTGCCGGGGTTAATGAACCCAGTGTTGAAAGACCCGGCATTGAAATCGCCAGTATTGACGAAACCGGAATTGAAACTGCCGGTGTTGAAGGAGTTGGTGTTGAAGAACCCACTGTTGGTAGTGCCCGAGTTGCCGATTCCAGTGTTGAAGTCGCCCGAGTTGAAAAGGCCGAAGTTGCCGTTCCCCGAGTTGAAGAATCCGATATTTCCGTTGCCGGAATTGAACAGGCCGATGTTCGTGCCGAAGTTCAGGGGGATACCGACCTGATTGTCGCCGGTGAGGCCAATTCCGATGTTGTTGTTACCGGTGTTTGCGAAACCAATATTGTTGTTTCCGAAATTCGCAAAACCCTTGTTGAAGCTGCCCAAGTTTGAAGCGCCGTAGTTTCCGTCGCCGAAGTTGGAGTTTCCAAAGTTGGAGCTACCGATGTTCGCGTTGCCGGCGTTTCCAGAGCCGATGTTTCCCATACCTAGGTTGTTGGCGCCGACGTTGGCCAAGCCAGTGGCAAACTCGTAAGTCCTTACGACGGCGGCTGCGACGGGAGCGCCGGCGGCGGGTGCGACCGTCGGCGCACCGATCAGCTGACCCACCAGGCCGGGCAGACTCTGGAATGGCTGCGCAATCGGAGCCAGTGAAGAAACCACGGTCGATGCCCAGGCGTAGTAGTCAACCATCGCCGTCACATCTTGAGCCCACATCTCCTCGTAGACCGCCTCGACAGCCGCGATCGCCGGAGCGTTGAAGCCGAACAAATTCGTCCGGATGAGCGATACCACCTGAGAACGGTTCAACGCGACGAGGTCAGGAGGAATCGTCGCCGCCTGCGCCGCTTCGAACGCGGCCGTCATCGCGCGGGCCGCAATCGCGGTCTGATTGGCTTGCGCGGTCACGGTACTCAGCCAGCTTATGTAAGGCGCGGCGGAGGCCGTCATCGCAAGAGACGCCGGCCCTTGCCAGGATGCCTCTACCAGACCTGATATCACTGAGTCGAAAGACGTTGCCGCCAAGCCCAACTCAGCGGCCAGGCCGTCCCACGCAGCCGCTGCGGACAGCATCGGCTCGACCCCAGCGCCTGCGAAAATGCGGATCGAGTTGATCTCTGGGGGCAACACCAAGAAACTCATGGCTTCAATCCTTCTGTCTCGCCCGATGCCTTATCGGCCAGCAAACTCACTGCAGCCTCCGACAAGCACAATTGCCGCAAGGCCCCCTGACCTGCCGAAGTCTTAATTCAGATGTTCCACGTCATACTTGGCCGCCCATGACATAGGCGATAGAGGCCAAAATGCCCAATCAATAGAGGGATTAGCCGTTCCGGCGGCAGTCCGCCCGCGCTTGAGATCCACCGTGTGGGCATTTCTACCCCTAGCGGCTTCCTACACGAAATCGACTGTACCCGTGCAAGACTAGGCTTCATCTCCGCGTCGATCCAGTGCCGAAGTCCTGGCTTGTCGCCCTCGGCACGAGCGGTGAGCAGGTGGCGGGCTAGCGAGTCCATTGCTGAAGTTCGCTGTGGACCAGTGGATTTGCATGCGCCGACATGACCGCATCCAGTCGCATGGCGAGTGGCACTGGAATTGACGGTCGAGCAACATTTTTGATTTTGCCGATTTGCTGCGTTACATCGCCGTATGATCCTCCGCAGCAGTCGATTACGATTGCAGCGAGTCAGTCGGATGGGCGGGTCGGGGGCAACCCGCCCTAATTCAAATGCGTGATCGACTTCGCCCGCGCCGAGGCTGTCAGCAAACGTCCAGACTGATTCTGATGCCGGTGCGCCAGCGCCCACCGTCGCGGGTCGCAGCGCGTCGCTGATTTCGCTGAGCGTCGGCGTCTGCCGGCGCACGATTGGTTGGGTCAACCTTCTCGCTGACCCGTCCGCCGCGGCGCCCTGCTCGGTGTTGTGGTCTTCGCCCGACCGGAAACGTGAAGGCGTCCAACTCCGACTGCTCGGCCTCCGCACGGCAGCCGACTTTCATTTTCGGAGCTGGCCGCTCCGACTTTCCCCGTGCCGCTCTGTGACGGCGCTCACCCGAACGGATACGGTGCATCCGTGGAGAACTTTCTGAGTCCGCGTGGGTTGCTGGGTCTCGCCTCGGGCCTGGCGCAGTTTTGGATTCGTACCACGATTCGCACCCAGGAACAGTTGCTGACGTTGTTGGAGGGCGAGACCGAGGAGTCCCGCTCTATCCCCCCGCCGCAGCCGCCCGCACCCGGTAAGACCAATCCGCCGGATTCACTCAACGCCAAGATGCGTGCGCTGCTGAACCGGGCACTGGATCAGAGCACCACCAGCAGCCGGGAGGAGCTCTACCACCACATCCTCGATCAACTGGTCGCCGACGAAGCTCGGATCATCAGCGCTTTGTCTGATGGCTCGACCTCGGTGGCGGTGAATGTCTACGACTGGACCCGTCGTCGAACACTCGGACGGGCCGTGCTCGAGAACGCCGCACTCGTCGGCCGCAACGCCAACGTCGCGCTGCCCCAGATGGTCCCGACGTACGTCAGCCATCTGCTCTCACTCGGACTCGTCGAGATCGGACCCGAAGACCCAGACTTGAAGGACGACTACGAGATCTTGCTTGCCGAGTCGCAAGTCCTGCGTGCCATCAATGACGCCTCCCACGGGCCGCTGGCCGCAAAGGTCGAAAAGCTGACGCTCAGGCTGTCGCCCTTGGGCCACGCGCTGTGGGAGGCCACTAGCGCACAAGAGGGGCGGCCATGACCACGACCGTGGTCGCGTTGCAGTCGTGGACCGAGATCCGACACGACTTCTCCATCAACTGGTACATCTACCTGTCGATGCCGCTCATCGCGGCCTTCGTCGGGTGGAGCACCAAGATCGTCGCCCTGGAGATGATCTATCGGCCACAGGAATTCAAGGGCATCGGACCGATCGGCTGGCAGGGCATTGTGCCGCGCCGAGCCGGCAAGGTCGGTTCCAAGACCATCGAGTTGGTGACCGCGAACCTGCTCAAACCCGAAGAGATACTCGACCGGATCGACACCGGTGAAGCGGTAGACACGCTTCGAGAACCGCTTTCCCAGGCGGTCGACGAGATATCCCGCGACCTCGCCGAGCAAATCCGGCCCGGACTCTGGGATTCGCTACCCGTGGCCGCCCGCAAAACGGTCCAGGACCGCATCCACTCTCAGGTCCCCAAGATCACCGAAAACCTGCTCAAGGAGATGAAGGCGGATCTGAGCCGGTATATCGACCTGCAGTTTCTCGCGGTCACGACGCTGGTGCGAAACAAAGACAAGCTCATCAAACTGATGCGCGGCGTGACCACCGACGCGATGACTTTCGTGCGGCGCAGCGGAATCTACTTCGGTCTGGGTATCGGGCTGGTCCAGATGGTCGCCTGGGCACTGTTCAAGAATCCGTGGATCATGCCGGCCTTCGGCTTCACCGTCGGCTTCATCAGCGACTACATCGCGCTCAACATGCTGTTCCGGCCGATACATGAAAAGAAGGTCTTCGGCCTGGTTCATTTTCAGGGCTTGTTGCACGCCCAGCGCGAAAAGATCACCCGCGACTACGCGAAGATCCTGGCCGACGACCTGTTCGCGCCGGACATCCTGCTCGACGGAATCCTCAAGGGTCCCGGCTCGGACAAGCTTTTCGCGCTGGTCGCCAAGGAGGTCGACGAGGCGATCGATGCGCAGACCGGTGTCGCACGCCACCTCGTGATGCTCGCCGTCGGCACGCAGCGCTACCGCGAAATCAAGGACGGGGTTGTCGAGCTGGTCCTCGAGCGCCTCCCGTCCACGTTGCTCGAAGCGAAGGAATATGCCTCGAATGCGCTTGCTTTGGAGCAGACCATCGTCGAGAAAATGAGCCAGCTCACCAACGAGGAATATGAATCGATTCTGCGGCCGATATTCAAGGACGACGAACCGTTGATGATCGCGGTCGGTGCGGTTCTCGGCGGCGTCGTCGGCGAGCTGCAGGTCCAGCTGGTTGAGTTGTTCAGTCGCTGACCCACCACAGATGTGATCGAAATCCCTACGAGCGCTGCAGAGAACGCAATTCCGCTGGACAATTGCGCACACATTTCGCCGTTGCACCGGTGTCAAGCAAGCGCCGCAATAGAACTTAGGGCAACCTTTCTCGCGACCAAAGCCGCAAAGATGACACTATGAGCAGGTCAAACAGGTAACTCAGCCCTCGTAGACGCCCTGGCATCAGGCAGCCACCGTCCAACGAGGCCCGACGAATTGGGGTGACCTTCGGTGACCACGCAGACCATCATCAGGCTCGTTGTAGGCCTGGGCATGACCGCGATCGTGGGCTTGCTGGCTCTGCGGCGCATCTGGTGGCTGTACAGCCTGGTGACGTCCGGTCAGCCGGCCAGCGGGCGCACCGACAACATCGGAACTCGCATCTGGACGCAAATCGCCGAGGTGTTCGGCCAGCGCAAGCTGCTGAAGTGGTCCATCCCCGGCCTGGCGCACTTCTTCACGATGTGGGGCTTCTTCATCCTCGCCACGGTCTACGTCGAGGCCTACGGCGCCCTTTTCGACGACCACTTCCACATCCCGATCGTCGGCCGTTGGAATGCGCTGGGCTTCCTGCAGGACTTCATCGCCCTCGCCGTCCTCTTCGGCATCATCACGTTCTCGATCATCCGGTTGCGCTCCGAACCGAAGGAATATGGCCGCTCGTCACGGTTCTACGGTTCGCACACCGGCGGCGCCTGGCTGATCCTGTTCATGATCTTCCTGGTCATCTTCAGCTTCGCGATCTTCCGTGGCGCCTCGGCGAACACCGGAGCCCTGCCCTACGGCGGCGGCGCCTTCTTCTCCCACGCCATGGGCACGCTCATGGCGCCCCTGGGCACAACGGCCAACGAATGGATCGAGACGATCGCGCTCCTGGCCCACATCGCCGTGGCGCTGGTCTTCCTGCTGATCGTGCTGCACTCCAAGCACCTGCACATCTTCTTGGCGCCTATCAACGTCACGTTCAAGCGGCTGCCCGACGGCCTGGGCCCCCTGCTGCCGGTTGAGGCCGACGGCAAGCCGATCGACTTCGAAAACCCGCCGGACGACGCCGAATTCGGCCGCGGCAAGATCGAGGACTTCTCCTGGAAGGCCATGCTCGACTTCGCCACCTGTACCGAGTGCGGGCGCTGTCAGTCGCAATGTCCGGCATGGAACACCGGAAAACCCTTGTCGCCCAAGCTCGTCATCATGGACCTGCGCGACCACTGGATGGCCAAGGCCCCCTACATCCTGGGCGAAAAAGAGAGTCCCTTGGAAAGCACCCCGGAGGGCGGGGTCAGCGAGAACCTCACCGGCGAAAAGCATGCCGAGGAACACCACGTTCCCGAGTCGGGCTTCGGACGCATCACGGGCTCCGGTCCGGAACAGGCAACCCGTCCGCTGGTCGGCACCGCCGAACAGGGCGGCGTCATCGACCCCGACGTGCTGTGGTCCTGCGTGACCTGCGGTGCCTGCGTGGAGCAATGCCCGGTGGACATCGAGCACATCGACCACATCGTGGACATGCGCCGCTACCAGGTGATGATGGAGTCGGAATTCCCCTCCGAGCTGGGCGTCCTGTTCAAGAACCTGGAGAACAAGGGCAACCCCTGGGGTCAGAACGCTTCCGACCGCACCAACTGGATCTCCGAAGTCGACTTCGACGTTCCGGTCTACGGCGAGGACGTCGACAGCTTCGACGGCTACGAGTACCTGTTCTGGGTGGGTTGCGCCGGCGCCTACGACGACAAGGCGAAGAAGACCACCAAGGCCGTCGCCGAGCTGCTCGCCATCGCCGGGGTGAAGTACCTGGTGTTGGGCACCGGCGAAACCTGCAACGGCGACTCCGCGCGCCGCTCCGGCAACGAGTTCCTGTTCCAGCAGCTGGCCCAGCAGGCGGTGGAGACCCTCGACGGCGTGTTTGAGGGCGTGGAGAGCGTCGACCGCAAGATCGTCGTCACCTGCCCGCACTGCTTCAACACCCTCGGCAAGGAATATCGCCAACTGGGTGCCAACTACACCGTGCTGCACCACACCCAGCTGCTGAACCGGCTGGTACGGGATCAGAAGTTGATCCCCGTCACCCCCGTTTCGCAAAACATCACCTACCACGACCCGTGCTACCTGGGGCGGCACAACAAGGTCTACGAGGCGCCGCGTGAGCTGATCGGCGCCGCGGGAGCCAACCTCACCGAGATGCCGCGGCACGCCGAGCGCAGCTTCTGCTGCGGGGCGGGCGGCGCCCGGATGTGGATGGAAGAGCACATCGGCAAGCGCATCAACCACGAGCGAGTCGACGAGGCGCTGGCCACCGACGCCACCACCGTGGCCGTCGCGTGCCCGTTCTGCCGGGTGATGGTCACCGACGGTGTCAACGACCGGCAGGAGGAGGCCGGCCGCAGCGGCGTCGAGGTGCTCGACGTCGCCCAGGTGCTGCTGGCCTCGCTCGACCGCGATTCGGTGACGCTGCCGGAGAAGGGCACCGCCGCCAAGGAAGCCGAAAAGAGGGCGGCCGAGGCGGAGAAGACCAAGCCCAAGGCCGCGGCGCCGAGCGCGCCCGCCGAGGCTGAGGTCGAAAAAGAGGCCGAGAAGGAGGCCGAGAAGCCGGCCGCGGCCGAACCCAAGAAAGAGACCAAGGCCGTTACCGGTCTCGGTATCGCCGGTGGCGCCAAGCGTCCTGGGGCGAAAAAGGCCGCACCAGCGGCTGAGGCCAAGACGGCGGAAGCACCGGCCGCACCCGCGCCGGCGAAGGGGCTGGGCCTGGCCGCCGGCGCCAAACGTCCTGGCGCCAAGAAGGCTGCGCCGACGACGGAGGCCAAGGCTGAGACGGCCGACGCCGCCCCCGCCGCGGAAACCAAGTCCGCTGCGCCCACCGCGCCCGTCAAGGGCCTGGGTCTAGCGGCGGGCGCCAAGCGGCCCGGCGCCAAGAAGGCAGCGGCACCCAAGGCGGCCGAGTCGGCGCCGGCAGCTGCGGCGCCGGCTCCCGAAAAGACGGCGCCCGCTGAGCCTGCTGAACCCGAAGAGCCGGCCACGCCCGCAGCCCCGGTCAAGGGGCTGGCGATCGCCGCCGGTGCCAGGAGGCCGGGCGCGAAGAAGCCGGCCGCCAAGACCGAAACTCCCGCGGCCGCCGAGCCGTCGGCCCAGCCGGAGCCCGAAACCAAGGCTGAGCCCGCGGCAGCAGCCGAAGCCAAGGCCGAACCCGCAGCTGCCGAGCAATCCGACGGTGAGCCGACCCCGCCGCCGGCCGCGCCGGTGAAAGGCCTGGGTATCAAGCCCGGTGCCCGCCCGCCAGGCAAGCGCTGATCACGGTTTGACGGCAAGCAGCAAATATCAGTGGACAGCAGTGGCACGATAGGTGACGTGACTCTTCATCAGGCGCCCTGGCACACCCCCGGACATCATCGCCAGCAGCGCACCTTCGCGCAGTCGTCCAAGCTGCAGGACGTCCTGTACGAAATCCGCGGTCCGGTGCACCAGCACGCCGCGCGGTTGGAAGCCGAAGGGCATCGGATCCTGAAGCTGAACATCGGCAACCCCGCGCCGTTCGGCTTCGAGGCCCCGGACGTGATCATGCGCGACATGATCCAGGCGTTGCCGTACGCCCAGGGGTACTCCGATTCCAAGGGCATCCTGCCGGCCCGGCGAGCGGTGGTCACCCGCTACGAACTCGTGCCCGGCTTTCCGAAGTTCGACGTCGACGACGTGTACCTCGGCAACGGTGTCTCCGAACTGATCACGATGACGCTGCAAGCGTTGCTGGACAACGGCGACCAGGTGCTGATCCCGGCCCCGGACTACCCGCTGTGGACGGCGTCGACGTCGCTGGCCGGTGGCACCCCCGTGCATTACCTGTGCGACGAAACCCAAGGCTGGCAGCCCGACATCGCCGACTTGGAATCCAAGATCACCGAGCGCACCAAGGCCCTGGTGGTGATCAACCCGAACAACCCGACCGGCGCGGTGTACAGCACCGAAATCCTCACGCAGATAGTCGATTTGGCGCGTAAGCACCAGCTGCTGCTGCTCGCCGACGAGATCTACGACAAGATTCTGTACGACGACGCGAAGCACATCAGCCTGGCCACCCTGGCGCCGGATATGTTGTGTCTCACCTTCAATGGGCTGTCGAAGGCCTACCGCGTCGCAGGATATCGGGCCGGCTGGCTGGCCATTACCGGCCCCAAGGACCATGCCAGCAGCTTCATCGAGGGGATCAGTCTGCTGGCCAACATGCGGCTGTGCCCGAATGTTCCTGCGCAGCATGCGATTCAGGTTGCACTGGGTGGCCATCAGAGCATTGAAGACCTGGTACTGCCCGGCGGCCGACTGCTCGAGCAGCGTGATGTCGCCTGGACCAAGCTCAACGAGATCCCAGGCGTGTCATGCACCAAACCCCAAGGTGCGCTGTATGCGTTTCCCCGGCTGGACCCCGAGGTCTACGACATCCAGGACGACGAGCAACTCGTCCTCGACCTGCTGTTGTCGGAGAAGATTCTGGTGGCCCAGGGCACCGGGTTCAATTGGCCGGCGCCGGATCACCTGCGGCTCGTGACCTTGCCGTGGGCCCGCGACCTGTCGCGGGCGATCGAGCGGCTGGGCAACTTCCTGGTCAGCTACCGGCAGTAGCGAATCGCCTCCTCGCCGGTGGAACTGGCGGGGCGGGTGGGCCCAGCGGCCTGCCGCTCGGCTTACAGGGATCGCCTGGGTCGAGCTAGCGCTTGAAGCAATCCGGCAAAACGCCTGAACATCGCACATCGATCTTCTAATCTGTCCCCAACGAGGGACGTGCACTCCCCCGGATTCGGGCGCCGATTGGGAGGCCTCATGTCGTTCGTGTTCGCAACTCCAGAATTTCTATCGGCGGCAGCGTCAGATCTGGCCAGTCTCGAGTCGGCAATCAGCGCGGCCAACGCCTCGGCAAGAGCATCGACCATAGGGGTGCTGGCGGCGGGCGCCGACGAGATATCCGCTGCGGTTGCGGCGGTCTTTTCCGGGCACGCCCAGAGCTACCAGGCGCTCAGCGCTCAGGCGGCGGCATTCCACACCCAGTTTGTTCAGGCGCTGACCGGCAGTGCGGGTTCGTACGCCAGCGCTGAAGCCACCGCGGCCTCAGCTCTGCAGAATGCCCTCGACGCGCTCAATGCCCCCACCCAGACGCTCCTTGGTCGGCCGCTGATCGGCAACGGCGCCAACGCGGCACCGGGATCCGGCGCGCCCGGCGGGGCGGGCGGACTCTTGTGGGGGAACGGCGGCGCCGGCGGGTCGGGTGGACCTGGCCTGCCGGGCGGTCGGGGTGGCGATGCGGGCCTGTTCGGCAGCGGAGGCGCCGGCGGCGCCGGGGGGAACATCGCGGCCGGCACCGGCGGAGTCGGCGGCGCCGGTGGGGCGGGAGGCCTGCTGTTCGGCACCGGCGGTGCCGGCGGCACGGGCGGCAGCACAAACTTGGGGAACGGCGGCGCGGGCGGCGCGGGCGGCGCCGCCGGGCTGTTCGGTACCGGCGGCGTCGGAGGCACGGGCGGGAATACGCTGAGTGGTTCCAGCAGCGGTAACGGCGGCGCCGGCGGCGCAGGCGGGCTGTTTGGCAACGGGGGCCTGGGCGGATTGGGCGGCAGGGGCGGCACCAGCGGCGGGGACGGCGGCGCCGGAGGGGCCGGCGGCACGCTTGCCGGTTCCGGTGGTGCCGGCGGTACTGGCGGGCAGGGCATTACCGCCGGTGGTTTCGGTGGGGCCGGTGGCAACTCGGGCATCTTCTCCGGTGCCGCCGGCAGCGGTGGCGCCGGTGGCATTGGTAACACCAGCGGCGGGCCAGGCGGTACTGGCGGCAACGCCGGCGGACTGTGGGGCGATGGCGGCGTCGGCGGAACCGGCGGCATGGGCGCAACCAGCGGCGGGCTCGGCGGCAAGGGCGGCAGCGCAGGCGCTCTCTTCGGCTCCGGTGGCAGTGGCGGCGCCGGCGGAGAGGGTGGCTCCTTCGGCGGTACTGGCGGGGTGGGCGGCGCCGCCGGGACCGTGTGGGGGAACGGCGGCGCGGGCGGCGTCGGCGGGTTTGGCACCACATTCGGCGGCGACGGCGGCGCAGGTGGGAAGTCCGGCAACCTGGGCGATGGTGGCGACGGCGGCGCCGGCGGCAGCACAACAACAGGAACGGCTGGCGGCAAGGGCGGCAAAGGCGGGAATGCCGTGCTGATCGGTAACGGCGGCAACGGCGGTAGCGGGCCAGCCACCGGTGCCGGGGGCGCGGGAGGCCTTGGTGGCTCGCTGCTCGGCCAGGACGGCTTGAAGGGTCTGCCGTAGCGGGCACATAGCCCCTTCTGCCGCCCCTTCTGCCGCCACTGCTGCGGCCACTTCTGCGCCTTAACTGATTTGAGGCGAATGCCCCATGCACCCCAATCGGTTTAGCGGCGACTATTTCCGCACGCTTAACCGATTGGAGTTGTCACATGTCGTTTGTCATCACGGCGCCGGAGCTGCTCTCGGCGGCGGCCGCAGATTTGAACGGTGTCGGGTCGATGCTCAGTGCGGCCAACGCCGCCGCGTCGGCCCAGACGACGGCACTACTGGCCGCAGGCGCCGATGAAGTCTCGACGGCAACCGCAGCGCTGTTCTCTGCACACGCCCAGGAGTAACAGGCGCTCAGCGCGCGGGCCGCGGCATTTCACGAGCAGTTTGTCCGGACCCTGACGACGAGCGCGGGCGCGTATGGCGCCGCCGATGCGGCCGCAGCTACGCCCCTCGAGGAGGCGCTCAACGCGGTGAATGCGCCCTTCCGGACGCTGCTGGGCAGGCCATTGATCGGCGACGGCGCCAACGCCGCTCCGGGCAGCGGGGCCAATGGGGGTGCCGGTGGGATCTTGTTCGGCAACGGGGGCGCCGGCGGATCGGGCGGGCCCGGTCTGCCGGGCGGCAACGGCGGAGCCGCCGGACTGTTCGGTAACGGCGGCGCCGGCGGCGACCTGGCCAACGGCAACGCCGGGGCCGGTGGGGCCGGCGGGGCGGGCGGCCTGCTGTTCGGTGTCGGCGGCGCGGGCGGCGTCGGCGGAAACTCGAACCTCGGCACGGGTGGCGCCGGGGGCGCGGGCGGCACCGCCGGGTTGTTCGGCACCGGCGGGGTCGGCGGCGCCGGCGGGAATTCCGCGGTAGGTATCTCCGGCGGCAAAGGCGGGATCGGCGGCGCCGGCGGGCTGTTCGGCGATGGCGGCGCGGGCGGCGCCGGCGGTCAAAGCCCCGCGGTCGGCGGTGGAGGCGGCAACACCGTCCTCAGCGGCAACGGCGGCAACGCCGTACTGATCGGCAACGGCGGCAACGGCGGCAACAGCGGCACGCCGCTGTTCCAGGGCGGCATCGGCGGTGTCGGCGGAATTCTCTTGGGCAAGAAGGGAATCGACGGTCTGCCTTAGCCGCTCGCCACACCGCCCGCACGGCAAAGACCGTGCCTACGGTTCGATTTCGGTCGCCGCGGTTAATCTCATCGGGATGACCGAACAACTGCCCGTGGAACTCCGCGAACGCGACCCAGAGTTCATTCGCGCCGTCCTACCTCCGCTATGGCTGGCGACGACGGTGTGGTTTCGAGCCGAAGTTCACGGATTTGAACACGTTCCGGACGAACCGGTCCTTTTCGTCGGCAACCACAGCGGCGGTGGCGCGACCCCCGACACGTTCGTTTTTCTTCTTGCCTACAACACCTTCTTCACGGTGGAAGGTCGGCCGCTGTACGCGCTGGCCCACGACACCGTCACCGCCGCACCGGGGGTGGGCAAACTGACTCGCAAGCTCGGCGTCGTGCCCGCCGCCAACTCCTTCTCCGAACGCGTCTTCGCCAGCGGCGGTTCAACGCTCGTCTACCCGGGCGGCGACATCGAAGCGCTGCGACCCTGGCGAGACCGCAACAAGATCATCTTCTCCGGCCGCAAGGGCTTCTTGCGCCTAGCGCACCGGTGCGACGTCAAGATCGTGCCAGTGGTCGCGACCGGCGGACATGACACCTTGATGGTGCTCAACGACGGCCGCCGTACCGCCAAGCTCTTGCGCTTGGACAAACTTGCCCGGGTGAAGAGCCTGCCGATCACGCTGAGCGTGCCGTGGGGTCTGTCGCCCCTGCCCCTGCCGCAATTTCCACTTCCGGCCAAAATCCGCATGCAAGTGCTCGAGCCGATCGATGTGCGCGCACGTTTTGGTGCCAAGCCGGATTGGGATCGCGCATACGACTACGTCACCAGCGTGATGCAAGTCGGGCTGTCCAAGCTGGCGAGCAAGACCGTCGTCCCGATGGTCAGGTGAAAATGGCTCAAACGGTTAGGGTTTCGCGTCACGTCCGATGCCCGGTGGATACGGCGGGTGCCTTCGTCACTGATCCGCACGAGCTGTTCCCCAAAGTGTCCACATTCAGTCGATGCCGGCCGATCGAGTCGCGTCGCAGCGGAGAACTGTGGGAAGTCTTTCTGCACAGCGGCACCATCTACCTCGGTGGACGGGTCCTCATCGCCCCGCCCCGCGATAACCGCCTCCAATGGCGCTCGGTGCGAGGAACCCGGCACTCTTTCGAGGCCCGCGTCGAACCCGACGATGAGGGCAGTCGCCTTACGATGACCCTGAACTTTTCCGCCTCCGGGTTGGGTATCGCCCGGATCAGTGAGCTGATCGGACGCGGCCTGGTCGTCCGCAACCTTGAAGCCGCGGCCGAGGAAATCCGCCATCACCTGGAATTCGAGCTCTAGGCAACTTGCGGGCGTAACCTGCCCGTTGCGGCTGATGACCCGGTCTTTGCGGGCCCTTTGCGGGGCGTGCAGCCGCCCGACGCGACGCCGACGTGCAAGTCATTGCCACCCAATCGCGCCCGAGCCATTAGCCTTATGTCCTGCACGCCACCGCGTACTTGTGACCGGCGCAGGACCGTGGCCGCGGGGCAAAGCGTCTCTGGTCGGTTGCTGCGCGCGGTTGGAGGGATTAGGAGTCGGCGATGGGTGACGCGACCGCGGAATCGCGGGAGGGTACGCAGTTCGGGCCATACCGGTTGCGCCGGTTGGTCGGTAGCGGCGCCATGGGCGACGTCTATGAGGCCGAGGACACCGTCAAGGAACGCGTCGTGGCGCTCAAGCTCATGTCGCACACGTTGTCTGCCGATCCGGTCTTCCGTGCCCGCATGCAGCGCGAAGCCCGCACGGCCGGCCGCCTGCAGGAACCGCACGTCGTGCCCATCCACGATTACGGCGAAATCGATGGGCAGCTCTATGTCGACATGCGCCTGATCGACGGCAAGGATCTGGCCGGCATGCTGAAGCGTTACGGTCCACTGCCCCCGGCGCGAGCAGTAGCCGTCATTCGCCAGATCGGCTCTGCCCTCGATGCCGCGCATGCCGCTGGGGTGACCCACCGCGACGTGAAGCCGGAGAACATCTTGGTGACCGCGGACGACTTCGCCTACCTCGTCGACTTCGGGATTGCCAGCGCTACCGCCGACGAAAAGCTCACCCAACTCGGCAGCACGATCGGCACCTTGTACTACATGGCGCCGGAACGGTTCGCCGAAGAGGAGGTGACGTACCGAGCCGACATCTACGCGCTGGCCTGTGTGTTGTACGAGTGCTTGACCGGACAACCGCCGTACCGGGGCGACCAACTCGTCGTGATGGCCGCACACCTCAATCAACCCGTCCCGCGACCCAGCGAAGAGCGGCCTGGGATCCCCGCCGCATTCGACGAGGTGATCGCCCGGGGCATGGCGAAGAACCCCGCCGACCGCTATGCCACCTGCGGTGACCTCTCGGCGGCGGCTTACGCGGCGCTGGCCACGCCAGACCAGGACCGGGCCGCCGACATTTTGGAGCGCAGCCAGGTGGGGGAGCTGCCGCCGCCCGGGTTTACCGCTCCTAGCGCCAGTGGCTTTACACCCGCCCACGGAGCGCCGTCGCCGCATGGGGCGCCACAAACGTACGGAACTCCGCAGACGCACGGAGCACCGCAGACGCACGGCGGACCTGCGGGTACCGGTTGGCCGGCACCCTCGCCCACCGGGGTGCCCTACCCGTCGGGGCCCATCCCGCAACCGTCGCCCTGGGCCGGGGCCACCGGCTGGAGCACGGGTCACGCGCCTACCCCGGGGGCGCCGCCGTGGGTGCAACCCACCCCGCCGAGATCCCGTAAGCCATGGGTTCTGGTTGCCCTCGCGGCTGCCGTCGTGGTGATCGCGGTGGGCGCCGTGGCTTTCGTTGTCGCCAAGCCGAAGTCGTCGGGCCCGCGCACTTCAGGGCCGCCGACGTCGGCGGCCCTGCCCCCAGATGCGGTTCAGCTGAAGATCCTGGAAGACGGCGTGTTCGTGGGGAGTCCGGCGGCAAGGGCCACCATCGACATCTACAACGAGCCGCTCTGCCCGCCTTGTGGGGCCTTCATCAGGTCGTATGCGCCCGACATCGAAGCCGCGGTGAACAACAAGAAGCTGTCGGTCCGTTATCACTTGCTCAACTTCCTCGACGAATTGTCGCGAAGCGGGAACTACTCGACGCGCGCGCTGGCGGCCTCGTACTGTGTCGCAGAGCAAAACGAGCCCAAGGTTTACGCGAACTTCTACTCGGCGCTGTTCGCCAGCGACTTTCAACCACAGGAGAATGCCGCGTCTGACCGGACGGATGCGGAACTCGCGCATCTGGCTCAAACCGTAGGCGCTAACGAAACCGCCGTCGGCTGCATCAAATCGGGCGCTCAAACCGCCACCGCGAAGCAGAAGGCCGCAATGGCATACGAGGAGTTGAGCAAGTTGAACGGCGGCGCCACCCCGGCCGTGTGGGACGGCACGATCGCCATCAACACTCAGGACGCGAGCTGGCTCACCAAGATCACCGGCTGACCAAGAGCGCGTAGTCCTACTCATCCGCAGCGGCGCGCCGCCCAGCATGCTGGGCCAATGCCTTTCACCATGCCTGTCACCAAGCCTTTCGGTCTTGCTTCGCGCGAACTCGTCAACGCCACTCGAGCCGACCGCGACCGCGCTGTCGACGTCGCACGACTGGCTGCCCTGGTCGTTGTCATGTTCGGACACTGCGCCTTGCTGCTCGCCACCATTGACTCGAGCGGCGTCCGCATCGGCAATCTGCTCGGGGAGCTGCCGGCCCTGCAGCCGGTCACCTGGCTGGTCCAGGTCATGCCCCTGTTCTTTTTCGCCGGCGGTGCGGCCGGCGCATACGGCTGGCGCGTCGGGACTCCCTGGGGGATCTGGCTGTTCACCCGAGCGCAGCGGTTGTGTCGACCCGCGTTCTGGTACCTCGCGGTGTGGGTCGCCGCGCTCGCCGTGGCCGGCATGACGCTGGGTCCGGAGTCCGCGGCTGCGCTCGGGCGCGAGTGTGTCGCGCTGCTGTGGTTTCTCGGTGTCTACCTGGTGGTGCTGGCGTCCGTACCGACGCTGACGCGGTTGCGGACCGGGCGTGGTGTCGCGGCGGTGGTCGTGTCGCTTCTCGCGTGTGCGGCGGTGGTCGACGGCATCCGGCTCGCAGTCGGCACAGCGGAATCGGGGGTCGTCAACTTCTTGATCGTTTGGCTGATTCCGGTGGCGTTCGGCGTGGCGTATGCACGCCGGCTGATCGGGATGCGTGCGGCATTGGCCGCGGCCGTAGCGGCGTTCACTGGGCAGGTACTGCTGGCCGGGCACGGGCCGTATGACGTCTCCCTGGTTGTGACCGGCGCCGAGCGGGTGTCCAACGTGTCGCCTCCCACCCTGTTGTTGGCGTTGCACTGCACGTGGATGTCGTGTGTATTCGTCGCCGCGGCGGGGGCGGTCCGGCGATGGGCGGCCAGGCCGAGAGTCTGGGGCATCGTCGCGATGGGCAACGGGGGAGCGATGACGCTCTACCTCTGGCACATCCCGGCGATCGCGATTGCGGCATTTGGCTTGCACGCGTTGGGATTTGATGCTTACAACGTCCATGCGCCCGGCTTCTGGAGCCTGCTGGCGCTGCGCGCCGTCGTGTTCGCGGTCGTCATGGCCGTCGCGTTTCGACTCCTCACACCGCTTGAACACCGCAGCCTGCCCTGGTGGGACGGGTCGGTTTCGGTCAGCGGGGCGGGTCGTGTCCGGTCCCTGCTCGCGGGTGCGCTGATCTGCGTGGCCGGCGTCGCACTGGTGCTGCTGGCCAAGAACGGGTTGAGCGGTTTCGCCGGCTTTGCGGCGTTGGGCTGCTTCCTCGTCGCGACGGCGACCGCACGGCTGGCCGCCGCACGTCAGTCACCGTCGGACCAGGCGTCACTCGGCCCGAACGTTCCTCGCGCCCTTGACGTTCCGTAACCCAGAACAGTTCACGCAGCCGACACACCCGACGCAATCGGTGCAATTCACGCAGCCGATGCAGGCCACACATCGCGAGCAGCCGATACACGCCAGGCACGCCACGCATTCCACGACGGCAGCGCACAGAACGGTGAGCAGGCTGGTGATCACGCCAACGCTACCCGCGGTCGCGACCGAACCGGCGACGGCGACGCTGCCGGCCGTCGCGGCCGAGCCCGCCACGGCGACGCTGCCGGCCGTCGCGGCCGAACCCGCCACGGCGACGCTGCCGGCCGTCGCGGCCGAGCCCGCCACCGCGACGCTCTCAACAGTGGCTACCGAGCCCACCACGGAATCAGGTTCGACGGCGGATGCGGATTCCAACGCGAGTGTCATGTGCACATCATCGCAAAACGACTCTGCCAGCGGGACTATGGATTTGCCAACGCCGAGTTGGGCGCCGTCCAATCCGTCGACACCTTGCGGTGTTTGATCCGCCACGTGTCACCGTCGGGAACCAGGATGTCGCGATAACGGCCGAAATGGTCCAAACCGTTGTGGGTCACCACGGTGAAATACGACGAGACCTGCGCCTGGTCGGGAGTCATATCGGTGAACAGCACGTTGGCAACATTGTGTCGCACGACGCGCCGCACATCTGGACTGTCCGTGACGTTTTCGGTGACGCCACCGAGAAACCCGATGATCTCGGAGTGCCCGCGCAATGGTTCAAAGCCGCGTATCTCGAGTACCCCGTCGGCACAGAAGGTTTCCGCGAGGTCGCCCACCCGGCCGGCATCGCCAGACCAGTTGTATCGCGCGAGTGTGTCGCGAATCTGTTCCCGCGCAATCAGTTCCCAGGTTTCCACCCATGCCTCCTTTACGCCTCGTGGCCCGGCTCCATGTCACGGACGTCGGAAAACGTCACCCAATGTTCCAGCTGCTCCGGTGGGCTGCCGGCCACCGGCTCCAACAGGTGCCCGACGTGGTCGCCGAGGGAAAAGCGATCAATGACTTTTCCGACGAAC
Organism: Mycobacterium intermedium; assembly: GCF_002086275.1. Classification (GTDB taxonomy): domain Bacteria; phylum Actinomycetota; class Actinomycetes; order Mycobacteriales; family Mycobacteriaceae; genus Mycobacterium; species Mycobacterium intermedium. Next base: position 56,229 of record NZ_MVHT01000012.1, on the reverse strand, counting down.
CAGGCGGCCGCGTCGTCGAGGATGGGCAACTCGGCCGGGCCACGGTGCCAGGAGCAGCGCTCGAATTTGTTGATTTTGTCCCCGGTATGGCCACCGAAGAGTTTTACGACCTCCAAGTGTTCGCGATCGAAGACGTGCACCGCCAGATGGGTGGCGTCGGCCGCCACTCTCAACGTGTGGTTCCGCTTCGAGAGGCCGACCAGGAAACGGGGCGGATTGATGCTGGTTTGGCTGGCGAAACCCACCAGGCAGCCGGCCAGAACGCCGTCGCCATTCGTGGTGACGACGAACATCGGATAGTCCAACAATCCGACCAGCTTCTCGAATGGCTCAACGGCTACATCGTTCACGGGGTCAGTGTCTCATTCAGACCAGGGGTCGGTTTTCCCGCACACCGCGGTACATGCCCCAGCGGACGATCCACGGCATGACCACGCGGTCGACGGACCACGGCGGCAAGCGGAACGCCTGCCCGGTCGGCAGAAACACTTCCAACCCCTCGGGCTGGATGCCGAACAACGATCCCCAGCGTCGACCCGGCGTCCGAAGCGCGCGCAGCGGCCGGTCGTCGAACTCGGCGCGAATGTTGCGGGCCACCAATGCATCTCCACGATTACGGGCCGAGCTGCGCAGCGAGTCGCTGGCCGCCACGTCGCCGACCGCGAAGACGCCGCGATGACCGGGCACCCGCAGTTCCGGTGTCACGACAACAAATCCGCGCTCGTCGAGCAGGTCCGGTGGTAGCCAGTCGGTGTTGGGCCGTACCCGTCCGATCGCCCAAAGCACCGCATCTGCGGACGCCGGAGGTTGTCCGGTGCTCCAGTGGACCGGTCCGCCGGTGATCTCGTCGCCCGCAAAGCCGTTGATGATGGCGGCACGGTGGCCAGGGTGCAGGTTGACGTTGAGGTGGGTCAGCCGGTCGTGGACACGCCGCCAAATCCGCGGGTGGTACTCGGCCAACGCGCGCTCACCGGGGTAGTACAAGTCAATCCGCTTGTCCGGCCAGGTCGTTGCGAGGTTGGCGGCGCTGGTGATTGCCGCCGCGCCGCCTCCGACGACGATGATCGAGTCGGCGGCGGCCAGCCGTTTGTGTGCGGCACGCAGCTCGGCGCCGATTTCGGCGGCGGACTGAACTGTGGGCCGTCGCCAGAAGCCGTTGCTGACACCGGTGCAGATGACCAACGCGTCGTACGGTTCGGTGACCGTGGCGCCATCCCCAGAGCCGTCGTCGCGGCGGGCGAAGACGGTGCGCGCGTTCAGGTCGACCCCGGTCAGCCTGGCTTGCAACGTCCGCACGCCATCGAGCCGTCGGAACCGGTCGAACGGAATCCAGTAATCACGAGCCCAATCGCTGGGCCGGGCCAGGCGCACGCCGAGTTCTTGACCGCTGACCAGCCCCGGCTTCACCGAGATGCCGACGACGTCGAAACGGCGGGTAAGCCTGATGGCGGTCAGGATGCCGACGTCGCCCAACCCCGCGACCACGACTCGCTTACGGCTCACGCCGGTCTCCGGCGCGGCGGCCTGGGCACGAACCGCGGTACCCGGTCGATGACGGCGTGATAGCCCGGTCGTCGTTCCAGGCTGCGCGTCTCCATCATGGGGATGCTGGCACCAAGGAACATGGCCAGCATTGCCAATGCGCCCGCAAACAACCACCACGCGTCCCGTGGCGACGCCGCGACCCCGAACAGCGCCAAGGCGAACCAGAAACTGAACTCCCCGAAGTAATTTGGATGCCGGGACCAGCTCCACAGGCCGCGGTCCATCACTTCACCTGGCTGCCGGACGCGGACGAAGCGGTGCATCTGCACATCGGCCGCCAACTCCAGCGCCACGGCGGCCAGACCGATGACGAAGGCCAGCCAGGTGAGCCAGCCGATGCCGGTACCGGGCCGGGTGACACAGACGTAGACCGGCAGCATCCCCGCGAACACCTCGACGGTGGGAATCAGGTGTATCGCGACGAGGTCGACAACGAATTCCCATCTTCCCGCGCGCTGGCGGAACATCGGGTAGCGCCAATCCTCGTGGTGCAGGCCGGGGTACGCGTAGACCCAGTTCGCGGTCAGGCGCACCGCCCACAGCACGACCACCACAGTGACCAGCCAACAACGCAATTGATCGACACCCGGCCCCGCCTGCATCCACCAGTAGACGGCCAGCAGCGGGGGAATCACGCTCCAGTACGCGTCGTAGAAGCTCGAGTTGTGGTAGGCACGGCTGAAGCCGAATATCACGAAAGTGGCCAGCAAATCGGCGATCAGAGCGTCCAGCCACAGTTTGCCGGTGGCGGGTCCCCAGATGAGCCAGGCCGCAGCGACGCCGATTGCGACAACGTAGGCCACCGTGACCAGCGCCAGCGATCGAGACTTACTCATCGACCTCCTTGCGCCTGTCCAGGTGGTCCGGGCCCGAATCGTGGTGGAAAAACGCTAACACGTTCTACTCGGTCATCGAGGGCAGCGACCGTGCCATGAACGGCACTCGTCGGCCGGCCCTTTCCTCCCTCAGTGTCTACACAAGTCGTAGCAGGCTCGCCGGTATGGTCGCACTGACGCCCGCTCTGGTTGGGAGCACATGACTGACATCCAGACCTCGATGCGCCCGCACGTGCGTGCCGCGGTGCGGGCCTCCGTGCGTGCGTCGAGTCCTCGTCCTGCCGCGGCCCGGCGGGCCGCCAAGGACTTCGACAAACATGTGTTGCGAGCCGTGCCCGCCGAGATCCGTTGGGCGTTCAGCCCGCCGCGGACCTGGCTCATGGGAGTGGTGGCAAACCTGATCCTGGCGGCGGCGTTGTTGTTGGTCCAGCCCCTGACCCCACAGGGACGCCACCACCAGCACTTCGATTGGGTGATTCTGGTTGGCGCCTACTTCTCCTCGTTCATCCTTGCCGACGTCACCACCACCAACCTGCTTGGCGCCGATCATCACCGTGTCCGGCAAGCGTTGTCGGACGGGACGCCGTTGTGGCGGGTGCTGTTGATCAAGGATCTGGCTCTGCTCGTGCTGGTCGGATTGCCTACCTTGGCCGCGGCGGCGGCGCTGACGCTGTGGCTGGAATCGCCGGGGCGCCTGAGTGTCACGGTCCCCAACGTGGCGGTGCCCATCCTTTCCTGGCTCGGGATAGGCAATTTCATCTCGGCGTTGTATCCGGTGACGGCCGAACCGCTCTATCGCCGGTGGCGACGGCGACGAGACGTGCGCGGTACGGCGATTTGGACCGCCGCGCTGACATTGCCGTATGTGCTCTACTTCGTCGCTGATCCGATGGACAGCGTCGAGCATCAGCTGTTGTGGACCCAACTGCCGGCGGCTATCGGCCCCATATTGGGACGAGACACCAAGAGCCTCGTGCATTTTGGGGTAGCGCTGGTGGTCTGGGTAGCGGGAACGGTGGCCGCCGTGCTGTGGGCACGCAAGCGCGGGGTGCGGTCCCGCTAACGGGGGGACGTACAGTGGGCGCGAGTAGCCCCGGTGGATCGGAGGGCCAATGACCGACCGCATAGAAATCCAGCGCACCGTAGCGGCGCCGGCATCCGACATCTTCGCGGTGCTGTGTGACCCGCAGGGCCACGTCGCTATCGACTCGACGGGCATGCTGCAGGACGCCGACGGAGAACCCGTGCAGGCCGTCGGCGACAGCTTTGTGGTGCACATGGACCGCGAATCGCTCAACGACTTTCCGCAGTTGGGCAAGTATGACGTCACCGTCCAGATCACGGAGTTCGAACGGGACCGGCTCATCGCGTGGACGATCCTCGGCCAGATCAAACCCCAGATCGGTCACGTCTACGGCTACCGGCTTGAGCCGAAGGAGGACGGTGCGGCCACGGTGGTTACGTCGTTCTACGACTGGTCCGACATCGGTCCCACGTGGCGTGAGGCTGGGATTTTTCCGGTCATATCCGAAGGTGCGTTGCGCGCGACCCTCGGCGTTCTGGACCGCACCGTGCGGCGCGGCTACCCTCGGGCGGCTCGCAGCTAGTCGAGCGACGACCTTTTGACCTCGGATAACCGCGCGTAGCAGATGGGTGAATTGCACCCGACGGAACGCGTCTGGTACCTCCCTCTGGTCGGCGTCGACGGGCCCAAGGGCGGCGGCCTTGCCAGCGCGTGCGCTGTCAGTGCCGCCTCGCACCGGCGTGATGGCGCTGTGCCGCTTGTATCGTCGTCGTCCGGGAATGAATCCCCCCGCAAGCTGTTAAAACTCGCATGAAACTCAACGACGCCGCCCGCGACCTCATCGGCAAGGGCGCGAACGCCACGCTGGTGACCCTGAACCCCGACGGCAGCCCCCATGTGTCCCTGGTTTGGGTCGCGCTGCAATCGACGCCGGACGGGGACGAACTCGTCACCGCCCATCTGGCCGAGCATAAAAAGGTACGCAACATACGCCACGATCCCCGCGTCGCCCTCACGATCGAGGCCCCAGACGAGCCCGGCCCTGGTATGCGGCCCTATCTGGCCGTCTATGGCACCGCACGGATCGTCGAAGGCGGCGCACCAGAGCTGCTGAAAGAACTCGCGCAGACGTTGTCCGATCCCAACGTATTCCCGCCGCCCGGCTCGCCTCCGGGCTTCCTCACCCGTGTCCGGGTCGACAGAATCGCCGGCGTCGGGCCCTGGCTATAGGGGTTTTCGGATCCGCCCTGGCCTGGGCAACTTCCAGGTTCACGGTGTGTTTAAGTTCACGTTGCCCGTGTTCGGGTGAACCTGCGGCGGAATGCCATACGTGCGCTAGACATGACCGTTACAACACATTTGACAGCCGCTGGCGCGATCGCTCATGCCAGCCGCGGCGCGCCTTACATCGTCGGCACAGCAGCCGCATTCACACCGAACCGGTACAACCAGGACGAAGTGTCGCGTGAGCTCACCGATGCCGCCGGGCCGGAATTCATGCGCTTCGCCGCGACCACCGGCGTCGACCAGCGCAGTCTGGCACTACCGCTTTCGCGCTATCCGAAGCTAAGTGGGTTCACCGAGGCGAATGACGCCTACATCGAGGTCGCCGTTGACCTTGGTGAGCAGGCGGTGGTGTCCGCACTCGCCGGGGCCGGCATCGAACCCCACGAGGTGGACACCATCGTGATGGTTTCGAGTACCGGAGTCGCAGTGCCCACTGTAGATGCGCGACTCGTCGAACGAATTGGACTGCGGCCCAACATCAAACGGGTACCTCTTTTCGGACTTGGCTGCGTGGCCGGTGCTGCTGGGATGGCGCGTGTACACGATTATCTGCGTGGCTACCCGGGGGATGTAGCCGTGCTGCTTTCGGTCGAGCTGTGTTCGCTGACGCTACAGCGCGACGACACCTCGATCCCCGCGTTGATCGGTGTGTCGCTGTTCGGTGACGGTGCGGCCGCCGTGGTTGCCGTCGGCGCCGATCGGGCTCTGTTGCACCCCAACGCATATCGGGGGCCACGGGTCCTGGCCACCCAGAGTCGGGTGCTCCCATCGACCGTCGATGTGATGGGTTGGCGCGTGGGCTCCAGCGGATTTCAGTTGGTGATGTCCCGCGATGTTCCGAAGATGGCCGATGACTATCTGGCCGAGGAGGTCGACGGTTTCCTCGCCCAGTACGGTCTGTCCAAAGAAGACATCTCGACCTGGGTATGCCATCCGGGCGGCCCGAAGGTTCTCGACTCGATCGAGGACGCTCTGGATCTGCCCGCGGACGCCGTGGCGCATAGCCGAGAGTCCATGCGCGACAACGGCAACATCTCCTCGGCGTCGGTTCTTGACGTGTTGCGTCGCACGCTTGCCGACCCGCCGGAACACGGAACCTTCGGGGTTATGCTCGCCATGGGTCCGGGCTTCAGCTTCGAGTTGCTCCTGCTGCGTTGGTGAGGGCGCGGGATCATGTATTACTACGCTTTCGTCTTCGCCATCGCGGTCGAGCGTTTGGTCGAACTGCTTGTGGCCCGTCGCAACGCCGCGTGGTCAATGAGCCAGGGCGGCAGGGAGTTCGGCCAGGGCCATTATCCGGCGATGGTCAGTATGCATGCGCTGCTGCTTGTTTCGTGTGTCGCCGAGGTGAGTGAACGGCACCGGCCATTCATTCCGTGGCTGGGCTGGCCGATGGTTGCCGTCGTGGCGCTCAGTACGTTGGTGCGCTGGTGGTGCGTTGCCGTGCTCGGCAAGCATTGGAACCCAAGGCTTATCGTGATTCCCAGTGCGCCGCTGGTGCGGCGCGGACCGTATCGATGGCTACACCACCCCAACTACACCGCCGTCGTCGCGGAGGTTGCGGCGCTCCCGTTGGTGCATTCGGCGTGGCTGACGGCCATCGTCTTCACAATTGTCAACGCCTTCGTACTCAAGGTCCGCATCGATACCGAGAACGCCGCCTTGGGTTACGCCTAGAAAGTCAAGCGCGCCGTCGGACAACGGTGTCCGCGGCCGCCGTCATTTGATCGGACAACCGCAACAGGTCACGCTCGCCGATCCCGTTCGGCACGGTGTATGCCAGCCGGCGTACCTCAATGGCGTAGTTGCGCAGGTGCTCGCGGAGCCGGGCCTCGATGCTGGGCATGGCTTCTCCTCACGGCAAAGGGTTGGCTGGCTACAAAGCTAGGCCGCCCCGAAGAGCGCCGCTAGACGAGCGTACCGTTTTTTACGAGACGTTGACGGTCGTTACAGGACGGCTACACGTCGGGACCAAAGTTGGGTCCCTAGGCCGACATTCGGCGCGGGCTAGGACCCGCTAGGACCCGTTGTCGCTACGCAGGCGCACGGTGCGTGTGGTGCTGCTCTCGTCGAGGTCGACGATGTCGCTTCGCGACCGCAGAAACTCGCTGAATGTTTTGTAGCCCAACGACTTTTCGCTGAACGACGGGTCCATCCGCTTCATCTGCGCCTTGACGACCGAGTTGTGCAGCCATTCGACATCGTCCTTCTCCTGGCCGATTCGCAACGCGCGCTCGAGCAGCCTGGTTGCGGCGACCTGTGGGTCGGGTGCGGCCGGCTCGTCGTCGCGGTCGTTGGGCGTGGCGTGTCGGCCACGCTTCTTGGGCTGCGGCGCCGGTTCCTCGTTTGCGGTTATCCCGGGCAGGGCGTCGTACGTGACGAACTCGTCGCAGGCCGCTGCCAGCGACTGGCTGCTCGCCCCGGCGACACCGATACCGACCACGTAGCGGCCGAGGCGTTTGCAGCGCTGAGCCAGCGCGATGTAGTCGGAATCGCCTCCGACGATCACCACGTGCGTCAGATCAGGCAACCGGAACATGTCTTCGACGGCGTCGACGGCCAGTCGGATGTCGGCACCGTTCTTGCCGTACGCGGCGGCCGGAAACAGCTGCACCAGATCGACCGCCCGTGCCACGAGCTGACGGTGGTATCCGGCGTTGACATCGGCGGACCAGTCCGCGTATGCGCGGGTGAGCACCAGGGTGCCGAACGAGGACGCGAAGTCGACGATGGCCCCGAGATCGACGGTCGCCGGCTGCAGCCGCTCCTTTTCCAGACCTTTGGCCTTGTCCCGCTGAAAGGCGCCGCGACCGTGCACCTGGTCGTAGCGGGAGATCACGATGTTGTCGAAGTCGAAGTAGACCGCCACGCGGGTCGTGCCTGATTCGGTCATCGTGCTGCTCGCTCGTCAAGGGCCATCCGGTCATCGTGCGCCAAGCGGACCAACCCCTTCAAGGTGCGATGGGTCGATTCGTCCATTCCCGGCCGGCTCGCCGCGACGAGCGGAACCATCCGCCCGCTGCCCCGGTGCCACCGTCGGTGGGAATGGTGTGGCCGGTGACGAACGCGGACAGCTCCGAGGCCAGGAAGAGGATGACGCGGGCCTGGTCCACGGGCTGGCCCATCCGTCCAACCGGAACCCACTGCGGCCACTGCGCCTGTTCTGCCGCGGACAGCCATTGGGAGTACGGCACTTGTAGCGATTCGGTGACGTCCGGGCCGATCGCATTGACCCGGACGCCGTCACTGCCCACCTGGACCGCGAGGCTGCGGGTGAAGTGGATGACCGCCGCCTTGAAGGCGGCGTAGACCGGATCCTGGGGGTAGCCCCGCAACCCTTCCAGGGACGAGACGTTGACGATCGCCCCCGCGCGCCGGTCGATCATGGCCGGCAGGAACGCGCGTGTCACCAGAAAGACGTGATGCAAGTTCACCCGGTAGAGCTCGTCCCAGAACTGCGGGTCTGTGTCGACGAACTTGCCCGGGTGTCGCAGCCAGTGCCCGACGTTGTTGACCAGCACATCTACCCGGCCATAACGATCCAGCACCCTCCGTGCCAGAGCGCTCACCTGGTCGTCCTGGCGGACATCGGTGACGATTGCCCACGCCGCCTCGCCGATCTCGCCGGCGGTTCGCCGGGCGAGCTCGCCGTCGATATCGGCGATCACCACCTGTGCGCCCTGCTCGGCGAACAACTTCGAGGTGGCGGCGCCGACGCCGCCACCGCCGCCGGTCACCACCGCGACTTGGTTGGCCAGCAGTGTGCCGGGGTATGAGTGCTCTGCCATGGTCATATCTCTACCCCCGGGGCGCGAACCAGTGAAGCTGATGAGAGGGTGGGAGGTGGAGCACCCGTCCATGCGGGAACAATGCTGGGCCAACCCCACGATCCTGGACGGACGGACGAAACGATGATGCTGCGGCAATGGCGATAACCGATGTAGCGGCTTATGCGCACCTGACTCAGGCGGACCTGGAGGCGCTGGCAGCCGACCTGGAGGCGATCCGCCGCGACGTGGAGGGTTCGCTCGGCGCCCAAGACAGGGCCTACATTCGTCGGGCCATCGCACTGCAGCGCATCCTCGATCTGGCCGCGCGGCTGGTGATTGCCGGGACCACCGGCAAGGTTGGCTGGACGCTGGGTACCGCGACGCTCGCGGTCGCCAAGAGCATCGAGAACATGGAACTCGGCCACAACATCGGCCACGGTCAATGGGATTGGATGAACGACCCGGAAATCCATTCCAATACCTGGGAGTGGGACATGGCGGGGGTCTCATCGCAGTGGCGGTATTCGCACAACTATCGCCACCACGTGTTCACCAACGTCATCGGGGTGGACGACGACCTGGGCTTTGGCGTGCTGCGGGTCACCCGCGACCAGGAGTGGCGGCGCAGCAATCTGTATCAGGTTCCGCGCAACGTGCTGCTGGCGGTCATGTTCGAGTGGGGCATCGCGGCGCACGGTTTGCATTCCGCGCATGAGCGGGCAACGACCCCCGCCGAGAAGTCGGCACACACCCGCGCACTCCTGCATAAGATGGCCCGTCAGGCCGGCAAGGACTTCGTCTTCTTTCCGGCTCTGAGCCTGCGTCGATGGCGTCGCACACTGCTGGCGAACCTGCTGGCCAACCTGCTGCGCAACGTCTGGGCGAACGTGGTGATCCTGTGTGGTCACTTTGCCGACGGGGCGGAGAAGTTCGACCCGGTCACGCTCGACGGCGAGACCAAACCGGAATGGTATCTGCGGCAGATGCTCGGCACCGCAAACTTCGACGCCGGCCCGGTGTTGGCATTCCTCAGTGGAAACCTGTGCTACCAGATCGAGCACCACCTTTTTCCCGACCTGCCGAGCAATCACTACGCGGAGATCGCGCAACGGGTCCGTGCGCTGTGCGTGAAGTACGACCTGCCGTACACGACCGGCCCGCTGATTCGACAGTATCTGCTCACCTTCCGCACCATCGCCAAGTTGGCGTTGCCGAACCGGTTCCTGTCCGCGTCGGTGCACGACGCGCCCGAGACAGCGTCGGAGCACAAGTTCCGCGACGTCGGCGCGCTCGGCGCTACGAGTGGGCCCCCCGGCACCGTGCCGCGGCACGGCCTGGTGACCGCGCTACGGAACGGACGGCGGTCGCATGTGCTCAGCGAATCGAAACGAGGTGGTCGATCGAATCGCGGGGCAAGTCGCCGTCAACGACGGCTGTCACCGAAAGCTGGTTGAGAGTGATCGCGCCTCGGTGATTGTCGAGAAACGCCGTATCGGCGGCGTCGCGGCCAGTGGCTATGCGCACCAACGTCTGTCGGGGCGCCAGCAGGGTCGCATCGACCACTCGCCAGTGCCCCTCGACGAAAACCTCGGCGACGGCGTGGAAATCCATTGGAGACAACCCCGGCGCATAGACCGATACCACGCGGGCGGGGATGTTCACGGCACGCAGCAGCGCCACGACCAGATGCGCGTAATCACGGCACACACCCTTGCCGGCGAGCAGTGTGTCCACGGCGCCGTCGATCGGATCACTCGAACCGGGTACGTATTCCAACCGGGTGCCCACCCACGAACTCACGTGTTCCAGCAGCCTCGCGGCGTCGTCATCACTGCCGAATTCCGTTGCGGCGAAGCCAAAGAACTTGTCGGCCTCGGCATAGCGGCTGGGACGTAGATAAAGAGACTGGTCGTATTCGGACCCGAGAGCGGGCTGTGTCTGGCCCACGACCGTCGCCGCGTAATCGACCCGCAGGGTGCCCTCCGAGGCATCGAACTTGTGAATCCGGTTGCCGTGCAGACCGTTGATTTCCACCGGTTGAATGGTCCGTCCGTCCAAGTCGAAGCGCAGCGACTCGAACACTTCGGCGCCCGGATGCGGCGCGACGGCTATCTGAAACTCGAGAGTTGTGGCGGCGGTGATTTCGACTTCCATTTCAACGCCCACTTCTCGTCTCATAGCGCGATACTCCGCTACCCGTGGGGAGTCGGCAACTGGGGGAGGTGCCGACGGCGCGCCGTGGGTACTTCCGCTACCGGAAGTAGCGCAATAAGGTGAGTCCGTGGAACCCGGTGAAGACGGCAAGCACCTGCGTACCTGCCCATTGTGTGAAGCGATGTGCGGCTTGGAGGTTCACGTAGCGGACGGTGCGGTCACCAGCATTCGAGGCAATCGCGACGACGTGTGGAGTCGTGGCCATCTGTGCCCGAAGGGAGTGTCGCTGGGCGCCATACACAGCGACCCCGACCGCATCCGCAGCCCGCTGATCAAGGTCGATGGGCGTTGGCAAGAAGTCAGTTGGGACGCGGCGTTTCGCCGCTGTACCGAGCTGCTCACGCCGGTGATCCAAAAGTACGGAATCGGAGCCGTCACCGCCTACACGGGCAACCCGCTGGCGCACTCGTTCTCGCTCGCCCGATACGCGGGTGTGCTGCTCGGCATGTCCGGGATACCGATCACCTACTCCCCGGGCACGGTCGACCAATGGCCCAAGAACTTGTCGTCGCATCTGATGTACGGCGGCTGGTGGGCCTTTCCGGTGCCCGATATCGAACGCACCGATCTACTGGTGATCATGGGCGCCAATCCCGCCGCGTCGCAGGGCTCGTTGCTGGCGGCGCCCAACGTGATGGGATTGATCGGCGCCGTCCGCAAACGCGGGAAGGTGATCGTCATCGACCCGGTGCGTACCGCCACCGCTGCCCAGGCCGACGAATGGCTGCCCATAGTTCCGGGTACCGATGCGGCGCTACTGCTGGCCGTCGCGCACACGTTGTTCGACGAGGACCTGGTCAAGCCTAGTCCGCACATCGACGAACTCGACACCTTGCGACGGGTGGTAGCCGACTGGCCGCCGAGCCGGGTGAGTGCGGCCACGGGCCTTGCCGAGGACCGGATTCGGAAGTTGGCGCGCGAGCTCGCCGGCACCGAGAAATCGGTGGTATACGGCCGAATTGGGCTGTGCAATCAGGAATTCGGCAGCCTGGCCAGCTGGTTGGTCGACGTGATCAACATCTTGACCGGACATTTCGACACACCCGGCGGGGCCATGTTCCCCCGGCCTGCGGCGTGGACGATCACCACGCAGCCGCTGCCGGGGTTGGAGGGCGGTGCCCCCGAATTCGGCCGCTGGCGTACTCGGGTGCGGGGAGCGAAGGAAGTTCTCGGCCAGGTGCCGGTGTCGTGCCTGGCCGAGGAGATCGCCACACCCGGCGAAGGCCAGCTCAAAGCCCTCATCACGATCGCAGGCAACCCGGTGTTGTCCACACCCGGCGGCGACCAGCTCGACGAGGCCCTGCCGAAGCTGGAAGCGATGATCTCCGTTGATCTTTGGCTCAACGAGACCACCCGGCACGCCGACGTGATTCTGCCCGGGCTCTCTCCGTTGGAGCAGCCCCACCACGACGACCTGATCCTGCAATTCGCGATCCGCAGCTTCGCGAATTACTCGGCGCCGGTGTTCACCCCTGGCGAGCGCCCGCACGAGTGGGAGATCTTCATACGTCTGACCGGCTTGTGCACCGGAACACCGGCCGAGGAGGTCGACGTCGCGGCGATCGACGACGGCTTCTTCGACTACCTGGCCTTCACCTGCGGACTCGACGGCGCAGAGATCCGCAAGCTCTACGACCACGGCGGGCCCGAGCGGATGCTGGATCTGACGTTGCGGACCGGGCCGTTTGGGGACCGCTACGGCGAGCACCCCGGCGGTCTCACGCTCGACCTGCTCAAGAAGAACCCGAACGGGATCGATTTCGGGCCGATGGTGCCGCAGCTACCGGACATTCTCGGTACCCCGGACAAGAAGATCCGGCTGGCGCCGCAATACCTGCTCGACGACCTGCCTCGGCTGGCAGCACGGCTCGAGCGACCGCCCGAGCCCCTGGTCCTGGTAAGCCGCAGGCACCTGCGGTCGAACAACTCGTGGCTGCACAACGTACCCGCGTTGATGAAGGGTAGAGACCGCTGCACGCTGCTGATCCACCCCGCCGATGCGGCCCGATACGGGGTTGCCGACGACGAGATCGTGACGGTGAAGTCCGCGGCGGGCGAAATCAAGGTACGGGCTGAGTTGACCGACGCGATCATGCCAGGCGCGGTTTCGCTGCCGCACGGTTGGGGACACGGCAAACCCGGCACCCGCCTGACGGTCGCGAACAGCTCACCGGGCGTCAACACGAATGTGCTTTCGCTACCGACATTCATCGACGAACCGTCGGGCAACGGCGCCCTCAACGGCATCCCGGTCACGGTCAGTTAGGGGAATACGTCAGCGTGAAACGACCCAACTTTCTGGTGATTGTGGCCGACGACCTCGGCTATTCCGATATCGGTGCGTTCGGCGGCGAGATTGCGACGCCCAACCTGGATCGGCTGGCCTATCAGGGGATCCGGTTCACTGACTTTCATTCGGCGCCGGCCTGCTCACCGACCCGGGCGATGCTGCTGACCGGGACCGATCATCACGTTGCCGGCATCGGCACCATGCTCGAGGTGGCCGTCCCCGGATTCCAGGGCGCACCCGGCTACGAGGGCTATCTCAACGAGAGGGTGGTCGCGCTCCCCGAATTATTGCGTGACGCAGGCTATTTGACGCTGATGTCGGGCAAATGGCATCTGGGGTCGACCATAGAGACGTCACCGTGGGCGCGCGGATTCGAGCGGTCCTTCGCTCTGCTCCCGGCCGGAGCCAGCCACTACGGCGGTTCGGGCGCGCGCGGATTCTCGCCCGTGCCAACCCTTTACACCGAAGACGACCAGTTTGTCACGGTGGGGGATGACTTCTACTCATCGGACTTCTACGCCGACAACCTGTTGCGCTACTTCCGCGAACGTTCCGAGGATGACGACCGGCCGTTCTTCGCCTACCTGCCCTTTCAGGCGCCGCACTGGCCACTGCAAGCACCGGACGAATCCGTCGCCGCCTATCGCGGCATCTATGACGACGGGCCGGACGCACTGCGCGAGGCGCGGCTGGCCGCGCTGAAGCGGTTGGGACTGTGTCCACCCGATGTGGAGGCTCACCCTGTGGTGGCCGACGGCGCTCCCGAGTGGGCTGACATGTCGAACGACCAGCGCGCATGGTCGGCCCGCAGCATGGAGGTCTACGCCGGCATGGTGGACCGGATGGACTGGAACATCGGGCGGGTGATTGAGTACCTGGCCGAGACCGGCGAGCTGGACAACACGGTCGTGATCTTCTTGTCCGACAACGGCGCAGAAGGAGCGATCGTCGAGGCAATGCCGCTGCGCGGCCCCGAAATCGCCGCACGGGTCGAAAAGCACTGCGACAACAGCCTCGACAACCTTGGCCGTCCCACGTCGTTCATCTGGTACGGCCCACGCTGGGCGCAGGCCGCAACCGCGCCGTCGCGCCTGCACAAGGCATTCACCACCGAAGGCGGAATTCGCGTGGTCGGCTTCATGACCTGGCCTGGCTTCGAGCGGCAGGGCGAGATCGGCACCGCGTTCTCAACCGTCATGGACATCGCCCCTACCGTGCTGGAACTCGCCGGCGTCACGCACCCAAGCGACGGTGACTCGACCTACCGGGGCCGGGAGGTGGTACCCATGCGCGGAAATTCGCTGGTGCCGTACCTGTCCGGCCGCGACGAAAACGTGCATGACAGCGACACCGGCACGGGCTGGGAACTGTTCGGACGGCGCGCCATCCGGCAGGGCGACTGGAAGGCGCTATTCCTACCAGCGCCGTACGGCCCGGGAACCTGGCAGCTCTACGATCTCGCAGCAGACCCTGGCGAGATCCACGATCAAGCCGACGCGCACCCGGACAAACTGGCCGAACTCCTCGCATTGTGGGACCGCTACGTTGCGGACAACGGCGTAATCCTCGAACCGATATCAGTTTTCGACGCACTCTGAGCTGCCGGAGATTGGCCGGCTGGCTCAGGACGGCGATTCGTGGGTGACTGCCTGGTACCCGCGGGCGGCCATGCGATCGACTGCCGCCCGCACCACTCCGAAAATCAAGCCCTGCAGTCCGGCGCCAAGGAGCGCACTCTGGGTGGACTTGCTCAGGTCTTTGGGGTCTGGTGGGCCTTCGTCGTTCGCGCTGAACCGCTGCCACACCTGGTTGAAGATCGAGCCAGCGAGGACGCCTCCCGCCACGCTGGTAGCAATCGACAGCGGGAAATACAAAGTCTTGGACGTAGCGCTCATAGGCAGCGGTATACCCGGCTGCATTCTCGTCGAATCGCTACATTCGAAAAGGCCGACGCGCCAGCATAGTTGACGTCTGTCGTTGGTCACGCGGGACGGTGGCCGAAGATATCGGGGCCGCCGGAGAATATCCCTGTTCATGGCCTACTCGTATAACCCACTACCCGCCCGATTCGTACATTAAACGTGAGATGTCCAACATTGGTTTGGACGGTATTCGGCGCGATTCCTGCCGTTTAGCCCTTGCGCGGCAGGGTATTCGGTTGTCCAGACCAAGGGAGGTCACCGCAATGATCGCGCAACAGGTTCGTAATCGCCCGTCCCCCAGCGAAACACCGTTAGGCGAGCGGCGAATACACCGCCGGTTCAGCGCGCAATCCATCCCGGTGTCCTGGACCAGTCGTCTTCTTGTCAAGAACACCGTGCGGGCGTGGGCGCTTCAGCCGAATCTGCAGTGGCCATTCGACTACGTGGACAGCCTGGCGGGCATGTTGCCGCGCTTCGGGTCGGCGACCAAAGAATGCGTGCAGCTCGAGCACTGCGCCGCTGAATGGGTATGCGCGCCCAACGTGTCCCCGTTGCGGGCGGTTCTTTATCTGCACGGCGGTGCCTTCCTGGCCTGCGGTCTCAATACTCATCGCTCGCTGGTGACCCGCCTCTCGGCGGAGGCCGGCGCGGGGGTACTGAGCATCGGATACCGCAAGCTGCCGAGGCACCGCATTCCCGATTCGATCGACGACGCCTTGGACGGCCTCCGTTACCTACGCGATCTGGGCTATGACGATGACCAGATCGTCGTCGCGGGCGACTCTGCTGGCGGCTATCTCGCCTTCATGAGCACCCTCGCCGCCATTGAGAGCGACCTGGTCAAGCCAGCCGGCGTCGCAGCCATTTCACCGTTCACAGACGCGGATCCGACCCGAAAACTCAAGCACCGCAACGCCCGTAAGTGCTCGATGTTCACCCGCGGGGCGCTGTCCATGTTTGCCCGATACCTCGGTGAGATCGTGTCGCCAGTGGATGCCGACTTGTCAGCTATGCCGCCGGTGACCATCCACGCAAGTTCGGACGAGTTGTTGTGCTCAGATGCCGAATTGATGGCGGAACGACTGCAAGCCCATTCCATCCGGTGCGATTTGCACCTATGGCGCCGACAAATTCACGACTTTCCGTTGGCCGCCGACATTCTGCCCGAAGGCAGGCGTGCCATTCGCTACATAGGTGACTTCATCCAGGAGGTCACGGCGCGAAGCGGCGGGAGCGTGCACGCGGCTGCGGGCTAAGCGCACATATTTCAGAACTGGTCGGGTCCATCCAGGTCGGGATCCACAGGAACCACCTGCTGCTGCTCCTGCCAGTCGGGAACACTCGTCTCCAACCCGATTTCATCCGTCTCCGCGGGGAGGCTGGATTCCTCCTCGTCGAACGGGGAATCGACGCCCGGGCGCTGCTGTTCGACGGCATCCGCCAGGGGCACGTCGTCTCGAAACTCACCGCCAGTGTCGCTCATGCACCGCAAATTTACTCCACGCAGCTGAAGCAAACTTGGCGCCGGGCCACCTTGGAGCCGGAATTTGAGTTCCCACCCCGCCCACCGGCTACTATGCGGCAATGGCGCTCGCCGAAGGTTCGACGTTCGCTGGCTACACCATCATCCGTCAGTTGGGGGCCGGTGGTATGGGCGAGGTTTACCTTGCCCAGCATCCGCGGCTGCCCCGGCAGGACGTGCTGAAGATCCTGCGGACGGATGTCTCCGCCGACGAGGAGTACCGGGAACGGTTTCATCGAGAGGCCGACACGGCTGCTTCGTTGTGGCATCCGCACGTCGTCGCGGTGCATGACCGTGGTGAAACCGACGGCCAGCTGTGGATCGACATGGACTACGTCGACGGCACCGACGCGGGCGAGCTACTTCGGGAGAAATACCCCGAAGGCATGCCGGGCGCCATGGTGACGCAGATAGTCACCGCGGTCGCCGAAGCCTTGGATTACGCCCACGAGAACAAGCTCATCCACCGCGACGTCAAGCCCGCCAATATTCTCATCGCCCACCCGGAATCCCGTGATTGCCGGATCATGTTGGCCGACTTCGGGATCGCGGGCCTGGTGGGTGAATCCACCGGGCTGACCGCAACCAACATGACGGTGGGAACGGTGTCCTATGCGGCGCCGGAACAGCTGATGGGGGAGGACCTGGACGGCCGGGCTGACCAGTACGCGCTGGCGGTTTCGGCGTTTCAACTCCTGACCGGGGCGCCGCCGTTTCAGCATTCGAACGCCGCCGTGGTGATCAGTCAGCATCTCAGTGCATCGCCGCCGGCCATCGGTGATCGCCGTCCCGATCTCCAGCCACTCGATCCGGTCTTCGCCAAGGCGCTGTCTAAGCAGCCCAAGGACCGCTACCTGCGGTGCATCGACTTTGCGCGAGCACTCAGCCACCACTTGGGCACGGGGGAGGATCTCGACGGCACCAGGCTGTCCGTGCCCACGGCACCACCGGCGCTCTCCAAGCAATCTCTGACTCGCCCCTCCGTCATCATTGCCGCGGTGCTGTCGGTCCTCCTCGTCGTCGCCGTGGTCATCGCACTACGAGAATTCATCCGCCTGGGTGACGAGGAACGTGCACACGATGCACCTCAGGCCACGACCACCGAGGACGCATCGGCGCCCCCCAACGCGCCTGCCACCACCGAGGCGAGCAGCACGCCGACCGATGCCACCACGCCAGTTCTCCCGGTCGTGGCGATCGGCGCGGAATGTGCACCCCTGGGCGCCATCGGAGTCACGAAGAACAACGCCACGGCTTACTGTTCGGAGTTAGAGGGCAGCAGTTCGCCAATTTGGTCGCTCACCGAGGGCACCGTGTCCAGTCCCACCATCGTCGCCACCCCGGAACCCAACGAAACGTCGTTGCCAAGCGAGGAGGAACGGCCGATCCTGGTGTGCATGCAGCAAACGGGCCAAACCCGCCGGGAATGTCGCGAGGAAATCCTCAGAAGCAACCCGGCGCCCTGATCGCGCAGGTATCAGAATGACCACCAGTGACAGGAACGTCCGGGCCGAGCTGAGCGGATTGCCGGGCGTAGCCGAAACCGTGTTGAGCCAGGCACTACTGGCGCGACTGCCGAGCAACCAGGCGGAGGCGCCGTGGGAATGCCATTGTTCGGCACTGATGTGGCTGGGCCGGGGCGGACGTGCGGCAGCCTCCGCACTGCCACCGGCGTTGGCCGGCAGTTCCGCGCTGGCCACGGTCGGCGGTTTCGTCCGTTACACCGACACGCCCGTCGGACCCTACGACGAGGTGCTCGGAATGGTGGCCTCCCACACGGGCTTCCGTCCATGGGGCACCGTCGTATTCATGTCGGTGGATTCGCCGCCGAGCCTTGTCGGCGGGCGTACCAACTGGGCGATGCCCAAAACGCTGGCACGCTTCGACGGTGACCTGGCGAGCGGTAGAACCATCACTGGGACGGGCGACGACGAACTGGCCTGGTCGGTCGGCGCGACGCCGCGCATCATCGGTCCGGCGATCCCGGTCAAAGCCAAGGCCACGGCTCGTCAGCAGTTCAGCGACGGCCGAGTCGGCGAATCCCTGCTGGTTTTCGCTGGTCGATTGCGATCCGCGGTCATCACCGTCGAGGTCTCCTCAGCGGGAACGCTGGGGACCTGGTTGCGTCCGGGCCGTCATTTGGGGGTTTTTATCGACTCCGCAAGCTTCACACTCGGCGCACCGCGCTTCGGCTGAGCAAGGCTGCCGCACTGCAGAAACGTATGTCAAATCTCTTGTTGTACAAAAGATTACGGTCGAAGGCTAGCGGCTACTGGGTGACCCCGGACTGACCGGGCAAGGTACTCGAAACACGACGACGGCCGCACGTTTTGCCAGAGTTACTCCTGCAAACCTTGCTAGTGCCGATACAGTTGGTGCTGATGAGCCAACCAGCCGCCCCGCCCGTGACCGTGCGGTATGACGGAGCCGAACGCACCTTCGCAGCGGGCCACGATGTAACTATCGGACGTGACCTGCGTGCGGACGTCCGGGTTGCCGATCCGCTGATCTCCCGGGTCCACCTGCTGCTGCGCTATGACCAGGGCCGATGGACCGCAATCGACAACGGCAGCCTCAACGGTCTATACGTGAACAACCGTCGGGTGCAGAGCGTCGACATCCACGACGGTCAGCGGGTCAACATCGGCAACCCTGACGGTCCGGCGCTGGACTTCCAGCTCGGCCGGCACCAGGGGTCGGTCGGACGACCCCCACCAACGACGGCCATGGCGATACCGCCCAGGCCGAGCGGCCCCATTCCCCAGGTCCCTCCGAGCGGGGCCCAGTGGCCCAGACAGTCCCCACCGCCGCCGTCGACCACGCGCATGCCTGCGGCCCAGGCGCCGTCCGGGCCACAGGGTCGATACCCGTCCGGTCCGCAGTCGGCGGTTCGGCCGCCCAGCGGACCGCAGCCGGCACCGCAGATCTACCGGCCGGCGGGACCGCCGCCGTCGTCACCTCGCGGTGGTGGCGCGACGTCGATGATGCGGATCCTGCGTCCGGGCCGAGGCGGCGGGGGAGATGTGCCGGCGGGCGCCATCAAGATCGGTCGTGCCGAGGACAATGACATCGTCATTCCCGAGGTGCTGGCATCGCGTCACCACGCCACGCTGGTTCCCACGGCCAATGGCACCGAGATTCGCGATAACCGCAGCATCAACGGCACTTTCGTCAACGGCACCCGGGTCGAGTCGGCCCTGCTGCGCGAGGGTGACGTCGTCACGATCGGCAACATCGACCTGGTCTTCGCCAACGGTTCGCTGGCGCGCCAGGAAGAGAGCCTGCTCGAAACCCGCACCGGCGGTTTGGACGTGCGTGGTGTGACATGGACGATCGAGGGCAATAAGACGCTGCTGGACAACATCTCGATCTCCGCGCGGCCCGGAATGCTCACCGCCGTCATCGGCCCGTCGGGCGCGGGCAAGTCGACCTTCGCCAAGTTGGTCGCCGGATACACGCACCCGACCAGCGGCACGGTGACGTTCGAGGGGCACAACGTGCACTCCGAATACGCCTCACTGCGCAGCAGGATCGGCATGGTGCCGCAGGACGACGTGGTGCACGGTCAGCTGACCGTCAAACAGGCGCTGATGTACGCCGCCGAGCTGCGGCTGCCCCCCGACACCACGAAGGAGGACCGCGCTCAGGTCGTGGCCCGGGTGCTCGAGGAACTCGAGATGACCAAGCATCTCGAGACCAGGGTCGACAAGCTCTCCGGTGGTCAGCGCAAACGTGCGTCGGTGGCGCTGGAGTTGCTCACCGGCCCCTCGCTGCTCATCCTGGACGAGCCGACCTCGGGTCTGGACCCGGCGTTGGACCGGCAGGTCATGACGATGCTGCGGCAGCTGGCCGACGCGGGTCGTGTGGTGCTGGTGGTCACCCACTCGCTGACCTACCTCGACGTCTGCGACCAGGTGCTGCTGCTGGCCCCGGGCGGCAAGACGGCTTTCTGCGGTCCGCCCAGCCAGATCGGCCCGTCCATGGGGACGACCAACTGGGCCGACATCTTCAGCACGGTCGCCGACGACCCGGATGGGGCCAAGGCCCGCTATCTGGCGCGGACGGGCCCGCCTCCGCCGGTGCCACCGGCGGAGAAACCGGCGGAGTTGGGCGAGGCGGCGCATACCAGCCTGATTCGGCAGTTCTCCACGATCGCCCGAAGACAGTTGCGGTTGATCGTTTCCGACCGCGGCTACTTCATCTTCCTGGCGATATTGCCGTTCATCATGGGTGCGCTGTCGATGTCGGTGCCCGGCGATGTCGGCTTCAATGCCCCACCTTTGACCAGCGAGGCACCCACCGAGCCGGCGCAGATCCTGGTGCTGCTCAACGTCGGTGCGGTCTTCATGGGCACGGCACTGACCATCCGCGACCTGATCGGTGAGCGGGCCATATTCCTGCGTGAGCAAGCCGTCGGCCTGTCCACCACGGCGTATCTGCTGGCCAAGGTTTGCGTCTACACGGTGCTCGCGCTCGTTCAGTCGGCCATCGTCACCGTGATTGCGCTGCTCGGAAAGCCGGGTCCCGAAGAGAGTGCCGTGGTGTTGGGCAGTTCCGCACTGGAGCTGTACGTCGACATCGCGGCAACGACCGTCGCCTCGGCGATGCTCGGGTTGGTGCTGTCGTCACTGGCCAAGACCAGTGAACAGATCATGCCCCTGCTTGTGGTCGCGGTCATGTCGCAGCTGGTTTTCTCTGGCGGCATGATTCCCGTCACCAACCGCCTAGGGCTGGACCAGATGTCGTGGGTCACCCCGGCTCGCTGGGGCTTTGCGACATCGGCATCGACCATCGACCTGACCAAGTTGTGTCCGGTTCCGCAGGTGCCCAAGGACTCGCACTGGCATCACACCCCCGGGGCATGGTTGTTCGACATGGCCATGCTCGCGGTGCTGAGCGTGTTCTACCTCGGCTTCGTGCGGTGGAAGATTCGCCTGAAGAGCGGCTGATCGGATAGCGCGTCAGCTGTCGGGCGCGCCGGGTGGCGCCGCGGCGTGGGGATCCCACGTGCTGGGCATGACGGGTGCGCGGGGTCCGTCGGCGTAGGCATCGTCGGCCAGGGTGATCAGGCCTGCGGCGCGCTCGGCGCTGTCGCGGCGGACGGTCCCGGCGAACCCCAGTGCTCCACCGCCCTGGTTGGAGGTGCCCACCCAAGGCTCCGGCGGGTCGTCGTCCGACTCCAGGTCCATGAACCCCCAACCCCGGTCGATTTCCTTGGCCTTGGCCCTTTTTCGCCGTGTAGCCGCGGCCGCAGCCGGCGCCGGCGCGCCCGCCGCCGAGGCTTCGGCAGCGTCGGGTTCCCGCGCCTTCTTGCGGGCGCCGGTGGCGGCGGACCGCTTGGCGTCCGAGCTCAGGCTTCCCACCAGATAGCCGAAGGCGTCCAGCGGCGACGCGATGCCCGCGCCGGTCACGGTCGGGGGCGCGGCGGTCGGCGGTGGAGACGTCGCCGGGGTGGCAGTGGAGACCGTGGCCTCCGCGGGAGCCGGTGTGGGCGCGGGTGCCGAAGTGGGGACGGTTGGGGCAAGCGCCGCGAGTGGCGGCGGAACCGGCGCAACCGGTGCCGGCGGTGGTGGCACGGCGGCCAGTGCTGCCAAGCCCTTGATGCCGATCGGTGCCAGCACCGCGCCGGCGGCCAGCGGCACCAACGGCGTGGTCAGCAGCGGTACCACGGCCGCGATGATCACCAATGTTTGCTCGAGCAAGGTCTTCAGCAGTGCGATGGTGTCGGTGATGACGGTGCCGATGATTTCGACAGTGACGAACAGGATGGTGAAGCTGATCGTCGCGGGGTTACCCGAAGCGAATGCCGCGGTGAGATCCAGGGCGACGAACGCGAACATCTGCGACAGGAATGCGACATAGCTGCCGATGTCCATCGGGTAGCCAAGCGCAAACGCGATGTTGAACGGGCTGAAGTAGGTGAGTGGATTGCCGAGGATGACCAGGTAAGGGTCGAATCCGGAAAACATCGCCTGGAAGAACGGCAGCTCCGACAGCGCGTTGATCAGCGGTTGTATGTAGGTGTCGTAGAAGTCGATATAGCCGATGTCCTGCAACCACCGGAAGAAGTCCAGCTGCTGGTCAGGCGGTAGTGGTAACGCCTCAGCCGCAGCGACCAGCTGGGCGTCCGCCGCCACGATCTGCGGTGCCGCTGTGGTCTGCGGTACGGCAGCCAGCGCCGTGGACGCGATCGTCTGATAAGTACTCATCACGGCGGCAGCCTGGACCCACATCCGCGCGTAGTCAGCCTCGTTCAGGGCGATCGGGATGGTGTTCACGCCAAAGAAGTTGGTGGCCACCAATGCCGCATGGGCGGCATGGTTGGCGGCCAACTCGGCCGGCGTCGGCATCGCGGCGAGGGCGGACGTGTAGGCGCCGGCCGCGGTCTGGTGTTGAGCCGCTATCGCGGCACCATCGGCACTGGCCTGGACCAGCCATCCCAGGTACGGCAGATGGCCGGCCACGTACGCCATGCTGGTCGGACCGTCCCAGTCTCCGGCCTGCACCGCGGCCAACAGCGCGGTCAGCTCGTCGGCCGTTTCGGCGTAGGCGGTGCTCAACGACAGCCACGCCTGTGCCGCCGCGTGCAACGGGCCAGGCCCGGGTCCACTGCTGAGCAGGGTCGAATGCACCTCGGGCGGTGCCGCCATCCAAATGGGGGCGCTCATCGTCGGCCGCCCTCAACGGGTGCGACGACCAGGCGCCAGCGTTGTCGGCGGCGCGAGACTTTCTGATTCGTGGCGGCTGCGCCGCGGGACTAATAAATCAACGACTATGGCGGCACGGGCGCCGGACAGGACTTGCAGCGTCATCACGGAATGGCTCTCTCGGGGTACACCGCCCCGGGTCGATGCGACGCAATGACGCGAGTCTCCTGGCTCTCGGATCGCTGCTCGCCTCACCTTCCAGCCTTCGGCCGTGGTTCATGAGGGTCGCTCCCCGATTACAGTGGCGGGACCGCGCCGGATTTACACCGGCTTCCTGCTTCGTCATTGCCCTTACTGGCGACATTGTTCCACCGTCGGCGGTGTGAGCTCCACTTCGGCGAGCACGATGTGACGCACGCCGCTCAGTCCAAGGCGTTGTTGCCGGACGTGTCGATCACTCGCTGCGCGACGTCGACGAGTTTGGCGTTGCCTTCCTGCGACAGGGCCCGCAGCATGTCGAAGGCGCGCAGATCGTCGACGCCGAAGCGTTCCATGATGATGCCTTTGGCTTGGCCGATACGGTCGCGACTCGACAGCGCCGCATGCAACTGTTCATCGTGACGGCCGGCGAGAATCGCCGCCGCGGCGTGGGCCGCCAGCACGGTGCCGATCGTCTCGGCTTCGGCGTCCCAGATGTTGGGCTGAAATCCGAACAGGTTCAGCGCACCGGCCGTGCGGTCGGCGGTGTAGAGCTTGAAGGACAGTCCGCTGAGTACGCCGAGCTCGATCGCCGCTGGTGAATACCGTGGCCAGCGCTTTTCGGTTCGGAAGTCGTCGGTCCGGACGATCGTGTCTTGCAGCGCGGCCTGGGCGCAGGGACCCTCTTGGAAGTCGTGTTGGAGTTGGTCCAATTTTGCGGGCAGCTCACCATCGCTGCCTAGCGATTCGAACTTGCCGTTGCCGTGGATCAACAGGACTCCGGCGGTGTCGGTACCCGGTATCAACTCAATTGCCGCTGCGGTGACGTCTTGCAGGATCTCCTCGACGGTACGTGGCGTGGCGGTCGTCTGCGCCAGCTTCGCCATGCGTATCGCCAGATCGTGTTTTCCCGCGTCATGTTGATGGTCTACCCATAAGAACAAATCGCACAACGTGATCGCCGCTGCGATGGGTGTTTGCCCACGTCAGTGCCACCGACAAGCCGCTGAGCGGCACCCGCGTGGGGCGCCGCTCAGCGGTCCTTGGTTTAACCCAAGCAATCAGGATTGTGGGTAGGGCTAGCGCGTCCAGGGTCCGTTCGGGGGCGGTGACCACTGCGGCGGCTGCGGGGCTGCCGCCGGCGCGGGCATCTGGGGTGGAACTTGCTGCGGATAGGCCGGACCTGCGGGCGCCAGCTGAGTCGGCCGGAAGAACAGCGACCCCGCGACGGCCCGGTTGCGCAGCGCCGCGGCGCGCCAGGTGTTCACCGGGTGCGAGGCCAACATGTTCGCCAGCCAGACAAAGAACCCGGTCTCCGTGCTGGCCCGGTTCGCCATCTCGTCAAAACTCACCGACCTGAGCAGATACTTGCCGGCGCTGAGCACGCCGATGGTGCGAGCAGCGCCCGCCGGTCGGAACGCGTAGCCGTAGTTGTCGGCCGTGTACTCCATCGACCGCGACAGCGTTGAACCCAGGAACGGGATCTTCATCGCCAACTGGGCGAGCTGCCGCCAATACGACGCGTGGCCTGCGGCGATGTGGCCGACCTCGTGTCCGATGACGAATGCCAAGGCTTCGGGGTCGCGGGCCTGGCCGCCGATTTCGAACAGGTCGCTGTAGACGCAGACGTAGCGGCGGAAGCCGTGGCCGCTGGCGAAGGCGTTGATCTGGCCGTTGCCGAGCACAACGTATGCGTCCGGCACCTCGCTGAGTCCGAACCGCTGGGCGGCTTCAACGACGAGCCAGTAGCCCTCGGGGAATTGGGTGGGCGACATCTTGACGCCGTTGGCGCGCTGCCTCCCGTACATCAGTCCTCGTCCCAAGTAGAGCAGCACGGGGAACAGCAGAATCGACAGCCACAGCATGCTGATCTTGCCCGAGAACGCCACCACGAGCGCCACCAGATACACGACCACGCTGGAAACGATGACCAGAACAAGCAGCCCGATCTCCCAGGGGTGCCGCTGGGGTTGGTGGGCGTGGAAGTGTCCGTGATGGGGTGCCGGCGGCGACTCCAAGATGGCCATATCTGTTGTGTCCTCGAAGGTCAGGCAGTCCGGTGGATCCGGGCGACACTAGAGTCCGGGGTCGTCCTTGGAGGATTCTCAATAGATTCTTGGAGGCGCTGAGCAGGCCGGCGCACATGTCATCGATGCTGGTCAGGGGGTCAGCCCGAGTCAGGGATGCGCCGCGAGGAAGGTTTCGTTCGGTAACCCGGCGGTCAGCCGCTCGACATCGAAAGGGTCCTCGATGAGCGTCGCGAGCCGCTTTGCGTCGACGAGAACGCTGACCTCGGCCGTCTGACGCACGAACAGTCGGAGAATGTACGGGTAGAGCCGCCGCATCAAAGCACGCTCTGGGCGGGTGCAGCGGGCAGCGCAGTAGCCAACGTGGCCGATCTCGTCGGTCAATATCTCGGTATAAAGGCGGTCGATCCGTTCCGCCACGTCTGGCTCGTCGGCGAACAATTGTTTGCCGACGCGGCGCAATTCGTCGAAGAGGATGCAGCCGGCCATTTCGCCCGCACCGACGAATGCGACTCCGAGTCGCTCGGGCACGAAAACTCCCATCTTGACGAATTGGCGCATTACCAGCCGTGGCACGACCACCTGCGACGGCAGGCCGAAAATGTCCAGGACGTAGGCCAGTAGGCGGGTGTGGTAGTGCTCCTCGAGCTCCACATACACCCGCTCGGGTGCCGCGTCGTCGCCGCTGTTGACGCCATAGGTTTCACCCAGAGCCACGCCGAATCGTTCCGCCTGGTTGAGCTTGGCGGTCGCCAACACGAACAGCGTCTGACGGTCGAGGTTCGGTTCCGGCTTGCGGCGGCGCAGGTTGCGCAGGAACACCTGGCGGTCGATGCGGTAGGCGGATCGGACGGGATTGTCCTCGAGTGCGGCGAAGAACTCCTCGCGGCTGGCGAGGCGGCGATGCAACATGTCCGCTTCACCGTCGCGCCGGACCAGAAAGTCGCGGTAGCCCTCAATACCGGTCTTCTCGGCCAGCTTCATGACGCCTCCATTCCTTGAACGATGGTCGTGACATATCGATCCAAAAGTGCGGACCTCGCGCGGGATCCCCCCGCGGTGGCCAGCAGTGCGAACAGCCCGGTCAGGAAGATCACGCCCAGTTCGCCCGGTTCGGCGTCGCGAGATACCCGACCCGCATGCTGGGCACGAGTGATCGCCGCGATGACGAACTCGGCGAGCGGGTGGCCGCCGAGTTCGTCTTCGACGGGCCGGGTCGGCGAGAAGTGCAGAGCCAGCATGTCCCGGAACACCACGGGGCCCAACTTGCGCTCGGCTGCCAGCACCTGACGCACCACCATCGTGAGCACCGACCGCAAGTCAGTTGATTTTCCGACCTTCGCCTGCAGTCTTGCCACCATCTGGGTTTCTTCGACGTGCTCCAGTTCGACCAGGACGTGCTCTTTGGTGGGGAAGTGGAAGTAGAAGGTGCCGCGCGCTACTCCGGCGGCCGTGACGATCGCGGCCACATCCGCGCCGGCCAGGCCGCGCCGCCCGATCTCGGCCACTGCCGCATCGAATATCCGGGCTCGGGTTTGCAGGCGCTGAGATTCCCGCGCGCCCGTGCCCTTGATGGCCGCAGTGGCCGCACCTGGCCCGGCTGCGGACCCAGTGGGCGTGGTGGTGGGCACTCCGGCAACGTATCCATTTCATCGACGACTGTCAATGACGAGTGTCAGCGAAATGGCGCGCGACCAACCAAGCCGCAGGGCGTCCGCGCACTTTCCTATGATCGAGAGATGCACGCCGGCACGGTCGACATCGTGTCCTCGTCTGCGTTCACCGCCGAGGAAGCGGCCCGCTATCACGCCGCCGGTTGGTGGTCGGAGGCGACTCTGTCCGACGCGGTGCGCCGCAATAGCCAAGACGCCCCGACTCGCCCCGCGTACGTCGACCATCCCGGCGACCAGCCCGGCCAGGTGCTGACCTGGCGTGAATTCGACTCTGCGGCAGATGATCTGGCCGTACAGCTCGCCGGCGCGGGTGTGCAACGGGGCGATCGGATTGGGGTGTGGCACGGCGACTGCGCGGCGCTCCACGCGCTGTACATTGCGATCGAACGGTGCGGCGCAGTCGTCGTCGGTATCGGCGCGCGCGCCGGAACCCGTGAAGCGGCCGGAATAATGCAGTCCGCTCAACCGAAGCTGCTGATCGGCGACCACCAGCGCCGCGACGCCGCATCGAGCGTGGCCGCTCAACTCCAGGTGCCGTTGCTGGTAATGGCCGACGCCGACGGGGAGGCGCTGCGGCTCAACGGCGATACGAAGCCCGGGCCGGTGACAGCGGACTCTCAGCTCGGGCCCGACGACGTCTTTCTGATCAACTCCACCTCCGGAACCACGGGGCTGCCCAAGTGCGTCGTACACACCCAGAATCGTTGGCACTACTTCCATCAGAAGGTGGTCGCCAACGGCCTGTTGACCCCCGACGACATAATCCTGCCGGTT
Source organism: Mycobacterium intermedium (assembly GCF_002086275.1). GTDB lineage: Bacteria > Actinomycetota > Actinomycetes > Mycobacteriales > Mycobacteriaceae > Mycobacterium > Mycobacterium intermedium. Next base: position 28,500 of record NZ_MVHT01000012.1, on the reverse strand, counting down.
ATCCCGATGCCCTTCGGTTTCGGGATCTGGACCAGCCACACGACGCCGATCTATCTGGGCGCCACCGCGGTATTGTTGCGACGCTTCACGCCCGCGGCAACATGCGAGGCGATCGAACGCCATCGAGTCACTGTCTTATGTTGTGTCAGTACACAATTGACCATGTTGATGGCGGACAGCGCCAGCCGGGCGCACGATCTGAGCTCGTTGCGGGTGGTGTTCACCGGTGGTGAAGCGTTGCCGTACCGTCCGGCCGTGGAATTCGAAGAGCTCACCGGCGCAACGATTCTGCAGTTCTACGGGTCGAACGAAACCGGCATGCTGAGCGCCACCACACTGGCTGACCCACGCGAACGCCGGTTGCGCACCGCGGGACGCGTTGTCGCGGAGATGTCGGTGCGACTCTTCGACGGCGACCGGGACGTCACCGACACCGGGCAGGGCCAGCCCGCGTGCCGGGGGCCGGCCACCAGCCTCGGCTATCTCGGAGGTACGGACCACGACAAGTTGTTCACCCGGGACGGGTGGATGCGGATGGGAGACATCTGCCAGATCGACGCGGACGGCTACCTGAGCGTGACGGGTCGTACCTCCGACTTCATCTTGCGTGGCGGGAAAAACATCAGCGCCGCGCAGGTCGAGGACGCGGCCACAACGCATCCCGCTATCGCGGTGGCGGCGGCGGTGGCGATGCCCGACCCGGTATTTGGTGAAAAGGTATGCCTCTACGCCGAACTCGGCGAAGGCCAGACCATCGACCTGCCCGGACTTACCAAACACCTACTGGCACTGGGAGTTTCCAAAGAGTTGTTGCCCGAACGACTGGTCGTGGTCGACGAGCTACCACGGTCGTCCGGCTCAAAGGTTGCCAAAGGCCAGCTCCGCGAGGATATTCGAGCCAGAATGGAGGCCGAAGATGAACACTCCTGACGCACGCAGCGGCGGCCTGGAAGTGTGGGCGCCGTCGGTGGTCCCGCCGATCGGGGTCGAGCTGTCCAACGAGCAGGCGCTGGCCGTGGCCTTCCGGCACCTGGCGTCGATCGGTTTCGCGGAGAACATGGCCGGCCACATCACCTGGCAGCTCGACGGCCAGACCGACATGCTGGTGAATCCGTGGGGTCTGTGGTGGCAGGAGCTCACCGCATCCGACATCTGCGCGGTGGACGCCCAAGCTCGGGTGATCCGCGGCAAGTGGGATGTCACACCGGCGATACATATCCACACCGAACTGCACCGGGTCCGCGCCGACGCCCGGGTGGTGATTCACAATCACCCCTATTACGTGTGCGTGCTGGCCGCCTTGGGTCGGTTGCCCGAACTCCTGCACCAGACGGGGGCGCTGTTTCTCGACGACCTGTGCCTCGTCTCGTCCTACGACGGGGAAATCGACACTCCCGCCCGTGCAGCGGATCTAGCGGCACATATCGGCCAGGCCAATCTGACCATCTTGGCCAACCACGGCGTCATCGCGACCGGCCGCAACCTGCCCGAAGCCGTCTACCGGGCCGCCTCTATCGAACGGGTCTGCAAGCTGGCCTACGACATCATGCTCACCGGCCAGACGCCTTCCCGAATGAACTGGTCAGACATGGCAGGCATGCAGAAATCCCTCATCGAACGGGCGGCCGATGTCTACTGGGCGGGCGCGGCGCGAATGACGATCAAGGCTGATCCAGATGTCCTCAACTGAGTACCGGGCATCGATAGGAGACTGCCGACGATGAAGTCGATCGAAGAACTGGCGAGCAACCTGGATTTCACGACGGCCAAGACCGGTGCGGACCGGACGGTCACGTTCCTGCCGGATCCGCCCCGAGCGCCACGGCGCTATACGGTCATCTCGGTCGACGACCACATCGTCGAACCTCCGGACACGTTCACCGGACGTCTGCCGCGGCGGTTTGCCGACCGTGCGCCTCGAGTCGTGGACACCGCCGAAGGCGGACAGACCTGGGTGTACGACGGTCAGATCCTGCCCAACGTCGGGTTCAATGCCGTGGTGGGTCGGCCCGTGTCCGAGTACGGCTTCGAGCCGGTTCGGTTCGATGAAATGCGCAGGGGCGCTTGGGATATTCATGAGCGCATCAAGGACATGGACCTGAACGGCATCTATGCTTCGCTGAATTTCCCGTCGTTCTTACCGGGCTTCGCGGGCCAACGGCTGCAGCAGGTCACCAAGGACCGCGACCTGGCGCTGGCCGCGGTGCGCGCGTGGAACGACTGGCATCTCGAAGCCTGGGCAGGCCCATACCCCGATCGGATCATCCCCTGCCAGTTGCCCTGGCTGCTGGATCCCGAACTGGGCGCCAAGATGATTGTGGAGAACGCCGAGCGTGGCTTTCCTGCGGTGACGTTCAGCGAGAACCCCGCCATGCTCGGATTCCCCAGTATCCACTCGGGATACTGGGATCCGATGATGGCGGCGTGCGCCGAGACGGGGACCGTGGTCAACCTGCACATCGGATCGTCCGGGTCCTCGCCGTCCACCACCGACGACGCGCCTCCCGACGTGCAGGGCGTGTTGTTCTTCGCCTATGCCATCTCGGCGGCCGTGGACTGGCTGTATTCCGGGCTGCCGACCAGGTTTCCCGACCTCAAGATCTGTTTGTCGGAGGGCGGCATCGGCTGGGTGGCCGGTCTGCTGGACCGCCTGGACCACATGCTCAGCTACCACGAGATGTACGGCACCTGGCGCGACCTCGGTGAAACCCTCACTCCCGCAGAGCTGTTCACGCGCAACTTCTGGTTCTGCGCGGTCGAGGACAAATCGTCGTTCGTTCAGTACGAGCGGATCGGCGTGGACAACATCATGCTGGAGGCCGACTACCCGCACTGCGACTCCACCTGGCCGCATACCCAACAGACGATTCACGAAGAGATCGGCGGGCTCCCCGCCGATGTGATCCGAAAGATAACCTGGGAGAACGCATCACGGTTGTACAACCACCCGGTGCCGCCCGAGGTACAGCGGGACCCGGAAGCGTTCTGACGGCTTCTACGTGACCCACTCGGGTTGCTGGGAGTCGTCGACGGCGGAGAAGTCTTTGTGGCCCAAACCGGCGACGCAGCCGCCGTCGACGACGAATTCCGAACCGGTGGAATAGCTGGATTCGTCACTGGCCAGGTACACGACCAGGTTGGACACCTCCTGTGGTTCGGCGATGCGACCCAGCGCCGTCTGGAAGATGTCTTCGGGCACCCATTCGGTCATCGGTGTCCGGATCAGTCCAGGGTGGATCGAGTTCACCCGAATTCCGAAGGGGCCCAACTCTAATGCGGTTGATTTGGTCAGGCCGCGCACCGCGAACTTGGTGGCGGTGTACCCGTGGCAGGCAATCGTGCCGGCCAACCCTTCGATAGAGGAGATGTTGATTATGGAACCGCGGCCGGCGGCCTTCATCGGCCCGACGGCGGCGCGGATGCCCAGGAATACACCGGTGAGGTTGATGTCCAGGATGCGTTGCCACTCCGAGAGCGCATAGTCCTCAATCGTGCCGATGTTGATGATGCCGGCGTTGTTCACCAGCACGTCGAGGCCGCCGAACTCGGTCACGGCCGTCTCGACGGCGGCGATCCACTGATCGGGATCGGTGACATCGAGGTGGACGTAACGGGCCGCGTCGCCGATTTCGTCGGCCACCGCCTTGCCCTCGTCGTCGAGGATGTCGCCGGTCACCACCTTGGCGCCCTCGGCGACCATGGCCCGAGCGTGCGATGCGCCCATGCCCCGGGCGCCGCCGCTGATCAGTGCGACCTTGCCGCTCAACCGGTTTGGCATGCAAACTCCTGATTTCTCTTATGGTCTCAGTAGATAATCGTCGGGGTCGGGGCGGTGGGTCCACTTCCAGTAGTCGACGATCCGCCAGGCGAACAGGGTGGGCACGTCGCCCGCCGCGTTCTTGTAGTAGCTGCTTGAGACCGCGGGATGGGTGTAGACCATTTTCTTGAGTTGTTGCCGGCTGCGCCGGTTGTAATCCTGGCACACCTCGCTGCGCACCATGGCGGAGCGGACCCCGGCCGCGAGCGTCATGTCGATGCAACCAAGGATGTAGCGCATCTGGCATTCGGAGTTGTAGATGATGCTGGTGCCGTTGACGGCGTTGGTGCCCGGACCGTACATGCAGTAGAAGTTCGGAAAGTCGGGCACGGTGATGCCCAGGTAGGCGTAGGCGGCGTCACCCCACGCAGCGTTGAGCTCGATCCCGTCGAGGCCCCGCACGTTGATCGGGCCCAGTTGGTGGTTGACGTCGAAACCGGTGGCCCAGATCAAGACGTCGGCGGGCCGGTGGACTCCGTCGACGGTGCTGATGCCGTCGGCGGTGATCTCCGCGATGGCGTCGCGGATGAGCTCGACGTCGTCGCGCTGCAACGTGATGAGCCAGGTTCCGTTGTCCTGCAACGTGCGTTTACCCATCGGCGGGTAATTGGGCGTGACCTTCGCCAGCAGGGCTTCGTCGTCGGTAAAGGCGCGCATCCAGGCGATGAACACTTCGCGCACCTGGTGATTGGCCGCGCTCACCGACAGGCCACCGGTGTCCCAGTCCGGATCGACGACCGTCAGGTCGGTCGCGCCATCGGCGATCGGCCACCACGTCACAAACCGCAGCCACCGTCCGTAAAAGGGCAGGTGGCGCACCGCCCATTTGGCGGGCTCGCTGACGGCCGCGTGATAGTTGATGTTGGGCGCCATCCATTGTGCGGTGCGCTGGTAGACGTCGACGTGTGCGGTGATGTCTGCGATCGCCGGCACCAGCTGAAATCCGCTGGCGCCCGCGCCGATCACCGCGACTCGCTTGCCGGCCAGCTCCACACTGTCGTCCCAGTCCGCGGTGTGAAATGATGGACCCCGAAAGTCTTTGCCGCCCTTGATATCCGGGATCACTGGGTTGCTGAATTGGCCGACGGCGCAGATGACGGCGCGCGCGGTCAGCGTGTCGCTGCGACCGTCGGGGCCGCGGGTGCGCACGATCCAGTTGGCCGCATCGTCATCCCACGCCGCGCCCACCACCTCGGTGTTGAACCGCACGTGCGGGGCGATGTTGTGGCGGTCCATCACGTCGGTGAGGTACTGCAAGATCTCGGGCTGTTCGGAATAGAAGTGCGACCAGTGGTCGGTCGGTTCGAACGAAAACGCGTAGTAGTGGTTGGCGATGTCGACTCGGCAGCCCGGGTAGCGGTTGGCCAGCCAAGTGCCGCCCGCTCCCGACTGCTTCTCGATGATCACGAACGGCACGCCCGCCTGCTTGAGCTTTATCCCGGCCAACAGCCCGGCTTCACCGCATCCGATCACCACGACGGGGAATGCCCGCCGCTGCTCCGACGTGGACCGCAACGGCGGGCCGTCCTGGTCGGCGTTGGATATCCGCAGGTCGGCGGCCACGTAGTCGGTGAACTCGTCGGTGACCTGCCCGGCGCTGATCACGTCAAGCATCGTCCGCAGCTGATCCCGATCCGGCACGAAGGGCGGCGGGCAGCCGCGATCCCGATATTCGCGTACCACGTCAAAGGCGCGCCCACGCACCTTGTCCTTGTCGGCCTCGCTCATGCCGCCCTGAATGTCCATCGCAATCAGCGCGAACGGGCGGGGCAGTTCGGTGAGCAGATTCAGGTCCCCGGTCATGTGCACCATCGACATCAACAGCGCCGGCACGCTTGCGTCGGCGATGGCCGCCCGGATCGCGGCATCGGAATCGTCGAACGGCAGCCCGATTAGGCGCGCGATGTCGGCCGGAACGGCGGCGCGAGCGGGGCCCGGAAGTGCCACCCTGCCACCATACATATCACGGTCGATGTATGGCGATAGCCCGTCGTGCAGTGTCGGCGGCCGACTCCACCCCAGTCGATCGCCCCACTCGCCCACCTGAGATCGTGGTTCCCAGAGTCGCAGAAACTTCGCTGGAGTCCGGATAACGATGTCAACGCTGTCAAAGTCCCAGATCGACTGGGTTCGGGCAACATTCGGCGGCGCGATCGCCGGCGGTGTGTTGTGGGCGGTCGTTGTCAAGATGTCGACGATCCTCGACAAGAGCTTGTCGACCCAGCTACGGGTGGTCTATTCGGTCGGCGGCGGGTGCCTACCGATATTGCTGATCGGTGTGGTGCTGTTGCGGTGGGCCAGTCGGTCCTCGACCCGCACCGCCGCGGTGGCGATGCTGATCGCGCCCTGCACCGGTGTGGTGCTGGTGGCCTTGCTGCTGGTCTTTTTTGGGCTGCCCAGCCTGCTGACGGGTCGATAACCATGGACGAGCTGCGTTCGGCGCCCCGCGGCCGCATCCCGGAATTCGATGAGGCAAGACGTTCTCCCGCAATGATTTTGACCGGACTGGCGGCCGGCCTGTTGGTCGCCTACCTGGGGCTGATCTTCGTGCCGCCCGCCGCTCCCGTGGTGCCGTTCCTGCTCGGCTTGGCAATCATGCCCTTTCAGGTGGCCAAGGCATTCGCCCTGGGCGCATGGGCGGCCGCGTGCGGCGTGTTCGTGTTTCTCGTGACGCTCTTGATCCTGCTCGCGCTCTAGCGCGTAGCGTCGGGGGAGGGGAAGGCCGGGCAGGCCCGGGAGGCCCCAGGAGGTCAAGTGACGACTGACAAAGTGGACTTCAGTTCGGTTCGGTGGGGATCGGTCGAGTGGACGAACCTGGTGACCCTCTACTTGCGGGCTTACGAAAGCCGTTCGCAATCCTCGATTCTCGGTGATCATGCCGCAGCGGATGCCGTCGACCGCATCGACTACGATTTCAAACGCGTGCATCGCGCCTCGCTTCCGGCATGGAACCAATATCTGGTCGCGTTGCGCGCCAAACAGATCGACGACTGGTCAGCCGACTTCCTGACCCGTCACCCCGACGCCGTGGCGTTGCACCTGGGTTGCGGCCTGGACAGCCGCGCGTTCCGGCTTGCCGTGCCGCCTTCGGTGCTGTGGTTCGATCTCGATCAGCCAGGGGTCATTGCGTTGCGGCGCCGGCTCTATGACGAAACCGACAGCTACCGAATGATTGCCTCTTCGGTGACCGACCCGCGGTGGCTCGAGGACGTCCCGGCGGGGCGACCGACACTCGTCGCCGCCGAGGGCCTGCTGATGTATCTGGCCGAGCGCGACGTGCGGCAGCTGTTTGTGCGGATCATCGATCGATTCGGCACCGGCGAGCTGCTGTTCGACACCGTGTCACCGCTGGGACCACCAGCGTCGAAGGTTTTTACCAATGGCATCGTGAAATGGGGAATCGGGGACATCCGCGCCTTGGAAACCTGGCATCCGAAGCTGCGCTTCCTCGAGCGGAAGCCTGTCTTGGCGGGGCACCGGCAGATCGAATCCGCCCCGGTCCGGTGGGCCTACCGGTTATTCGGGGCGCTGCCTGCGGCGCTGTCCTACGACGTGCTGAATCGGTTCGCCTACTGAGCGACCGGCGGGATCGACTAGCGTCGTGTCATGAAACTATCGGGCAAGACTGTTCTACTCACCGGCGCCACTGGGGGCCTGGGACGCGCGATCGCTTCAGCGGTCGCCTCGCGCGGCGCACGTTTGATTCTGAGCTCCCGCAAGCAGCAGGAGCTCGACGAACTCGCCGCGTCGCTCCCAGGCGACGGGCATCGGACGATCGTCAGCGACCTCGCCGAGCCTGGCGCGGGCCTGGCCCTGCTCGCCGAGGCGGGCGACATCGACGTCCTCGTCGCCAACGCGGCATTGCCCGCCTCCGGGCGGCTCGACAGCTTCACCGCCGAGCAGGTCGATCGTGCCCTCCGGGTCAACCTCGAGGTACCGGTACAGATGACCCGGGAACTGATCCCGGTGTTCACCAACCGGGGATCGGGGCACTTCGTCTACATCTCCTCGATTTCCGGCCAGACCGCGACGGCCCGCGCGTCGTTGTATGCGGCGACGAAGTTCGGCCTGCGGGGCTTCGCGCTGTGTCTGCGGGACGACCTGCGCCCCGCCGGTGTGGGCGTGTCGGTGGTGAGCCCGGGAGCGATCAGCGGAGCCGGGATGTACGCCGACTCGGGAGCGCCGCCGCCGCCGTTCATCGGCACCGGCAAGCCGGAGCAGGTCGGCGCCGCCGTCGTCAGCGCGATCGAGCACAACCGCGGCGAGGTGACCGTGGCGCCGCTGCGCCAGAAGCTGCTGGCCCGGTTCGCGGCGAACGCGCCCGAGGTAGCCTCGCGCCTGACCGGCGAGGTCGCGGCCAAGGCCGCCGACCAGATCGCGGCCGGTCAGACCGACAAGCGTTGATCGAATTCGACGGGAAGCGTTGTCGGCCCGGACAATTCGGTCGGCGCTCGCCATTGGGCGGGTCCGACGCGACGTGGGGTGGCGATGCGTCGGGTGAGCTCGCGTAGCGCTTCGGCCAGTTCGATTCGGGCCAGGTGCGCTCCTAGGCAGTAGTGCACGCCGCCTCCGAAGGTCATCAGTTGCGGCGCACCCGCTCGGGTGATGTCCAGACGGTCGGGGTCCTCGTAGACAGCCGGGTCGTGGTTGGCCGACGCGGTGTTGGCGACGATGAAGTTGCAGGCTGGAATATGGAAGTTGCCGAGTTCGACATCCTCGGTCGCGACGCGCAGCGCGCCGAACGTGATGGGGGAGTATCGGATGAGTTCCTCCACCGCTTGCGGCGCCAGTTCGGGATGCGCGGCGAGCAACGCCCACTGGTCGGGGTGATCGCACAGCGCCTGTACGGCCGCGGCGAGTTGGTTGCGCGTCGTGTCGGTGCCGGCGTTGAGCAGGATGACGGCGAGGTAGACCATCTCGTCGTGGCTGAGCCGGTCGCCGTCGACCTCCGCGCGAATGAGTTCCGAGATCAGGTCGTCGGCCAACGAGTGCCGTCGGCGCTCGATCAGTTCCTCGACATAGGCCTCCAGCTGGTCCCACGCAGCGACGATCGATGAGGCATTCTCGGCGACGGTGCAACCGAAGGCCTTGCTGATGTCATTCGCCCAGGTGGAAAACAGTTGCCAGTCCTCCCGCGGGGCTCCCAGCAGACTGCAGATGATCGGGATCGGGTAGGGGCGAGCGATGTCGGTGACGACGTCGCAGCGCCCCCTGACTACCTGCGCGTCGACCAGTTCGGTGATGACGTCGACGCACGCGCCGCGCATCCGTTCGGCCGCCCGGGGTGTGAAGGCGCGGGCCACCAGGCGGCGGAGCCGGTGATGCTCGGCGGGGTCGAGACTGATGAGCAGCCGGCATACCCGGTCCCAGACTCGGCCGGAGGTGATGCCCTGCACGACCAGGCTCATTCCCTTCGGCACGGCGAAGCGGCTGTCGCGCAGCACGGTACGCACCAGGTCATAGCTCAGCAGTTCGGGTCCGTAGGGACCCACGGCGACGGGTCCCTGCTTGCGGGCCTCCCCGATCAGGCGGTGCACTTCGCCGGGGTCGCGGGCTTGGTGATAAGCAACCGTCGGCAATGCGAGGTCGAAGACGCTTGGGGTCTGGCTGCGCTCGCCGGTAAGAGTCATGGCGGTCTCCTCAAGTCGGGTTGAACCCAACTGTCCGGCGAATCGCCCAATGAACCATCGGGCAAAGTGCGAATCTTCGCGGCGCCTATGTGCGTATATGCGCGCTGCGGGCGGGGTAAGCATTGGCAATTTCGCTGATGTCGGAGTCGCGCATGGCGAGCGGCGGGGCCTGACGCCGATCCCGTCGGCGCGCCTGTGATGGCATCCTGGCCTGGTGGGAGTGCTGTTCCGTCTGCTCGAGCTGCTGATTCTGATCCTGCCGCTCATCGGCGGGCTGTATGCGGCCCTCAAGGCGTTCTCGGCCTACACCAAGCGGCTGCGTGAAGAACCTGCGGCAGCGGCGGTGGACGGCCCCACCGCACCGGCTGGCCCCACCGTCACCAATGACGCCGCGCAGTGGCGCGCCATCACCCGGGCGGTGGAGGCGCACGAGAGTACCGATGCACGCTGGTTGGAATACGAGCTGGACATCAGCAAGCTGCTCGACTTCCCGGTGATGACCGACATGCGCGAGCCCCTGACGACCGCGTTTCACAAGGCCAAACTGCGGGCCGATTTTCACAAGCCGGTGCGAGCCGAGGATCTGCTCGACGACAGGGAAGCCGCCCGAGAGTACCTCGATGCGGTCGAGGACTACGTGACGGCATTCGACGCCGCCGAAGCCGACGCGATACGACGGCGCCGCAGCGACTTTTCGCGCGAGGAACAGCAGCGGATTGCGCGTGCCCAGAATTTGTTGCGGGTGGCCGCGGACGCCGGCGCGACACCGCAGGAACGCGAGCGGGCATATGCTCTGGCGCGCAACGAACTCGAGGGGCTCATCGTGCTGCCCGCGAGCACGCGCGAAAGCCTCGAGCGCGGCATCGCCGGCGAGATCGACGGCTAACCTTCCCGCGCGAGCTGTTCGCCAGAGATCCTGACGTGGTAGGCCGTGCCGCGTGGCTCACGCTCCCACAGGGTTTCGCCCTCCCCGACGTCAACTCCTTCTTTGATGAGCTGGCGTTTGAGCACCTTGTGGGTGGCGGTACTGGGCAGATCGGCGGCGATGCGCACGTACCGCGGCCAGGCTTTGGGCGACAGGTCGGGCTGTGCGGCAAGGAATTCCGTGAATGAGCCAGGATCGAAGGAACGGAGGTGCCGGTCGTCGTGCAGGACCACCGCCGCCATCACCTGGTCGCCCACCCGCTCGTCCGGGACGGCATACACCGCGACCCGGTTGATGGCGTTGTGCCGCAACAGGACCCGCTCGATCGGAGCGGCTGCGAGATTCTCGCCGTCCACCCGCATCCAATCGGCGGTGCGACCGGCCAGATAAATCCAGCCGTCGGCGTCCCGATACGCAAGGTCCCCTGACCAGTACATGCCGTGGCGCATCCGCTCGGCATTGGCGTCGGGATCGTTGTAGTAGCCGGTGAAGAAGCCCGAGCCAGTCGTGTTGACCAACTCGCCCACCGCCTCGTCGGCATTGACCAGCGTCCCATGCTCGTCGAAGCGCGCTGTCGCGCATTCGGTCACGGTGTCGCTGTTGTATATCGCGACTCCATCCACCCCTCTGCCGATCGAACCCGGGGGTGTGCCCGGCTCACGGATCACGATGACGGCGTTCTCGGTCGAGCCGAAGCCGTCCTCGACCTGAACCCCGAACCGTCGACTGAACTCTTGGATGTCCTTCTCGTTGGCCTCATTTCCGAACGCCACCCGCAGCGGGTTGTCGGCGTCGTCGTCGCGCTCCGGCGTTGCCAGGATGTAGGCGAGTGGTTTGCCGACGTAGTTCATGTATGTCGCGTTGTACCGGCGAATGTCGTCGAGAAAGTTGGACGCCGAGAATTTTGCCGGCACGATGGCGGCACCCGAGGCGACCGCCGGGGCCCACCCCCCGACGACCGCGTTGGAATGAAACAGCGGCATGGACACATAACAAATGTCTTGCTGGGTAAGCCCAAAGCGTTCGGCCAGGTTGCGCCCGGCGAAGGTCGGCATCAGATGTGAAACCTGAACTGCTTTGGGCTCGCCGCTGGTCCCGGAGGTGAAGATCATCATGAATGCGTCCATCATCTCCACCTGGCGATACGGCGCCAGATCACCAGCGCCGGAGAGCAATTCGGCCCATTGCGGCGTCGACGTTTCGAAAACCCGGACGCCGTCCAGGTCCAGACCGTCCAGCAGACCCCGGTGTTCGGCGTCGGTCACGACGATCTGGCAGTCGGCGCGCCTGATGTCGGCGGCCAGGGCGGCACCACGCCGGGTGGTGTTCAGGCCGCACAAGACATAGCCGCCGAGTGCCGCTGCTGCCATTTGGGTCAGCATGTCGGGAGTGTTGCCCAGCAAGCTGGCGATGTGCAGTGGTCGGCCATGGTCCGCGACACCGATGAGGGCGGCAGCCTGGGCCGCCGACTCAGCCAAGTACTCACTCCAAGTCCACTGCAGCTCACGATATTTCACGGCCACCGCCGAATCACCCACCCGCTCGCGCAGGAGTGCCTGCATCGTGTCTGTCATGAAATCGGGTCCATTCGGCTCTCGATGTAGGAGGTGATTATGTCGACCAGCACGCGGCGGTCTTTGGTGGTGTCAACCGGATGTTGCATGGCCAACTGGTTCGCGACCATGCCGCGCAACGCGATCAGTAGGTGGGTGCCGATTTCCGCGCTCTGCGTGGGGCTCAGATTCTGGTCGATCATCGTGCCCAGCGCGCTGAAAGTCTTGTGCAGTTGCATGAGATGCTCGGTCTCCGCGGCACCGCGGGTTGCGCGGGTGCCGATCAGGATCTCGGTCGCCGCACGAGCCGTCGGGCTCGACATCGCCTGCCAGGCCGCCGTCACCACGGTATCCACTCGGTCGCGTGTAGTCATGTCGGCTGTCGTCGGCGGCAGTGACTTCAACGCGTCCATCAGATCGGCAAAGCCCCGGTCGACGACCGCCATGAGCAAGCCGTCGCGATCGCCGAAGTGGTACTGGATCACGCCCCAGGTGACGCCCGCCGTATCGGCGATGTGCCGACCGCTGGCCGCCGCCAGCCCTTCGTTCAACACGATCTGGGCGGTGACGTCGATCGCGCGCGCACGCGTGCGTTCGGCCCGCGCCTGTTTACCGTGGGCGGGCCGGGTCGGGGCAACTCGTCGCGCCATGCCGACTAGATCACCACACTCGCAGAATCTCCGGCTTGGGAGCCGATCAGATTGACCATAAAACATTGCAGTTGTTATGTTATCTGTGACGCGTAAGGGAGCTCAATGGCATACGACGAACTGACTCAGCCCGAGCTCGCCCGGCTGGTACCCGAACTCCTGCTCAGCGGGCATCTCATCGACCGCAGCGGAATGGGGCACGTCCTTGCCGCATTCGGGCAGTCCGGCATGACCGCCGTGGCCATCGAGGAGTGGATGGGCGCAAGTCCCGTCTACACCCGGCGCATGCGCGCGGCGTTCGGGCTGACCGGAGATACCGTCGCCGAGATCTTCAAGATGATGCAACTCGACGTCGGTGCCCCGCCGCAATTCATGGACTTCCGGTACACGATCATCGACGACTACCACGGCGAGTTCTACCTCGACCACTGCGGAGCCCTGCTCGACGTCGAGCCGCTCGGCGACGAAGCGGTCAAGCAGATGTGCCACGACATCGAGGATCCGACGTTCGAGGCCACGGCGATCGCCACCAACCCCAGAGCCCGCTTCCGGCCCATCCACCGGCCGCCGCGGGTTCCGTCCGACCGCCACCCACACTGCGCGTGGACGGTCAGCATCGACCCCGACAACGAGCCGCTGCCATTGCCCGAGGAGGCCGAGGTCATCGGCGCCACCGAAGCCGCCGGCGTTCGGCTGAGCGAAATTGAGTCGGCCGGTGACGGGATCACCGACTATCGGGGCCCATTGACCGACGACGTTCAATTTCATCAGTGGTCGCGCTCGGCCCTGGTCCGGATGGCCGAAGAAGTTGCTCTGCAACACCACCTGCTGTCGTTGTCGTTCGACCTGTCGGTGCGTGGCCGATGCGAAGCCGACCAAGCGACCGACCTGCTGCGAAAGCAATTCATCGGGGTGGCCGGGGTGGCGGCCGCCAGACTTCGGCGCTGTCTGGGGCTGGGATCGGGAGTTGCGGACCTAGCCCGCGTCCTTCGACTGCATCCGGCGCTGAACCCCTTGCAGTACACCGGGATCGCGGTGACCGCGCAAGACGGCGACGTCGTAGAGGTGCGACTCCCCGCAGACACTCCGGCGGTGCGCGACCGGGGCTGGATCGCGACCATCGACGAGGAGCACCTCGAACCGCTACGGGCGATCGGGGTGGGGGTCGATCCGCACTGGAACGATCTCGCTGTTCATCGCGACGGCGACGCGCTGGTGGTCGAGGTCCGCTGGTCCCAGGACGCCGTAAAGCGCAGCCCTGAGGTCGCGATGACCGAATTCTCCAAGGGCGCGGCGTTCGAGTTCGCCGACCGCGGCATTCCGCTGCCGCTGACGCCCATCAAGCGCTAGCACCCCGGCCGCGCCCGCCCCGAATGTGACCCCCGGTCATCCCGATTTCCGGTCTTTCTGCTGCTCATCGCATGTTTGCGCGGCGCAGAACCGGGGCAAGTCAATCAAGACAATCGGCCCAATTGATCCGCCACGGCGCACTCTGGTGAACGGCTGTTCAGCCCTGCGCTCCATGTGTTCAATTTGAATTGCATTCAATATCAGTGTATTTCACCTTTCAGGTTTAGCACGGTGTACGACTGTCTATGCATATGGTCATGGCGGAACGTGGCGCTCAACCCCAGGTATCACGCGGACGGCGGTTGTTCCTGCGCGCGGTGGGGAGATTGTTCAAGCCGCTGGAACCCGACGACTACCTCGAGATGATCAACCCGCTATGGACGACGAAGGAGCTCCGCGGCAAGGTCGAGCGGGTCGAACCACAGGGGTCGCAGGCGGCGAGCATCCTCATTCGGCCCGGGTACGAATGGCCGGGACACAAGCCCGGCCAATACGTGCGGCTTGGCGTGGTCATCGACGGCGTCTACCACTGGCGGGCGTATTCGCTGACCTCTGACCCCGAACCCGAGGACGGATTGATCAGCGTCACTCCGAAGAAAGTGGACGGCGGCGTCGTGTCGCCGTACCTGGTCGAAACGATCCAGCCCGGCGAACTGGTGCGCCTGGGCGAAATAGAAGGCGTTTTCACGCTGCCCGAACCGCTGCCGAAGAAGATGCTGTTCATCAGCGCCGGCAGCGGCATCACCCCGATCATGAGCATGTTGCGCAGCCTCGACCATCGCGGCGCACTCGGCCCCGACGGTTGCGACGTGGTGCACATCCACTCGGCTCGCACCCGTGACCAAGTCATGTTCTTGCCCGTCCTTGAGGACCTCGCCGACCGCTATGAGCGCGTGCGGCTGGACGTGCGCCTGACGGGGGAACGGGGCCGACTCGAACCCGCCCACCTTGACGAGGAGTGTCCGGACTGGCGGGAACGCGAAGCGTTCTGCTCGGGTCCGGAAGAAATGCTCGATGCGCTGATCGAGCATTGGGAGAACAACGGTGACCCCGACCGCCTGCACTTCGAACGGTTCCAGCCCAAGATCGGCGGTGACGCCGGCGACGGCGAGGGCGGCGAAGTCTGCTTCCTCAAGAGTGACAAGAAGGTCGAGTGTGACGGCGGGACATCGATTTTGGAAGCGGGGGAAAAGGCCGGACTGGAATTGAACTTCGGCTGCCGCATCGGCATCTGTCACACCTGCGTGGGCACGTTGAAATCGGGCAAGCTGCGCGACCTGCGCTCGGGCGAGATCAGCGAGCCCACCGAACAGGACGTTCGGATCTGCATCAACGCCGCCGAAGGCGACGTCGAACTTGAACTTTGATCGAAAGGAGCCGCAGTGACTTCAACTCTGCAACGCACCCAAAGTCCATTTGCCCACCTGAGCGAGCAGGAACGGGAGAAACTCGGCAGAGAACTGGACGCGATTCACGACGAAGTATTCGCCGATCTCGGCGAGCGCGACCGCCGCTACATCAAGACGGTGATCTCGACACAACGTCAGATCGTGGTAGTCGGTCGGGTGTTGCTGCTGGCGTCTCGGTCAAAAACCGCGTGGCTTCTCGGCACTGCCTGCCTCGGTATGGCGAAGATCTTGGAGAACATGGAGATCGGGCACAACGTGATGCACGGTCAATGGGATTGGATGAACGATCCCGACATCCATTCCTCGGTCTGGGACTGGGACACCGCCTCGACCGCCGAGTCGTGGAAGCACTCCCACAACTACATCCACCACACCTACACGAACATTCGTGGCCTGGATAAGGACCTCGGCTACGAGATCATGCGGATCGATCCCAATCAGAAGTGGACCCCAGCCTATCTGGCGCAGCCGCTGTACAACTTGCTGCTCACCGCGTTGTTCGAATGGGGCGTGGCGGTGCACGACATGGACATCGAAGCCATCCGGGCCCGCGAGAAGCCGTGGTCGGAGGTGCGTAAAGACCTCAAAGGCATTGGTGTCAAGGCACGCTCGCAAATCATCAAGGACTACATAGGTTGGCCGCTGATCAGCGCCGGCGCTTTCGCCTTGGCGCAGCTGGCCTCGGGTGGCCGGCTTGACCAGCCGTCGACATCGCGTCTTGGCCGGCGACTCCGCAAGATATCGAACAAGGGTCGGGTCGGCGCCACCGCTACGTTCCTGGACAAGGTGTTGCCCGGCGCGGAAAGCACCTACCTGCGTACCCTGGCCGCCGACGCCCTGGCCAATGTCATCCGCAACGTGTGGGCACACGCCATCATTTTCTGCGGCCACTTTCCCGACCAGACCTACACCTTCAGCAAGGAAGAAGTTGAAAACGAGACGCGCGGCGAGTGGTATCTGCGCCAGCTGGTCGGTGCCGCCAACATCGAGGGCAGCCCCTTGTTCCACGTGATCAGTGGCAATTTGGGTTACCAGGTGGAGCATCACCTGTACCCGGACATGCCGAGTAGTCGGTACTCCGAGATCGCGCCGAAGATCAAGGAGATCTGCGAGCGCTACGAGCTGCCCTACAACTCTGGACGCTTCTCAAAGCAGTGGTTCTTGGTGCACCGCACCATCTTCCGGTTGGCGTTTCCCGGCGGAAAGCCGCGCCCGAAGCCTGGGCCGTACCGCAGCGGGAGCGGTGCCGCGGAACGACGTGAAGCCAGTGAAGCGCAGCGTTTCCGCGACCGGGTGCCCGCCGAACATCCCGCCGCCGGGCCGGAGCACGAATCCGGCGGGGTCGAGGTGCAGCCACCGCCGCGCGGCCAGGAGTAACGCGTCGGATCAGGTTTCCGCGCTGGTCATTGACAGCGGCTTATGCTTGAGCGCTGATGGCCTATACAACCACGTGCGCGATCGTCGGCGGCGGTCCGGCGGGGATGGTTCTGGGTCTGTTGCTGGCTCGCGCCGGTGTGCAGGTCACCCTGCTGGAGAAGCACGGCGACTTCTTGCGCGACTTCCGTGGTGACACCGTTCATCCGACGACACTGCGGCTACTCGACGAGCTCGGGCTATGGGACCGGTTCGCGGCCTTGCCGTTCACCAAGGTAAGCAAAGCCGAGTTCGACGTGGACGGGCGCTCGATCACCTACCTCGACTTCGATCGTTTGCGCCAGCCCTTCCCGTTCGTCGCGATGGTGCCGCAATGGGATCTGTTAAACCTGCTGGCCGAGGCTGCCGAAGCCGAACCGATCTTTACCCTGCGGATGAACACCGAGGTCACCGGGCTGATTCACGAGGGGGGCAGGGTGGCCGGGGTGCGCTACCAAGGCCTCGACGGCCCCGGTGAGCTGCGGGCCGAGCTGACCGTGGCATGTGACGGGCGCTGGTCGATCGCCCGCCATGAGGCCGGCTTGAAAACTCGTGAGTACCCGGTGAACTTCGATGTGTGGTGGTTTCGGCTGCCCCACGACGGAGGTGTCGATTTCTCCTTCCTGCCCCGCGTTGGCCCCGGGAAGGCGCTGGCCGTGATCCCCCGGGAGGGTTACTTCCAGATCGCATACCTGGGGGCCAAGGGCACCGATGCTCAGTTGCGTGCGCGGGGCATCGACGAGTTCCGTCGCGAGGTTGCGGCCTTGGTGCCCGAAGCGGTCACCACGGTGGACACTCTGACCTCGATGGACGACGTCAAGCATCTCGATGTGCGGGTAAACAGGTTGCGGCGCTGGCATGTTGATGGGCTGCTCTGCATTGGTGATGCCGCGCACGCGATGTCACCGGTGGGTGGTGTGGGCATCAATCTGGCCGTCCAGGATGCCGTCGCGGCCGCCAAGATCTTGGCCGAGCCGCTGCGACAGCATCGGGTGACCGACCGCACGCTGGCCGCTGTCCGACGCCGCCGCGCATTTCCCACCGCGGTGACCCAAGCGGTGCAGCGGGTAATGCAGCGCGCGTTGCTCGGCCCCCTGCTGCAGGGCAAGGATTTCGCACCACCGATGGCCCTGCTCGGTCTGGTGGAACGGATACCGTGGCTGACTTTCGTGCCCGCATACTTCATCGGTGTCGGGGTCCTCCCCGAACGCGCACCCGCATTCGCCCGTCGCCGACCCGGTGAATGCGATGGGTGAGTCACGGCCTCGCGCCCCGCTGCGTATCGGCATTCTGGGAGCCGCCCGGATCGCCCCGTTGGCCCTGGTCAATCCGGCGAAGGGGAACCCGCAAGTCGAGGTGGCCGCGGTGGCGGCACGCGACGTGTCACGGGCCGAGGCGTTCGCCGCCAAACACGGCATTCCCAGAGTGCACGACAGCTATGTCAAGCTCATCGGCGATCCGACCCTGGACGCCGTCTACAACCCGCTGCCCAACGGTCTGCACGGTGTATGGACGCGGGCGGCCATGGCCGCCGGCAAGCACGTGCTGTGTGAGAAGCCGTTCACCGCCAACGCCGCCGAGGCGCGGGAAATTGCCGACCTGGCAGCGAAGTCCGGCCGGGTGGTGATGGAGGCTTTCCACTACCGCTACCACCCACTAGCGTTGCGGATCGAACAAATCATCGCCTCGGGCGAATTGGGCGACCTACAGCGGGTGGAAACGTCAATGTGCTTCCCGCTACCCAAGTTCTCCGACATCCGATACAACTACTCGCTCGCCGGCGGCGCACTGATGGACGCCGGATGCTACGCGGTTCATATGGCCCGCATCTTTGGTGGAGCTACACCGGAAGTGGTCTCGGCTCGGGCCAAATTACGTGGCCCGCAGGTGGATCGAGCCATGATCGCCGAGTTGCGTTATGCGGGCGGGTACACGGGCCGCGTCCGCTGCTCGATGTGGTCGTCGAAGCTGTTGGACATGAGCGTGCACGTCGTGGGTGACCGCGGCGCCTTGCGGGTGCTGAATCCTGTAGTGCCCCAGCTGTTTCACCGGCTATCCATTCGGTCGCCCAATGGCAACCGGAGGGAGCGGTTCCCCCGTCGTGCGTCCTACGCCTACCAGCTGGATGCATTCACCGCCGCGGTGCTGCACGGGGAACCGGTGAAGACGACACCCGAAGACGCCGTGGAGAACATGACGGTGATCGATGCGATCTATCGGGCGGCCGGTCTTCCGCTTCGCCAGCCGAGCCGCATCTCACCCAGCTGAGGTGCCCGCCAACAGACGCCGTGCGGCTTCGACGCACGGGCGTAGGCGGTCGATGGGGTCGACGCCATTCATCGCCGGGGACCGTTGTGGCACTTCGATTTCGATGATGATGTCGCGGGGAAGCGCCGACAGAATGTCGTGCAGCGGAAGTTCGCCTTCGCCCGGCACCATCCGCTCGAACATGGCTTCGTCCATGTAGTTGTCACCACGCGGCCGGAATGTGGTGTCGCTGAGTTGGGCATACCCGATGAACCCGGGCTGGAGGGCGGCCAGGTCCGCTGCGCCGGAACCGGACCGCACCAGGTGCATGGTGTCGATGAGGAGGACAAAATCCGGCCGCGCAACGTGTTTCAGAGCGGCCAGGGCCGTGGGGAGATCGCCGACCGTTAAGCCGGGTACCGGTTCGAGGGTGGTGATGATGCCACGCTGCGCGGCGAGGGCCGCCAGGATGGAGAACTGGTCAAGGGTGCGGCCAAGATCGGGGTCCAGGCTGACGACACTGATACGAGGGGTGCCGAGTTCCGCCAAGACGTCCAGGTCCCCACAGTAAACGGCGACGTCGGTGTCGGGCAGCACCAGAAAACCATCGCCCAGTGAGATCGACGCACCGCGGTGGTTCAGGGCGGCGCGTAACTCCATCCGCAGCGCGGTGTCTTTCAAGGTGAAGGGCCGGTACCCCAGAGGCACCAGCGGGAACCCCCGCACGGTGGTCGAGATATGTCGGCACCCTACGTCGGCGGCAAGATTGACGAGGCCCACCGGAGGCAGCCCGAACACGCTGAGACAACCAATTGCGAGCCGGTCCATATCTTCCTTTGTGGGGTCGTAGCGCCACAGTTAAGGTGTCGGCTGACGAAGTTTGGTGCTCCGCTTCACAGGGTAAGCCAAATTTCTCGTGGTCGTAGCCCCTGTTAAACGTGTGTCTAACGCGTAGGCGCCCGCAAAGGGCGCCGAATAGGCGGCCGACAGGAGGCCACGAAAATGAATGTCAACAAAATCGTTGGGACCATTTCACTGACTGGCGCCTTGGGTGCCGGCGCGCTCGGCGCCTCCTCAAGAGCACGTTCAGCTCAACGTAGAGGCACCCGTGACCAGGCCCGATGCGCCGCTGCGGCTTGTCGCACAACAATTTTCGTGGTTTACGGGATGGAGAATCAAGCACTGTAAGGGAAATCGCGGTCATTGCCGAGCGGCATCAACATGCCGGCGGCCGCGCGGTGCCACGTGAACAGTTCGGCACGATGGCGCGCGTGTTTACGGCGATCCTTCTCGGGCCGGCCGACCACGCTGCGGACCGCGTGTGCGATGGCCACCGGATCGTTGTCGGCCAGGGCGCCGCTGTCGGTGGTAACGATCTCGGCCAGCGCGGAGGTTCGCGACACCACCGCGGGCGTGCCACATGCCAGCGACTCCAGTGCGGCTAAGCCGAACGTCTCGTGGGGTCCGGGTGCGAGGCTGACGTCGGCGGCGGCCAGCAGCCCGGCGACGGTGTGTCGATTGGAGATGAAGCCGGTGAAGTCGATTGGCAGCCCGGCTGCCTGCCGTTCCAGCTTTGCCCGCAGCGGACCCTCGCCGACGACGACCAGGCGAGCATCGACACCCGCGTCGCGCAATGCGGCGACGGCATGGATGCTGCGATCGGCACGCTTCTCCACCGAGAGTCGGCCGCAGTGCACCAACAGCGTCTGTTCGGGTGCGGCCCATTGTCGGCGCACCTCGGCCGAGTGTCGGCGTGGGTGGAAAGTGTCGAGGTCTACACCGAGGGGCACGGTGACAACGTTTTTGGCGCCGATGCGGTCGAACTCCTCGCGGGCGAATTTCGTCGTGCACACCACGGTGTCGTAATTGGCGGCGGTGCGCCGGTTGGCGAGGTCGGCGAACCTCTGTGCGCTTCGTTGCGGAAGTATTTGCGCCGCAAGGCGATCCAGGCGCTCGTGGGAGATCATCACAGTCGCGGCGTGATGGTCGCGGCCCCAGCGCCCCAACGATCTGAGCGTGAGCCGATCGGACACCTCAAGGGCGTCCGGTCGCAACGCCTCCAGCACCGCGTGTACGGGTCCCGGCATGATCGCACGGTAGCCGCCGGTGAACGGAAGTACCCTGGCCGGCATAGTGATTCGTACGACGCCGGTGTCAAGCCGCGTTCGTTCGGCGTGGGGACCCGGGACGATCAGGAAGACTTCGTGGCCCCGCGCGCAATACTCGGCACCCAGGCGGTCTACCGCGGTACGCAGGCCACCGGAGCGAGGTCCGTAGAAGTTGGCGACCTGAACGATGCGCATAGCGTGAGGAAAAACGGTCCTCGTGTGCGGTCGACGATCTGTGACCGACACCGTCCTGAACAGTCCGTGAACTCCTGCTCGGCTGCCCGCCTCAGCTCGGCTTCTTCAGGTGCGGTCCCAGCATCTGATGCCACGCCTTGGACATGTTCTGGAACTCGTCTTCGCAGTTGTCGGCGCGGTCTTCGGGCAGTTCACCGGAGGTGACGATGTTGGCGTTGGCCGTCGTGTCGGAGCCGTAGATCCAGCATTCCCAGTTGTACATCCGCGTGATGTCCATCGAGTGGCCATCCCAGAACGGGAGCTCGTTGGCGTCGCCATCCTCTTTGGCGCTCAATTTCCAGTCCTGCGCGGTGTTGGTCGCAATCCGGACACCGTTGGGATAGGGCTTTCCGTCCGCCCCGGGGGCAAGCAACATGAACGCCGACAGCTGGTCGGCCACATCCTCTTCCCGTCCGGTGAACGCGAGTTGGTAGACGGCCAGGGTGGCGTGCCCGAGTTCGTGATAGAACGCTGCGATCATGGCGTCGACGGCGGCCTGCACCGAGTCTGGATTGCCGTTGTTGGCGAAGCGCCGCTCGCTCTGCTGGAGATCTTCGTAGCAGAGCTGAATCTCGTTGACGTTGGGATCCCAGTAGTCGTTGGCCTCGCCACACTGCTTGCCGACTGCCGTCAGATCGTAGGGCAGGTTCAAGGTGTCATTGACCTGTTGGCTGACGGTCTCCAACAGTTTGGCGTCTTGCATGAGCTGGCGGCCGCGCTGTGCCTCATCCGTCTGGGCGTCTTCGTAGCGGATGTTCATCGTTGCTGTCGGTGCGGGGTCGGCCGTCGGCGTCGATGACTGGGCCGGTGCGGGTTTGTGGTCAGCTTGCTGGCTCGAGCGCTCTCCACAGCCTGCCGACGCCAGGAGCACGGCGCAGGCCGCGACCGCGGTGACTGATCTCCTCATCGTGCAACTCCCTCGGATACACAACCCCAACCCCGGTCTCACAGAAGGCGACTCTGCGCACCCGGCTATTGGCTGAACCGCGTGAGACCACTGAGAACGGTACGACACATCCGCATCCCAGATGACGGATTTCGCAAAGCGCCGTGCGGACCCCACCGGCCAGGACGATGTCGTCACCAAGTTCGAGTCACGTTCGAAACGGAAGTCGCTCATCCACTTGCCATTACGCACGGTCGTCTTGGTCGCGAGCTACGGATTGGACAGCAGTAACGTCACCCGTCCATCGGAAGTTGGCTCGGGAAAGACACTCTCGTCGAATCCGTAGTACCGGCGCTGGCTGGCGGTGAATTCGTCGATCACTTTGCCTGTGGCGCTGAGCCTGCCGTTGTGGACGTGGGCAATCATTCCCCTGAAGTCGGCCACGGACAGCGCTTCGGCAAGCAACAGCGCCTGTCCGCCCGAAGGCAGGGCAACCAAGACGCCGGCGCCCGCGTAATTGTTGCCGCCGCGGCCGGTGCCGCGCGGCGCCCAGTAGATGGGTTGGGAGATCACCGTGCCTTCGACGCGGAAATAGCTGCCAGGACGGTCCGCATCCGCGACGGTGACCACGGGCAACGCGGCGATGGCGCGTTTCTCCTTCAGCCACATGGCCCCCAGCGGGATGCAGACGATCGCATAGATCAACACCACGACCACCAGCACGGGTTTCCAGGCAATCTCCCAGCCGAGCCGGCGGGGCGAGACCGGCATGTCCCGAAGCTGTTCGTCGAGTTGACGTCGGCCGAAACGAAAGACGTACCAGGCCAATACGCGTGCCAATGCCAGCAGGGCAAGTATGGTCAGCCCCACTATCCCGCTCACCCGGAAATAAAAGGTACTGTCGCCTTGGTTGATGGTCGCGGCGAACATGACCGCCGGGATGGGAGCAGTCAGCAGCAGCAGTAGGGCATAGGACGGGTGGCTGGTTAGGTAGGGATAGGTCACCGTCCACGCGCGATTGCCGCCGCAAACGGTCGCTGGGCCGATATCGGCATGTACCACCGGCGTCCATGAACCCTGCACCACTCGAGGCCTGATCAGTGAGCGCACAAAGAGGGATCCGAAGACGAGGGAAATGATCAACGCTCCCCAGAACACCCCGTCCAGCCGTTCGCCGGTGCCCGGCACGCCGAAGGCCCCGTGGATGTCGATGACTTTCCCAATGAAGAACGTCAACGGCATCACGAAAAGCAGTTCAATCAGCCATACCTGGATCAACTGGGGAATGCGCGAGCCAATCCGGTCAAACGCCAGCACTCGTCGCCAGAGGAATCGCAGCACGGGCACGACCGGGGACTTTATCCGATGAACGCGGTAGCTGCGGCCGACAAGCGGGTGGAAATCACTGTCAACCCGGTGTCCGAGGTGGTTGAATTAGCCGACTCTGACGAGGGTCGCTCCACGAGCTCAAACGAGGCGAAGGTGACGCAACAATCGAGCGGTATCGGCATGCGGCCGTGACACCTGACCCCGCGACGCAGTTGAGGTTCATGCGGTGATTGCTCGATTCACCCAGCGTTTCGCGCTACTGGTCATCGGCGCATGGGCGCTCGCCGTCGTCATCGGTAATAGTGTTGCCCCGCAACTCGAACAACTCATCACCCTCCAGGATCAGCCGTACTCGCCCTACGGCACGCCTAGCTGGGAAGCGGTGCAGTGGTCGGCAAGGGCGTTCGACGAGGCACCCGGCGACAACATCGCCTACGTGGTGATCGAAAAGGACAGGGCCCTCGACGACAGCGACCGGCTGTACTACGACCAATTGCTGGCCGCGTTACGCAGCGATTCTCGGCATATCGTCGAAGTTGAAGACCGGTGGGGGATTCCGGCCACCGCAGATGCGGCAGTGAGCGCCGATCACCGAGCCGTGTTCGCGGCGCTGCGACTGTCGGGCATGATCGGCACGTCGCAAGCGCGAGAGTCGATCACCGCGGTGCGTTCCATCGTGGCCCAGATGGGTTCCCCCGACGGCGTCCATGTCTTCGTCACCGGCCCTGGCGTCACCATCATGGACGAGTTCGCGGCAATCGACAGACACACGCAGCTCATCACGCTGGCGACGTTCGCCGTGCTGTTGTTCCTGCTGTTGATCCTCTATCGCTCCCTGATCACCGCGATGGTGCCGCTGGTTACGGTTGTGATGTCGTTGGCCGTAGCCAAACCGATCATCACCCTGCTCGTCGACCGCAACGTCATCGGCGTCAATCTGTTTTCGCTCGAACTGAGCACGGCGGTCGTGGTCGGGACCGGCACCGTGTTCGCGGTTTACCTGATCGGGCGCTATCACGAACGGCGAAGAGAAGACTTCGATCCGTCGGACGCCCTGACCGACGCCTACCACGGTGTAGCCCCGGCCATCGTGGCCTCCACCCTGATCGTGGTCGCACCCTTGGGCGCGGTGGGCTGGCTGGACCTTGCCCGCGTCAGCATGTTCGGGACGACCGGCATTCTGTGCTCAATCGGTGTCATCGCGGCGGGTCTTGCGGCGCTGACGCTGACCCCGGCGTTGATTGCGCTTGCCGGTCGTTTCGATCTGCTCAAACCACCAGAGCGCAGGCGCACGCTGCGTCGCTTCCGGCGGATCGGCACCGCTGTGGCGCGCTGGCCGGCGCCGTACTTGGTGGCCAGTGGCGTCTTGGGGATAGTCCTGGCGATAGCCCTGCCGGGGGTGCCGGTCGGTTGGAACGAGGCGGCGGCGACCCCTCGTTGGGCCCCCTCCAACCTCGGATATCAGGCCGCCGACCGACACTTTCCGCCCAACGAACTGCTACCCGCCGTCGTCACCATCGAGACCGATCACGATCTTCGCAATCCGACCGGTCTGACGGCCGTCGAAAAGATCACGACCGCGATAATGTCCATCCCCGGCGTACGCATGGTGCAGTCCGCCAGCCACCCCGCCGGACTGGTATCCAAACAGGCCGCACTGACGGCGTCGGGCGGAAACCTCGGCGACAAGCTCTACGATTTCGGGGACCTGTTGGCGGCGCGCCAGGACGCGCTGCCCAATCTCGAGACCGCGGCGAATGAAGTGGTCAAGTCGCTGGATCTGCTCCAAAGTGCCATGCAGCAGAGCGTGTATGGCATTGGTCAGGTGAGTTTGGCCGTCCATCTGACGCAGGACGCGATCGTCAAACTTCGGAGCCGCTCGGCCGACGTCGCCGAGATTTTCGAACCGCTGCGCAGCTTCGTAGGGTCGATTCCGGACTGCGTGGCGACCCCGGTGTGTGCGGCCGCCCAAGGGGCGGTGGGCTGGGCGAACGGGGTGGCCGACACCGCCAAGAACCTGGCCGACGGGGCAGAGCACCTGGCCCAGGGGATTGCCGACGCGGCGGCCACGTCCGGAGGGGCCAGCTTCGGGCAAATCCTGGACCAAGTAGCCGGCCAGATGG
This sequence comes from Mycobacterium intermedium, assembly GCF_002086275.1. Classification (GTDB taxonomy): domain Bacteria; phylum Actinomycetota; class Actinomycetes; order Mycobacteriales; family Mycobacteriaceae; genus Mycobacterium; species Mycobacterium intermedium. Next base: position 2,826 of record NZ_MVHT01000012.1, on the reverse strand, counting down.
CACAGGTACGGGCGTCGGCGGCACAACTGAAGCTGGTCTTGAACAACCCCGCCACGCCGGTATCCATCCTGGAATTGCCGGGTTATCTGCATGAACTCGCTGCCGTCTCGCCGGATGCCCCGGGCGCGAACCTCTACGCCTCCCGCAGGATCCTCACCGATCCGAACATGCGGCCCGTCCTTGCCGATTTCATCTCGTCGAGTGGACTCGCGACGCGGCTACTCGTCTACGGCGAGGGAGACGAGTGGGGAAGTGAAGGTGCGCAGCGAGCTCGTGCCATCGTCAATGCGGTGCGGGATGCGACGCAGGACAGCACCCTCAAACCGGTTGGGCTGCAACTGACCGGCGTCGGGCCAACCACCCGCGACATCCAAGACCTTGTCGGCGGTGACCTGCTGTTGTTGGTCGCCATCACGCTTGTCGTCATCTTTGCGATCGCCGCACTGCTGCTACGAAGTCCGCTCGCCGGCATCGTCGTATTGGCCACCATTGCGATGTCCTACGTCTGCGCGCTCGGCGCCAGCGTGATGTTCTGGCAACGCCTGCTTGGCTACGAATTGCATTGGCTGGTCCCGCCGATCGCGTTCGTGTTGCTCATAGCGCTGGGCTCCTCGGGCAACCTGCTGTTGGCGCGGCGCATGCGTGAAGAACGTCCGGGCGGACCGCGGGTCAGTATCATCCGCACGTTCGCCGCGACGGGCGCGGTCATCACCGTCGCCGGAATCGTCATTGGCATCACGATGTTTGGGCTGGCGACCAGCAGCGCGCTGAGCGTGGCGCAGATCGGCGTCACCGTCGGCCTCGGTTTGTTGCTGGACGCCCTCGTGGTGCGCAGCTTCGTGCTGCCGGCCATCGTCGTGGTGCTCCAGCGCTGGATCTGGTGGCCGCGCGAGCCCGTGTGAATCGGATGCCATGACTGACGACAAGCTGCTCGCCGGACGCGGTGTCGCCATCGTTGGCGGCAGCCGAGGCATCGGACGAGCGGTTGCCGAACTCGTCTGCGACCTCGGCGCGGGTGTCGTGGTCAACGGGCGCGACGCAGACGCCGTCCAGGAAACGGTCGATGTACTCGCCGCACACCACGGCAGCGCCACCGGCCTGGCCGGAGCGGCATCCGAGGAAGCCGTCGCCCAGGGGCTGATCGAGAAATGCCTTGACGCATACGGTCGGTTGGACGTGCTGATCAACTGTGCCGGTGTAGCCGAACCGCCGCATTCCTCGATCCTGAGTATCTCAGCGAGCGAATTCGACGATCTGATTCGGGCCCACCTCGGTACGGTGTTTCACACCTGCCGAGCGGCCGCGCCGATCATGGCCGCGCAGGGCAGCGGGTCGATCATCAACACCGGTTCCGTGGCGTTCCTCGGCGACTACGGTGGCACCGGGTATCCGGCCGGCAAAGGCGCGGTGAACGGGTTGACCGTAGCGATTGCGGCGGAATTGAAGGGGTCGGGGGTGCGGGCCAACGTGGTTTGTCCTGGCGCCAGGACGCGATTGTCAACCGGCGCGGAATACGAGGCACACATCCAAGACCTCCACCGTCGTGGATTGCTCGACGAGATGACCATGCGTGCCTCGCTCGACGCCGCCCCGGCGTGCTTTGTGGCCCCCCTCTATGCGTATCTCGCCAGTGACCTGGCCCAATCGCTAACCGGCCAAATATTCCTTGCCGCAGGCGGATTCGTCGGCAAGTTCAACAAGCCGACGCCGCAGGTGCTGGGGTACCGCGACCACCATGACTCGGATCCCTGGTCGGTCGAGGAGCTACACGTCATGATCGCTGGCTGACTAACCAATGAGGCTGAACACCACCAACAGCGCAGCGTAGGCGACGACGACGACCGCCGTCCCGACCGCACTGACCCGTCCCGAGGCACCGTCGATGGGGTCGAGCCAGCGCCGGAACGGACGGGACGCCGCCGGCACCAGGATCCATTGCAGTAGAGCGACACTGACGACATTGCCGACGAAAATGGTGGCAGCCGGATTGACGCCGACATCGCCTAGGGCCGGTGCCAGTGTCTTGGAGAGCAGTATCACGGTCGGATACAGGCACAGGACCACCAGCATCGCCGACTTCCAACCCGGGGTGATCTTGGTTTGGCCGTCGGCGACCCGAACCGTCGACCCGAATGGGGCGCTGCGCGGCAACTCGGCAAAATCCCGCGTCAATTCATTACGCAAGCGCGGCAACGCTTCTTGGCGCTCGCGCGACCGAATCCAGGAGTTCAGTTGACCCGCGGTGCGGAAGCGCAGCACAGACATCCACTGGCCAGAGTTGTCCGCCGGAAGCAGCAACGTTCCCTCATAACCCGGGAAGCCGGAGCTGACCAGCGTCAGATCGCTTTGGGCCGAGACGAATTCGGCTTCCTTGCCCGACGCGACGCTGTGCAGGAAAACCCCCGCATTGGTGGGTGGAAGCTCGCCCTCGGCGAGTATCAACTCAGCAGCGCACCGCCAGTAGCCGTGCGCCTGCCCGTCGCGGAGGACGGCATCGCGTTCGGAACTGTCCAGCCACGCGTGCAACTGATCGGTGCGCTCAAAGGTAACCTCGACGGCGAAATCAAGCGGTCTGCTGCCCTGCACCGATTCGCGTGCGCCGAGGTAGCCGGGTGCCCTGTCGGCGCACGCGACGTACACCGCGGCCCACCGGCCGAATCCCGCCGGGTCAGCGGGCGGATGAAAGATCGTGATGGCGCGGGCGGTACCAGTCATGTGAGTTGTCTACCGGACGCGCCTAGTCGAGCACTGAACCACCCCGGGTTTGATGCACACCTTCTTTCGAGGGAAGGTTGTTCGCATCATGGCGAAGAGGTACGACGAGGA
>NZ_MVHT01000129.1 GCF_002086275.1 Mycobacterium intermedium | reverse complement strand
TAACCGTCAACCGAAAGTTGTCGTCCCGAGCGCGGTGGGGTTGTACGAGACGTAGATCGGTTGCTGGGAGAAGGGGATGGCGGTGACGGCGGCGCCGGCGGCGCCGGCGGTAACGGAGCCAATGCCAAAGGCAACAGCCCGGGCCCCGTCGGCGGCACCGGGGGTCACGGCGGCAATGGCGGCACCGGTGGGCAGGCCGGCACCGGCGTCGGCGTCGCGGGCAATGCGGGCTCGGGCGGCGACGGAGGCGCGGGCGGTGTCGGCGGCAACGGCGGTAACGGGAAGGTCGGCGGCGCCGCCGGCCATGGCGGCAATGGCGGCAACGGCGGCAACGGCGGCGTGGCCACAGTCGGTGGTAACGGAGGCAATGGCGGTAACGGCGGCAACGCCGGTGCCGGCGGTACGGGCGGCACCGGTGGCGATGGTGGCGTGGACACGGTCAGCGGCAGCGGTGGCAACGGCGGTAAGGGTGGCGCCGGTGGCCAGGGCACGGATGGTGGTGCAGGCGTGGGCAGCGCCGGCGGCCACGGTGGTAGCGGCGGCAACGGGGGTAGCGGCGGTGCCGGGGGCAACCCAGGCCCAGGCTCCAGCCGAGACGTCGCGGCCGCCAACTTCGTGTACTTCGGCAGTGGCGGCAGCGGGGGTGCCGGCGGGCACGGCGGGAATGGTGGCGCCGGCGACACGGGCGCGGCCGGCGGCAACCCCGGTTTCGCCGGCGGTAACGGCGGCTCCGGCGGCCAAGGCGGTCAGGGCGGTGTGGCCAACCAGCCAGACGGAATCAGCAAGGGTTTGTTCGGCTCCAACGGCAATGGCGGCGCGGGCGGCAATGGCGGTGCCGGAGGCGGCGGGGGTGACGGCAGCGTTGGTGTCAACAGCGCGGGCGGAACCGGCGGCGCGGGAGGCAACGGCGGGGCTGCAGGGGCGGGTGGCGCGCCGGGCGCTGGCTTCAACCAGCAACCGGCGCCACAAAAGCTACCCATCGGCACCGGCGGGACCGGCGGTAAGGGCGGCGCGGCCGGCGACGGCGGCGACGGCGGAATGGGCGATGTCGGCTTCAACGGTGGCGCGGGTGGCGCGGGCGGCCTAGGTGGCCACGGTGGGGCCGGCGGCGACGCCAGCGGCGAATTCAACGCACAAGCCAACAACGGCGGCGACGGCGGCGATGGCGGTGCGGGCGGCGCCGGCGGTATCGGTGGCGCTGGTGGAATCGGTGCCAACGGCGGTCGCGGGGGCGACGCGGGCGGGGGCGGCGACGGCGGTAACGCCGGACACGGTGGCACCAGCACCTACGGGGATCTGCAGGGCGGTCGCGGCTCCTACGGCGGTCAGGGAGGCACCGCCGGTGACGGTGGCAACGCCGGTGCCGGTGGTGCCGGCGGAGCGGCGGGCCCGGGCGGCATCGCGGGGGGCGCCGGCAGCGGCGCCAACGGTGGCGACGGTGGCAATGGTGGCAATGGCGGCAGTGGAGGCCTCAACGGCACGTACGGCACCAACGGCGCCGGCGGCACCGGTGGGCTTGGCTCGCTGCTTGGCGGGCACAACGGCAACAACGGTCTGCACGGGGCTACGGGCGGCCTCTTGGCGGGCAGCTCGAGCCTGACCAACGCCAGCATCCCGGTGTACATCATCAACGGCACTGAGCCGGTGGTCTACATCTCCATCAACGGCGGACCCATGGTGCCGGTGCTGCTCGACACCGGTTCCACCGGCCTCGTCTTGTCCCAGACATTCCTGTCGCAGAACCTCGGCGACGTCATTGGGACGGGTAGTGCCGGTTACGCCGGCGGCCTGAACTACAACTACAACACGTATTCAACGACGGTGAGCTTCGGCGAGGGCCTCACAACGGTGCCGACCGGCGTCAACGTCATCACCTCGTCGTCGCCGGGATCACTGGACAGCTTCTTGTCCAGATCCGGCGCCGTGGGCGTGTTGGGTATTGGACCCAACAACGGTTTCCCCGGCACCAGCACGATCCTCACCGCGCTACCGGGCGTGCTCAACAACGGCGTGCTGATCAACGAGCCCGCGGGCCAGGTGGTGTTCGGTCCCAACACGACGGGCGGCGCCGTTACGGTGGCCGGATCCCCGATCTCGAACGTCGTTGTCCAGATCAACAACGGCCCGCCGCAAACCGCGCCGGTGATGTTCGACTCGGGTGGCATCTTCGGGACCATCCCGTCGTCCCTAGCTGGCGTGCCTGCCGGGCAATACTTGCCGACGGGAACCACCGTTTCCGTCTACACCGAAGACGGGGCAACGCTGTTGTACTCGTACACGATGAACGGGTCGAACAACCTTTGGGTTACCTCTGGCGGAAATATGAACACCGGCTACTTCCCCTTCTCCCAGCAACCGATCTACGTCTCGTACAACCCCACCGCGCTCGGGACGACAACTTTCGGTTGACGGTTACCGCGGCCGAAATTGGGTTAGCTGGTAGTCACCGGTTATCCTGAACGCAATCGTCACCGAAATGTCGCGGCGCCTCCGCGCGCGCGGAAGCTCTCACCAAAAGAGGAAGACTCGACCATGGCTGTACCCAAACGCAGGATGTCGCGCGCGAACACCCGGAGTCGGCGCTCGCAGTGGAAGGCCGAGAAGACGGAACTCGTCGGCGTGACCGTCGCCGGCCACAAGCACAAGGTGCCCCGTCGCCTGCTCAAGGCGGCCCGCCTCGGTCTGATCGACCTGGACAAGCGCTAGACGGTTCGCCTGGCGGCATTAAGCGGCCGCTCGGGTAACAAGCGTCACACAAGCCGCATCGACGTCCGTTCCGGCGGGCACACTTGTCTGCCTGTTCGCCAGCAAGAACGGGCGTCTACGTTGTCGCTCGTAGCTGGGCAAAAAGCTTGGGGGACCGCAGCGGATGCCAATGCGGCCGATGTGACTCGGCGGGGGCAGGTGAGCCGGCGCAGTACGGTGCCGCCCCATCCCCTCCACGGCGTGCCTCTCAGCCCCGTCTCAGGCGTTCGTACGAAACTAGTTCCGTGCGAATACTCGTCGTGGACGATGACCGGGCAGTGCGTGAGTCGCTGCGCAGGTCGCTTTCCTTCAATGGCTATGCCGTCGATCTTGCTCACGACGGCGTCGAGGCCCTCGAAATGATCGCCAGCGATCGACCCGACGCACTCGTCTTGGATGTCATGATGCCGCGCCTGGACGGTTTGGAGGTGTGCCGTCAGCTCCGCAGTACCGGTGACGACCTGCCCATCTTGGTCCTGACCGCGCGCGACTCGGTGTCCGAACGGGTCGCCGGCCTGGACGCGGGCGCCGACGACTACCTGCCCAAGCCGTTCGCCCTCGAGGAACTCCTGGCGCGGATGCGCGCGCTGCTGCGGCGTACCAAGCCAGAGGACGCCGCCGAGTCGGTGGCGATGACGTTCTCCGACCTCAGCCTCGACCCCGTGACGCGGGAAGTCACCCGCGGGCAACGCCGCATCAGCCTGACCCGCACCGAGTTCGCGTTGCTGGAGATGCTGATCGCCAACCCGCGGCGGGTGCTTACCCGTAGCCGCATCCTCGAGGAAGTGTGGGGATTCGACTTTCCTACCTCCGGCAACGCGTTGGAGGTCTACGTCGGGTATCTGCGCCGCAAGACCGAGGCCGAAGGCGAGCCGCGGCTGATCCACACCGTTCGCGGAGTGGGTTACGTGCTACGCGAAACCCCGCCCTGATGATTCGGTTGCGCCGCAAACGAGCTCCGTCGCGCACCCCGTTGCGGGCCACCAGCTCGTTGTCCCTGCGGTGGCGCGTGATGCTGCTGGCGATGTCCATGGTGGCGATGGTGGTCGTCCTGATGTCTTTCGCCGTCTACGCGGTGATCTCGGCCGCCCTGTACAGCGACCTGGACAACCAGCTGCAGAGCCGGGCGCAGTTGCTCATCGCCAGCGGTTCGTTGGCGGCCGACCCCGGCAAGGCGATCGAAGGCACCGCCTACTCCGACGTCAACGCCATGCTGGTCAACCCCGGCCATTCGATCTACACCGCCCAGCAGCCAGGCCAAACCCTGCCGGTCGGGTCACCGGAGAAGGCCGTCATCCGCGGCGAACTGTTCATGTCGCGGCGTACCGCGGGCGATCAACGGGTCCTTGCCATCCACCTGCCCAATGGCAGCTCGCTGATCATCTCCAAGAGCTTGCGGCCCACCGAAGCGGTGATGAGCAAACTGCGCTTTGTGCTGCTGATGGTGGGGGGCGTCGGCGTCCTGGTCGCCGCGGTGGCCGGCGGGATGGTGACCCGGGCCGGCCTGCGGCCGGTAGCGCGCCTCACCGAAGCGGCCGAACGGGTGGCCCGCACCGACGATCTGCGGCCCATTCCCGTTTTCGGAAGTGACGAGTTGGCAAGGCTCACAGAGGCTTTCAACCTAATGCTGCGGGCCCTGGCCGAATCCCGGGAGCGCCAGGCCCGGCTGGTCACCGACGCCGGCCACGAACTGCGCACCCCGCTGACCTCACTGCGCACCAACGTCGAGCTGCTGATCGCCTCGATGGCACCCGGGGCGCCGCGGCTTCCGGAACAGGAGATGGACGGCCTGCGCAGCGATGTACTGGGCCAGATAGAGGAATTGTCCACGCTTGTCGGCGACTTGGTCGATCTCACCCGCGGTGACGCGGGCGAGACCGTGCACGAACCGGTGGATATGGCAGACGTCGTCGACCGCAGCCTGGAACGAGTCAAGCGGCGCCGCAGCGACATTCATTTCGATGTCAAGGCGATGCCATGGCAGGTCTACGGCGACGCGGCCATGCTGTCGCGTGCGGTGTTGAACCTGATGGACAACGCGGCCAAGTGGAGTCCGCCGGGCGGGCGGGTCGGCGTCACGCTGACCCAACTCGATCCGTCCCATGCCGAGCTGGTGGTGTCGGACCAAGGCCCCGGCATCGCGCCTCAGGAACGGCGGCTGGTGTTCGAGAGGTTCTACCGGTCGACGTCCGCTCGGGCGATGCCGGGCTCGGGCCTGGGGTTGGCCATCGTCAAGCAGGTAGTGCTGAACCACGGCGGATCACTGCGGGTCGAAGACACCGTCCCGGGTGGTGAACCGCCGGGTACGTCGATCCGCGTGTTACTGCCCGGCCGACCGATGCCGACGCCGGTTTATCCGGCCGAGTCGGCGGATATGTCAGACAGCGCACGTCAGGATGACGTCGGCGACAATGGGAACTCACGGAATTCGGCGAATGTTATCTCAGTGGATTCTCAGTCCGCGCGCGCAACGTAGTTGTGCAGCTACTGTTGACCGTTAAGCCTCACGGCAGTACCCGAAGGCCCAAATCAGGAGAAGAGCCACATTAGCGACATGACGAATCACCCGAGGTATTCGCCACCGCCGCAGCAGCCGGGATATCGCGCATCGGAGCAGTCGGTGCCGCCTGCGTATCCCCAGACGCAGCAAGCGTATAACCAGCAGTTCGACTGGCGTTATCAGCAGCCGACGACGGAACACCGCCAGCCGTTCGAGGGGGCACCCACGCAGAGCGGCACGGGGTCACATCCGATACCGAGCGGTACCGGATCGTATCCGGTTCCCGGCGGCACCGGCTCATTCCCGTTGCCCGACGCTACCGGTCCAGGTCCGATACCGCGGGCCACGGGGCCGGGTCCGATCCCCGGGCACACCATGCAAGGTCCGCTGCCGGGCCACACCGGCCAGCGGCCGATACCGGGGATGTACCCGCCGATGGGCCCGCCTCCGCAGCTGCCGCGCCAACCCCAGAAGCGTTCCCGTGCGGGCCTGCTGACCGTTGGTGCGCTGGCCATCGCCGTGGTGTCCGCGGGTATCGGCGGCGCTGCGGCGACGGTGGTGGAGCTGGGTAGCAAGTCCGCGAGCAGCACTGCTGCGACGGCGTCATCGGGCGGCGCGCCCAGCGTCCCCGCGGCGAACATGCCACCTGGTTCGGTCGAGCAGGTTGCGGCCAAGGTGGTACCGAGCGTCGTCATGCTCGAGACCAATTTGGGCCGGCAGTCCGAGGAAGGCTCCGGCATCATCCTGTCGGCCGACGGGCTGATCCTGACCAACAACCACGTGGTCTCGGCCGCGGCCAAGCCGCCGGCAGGGTCGCCGCCGCCGAAGACGACGGTCACGTTCCACGACGGCCGGACCGCTCCGTTCACCGTGGTCGGGACCGACCCGACCAGCGACATCGCCGTGATCCGCGTGCAGGGTGTCTCCGGGCTCACCCCGATCGCCATGGGGAACTCGCACGACCTGCGGGTCGGTCAGCCGGTGCTGGCCATCGGGTCTCCGCTGGGTCTGGCGGGCACGGTGACCACGGGCATCGTCAGCGCCCTCAACCGGCCGGTGTCGACCACCGGGGAATCCGGCAACCAGAACACCGTCCTGGATGCGATTCAGACCGACGCCGCGATCAACCCGGGTAACTCCGGTGGCGCGCTGGTCAACATGAACGGGCAGCTCGTCGGCGTCAACTCGGCCATCGCGACCATGGGCGCGGATTCCGGCGACGCGCAAAGCGGCTCGATCGGCCTCGGCTTCGCGATTCCGGTCGACCAGGCCAAGCGCATCGCCGACGAGTTGATCGCCACCGGCAAGGCATCGCATGCCTCGTTGGGAGTCCAGGTGACCACTGACAAGGATGTTCCCGGCGCCAAGGTCGTCGAGGTGGTGCCCAACGGTGCCGCTGCGACCGCCGGAGTGCCGAAGGGCGTCGTCGTCACCAAGGTCGACGACCGCGTCATCAACAGCGCCGACGGGTTGGTCGCGGCGGTGCGGTCCAAGGCCCCGGGCGACAAGGTTTCGATCACCTTCCAGGAGCCGGGTGCCGGCAGCCGGTCGGTGCAGGTGACGCTGGGTAAGGCGGAGCAGTGATGAAGGTCGACGCGCAGCTTTCCGACCTCGGATATACGGTTGCACCCATGGAACAAGGCGCGGAATTGGTAGTCGGCCGGGCACTTGTCGTCGTTGTCGACGACCGCACCGCGCACGGGGACGAGGACCACAGCGGTCCACTCGTCACCGAGCTGCTCACCGAGGCGGGGTTCGTCGTTGATGGCGTCGTCGCGGTCGAGGCCGACGAGGTGGAGATTCGAAACGCGCTCAACACCGCGGTGATTGGTGGTGTGGACCTGGTGGTCTCGGTCGGTGGAACGGGTGTGACGCCGCGCGATGTCACCCCGGAAGCCACGCGCGACATCCTGGACCGGGAAATCCTGGGCATCGCCGAGGCGATCCGCGCCTCGGGCCTGTCCGCCGGAATCACCGACGCCGGGTTGTCCCGTGGCCTGGCGGGAGTGTCCGGCAGCACCCTGGTGGTCAACCTGGCCGGTTCTCGTTACGCGGTGCGGGACGGGATGGCGACGCTGAACCCGCTGGCCGCGCACATCATCGGCCAGTTGTCGAGCCTCGAGATCTGAGTTTCAGCCCCGGCCCAGCTGTTCTTCAGCGTGCGCGCGCGGTCCGTGTTCCGGCGTGGGCGCCCCACCGCCGTGCCTGCCTGACGACGGCGAGTTCCCGTTGGTCTGCGCAAGCAGGTCGCGGATTTCGGTGAGCAACACGACCTGTGCATCGTCGGCCTGCTCGACTTCGCCCTTCTTACGCAGCCGGTCGTAGGGCAACACGACGAGGAAGTAGACGACCGCCGCGATGAGGACGAAGTTGATGAAGGCCGAGAGCAGGGTGTTGAGGTTGATCTCCTGACCGCTGTTCCAGAGCGGGATCTTCAGCAGGCTGACATCGGTCTGCTGGTTTGCGCCGATCGAACTGGTCAACGGCGTAATGATGCTCTCGGTGAACTTGGTGACCAAACCGGTGAATGCCGTGCCGATCACGACCGCAACGGCCAGATCGACGATGTTGCCCCGCGAGAGAAACTCTTTGAACCCTTTTAACATTGAGCCGTTCCTTTCTGGACCCCTCAGCCAACTCAGTGCAGGGTCAGGGTGACTTTCTGGCCCAGCGCCGAACCTGCCACCGCGTTTGCCACGCGGGCCGGCAGCGCAATCAACACTACGCGGTCAGCCTCCGTGGATTGAGTCTTGTTTTTGGCCGAGACGAGCACTACGACGGCATCGGTGGCTAACACTCGGGGGACGGGCTGCGGTGTCTGCTGCCCTTCGGTGGCCGGTGCCGCCAGCACGTCGACGACATCGCCGACCCGGATCAGGTCGATCAACGCGTTGTCGGCCAGATGCAACGGCACGATCCGGGCGCCCGGCCCGACCGTCGCCTCCGCCAGTCGATTGCCCAGCAACCGCACGTCGGTGAGCACCTCGCCGCGCCGCGTCGGGCTGGCCAGTGTGGCACCCACCGCCGCGCCGAGATCGGTCTGCGCGCCGTCGGGCAGTGTTGTCGCCAAACGGGTTTCGAGGCGAACGTCGTCTCCGGTCAATGCGGCGCCCGGGCTCAGATCGCGCACTGCCACCACCACGTCGGCGCGGTCGTCGGCAGGATCGGGTCGTAACGCCGCGACGCCGGCCAGCACCACCAGCGCGCCCGCAGCGATCCGCCGGGCCCGCACTGTGCGCGTCCAATCCGGACGCAACGCCATTGCCAGGCGACTCGGCAGCGTCGGGTTCAGCGACTGCCCCACGCCGCAACCGTAGCCGCAGCCCCCTACCGGCAAACGCCGGTCAGGACGCGCCTGTGGATAACGCCGCTAGATCGTGCTAGATCGTGCTAGATCGTCAGGTCGACGCGCCCGCGGTGGCCGGGGCGGAGCTGCTGGCTTTGTCTGTCGAACTCGACGACGTGCTGTCACTCGAGCTGGCGCTCGACCCGGATCCCGAGTCGCTGTTCGAGGATGCGCTGGTCGACCCGTTCGACTTCTTGCCCGCCTCGCGGCTGTCGGTGCGGTAAAACCCGCTGCCCTTGAACACGATGCCGACGGAGTTGAACAATTTACGAAGTCGGCCGGAGCACTTCTCGCACGTAGTGAGCGCGTCGTCGGTGAAGGCCTGCACGATGTCGAAGCGGTCGGCGCATTGAGTACACGCGTAGCTGTAGGTCGGCACAGAAAACCTCCGGATGATGTTAAGCGCTGGGTTAGCACTCTACCGTCTCAAGTGCTAGAACCGCCACGTGACTTCGATCATTCCCGGCTGACCAGCGGGATAAACCCGCGCTCTGGCGTGAGCGCGTGCGTCATCGGCACGTCGTGCGGCTCAGAAGGCAGTTCGTCGAGCAGTTCCTCGTCTCGCACCACCGCGACCAACTGGGCTTGCGGATCGCGCGCCGCCAGCGAGCGGTCGTAAAATCCCTGGCCACGGCCCAATCGCACGCCCCGGCGGTCCACCGCCAGCGCCGGCAGCAGCACCACACTTGCCTCGGCCAGCGCCGAAGCGGGCAGCCACGGTTCGGACGGCTCGAGCAGTCCCCAGCGCGCGGTCGTCAACTCGCCCGGGCGGTATTCGCCCCACAGCAGCGGCAGCGGCGAGTTGTCGGCGTCGGTGCGCGCTACCGGCAACAGCACCCGACCCGCTCGTCGCAGCAACGCATCCAACATCTCGATCGAACCCGGCTCCGAGCCCACCGGCACGTACGCGCACACCGTGCAAGTGGGGCTCACCAGCGCTGTTGCGTGCTTGGCGAGCTTTCGGGCCTCGTCGGCCCGGACCTCGTCGGCAACACGACGCCGGGCGACCAACAGTCGGTCGCGCAACGCCGTCTTGCTCGCGGTCGCCATGCCTTCAAAGATGACAGCCGCCCGGTTCAGGTCGCCACACCGGCCCCAACGTGTTGGCGCGAGTTATGGTGATGACGATGGCACCAACGGAAGTACCTGTTCCCTATACGGCAGTCGTCCCCGCGGCCGGGCTGGGGACGCGGTTCCTGCCTGCCACCAAGACCGTCCCCAAGGAGCTGCTGCCCGTCGTCGATACCCCCGGCATCGAGCTGGTGGCCGCCGAGGCTGCGGATGCCGGAGCCGAACGGCTGATAATCATCACCTCGGAAGGCAAGGACGGCGTCGTCGCACACTTCGTCGAGGACCTCGTGCTGGAGGGCACCCTCGAGGCGCGCGGCAAGAAAGCCATGCTGGCCAAGGTCCGTCGCGCCCCGGCTCTGATCAAGGTCGAATCCGTCGTGCAGGCCGAACCATTGGGCCTCGGACACGCGATCAGCTGCGTCGAGCCCAGCCTCGCGGCGGACGAGGACGCCGTCATGGTGTTGTTGCCCGACGACCTGGTGCTGCCCACCGGCGTCCTGGAGACGATGTCGCAAGTACGCGCGCAGCACGGCGGCACGGTGTTGTGTGCCATCGAGGTGTCTCCGGAGGAGATCAGTGCCTACGGCGTCTTCGACGTCGAGCCCCTCCCCGGCGGCAGCGACGACGTCTTGCGGGTCAAGGGCATGGTGGAGAAGCCCAAGGCCGAGGACGCCCCGTCGCTGTACGCGGCCGCCGGCCGCTACGTGCTTGACCGGGCGATTTTCGACGCATTGCGCCGTATCGACCGCGGCGCCGGCGGCGAAGTGCAGCTCACCGACGCGATCGCGTTGTTGATCGCTGAGGGCCACCCGGTGCATGTGGTGGTGCATCGCGGATCCCGACACGACTTGGGAAATCCCGGCGGGTACCTCAAGGCTGCGGTTGACTTTGCTTTGGATCGTGACGACTATGGCCCGGATTTGCGGCGATGGTTGGTGGCGCGATTGGGCCTGACCGAGCAGTAGCCGGGGAAAATCCGGCCCGGCTTCGCCACATGGCTCGACGGAAAGGCGCGCTGTGCGTTCTGTGGAGGAACAGCAAGCCCGGATATCAGCAGCTGCGGTAGCCCCGAGGCCCATTCGTGTTGCCATCGCCGAGGCGCAAGGACTGATGTGCGCCGAGGAAGTGGTGACCGAACGGCCGCTGCCCGGCTTCGATCAGGCCGCCATCGACGGTTACGCGGTGCGCAGCGTCGACGTGGCCGGTGTCGGCGACGCCAGTGGCGTGGAGGTCTTTTCCGAAAGCGATCTGGAAAGCCGCGAAGTGCTGACCCTGCCGGTGATGGGGTTCATCGAGGCCGGTTCACGTACCCCCGCCAGGCTGCAGCCGCGCCAGGCGGCCCGAGTGCAGACGGGCGCGCCGTTGCCGACGCTGGCCGACGCCGTCCTGCCGTTGCGGTGGACCGACGGCGGGATGAACCGCGTGCGGATCCTGCGCGGTGCGCCGTCGGGCGCCTACGTGCGGAAGGCCGGTGACGATGTCCAACCCGGGGACGTCGCCGTGCGCGCGGGAACGATCATCGGCGCCGCCGGGGTGGGGTTGCTGGCTGCGGTCGGCCGCGAACGGGTGCTGGTGCATCCGCGGCCGCGGGTGGCGGTCATGGCCGTGGGCGGCGAACTGGTCGACATCACCCGAACCCCCGGCAATGGCCAGGTGTACGACGTCAATTCGTACGCCTTGGCGGCGGCGGCGCGGGATGCGGGTGCGGAGGTGAATCGGGTCGGCATCGTGAGCAACGACCCCAAGGAACTCCGCGAGATCGTTGAGGGACTGCTCAACCGCGCAGAGATCCTGGTGATCGCCGGCGGGGTCGGCGGGGCGGCGGCCGAGGCCGTCCGCGCGGTGCTGTCCGAACTCGGCGAGATGGAAGTGGTGCGGGTCGCCATGCATCCGGGATCGGTGCAGGGCTTCGGACAACTGGGCCGCGAGGGTGTTCCGACGTTTCTGCTGCCCGCCAATCCGGTGAGCGCGTTGGTGGTGTTCGAGGTGATGGTCCGGCCGCTGATCCGGCTGTCGCTCGGTAAGCGACACCCGATGCGCCGCATCGTGCAAGCCCGTACGCTTTCGCCGATCGCATCGGTGGCCGGGCGCAAGGGTTACCTGCGTGGCCAGCTCATGCGTGACCAGGAAAGCGGTGAATACCTGGTGCAGGCGCTAGGGGGAGCCCCGGGAGCGTCGCATCTGCTGGCCACGCTCGCTGAGGCGAATTGTCTGGTCGTGGTGCCTAGCGGGGCGGAGCAGATTCGCACCGGTGAGATCGTCGACGTCGCGTTCCTCGCTCAGCACGGCTGAGTTGCACCTTGGTGAACCTGTTGCGGCCCAATTATCGGCACCCCGGCTGGCCAATGTCGGTGGGGCCGTTACGAGTGGCCGGCGGGGTAGTCCGGCTGCGGCCGGTGCGGATGCGTGATGGCGCGCAGTGGAGCCGCATCCGGTTGGCCGACCGGGCGTTCTTGGAGCCCTGGGAGCCGGTTACCGACGGTGATTGGACGATCAGGCACAACGTCGCCGCCTGGCCCACGGTGTGTTCGAGTCTGCGTTCCGAGGCGCGGAAAGGGCGCATGCTGCCCTTCGTGATCGAGTTGGACGGTCAATTCTGCGGGCAGCTGACGATCGGCAACGTGACGCATGGGGCGTTGCGCTCGGCTTGGATCGGCTATTGGGTGCACAGCTTGGTCACCGGGCGTGGGGTGGCGACTGGGGCGTTGGCGCTCGGGCTCGATCATTGCTTCGGGCAGGTGAGGCTGCACCGCGTGGAAGCAACCGTGCGACCGGAGAATCTGGCCAGCCGGCGGGTGTTGTCGAAGGTGGGCTTCCGCGAAGAGGGTCTGCTGCGGCGGTATTTGGAGGTGGACGCCGCCTGGCGGGACCACCTGCTGGTGGCGATGACCGTCGAGGAGGTCAACGGATCGGTGGTCTCGACGCTGGTGCGGTCTGGTCAAGCCAGCTGGGCCTGAGTTTTCTTGTTTTCTGCGGCGAGATGGCCGTGAGGGTTGTGGTGGGGGCGCGAAGCGCGACCGTAGCGGCAATCTCGCTGCACCCCGTGGCGCGCGGGGGGAGCTTTTGCGGCGAGATGGCCGTGAGGGTTGTGGTGGGGGCGCGA
>NZ_MVHT01000128.1 GCF_002086275.1 Mycobacterium intermedium | reverse complement strand
CGGCCCGGGCATGTCGTCTTCCAACAGTCGGACGCTGATCGTGCGCTGGACGCCGCTCACATCCACCTTGGCCAAATAATTTGCCGGATCGGTGATCTCGACGATCCGACCCGGAATCCCCAGACACATGCCAACTCCTCCTTGTCAGCTGAGCTCAACAGATTCGCGGCAACGGATCGCCGACGAGCATGTCGACGATCCGAGTGCCGCCGAATCCGGTACGCAGCACTACGCTTTGCGCAGGCTCGGTGACGATCTCGCCCACTTCGGCCGCATCGGTGCCCAACGGATGCGACCGCAGCGCAGCCAGGCCGGCCTGCGCCTCCTCCGGTGCGACGACGGCGACGAACTTGCCCTCGTTGGCGACATAGAGCGGATCGATGCCGAGCAACTCGCACGCGCCGTTGACCGTGGGACGCACCGGCAGTCGCTCCTCGTGCAGCAGCACCCCAAGACCGCAGGCCTGCGCCAATTCGTTGCACACGGTGCCCACGCCGCCCCGCGTCGCGTCGCGTAACCAACGGGTCGACGGCGCCGCAGCCAGGAGCAGTTCCACCAGAGGGCTCACCGAGGCGGTGTCGGAACTGATGTCGGCCTCGATCGCCAGGTCGCCCCGGGCGAGCATGACGGCCATGCCGTGATCGCCCATCGATCCCGACAGCAGCACCTTGTCGCCGCTGCGCACCGACTCCGCCGAAAGCTGTCGGCCCGCCGGAATCACCCCGGTTCCCGTGGTGGTGATGAACATGCCGTCGGCCGCACCCCTGGGCACCACTTTGGTGTCGCCGGTGACGATCTGCACGCCGGAGTTGGCGGCCGCGGCGGCCATATCGGCGACGATCTCCTTCAACTCCGCGATCGGGAAACCCTCCTCGAGCACGAACGCCGCCGAGATCCAGGTCGGCACGGCACCGGCCATCGCCACGTCGTTGCACGTTCCGTGCACGGCGAGTTCACCGATCGACCCGCCGGGAAACCGTCTGGGCTGCACCACGAAAGAGTCGGTGGACAGGACGAGCCGCTCGCCACTGGGCAGGGTGAGGACGGCGCCGTCACCGAGCGATTCCAACAGCGGGTTGCCGAACGCTTCCAGGAAGACCGCGTCGATCAGTGCCGCGGAAGCCTTTCCGCCCGCGCCGTGCGCCAGGGTCACCTGGTCGTCCAGCAGCCGCGGGCGACGTCGGCGGAACGACTCGATGCGCTCGATGACCTGGCTCTCGGCGAACCGCGGCCCCGACGAAAGGTATTCGCCAGCTGAAGCATTCATGCGGCCCCCAGGTCCTGGTTCTTGATGTGTTCGTGGGTTGCCAGCCACAGCTGATAGCCCAGCAACGCCTGTGCCTCTTGGATCCGGTGGACGCTTTGCGAGCGAACGATGAAGCAGGCGTCCACGTTTGGGCTGTCGGCGAATGCGCCGCCGTCATATCCGGCGAATCCGACGGTGTACAGGCCGCGCTGGCGCGCCTCGGCCAGCGCCGCCAGCAGGTTCGGCGAGTTGCCACTGGTCGACATGGCGACCGCGATGTCGCCGGCCCGGCCACGAGCAATCAGCTGGCGGGCGAACACCAACTCGAATCCGACGTCATTGCCCAACGCGGTGATGATCGCCTGGTCGGCGGTCAACGACCACGCGGGCAGCGGGCTGCCGATCGGCGGTCGGGCGAACAGCCGCGCCAGCGTGGTGCAATCGGTGCAACTGCCGCCGTTTCCGAAGGTGAACATCCGCCCGCCCGCCAAGAACCGGCGGGCCAGTTCGGCCGCAGCCTGGTTCAGCAGATCCGCGTTGGCTTCGAGCGTGGTGCGCCGCAGCGCCGCACTTTCGGCGGCCTTTGCCTGCGCGGATGCGGCCAGGTCGGCGAGCAGCGATTCCGGATCGTCTTCCTTTGCATCGATAAACGGATACAGGAAGTTGGTGGGCTCGTTCTCGGGCGTCATCACGCATCCTCCACGTCCACGCGGCTTATCGCCGTTCCCGCATGCACCAGCACCAGATCACCGGGGGCGACCGGATCGACCAGCGTCGTCACCACCTCCGTAACGCCCTGTGCGGTGCGCACTTTGGCCAGCCCCTCCGTCGAGACCGTCACCACCTCCCCGAGGCGGCCTTCGTCGCTGCACGTGACACATGTCTCGTCGGCGCATTCGGAGCCGTTCTGCAGCAACCCGGGGTGCTCAAAGCACACGTGGGTCAACTCCCACAACACGTGGTAGAAGAGCACGAAGCCGCCCGTTGCGGGCACCCGTGGGTCGGGGTCGTCGAGCCACAGCACGTGGTCGGCCGCGCCGGCCGGCGGTTGCTGACCGCTGCCGATCCAGATCGTCGCCGCGCCCCATGCCGGGCTACGGTGCATCACCGACCGCACGTCGGGGTGGCCCGCATCCGAGACCGCCACCACGATGTCGCCGGGCCCTACCGAAAGCCGCACCAGATCGACCAATTCGGGCCCGGTCAGCGCCACCGCCGGCAGTGCGCGCTTACCCATGATCACCGGGTGCACGAACTCGACGGCGATATGCATGGCATGCGGCTCCCACGACGGCGCGATCGACCACATGGTCGCGCCGGCGGCGAACCGCCTGGCCAGCATGAGCGCCGCGCCGGCCAGATCCGCGGCGAGTTCCGGACTGAGACCGCGATCAACCGCGGTGATTGTGTTCATGTATCAGCCTCTTCCAATGCGGTAAGCACCGAGATCGCGGCCTGTCCCAACGCCAACCCGCCGTCGTTGGGGGGCACGATCTGGTGGGTCAGGATGTCGAATCCTTTTCGGCGCAGCAGATTACGACAGGAGCGCAACAGCAGGACGTTCTGAAAGACGCCGCCGGTGAGGCCGACCAGTCGCACGCCATTGGCCACCTGGTCGACCACCCTGGCCACCGCGACCGCCACCGCCTCATGAAAAGCCGCTGCCAGCAACGCCGTTGGCGTCCCCGCCCGCAGCGCCGACACCATCGCCTGCACCATGGGCCGCGGATCGATCACTCCGTCGGCACCCACCGCAAGCGGCAGCGACGGTCCGGGAGCATCGCCGGCGGAATAGGCCAGCGCCTCGAGTTCGATGGCGGCTTGGCCTTCGTAGTCAACGCGGTGGCGCACGCCCAACAGTGCGGAAACCGCGTCGAACAACCGGCCCATGCTCGAGCACGGCACGCAGCCGACGCCGCTGTGCAATTGCGAACGAATGATCCGTAATTCGTCTGGATTGGCCGCGGCCACAGGGGCCAGATCCGCGGTCCAGTCGATGCCGGCGGCATGCAGTTGCGACAGCGCCATCCGCCACGGGTTGCGTACCGCGGCGTCGCCGCCGGGTAGCGGCACCGGCAGCAGGTGTCCGACGCGGGCGAATCGATGGCTGTCGCGCCCGAGCGCGAGGATCTCACCGCCCCAGATCGTCTCGTCGCTGCCGTACCCCGTGCCGTCGAAGGAGACCCCGATGATGGGTTCGCCAAGGCGTCCGTGCTCGGCCAACAGCGAAACCACATGCGCGTGATGGTGCTGGGCGAGATCCAGCGGCCGGTCGTCCGCGTGGCGCTCGGCCCAGCCGCGGGTGTGGTACCCGGGATGCAGGTCGGCGGCCAATCGCGCGGGCGTGCCGCGTATCTCGCTGAGCTGACCCACCGCACGCTCGAACGCGCGCAGCGTCTCCCAAGTACCCATGTCTCCGATGTGGCCGGACAGGTAGGCGCGCGGCCCGTCGGTGAGGCAGAAGGTGTTTTTCAGTTCGCCGCCAACGGCCAACACCGCGGGACCCGTGCGTCCGAGTTCCAGGGGTAACGGTGCAAAGCCGCGAGACCGGCGAATCGGCAACTCCCGGTTTTCGTCGCCATCCCTGACGACGCGCACCACCGAGTCGTCACAGGGCACGTGGATGGGACGGTTGTGGTCGAGTACGGCGTCGCACAACGGTGGCAGCCGTTGCGCGACATCCTCTTCGGTGAAGCAGATGGGCTCGTCCGAGCGGTTGGCGCTGGTCATCACCAGGGCATCCGGCACTGGAGCGCTCGCGCCAGGCACCGGAGCCAACAGCAGGTGATGGATGGGGGAGTAGGGCAACATCAGCCCGACCAGTGGGCTACCGGGCGCCACGGCCTCGGCCAATGGTGCCACCCGGTTGTCGGTGCGGCGCCGTAACAAAACGATCGGCCGCGCAGGACTCGACAACACCGCCGCCTCGGCGTCATCGATGTCGGCGTAGCGGCGTGCGACGTCGAGGTCGCGGACGAGAACGGCGAACGGCTTGGCGCCACGGGCCTTTCGTGACCGCAGTTTGCCCACCACCGCCTCGTCGTCGACGACGCAGGCCAGGTGGTAGCCGCCGATTCCCTTGACGGCGACCACCGCACCGGCCCCCAAGGCCTGCTGGGACGCCGCCAGCGCGGCATCGGATCCGTTGGTTTGCCCGCCGCCGCAGCGGAACCACAGCGAGGGTCCGCAATCCGGGCAGGCTATCGGCTGCGCGTGGAACCGGCGATTCGAGGGGTCGTGGTATTCGGCGGCGCACCGATCACACATGTCGAACGCCGACATGGTGGTGCCCGGACGGTCGTACGGCAGGCTTTGGATGATGGTGAACCGCGGCCCGCAGTTGGTGCACGTCACGAACGGGTGCCGGTAGCGGCGATCGCGCGGATCGAACAACTCAGTAACACAATCGGCGCACACCGCCACGTCGGGCGGAATCGGGGTCGTTCCGCTGGTGGCGTGCTGGCTTGCCACGATCCGGAACCCGCGGCCCGCGCGGTTGGCCTCGAGCGCGATCTCGGTCACGGCAACGTTGCCGATCCGCGCCAGCGGCGGGGCTTCGGCGCGGAGCCGTCGAGAAAACTCCTCCACCCGGGCGTGGTCGCCCTGCACCTCGAGGAACACTGCGCCGGAATCGTTTCCGACGAACCCGGACAGGCCGAGTTCGCTGGCGATGCGGTGCACAAACGGGCGGAACCCGACTCCCTGCACGACGCCGGTCACGGTGAGTCGTCGCCGAACCTCGTCGGATTTCACCACCGCCGGCGCTGCGGTCATCTCACCCGCCGCCCTCGTCAACATCGGGGCCACGGCCCATCAACTGAAGACCGGCCATTGCCTGCTCGGCACCCGAGCGGTCGGTTTTCTCCACGACGAAACCCATGTGGATGATCACCCAGTCGCCCGGACGGAAGGTTTCGTCCGGCAGCATGCCGACGTTGACCTTGCGCTGTTCACCGGTGACGTCGACCAGCGCGAGTTGTCCTTCGTAACCGTCCAGCATCCTGATCACCCGACCGGGGATACCGAGGCACATGATTCAGCGCCTCCCGTGGGCGGAGGCAGGCGCCGGCGCGGGGATCTGAAGGGCCGCAACGATCTCCTCGACCGCCCGCACTGCCCGCGGAACGGCCTCGGCGACCGGTTCGCTGAGGCCGATGCCTTCCTCGATGTTGCCCACCTCGCAGCCGACGACCACGGTGTAGGGCGGACTACCGCCTAGTGCCCGCAGGCTGCCGAACACCACCGCGGGGTCCATGCTGTGTGCGTCCAGACCCGTCGTGCTGGACCATGTTGCGTCATCGGCGTCGAAGTCCGCCTGGAAGATGTGCAGCGCTCCGGGCTGACCGCGGCTGGGCACGGCATCGACCAGCACCAGGGCGTCCCAACCATCCATGAGGTCATAGGCCAGATGCATGCCCCGGATGCCGTAGTCGGTGATACGCACACCGTCATCCGGCGGGATATCCACTCGCTGAACCACTTCCGAGCCGAACCCGTCGTCACCCAAAAATATGTTGCCTATCCCGGCTACCAGAATGCGTCCTGCCATGGTGCTGCAGCAGTAACTACATGCGCCGGAGCTTGAGGTAGCGGCGGGCGTCCGGGAGTGACATCAGTCCCAGCACCAACGCGACCCCGACCGCGACCGTGAGGATCGCAATGAATACCCAACCCAAGACTTCCATTTCGGACTCCTTACTCGATGGTTGTTGGCGATGTTTTCAGCGGTTCGACCTCGTCCGGGGAGAAGTACAGGTAGCGGCCGTACCAGTCGTGCAGATCGGCCGCCGGGTCGTCATCGAGGACCACCGCGACATGCTTGTTACCCTCGACGTCCTCGTGCACGGATGTGACGCGCGCGGTCTTGCCCGCAACGAAAATGTCTTGCGCGTCGGCGTTCCGCCTGGGTCGCAGCCGCACCTGGCTGCCGCGGGCGACCCGAACGCCGTTCACCAGTACGGCGTCGATTTCGGGACGGACCGCGTTGTCGGCCAACGGATCCCACCAGTCGACACCTTCCGGGATCTCCGGGACCAAGCCAGCCGAAAGCGCGTGTGGATCACGCAGCACACCGTGCAGGCGGGCCATCGCATCGGGCGACATTGCGTCGCACTCGTCGATGATCCGAGCGGCCCGCGGATCGGTGGCCCGCGCCTGCTCCTTCTCCTCCTCGGTCATCGTCATCACGCGCAATGTCAGGATCTCGTCGATCTCCGTGCAGTCGTACAGCGCGGTGCTGCTCTGTTGAGCGACCTCGGGGTGGTCGTAGAGGATGATCGGCGAAATCAGCAGCATGTCGTCGGTGCCGGGCGGGCCGGCCAGGACAGGGAAACAGCGGTGCTGGCGGCACCGGGCAACCGCGTCGACCGCGCGCGGTGGCGGATCCAGCAATGAGACGAACCGGCCGCCGACGACTTCGGCGATGACATGGCAGCCGATCATGGACCGCGCGATCGCGTCATCCTTGTCGGCCGCGGCGGAGCCGACGTTGCGGACTTGCATCGAGATGCGACGCAGCTGTTGCTGGGAGTCTTCGTGGGACTCACTGAATACGCTGATTTCGCCTCGTATTTCGCGTCGCTCGCGCACCAATCGGCCGCCCTCGACGGGTTCTGTTTCGGTGCCTGCTGGGACGACAACCGGCAGGGCCGCTGGTGGGCCGTCCACGACCAGAGGTCCGAACGACATTTCGCATTCCACTGCTTCGTCCCAGGTCAGCCAGGATCCGGACGGGGTGCTCAGCTCCCCGACGGGTTGGAAATCGCCCCCGGGCAACTCGCGTTCGGCGCGGCGGCGTTGCAACTGCAGGAACCGCACCACGATGGTGACGGCCTGGCTGCCGTCGACGAGGAACTGCGCAGCCAGCGCGTCGTCCTCACCGAGGCCGGCCATTGCCGCCCCGGGTGGCCCCAAAACACCGAACTGCCAACGGGATCGGTTCTTGCTCGAGGTTCCTCGGTAGGGGTACAGCAGGTAACCCTCGTACAACACCGCGTCAGCGACGGCTCTGGCCCGGTCCCAGCTCGAGGTCATCAGAACGCCTCCCGCTCTGATGCCTCGGCCAGTAACGCGGTGACCGCTTGGTCGAGGTCGAGCATTCCCCGGGCCGACTTGAAGTCCGCCAGGGCGGTGACCGTTTCGTGGCTCAGGCGCACCCATCCGGAATTCGGATAATGCAAAGCGATCAGTTCATGCCACACCGAAACCGGCATGTCGTACTGATCCTCGCAGTCCCAGGACACCTGCTGGACGGAGAAGCCACGTTCGGAATTGACGAAAATCGTTCCGCTGAAGAGGAATTGGAGGGGCAGTGTGCCGCCGCGCAGCGCGTGGAGGTACTTGGCGGCCGCGACTTCGAAGTCGTAGGTGCAGTCCAACGGCAGCGCCACCGTCGTGCTGCCGGTGAAGCCGGGAACCACCGCCGTGCAGTGTTGCCACAGGAAGGTCCGCTGAGTGCTCGCCCAGCGGTCACGGGAGCCGAACAAGTCGGTCAGCCCCGCGGCCTCCTCATCGGAATAGGGACGTCGCAGGGGTTCGATGCGGACCTGGCAGCGAAGGGCGAGCGCGTGCACTGATGCCTCCGCACCCGAGTCGCCGGTGGTGACGCCGACGTGGGCGGTGAGCACCGGGTTGACGGCGTAGGGTTCGGGCACCACGTCCAGCACGGTGAATTTCAGGTCGATCGGCTGGTCGGTCATCGCGCGGTCCCTGGCAGCGTCTGGTTAAGCACATCGCGGGCGCGCTCCGCGATCCGCGCGAAGAAGCCGTCGATGAACTCGCGCGCCTGCTGGCCGCCGTCGAACCCCCGCCACAGCATGCGCAACCGTCCGACGAACTCGTAGCAGGCGTCGATCGGTACGAGATAGCTTTGCGGTTGCGCGGTTTCGTCGTCTTCGGGAACCCGGACCAGCAGCGCCTCCACGTCGTCGGCCAACAATGTCACCCGTGCGTCGGCTTCGCTGATGGCGTTCCAAGCGTCCAGGTCCAGCTCGGATTCGCAAGCCCCGGCCGGGCCGGGATAGAAGCCGACCGTGCGTCCCAGTGCGGAATTGACGAAGAAGAACGCCACGCCGACCGGGATCTGCAGCGCTTCCCAGGCCCGCCGGTCCAGCGCGAAATCGGGGAAGGCCAGGTACCGGTCCGGCACCGCCCGGTAACGCAGCTCGGCGGCGGAATCGGTGAACAGCAGATAACAAGCGCGGCAGACGCACAACAATTGTCGGCCGGCGACATTCACCACGTGCTGATGCTCGTCGGGGATACCCTCGGAGCACATCTCACAACGCTCTCCGGCGGGCTCGGGGGGCCGCCTGGTGATTCGGGCCAGGGCGTCGTACGGACTCGACAGACCGGTCATGCCGGTGCTCCCAGCGCTTCGTCCCGCAGCGCCACCGACAACACGCCGTCGCGGGGGAGCAGGGGCAGCGGATCGAGGTGAACCCCGCCCGGGCCGACACCCGCGTGCGCGACGTCGAACTCGGTGCGACAGCGCGGGCAACGCAGCAGCGCATCCCGCAACTGCGCCCCGGCCAGCGAATCGTCGCAGACGGGACAGTGGTCGCGGTAGGCGAACGCGCGATCCGCGGCACGACACACCAACAACTCGCTCCCGGCGACCTGGAACCCCGCGACTTCGCCCGGGCGCAAGCTCTGCAACTCGGGTACCGGGTGCCACGTCGTGGCGCCGTTGCCATTCGAATGCAGATGCGCCATCAGCGACTCCGTCGGAATGATGCCGCTGGGTTGCGTCGTTGACACCACCTCGATGGCGGAGACCTCCGGTGCCGCGGCCCGCACCGCGTCTTCGACGGCCAGCTCCAGCGTCACCGCCGACGACGGGCAGCTCTTGCAGCTGCCGGTAAATGCCAGGCGCACAACGGAACCGCCGCAGCCGTCTTCGCTGACTTCGATCAGATCGACGTCGCCGCCGTGCGAACCCAGATAGGGGCGCACCCGGTCGAGCGCGTCTGAAACCCGCCGGTGCACGTCGTGCGGATGCAGCCCGTGGACAAGGAGCAGGCTGGCCACCAGGTCGTCGGTGGCCAGCCGCTCGGCTATCTCCGGGTCGTCACACAGGTCCAGGATGCGTTGCAGCCCGGCCCCGTAGAGCCCCATCACCTGCCTTACCAGTTGCTGGGCGCGTTCGTGCGCCGCCGCCCCTCCCGCGGCGCAGGCATCCATCAGGGTCTGGATCCGATCGCCCGCTGCACGCCACTGCGCATCGCTATGTGAGTTGTCCGGACGGGTTTCTGGGCGATCCGCCATTTGTCACTCCCCGACGGGCGACTGCGTCGGAGTGTGGAGTCTCTCCAGCGTCTTGCCCTTACCCAGGTACATGTGCACGCCGCAGGGCAGGCACGGATCGAAGCTGCGGACCGTGCGCATGACGTCGATGCCCTTGAAGTGCTCGCGGTCGTTCTCCTCGAAGATTGGCTGCCCCTGCACCGCGTCCTCGTAGGGTCCCGGTGTGCCGTAGCTGTCGCGCGGGTTGGCGTTCCAGGGCGTAGGCGGGTAGGGGTGGTAGTTGGCGATCTTGCCGTCCCGGATCACCAGGTGGTGGCTAAGTACGCCCCGGACCGCCTCGGTGAAGCCGCATCCGATGGCCTCGTCCGGCACCTCGAACTTCTCCCAGGTCTTGGTGCGCCCGGCGCGGATTTCTCCCAACGCCTTCTCGGCGAAGTGCAGCGCGCACGCCGCTGCGTAGGCCTGGAAGTAGGTGCGGGCCCGGTCGCGTTCGATCGTGTTGCTGCCGTGTTGGGGGATCTTCCACTCGAACTCGACGGGACCCTTCAGCGCCGTCTTGGGCAGGTTGATCTGGACGCTGTTGCCGGTCGCCTTGACGTAGCCGATGTCGACCAGACCTGCCAGCGCGGTCGCCCACAGCCGGGCCAGCGGGCCGCCGCCGGTGTCCAGCGCCAAGTGGTCCTTGCCGTCGAACCAGCGCGGCGACATCACCCAGCTGTACTTGCCGCCATCGAGGTCGCGCTTCTGCGGATGCGGGTTGGTGTGCTGGTTCCAGGGGTGGCGTCGGTCCACCGGGTTGCCCAGCGGATCCTGCTTGACGAACATCTCCTGGTCGGTCCAGTCGTCGTAATACGAACTGCCCAAAAGGATTCGGATGCCGAGGTTGATGTCGACCAGCGAGTGGGTGACCAGCTTGCCGTCCACCACCACGCCCGGGGTGACGAACATGGCGTTGCCCCAGCGCTCCATGTCCTTGTATTCGAAGTTGCACACCTCGGGATCCTGGAATGACCCCCAGCAGCCGAGCAGCGTGCGCCGCAGACCCACCTTCTCGTAACCCGGCAGGGCGTCATAGAAGAAGTCGAACAGGTCGTCGTGCATGGGGACGACCTTCTTCATGAACTCGACATAGCGCATCAGCCGGCTCATGTAGTCGGTCATCAGCTGGATGGTCGCGACGGTGCCGACCCCGCCCGGGTACAGCGTGGACGGGTGTACGTGGCGCCCCTCCATCAGGCAGAACATCTCCCGGGTCCATCGGCTGACCTGTAGCGCCTCCCGGTAGAACTCACCGCTGAACGGATTCAGTGAGCGCATGATGTCCGCGATGGTTCTGTAGCCGTGCGCGTCGGCGTGCGGAGCGGCGGTCTTCTCCGCCTGGGCAAGCACACTGGGGTTGGTCTCGGCGACCATCTTTTCGCAGAAGTCAACGCCCACCAGGTTTTCCTGGAAGATGTTGTGGTCGAACATGTATTCCGCCGCTTCGCCGAGGTTGACAATCCACTCGCCGAGGTGCGGCGGCCTGACACCGTAGGCCATGTTCTGCGCGTAGCAGGAACAGGTTGCGTGGTTGTCACCGCAGATGCCGCAGATGCGGCTGGTGATGAAGTGGGCGTCGCGGGGATCTTTGCCCTTCATGAAGATCGAGTAGCCCCGGAAGATCGACGAAGTGCTGTGGCACTCAACGACTTCGCGGTTCTCGAAATCAATCTTGGTGTAGATGCCCAGGCTGCCGACGATCCTGGTGATGGGGTCCCACGCCATCTCGACGAGCTGGCCCGGCTCCCGTTTGGAGGTGGTCGGATCGGGAACTATGGTTGTCATCGCAAATACTGCTCTCCGCCCTAGGGCTGTAAAGGAATACGAGCGAGCCGCCACCTACCAGGTGCGGCGGGCCCCGGTGGTCAGCTGGTCGCCCTTGTGGCGCCAGCGCGGTTCCTTGTCGACGGTGCGCCCGGTGATGCTACGCAGACTGCGGATCACGCCCCCGTACAGACCCGACGCGGCCGTGGAGACCTTGCCGCCCGGCGGCTCGTCCATGAACGGCATGAACTTGTCCGGGAAGCCGGGCATGGTGCATCCGATGCAGATGCCACCCACGTTGGGGCAGCCGCCGACACCGTTGATCCAGCCGCGCTTGGGCACGTTGCATTTCACAACCGGACCCCAGCAGCCAAGTTTGACAATGCATTTCGGTGAGCCGTACTCGGTAGCGAAGTCACCCTGCTCGTAGTAGCCGGCCCGGTCACACCCCTCGTGCACGGTGTGGCCGAACAACCACTTCGGCCGCAGCGCGTCGTCGAGCGGGATCATCGGTGCCTGCCCGGTGGCCATGTAGAGCAGGTAGGTCAGGGTCTCCGACAGGTTGTCGGGGTGGATCGGGCAACCCGGCACGCAGACGATCGGGATGCCGGCCTTGCTCTTCCAGTCCCAGCCGAGGTAGTCGGGCACTCCCATCGCCCCGGTCGGATTGCCGGCCATGGCGTGGATGCCACCGTAGGTGGCGCACGTCCCGACGGCGACGACCGCGGTGGCCTTGGGCGCCAGTCGGTCGAGCCATTCGCTGGTGGTCATCGGCTGGCCGGTGGCGGGGTCATTGCCGAACCCGCACCAGTACCCCTCATCCTTGATCTTCTCGTTGGGGATGGAGCCCTCGACGACGAGAACGAACGGTTCCAAGTCGCCGCGGTCCGCCTTGAAGAACCACTCAAGGAAGTCGTCGGCGCCGCCGGCGGGTCCGCATTCGAAATCGATCAGGGGCCAGTGGACGGCGACCTGCGGCAGGCCGGGCAGCGCACCTAGTGCGATCTCCTCGACGCTGGGCTGGGTGGCGGCAGTCAACGCCACTGAATCGCCATCACAACTTAGCCCCGCATTGATCCAGAGAACGTGGATCAACGTTTCTTCCGCTTTGACTGCTGCTTCTGTCGGCATGGTGCAGCTTTCCGGGGCGGGCTGAGGGCCCCTGACGCCGCCGGAGTCGACCGTCGGCCCACTTGCGCGGCGCTGAATCTGGGTCTACTCCCACCACGAGGCAATGTCAACGGTCAGCAAACGGCGGATGTATGACCGTAATTGGACAGCCGTTCGCTTTGTGGATATGGCCACGGAGACAGCGTAATTCGGCGACGACCCGCGGAATTTCCTAATGCGAACGGTTCGCAACTGTGCCGCAGATCTTAGCTTGGCTTATTGATAATCGGCTCGCGGATTCCGTTGTACTCGAATGCCTGTCGGCCGAAAATTGGCTGGGGTGTGAGTTTGCGGCGAAGATCTCCCTGAATCTACCGCCGATGGAATACGTTCAGGGTCAACGCCTTTCATGATACGTCGAGTGAGGTCACCAGAAACTCGTTCCCCCGTAGCACCTCGACGTCGGTGCTCTCGCAGTTGGGACACCAGATCGACCACGGCGAGACGATATCCGATTGTTCGCCGCAGCCACGGCATCGGACCGCGGCGGTGACGCATTCCAGTTCCAACTCGGCGTCCGGCATGTTCTCGGATTCGCGGACCAGGGTCCAGCAGAACGACAGCGACTCCGGAACCACCTGTCGGAGGGCGCCGACCCGCACCCGGACCACGTCAACGTGACGGCCGTCGGCGTGTGCCTTGACCACACCGGCGATCG
>NZ_MVHT01000127.1 GCF_002086275.1 Mycobacterium intermedium | reverse complement strand
TCACGGCCACCATCCCCGTCGGCATCGCCCCATTCGGAGTGGCGGTCAGCCCTGACACCGGCGCCGTCTACGTCGCCCTGCAGACCGAACACGCCGGCCGCGCCCGGCAACCCAGCTCCGCCGGCCCCACCGGCTCCGCCATGGCCGAACAACCCCGCGTCCCCGCCCCGGCCACCGGCCTGACCAGGCCCGCCGGATCCGCCGTTGCCGCCGTTGCCCCACAGGATCCCGCCCGCCTCACCGGCCTGCCCGGTGCCCGGCGCCCCGCTGACCCCATCACCGATCAGCGGGCGCCCCAACAGAAACCGTGTGGGGGCGTTGATCAGCCCTTGCACCAACTGCTCGACACCGGACGCCTCCGCGGAGGCGTAGGCATTGGCGCCGGCCGCGAGGGTGCGCAGGAACTGCTCATGAAACGCCGCCGCCCGCACGGCCGCGGCTTGATAGTCGCGAGCCTGCCCGGCGAACAGCTGCGCAATCCCCACCGATACCTCATCGGCCGCCGAAGGGGCCATCGCCAGGATCGAGGACACCGCGAACCGGTGGGCTTCCTCCAGCGTCGAATTGATGTTTGCCAGTTGTGCTGTCGCCGTCGCCATGATTTCCGGCGCCGCAATGAGATACGACATGACTGCCCCCGATCTGATACGCCAATAGCGGCAATCTGAGCGTCGCGCGGATCTGGAAGGCGAAATTCAGTAGACGACTACTGCACTACACGACGGCTGGCGCGGTGATCGTTAAGTGGACGATCGTTGGGTAGCGGAAACTAGCCAACCGTGAATTCGCGGGTCTTTCCAGTGAACGACAACAGCGAGCCATCGGCGCCCCGTGCGGTGCCGTGGTGGACGATGCGGTACGTACCCGGCAGGGTGTCGTCGGGAATGTCCCAATTGATCGTGACCCGCGAACCGGCCCGTCCGTTGCGGGCCCACTCGAAGCGCGTCGACCAGTCGCCGTCGTTGGCCACCTGTATCCATTCCTCGCCGGCTCGGCGCTGCACTTCCAGATAGGTGTCGTTGCGGCGCAGGTCATTACCCGGGTGCGCACTGTCGAATATCACCTCGACCACTTCGCCAGGGCGGTAGGAGCCCGATGGCTCGGTGACGACGGTGCCGAACGATCCAGTGTCGGGCGGGGGAGTGCGCACCCAGCTCAAGGGCTTCTTCGCGATCGGGGCCTGGCCGGTCGTCACGGCCCGGCCGTCGCGCATCGCCTCGGCGAGCCCGGCGACGGTTTGCATCAGGGCGGGCAGTTCCCAGCGGCCGAACAGCGTGCTGCCGCCCTCGTACCGTTGCTCCAGGTACTCCTCCGGCGTGGTGACGTAGTGGATGTAGGCGTTGCTGTAACCGACGCAGAGCACATCGGCCAGTTCGGCGCCCACGATCGACGCGACGGTGCGACGCAATCGAAGTCCGGCCACGATCGTCGGTTCGCCCGGAATCCCAATCAGGTACAGTCGGCCGATCCGCAACAGCTGGACCGGGACGATCTCGGAGATGAAAGGAGTCATCCGGTTGATCAGCCCGGCCGGAACCACGATGCCTTTGGGGGATTGCGTCGACCCGAGTGCCGCCGCCCGCTGATAGACGGCACCGGAAACCTTGTCCCAGAACGGGTTTCGGCCCTGTCGGAATCCGGCGAAACCGGCGCCGTCATCCGTGCCGGCCATCATCGCGGCCGAGATCATCGGACGCCCGGTGCGATGTGGTTGACCATCCGGGGTGAATTCGCCCCGCACTTCCACATTGCTGAGGTCGACGTAGGTCAGCCGGCTGTCAACGCCGCTGCCGATCGGCTTCCCGTCGTCCAACAGCTCGACGGCGTCCTCGAATTGCGACAAACCCACGACACGGGTGTTCTCGAAACCGTTGTCCGCCGGGTCTGCGGCGCCCTCCCCGCTGCTCCGCTCGACGTGCGGGCTGATGTCTCCCGGATTCGTCTGCGCGAAGGCGGCGATGAAGTCGGGCTGGCCGGCGAGGTAATCCGCCCCTGCTACGTCGCGTTCCCAGTGGTAAGCCGCGTATCCCTTGTTGTCGCTGGAGATGAGGCGATTGCGGTTGTTCATGCTGGTGCCGTGCGTGGCGAAGAAATGGATGGCACCGACCGTGCGGTCGCCGCGATCGATGCGCACCAGCGTGGTCTGCGGATCGATGCGGTCGGGAAAGAACGCCTTGTCGTCCGGTGGGTTGCGATCGAAAGCCGTTGGCGAACGATTGATGCTCGCGTCATGCAATTCGCCTTGCGACAACGTCACCTCGGCCGGCGCCAAGTCATGGTGGGCATAGGTTGCCGCCTCGACAATCCCGTCGACGATGGCGCCAAAGGTTGCCGGCCGAAAGCCGCTTGTCGTCAAGTTGTAGAGCAGGTTTCCGCAATAGCCACCGGGCGCCGAGTGGGTATGGGTGGTGGATATGAGCGTGTTTTCCGCCGTGTAGGTGTCACCAAAGGAATGGGACAAGCGGTTTAGTACCGCATCGGTGACGTTCTGCATTGGCAGCGGCAGTTCGGTTACGACCAGCAGAACCCGCGCCTGACCGTCGTCGAAAATGAATGCCCGGGCGCGGAGGCGTAGGTGGATGCCGGCAGTCTGCTGATCGGATTTGCCATAGCCCAGCATGCCGCAGTTTGCCGATTCACCGGTGATGTCGGCGATACCGCGGCCTACACGAAGCATGGTCCAGGCTCCCGTCGCAGCAACAACTTCGGCTTATCTAGACGGTCACACCTTATACACCGCGGTCAAGGTGCAGTTTGCCCACGATCACAACGGCGACCAGCTGTCCCAACGGTTGTCGAAGTCGAGAATCTTTCGGGAGAACTGGGCGCTGCCGATGATTTCGCGGAAGTGGTCCTCCCAGCCCCACCAACCGCTGATCTGAAACTCGTGCTGGTACCAGCTCAGCTTGTAGTTGATCGGCGCGTGTTCGCCCTTGTTCTCGGGCGCGAACACGGCGACCGCCAAGAGCCCCAGAACCGTGGCCGCGGGCAACTGGATCTTTCCCTCGCGCCAGATGCTGATGTTCGTGTCACGGGAGCCATGCCGGGTTATCTCAAATCCCTTGGGCAAGTCGTCGGTATGGCCGTGGCCGTACCGGTGAATGCCGTATAAAACATCGGCGATATCGGGCCGACCATCGGGCAGGTCGGATTTCACCTGGATTGGGAAACGCGATTTTTCGAAGTCCACAGCCGGCGCGGCCATAGCGTGGAAAATGTCCAAACCGTCACGAATCGTGCGCCTGAAAGCGGCGGCAACTCCCTGCTGCGGATACCGCTTCTTGCCGGTGCCCTTGATCGCGTCGCAGGCGTGGTACATCGCGGTGTCCCAATCCTGCCGAGCCCAATGATCGAGTGACTGCCTGACCGAATCTCCCACATTCACACACCAGAGGCTAACGATCCCGCCCGCGCCGGTTGACCAGTGCCCCGTTCCGAATGGCGGCGTGTCGTTTTCGGATAGCATCGAATCACGTCACATCCGTGACGCCGGACGAGGGGAACCGTACCCGGCCAGCGACAAGACGGTGCCGCGGGAGGGTGTGATGTCCTGGCTGATCCTTTTCGTATCAGGTGTTTTGGAAGCGGTGTGGGCCATCGCGCTGGACAAGTCGCAAGGATTCTCCCGGCCGTTGCCGACGGGTGTGTTCGTGGTGGCGCTCGTGCTGTCGATGGCTGGGCTGGCGACCGCGATGAAGGAACTGCCCGTCGGTACCAGTTACGCGGTCTGGGTGGGGATCGGCGCCGCCCTCACGGTTGCGTTTGCAATGGTGACCGGGCAGGAGGCCGCGTCCCTGGCCAAGTTGGCGTTCATCGTCGGAATCGTCGGCTGTGTGGTGGGCCTGAAGCTCGTCAGCAACTGATTCCTGTAAACCAACTGTACATAGCGAACATTTGCTATTGACGCTGTGCGTATGCTTCATGCAATCCGATAGACCTAATTTGCTCAGGGGATACCGCTATGTCGTTTTTGCTCACGCAGCCCGGATTGCTCACCGGCGCGGCAACGGACTTGGCGGGCATCGGTTCGTCGCTCGATGCGGCCACGGCCGCCGCCGCGGTTCCCACGACGGCGGTGTCGGCTGCGGGGGCCGACGAGATCTCGGCGGCGGTGGCGGCGATCTTCCAGGCGCACGGTCAGCTTTATCAGTCGGTCAGCGCTCAGGCGGCGGCCGTGCATGCGCAGTTCGTGCAGGCGATGGAGGGAGCGGGTCAGGCCTACGCGCGCGCCGAAGCCGACAATGTCAGGTTGCAGGCCTAGTTACCGCTAGCTCTGGCTCTCGATCAACTGCAGCGCCCGCTCGAACAGGTACACCGTCCCGGCGTGCAGGTAGTCGCCCACCGACCTGTCGGCCTTGCCCGCGTACGCGCGGGCCAAGGTGCCCTCGATGACGATGCCGAGCTTGAAGCAGGCCAGCACGGTGTACCAGGTGATGTGCGACAGGTCGCGGGTGGTGTTGGCGGCGTAGCACTGCAATAACTCGCCGGTACTGGCCAAACCGGTCTGGTTGGCCAGGGCGTGGCTGAACACGCTCGCCCCGTCGTCCTGTCGCCAGGTGGCGAGCAGCCAGCCGAGATCCAGCAGCGGGTCGCCGATCGTGCACATCTCCCAGTCGACGATCGCGACTACCTCTGGGCCGGTGTTCGAGAACATCACGTTGGCGGCGTGGTAATCGCCGTGCATGATCCCGGGCTTCCAGGAGGTGGGCCGGTGCGTTTCCAACCAGCGGGCCACTTCGTCGACCCCCGGAATGTCGGGGCCCGGATATCCCTCGTACTCCTGGTAGGAGGCCAGTTCCGAAAGCCAGCGCGGCACTTGGCGTTCCAGAAAGCCTTCGGGCTTGCCGAAGTCGGCGAGCCCGACCGCCACGTGGTCGACGGCGCCGAGTTTGGCCAGCGCGTCGGCCATCGATAACCCCATGCCGTGCCGAACCTCGGCATCGTTGGCGTGCAGCGGCGGCAGCCCTTCGCCGGCATTGAAGCCGTCGACCGGCTCCATCAGGTAGAAGACCGCGTCACCGAGCACGGCCGGGTCGTCGCAGGTGGCGATAAGTCGAGGATGCGGAACGTCGGAACCGGCCAACGCTGCGAGCACGCGGGTTTCCCGCAACATCGCCGCGTTGCTGCGGGGACGGAGGTGTTTGGGGCCGCGGCGCAGTACGTAGGGCCGACCGGCTCGGGTAAACCGCAGCATGATGTTCTGCGTTCCGCCCGTCACCGGGGTGACGTCCGCCAAGGGTCCTTCGCCGAGGCCCTGCTCCGACATCCAGCGCGCTACCGGTTCCAGATCCACCGGCGTCAACCCTTGGCGCGCGGGGTGTATCGGACCGTCTGGGCCGCAATCACGCCGTCGCGAAACACGAAGGTGTCGACGCCGTCGTCGACGCGGTTGACGGCCGAGTCGGCCGCCCATTCGAGGAAGAGAACGTCCCCGTCGAAAATCATGGTTTTCAAGTCCCAGGCCGCATCGGGCAGGTCCGCGAGCAACTTGACGAAGACCTGCCGAATTTCGTTCTTGCCGCGCGCCACGCCCGCCGAGGTGATGACGACCGAGTCGTCGGCGTAGTCAGCAACGATCTCGTCGAGATCGCCCGCCGCCAAAGCCTGGCCGTGATGGGCGAATACTTCCTGCGGTGTGCCGGCCATCTAGCTCCTTTGCTACTTGTCGAGCAACCTGACCAGAAACCTGTCGAGCTGCTGGGAAAAAGCGTAGGGCACTCTTAGCGAGCGCCCGGCGGCCTGGCCGACTGGAAGAATAGTTTGCATAACTGACTTTCTCGGTCGGGGCTCGGGTAGAGAGGTAGGCCATGGTCCGCACGGATAACGACACCTGGGACATCACCCAGAGCGTGGGAGCCACCGCGCTCGGAGTGGCGGCGGCTCGCGCCGCGGAGACCGAGAGCGCAAACCCACTGATCAGTGATCCGTTCGCGCGGGTCTTCGTCGACGCGGCCGGCCAAGGCATGTGGAGCATCTACTCCAATCCCACGCTGATCGCGCAGGCCGCCGATGTGGACCCCCGGGTGCGGGAACGGGTGCAGCTGATGGTCGACTTCATGGCGACCCGCACGGCGTTCTTCGACGAGTTCTTCCTCGGCGCCGCCGACGCCGGGGTCCGCCAGGTGGTGATCCTTGCCTCGGGTCTGGATTCGCGCACCTGGCGGCTGCCGTGGCCCGACGAGCCGCACGGCACCGTGGTCTACGAGCTCGACCAGCCCAAGGTGCTGGAATTCAAGACCGCCACCCTGCGCCAGCATGGCGCCGAGCCTCGGGCGCGCCTGGTGACGATCCCGATCGACCTACGCCAGGACTGGCCCAAGGCATTGCAGGACGCCGGGTTCGACCCTTCGCTGCCGTCGGCGTGGTCGGCCGAGGGGCTCGTACGCTACCTGCCCGCGCGAGCGCAGGATCTGCTGTTCGAACGCATCGACGCGCTCAGCGCGCCCGGCAGCTGGCTGGCTACCAACGTTCCCGGCGAGGGTTACCTGGACGCCGACCTGGTGGCGCGTCAGCGCGAGGACATGAAGCGGATGCGCGCCGTGGCCGCGCGGTTCGTCGAGACCGAGATGCCGGAGGTCGAAGACCTTTGGTACGCCGAGGAGCGCACTCCCGTCGACGAATGGCTGGGGGGCCGCGGCTGGAACGTGTCGGTGACCGACTTCCCCGGACTGATGGCCCGGTACGGGCGCAATCATCCGGAAGGTCTGGAAGCCCCGTTGCCACCCACGCTGTTCGTCTCCGCGCAGCGACCCCGGCCGCTCGGCTGAGGCCCGGCCGTCAGCTGTCCGTCGGGCTGGACTTGGCCTCTACGTCCTTCTTGATCGCAGCGATCGCATCGACCGGCGTGAGGTTCTGGCCCTCGCTGTTCTGGCCGAGTTGCGGCCACCCGGCGCCGTCCGGTCCGCGTAGTTGATCCCAGATCTCGCGGACCTTGGTCAGCAGCTCCCTTTGTTCGTCATCGGTGAGCGCCATCAGCGGTCCTCCGTTCGTGGTGATGCCGCAGGCGGCGGCGAACTGTTCCGGGGTAAGCCCGTCGGCCGAATTCATGTCGCACCGCCCAAACGGTGGACAGCCCTGCGGCAGATTCGGGCTGTAGCCCGAGCCGTCGGTGTATTGGTGCGCGACCTGTCCGGGCAGGTTCGGGTTGGACCCATAGCCCGCCGCGATGACCCGAAGTCCTTCCGGGCGCACCCGCCACATGGTGTAGAAGTCGTAGGCGTTGGCGTAACCGATGATCCGCGCGGGCGAACCCGCGTAATCCGCCAAATTCCAATACAACTGGTTGATCCAGCTCGAACCGTCGCCCGGTGGGTTGCCGCCCGATTCGACATCAAGCATCAACGCCACCCGTGGGTGTAAGCCGCCGTTGGCGTCGATCATGTTCCGCACGGTATTGGCGTTGGCCAACCAATTCGGGCGAACGTAGGTGTACACGATTCCGAATGTCAATCGTCCACTGTCCAATGCCGCACGCATCCACGCGTAATTGCGCGCGAAATTGTGATCCCGATAGGTCCCGTCGCAAACCCGGCTGGACAGCACTCGGTATGGGTACGAATTATCCACTGGCACTTGATATTCCGAGACATCGGCGAACAATGTGTCGGGCACGCGCCCATGCTACAGCGGTTCGGTGTCGACGGTGCCGACTCGGTATCGTCGCCACTGTGGCGAAGCACGGGCCAAACCGGAAGGCCGATCGTCCTGCCCGTGTCGACGATGTACGCCGGATCGCCGCGGCCATGCCGCACGTCAAGCGCCTGGAAGGGCCCAAAGGGAACCCCATCTACCAGGTGGGCGGCAAGTCATTCGTGTTCTTTCGCACGCCGCAGCCCGACGCGACCGATCCGACGACCGGTGAACGCTATACCGACGTGATCATGCTGTGGGTGGAATCCGAGGCCGACAAGCTTTCGTTGATCCAGGACGACGCATCGCCGTTCTTCACCACACCGCACTTCGACGGCCATCTTTCGGTGCTGGTGCGCGGCAGTCGGCTGGGCGAGATCGGGCTCGCCGAATTGACCGAGCTGATCCAGGACGCCTGGCTGTCCCGCGCCTCGAAGACGCGTGCGGCAGCGTGGCTGGCGGCGCACCACGTCGAGGGCGCCTGATTCGCCCGCAGTTTGAAAAGCCGAAAAGGAATTTTGGTTTGGCACGTTTAGACATGCGTGCAATGGGCAACGCTAAGCGCACGGGAGTCTTTCTCGGACACAACGGAGGTCACGATGCGCGGGCGTGGACTTATTGGCGCAATTGTTCTGGTGTGGTTGTTGATCGGAGTGTTTGCAGCCTGGCAGCGTGGCTACTTTAAGAGTGGTCCGTCCAACTGCAGTACAACGGCCTCAATCGCTACCACAGTGATTGCGGGGCCGTTGAATTACGGGCTTAACCCGGCGGTCACTTGCAATCAGCCGAATGTGCCGCAGCCCAAGCAATAAAAGTGAACTCGCACCGTCAAAGAAAAGGAAACAACCATGATTATCGTCGGGGCCCTCTTGCTCATCCTCGGGCTTGTGTTCGGCATTAGCTTGTTGTCCACACTCGGTATCGTGTTGCTTGTGATTGGTGTCGTCATGTGGGCCTTGGGGTCCATGGGACGGCCAGTCGCCGGCAGGCGGTACTGGTACTAACGCCAAACACACCCGAGATGTGGGGCCGCGTGACCAAACCAGTCACGCGGCTTCACAGTTTGTACATAGGTTTGGCATAGCTTTGCCTTAGCGATCCACGGATACTGGAACCCGTGACCGCTCCCAGAACTTCAGTCGAGCGCGTCGTCATGTGCCGCTCGGACGGCCAACCTGTCACCGTGCTGGTTGTCGACGACGAGCCCGTTCTCGCCGAAATGGTGTCGATGGCACTGCGCTACGAAGGGTGGAACATCACCACCGCGGGCGACGGCGCCTCGGCCATCTCGGCGGCCCGGACCGAGCGTCCCGACGTCGTCGTGCTCGACGTGATGCTGCCCGACATGAGCGGCCTGGACGTGCTGCACAAGCTGCGCAAGGAGAATCCAGGCCTGCCCGTCCTGCTGTTGACGGCCAAGGACGCGGTCGAGGATCGCATTGCGGGACTGACCGCGGGCGGCGACGACTACGTCACCAAACCGTTCAGCATCGAAGAAGTGGTGCTGCGGCTGCGGGCGTTGTTGCGGCGCACCGGGGTGGCGACCGTCGACAGCGGGGCCCAGCTGGTGGTGGGGGACCTGGTGCTCGACGAAGACAGCCACGAGGTGACCCGCGCCGGCGAACCGATCTCTTTGACGTCCACCGAATTCGAGCTGCTGCGGTTCATGATGCGCAACGCCAAGCGAGTGCTGAGCAAGGCCCAGATACTCGACCGGGTGTGGAGCTACGACTTCGGCGGCCGATCCAACATCGTCGAGCTCTACATCTCGTACCTGCGCAAGAAGATCGACAACGGTCGCGAACCCATGATCCACACGCTGCGCGGCGCGGGCTATGTCCTCAAGCCGGCCCGCTAAAAGCAAGCGCAGCTGGTCGCTTCGTCGTCGCCTTCTCGTCGGGCAGGTCATCGTCGTCACCGCCGTGTGTATCGGCATCACCGCGGTGACCGAGATCGCGCTCTACCGCCAGCTTCTCGCCCATCTCGACGGACACGTCATGGGGACCGGTTCTCGCTCGGCATTGATGTATCCCGAACGGGCGGACCGCCCGCCGCGCTACGAACCGAGGCCAGGCCCTGGTCCACGCTTCGTCGATGCGCCGGGTCAACCGGCTCTTGTGGTTGGCGCGGTGGTCAGCGGCGGTAAGACCATCGACGCCGGTTACCTGACCACCACCGGTGCTCGGGCCGCGTTGACCGAAAAGGCTCGGGCTCAGCTGGCGGCGGTCTCGGGCAGTCGTTCGCCGGTCACGGTAGATCTCGATGGCATCGGTCGGTACCGCGTGGTCGGCACTCCGAGCCGAAGCGGTGGCGACATCATCGTCACCGGCTTGCCGATGTCCGGCGTCGACACCGGCATGTTCCGGATGCTGATCATCTTCGTGATCGTGTTGGTGGTGAGCATCGCCGCTGCGACCCTGGCCAGCGCCGTGGTCATCCGGCGAGCATTGGCGCCGTTGCGGCGCGTCACACAGACCGCGAGCAAGGTCGTCGATCTTCCGCTGCACCGCGGCGAGGTCGAGCTGCCGCTGCGCGTGCCCGACGAGAACCCCTCCACCGAGGTGGGCCAACTGGGTTCGGCGCTGAACCGAATGCTCGACCACATCGCGGCGGCGCTGTCGACGCGGCAGGCCAGCGAGACCCGGGTCCGCCAATTCGTCGCCGACGCCAGCCACGAGCTGCGCACTCCGCTGGCCGCGATCCGCGGTTACACCGAACTCGCGCAGAAGATGGGTGACGACCGGGAGGCGGTGGCGCATGCCATGAGTCGGGTGGCGTCCGAGACCGCCCGGATCACCCACCTGGTCGAAGATCTGCTGCTGCTGGCGCGTCTGGACTCCGGACGCCCGCTGGAACGGGAAGACGTCGACATGTCCCGCCTGGCGGTCGACGCCGTGAGCGACGCGCACGTCGCCGGGCCCGACCACGAGTGGGAGCTGGACCTGCCGCCGGAACCGGTGACGGTGACCGGTGATGCCGCACGGTTGCACCAGGTGGTGACGAATCTGCTCGCCAACGCCCGCGTGCACACCGCCGCCGGCACCGTCGTGACGACGCGGCTGACCACCGAGCCGGAAAACGTCGTACTTCAGGTCATCGACAACGGGCCCGGTATTCCGAAAGAAAAGCAATCAGAGGTATTCGAGCGGTTCGCCCGCGGCGACACGTCACGGTCCCGCAAGGGCGGCAGCACGGGCCTGGGCCTGGCGATCGTGTCCGCTGTGGTGAAGGCGCACCACGGAACGATCACGCTGAATAGCTCACCCGGCCACACCGAGTTCGCGGTGCGGTTGCCGCGTAATGGCAGCCAACCGCCCGCCGCTGATTCCTAGAGTCGTTCCCGCGAGCGTGCTACGGGCAGTTCACGTCGATTGCGAACGGCTTTTTCACCGCACCCTCCATCGGGTTGGACGCGTCCACTCCGACCGCCGTCCCGGTGATCTTGTACTGGCTGCCATTTCTGGTTGCCGAGGCTTGGCCTTCGCCGGTGCCGGCGATGAAGTTCAAGGCGATGCCGTCGACGGTGCCGAGTCCCACGGACTTCACCTCAGGAGGGTTGGTGTCGGTGAGCACGGCAGCAATCCCAGTGCCTTGTCCGCCGATGGTGATGTTGACGTTGCCGGCCGCCGAGGAGCAGGTAACCGCGCCCGAGACGTTCTGCTCCTTCCCGTCGACGACGACCTTCGTGACGCCGCCACCGCTACCTACCGACGTGGCGCCGCCCCCGCTGGACTCCTGGTCCGAACAACCGGAAAGACTCGCGGCCAACAACGCTGCCGCGGCAACCGAAACCGTCAGTGCACGCATCACCCCTGCTCCTTTGCCCGTTGGCGCGATCCGCGGCTTTGCGGATCGCTTCGGAAGTATGCGACCTGCTGGGCAGCAGGTCTAGGTGCAAAAGGCCGAATTTTGCTTCCGCAATTCACGTCGTGTCGAATCATTCCGCCGTGGCGCCCGGAGTGGCAAAGTATTGCCGGTGAACCACAAACCTCCTACTGCGGCCATCGAGTCGGCACATGGCCAATGCGCGCTACCATTCGATGACACAAGGGATTTCGACGACGCCGATCGTGGATTCATCGCATCCTTGTCGCCGTGCGTCATCAAGGCGGCCGACGGGCGCGTGGTGTGGGACAACGACGTGTACGCATTCCT
The DNA here is from genome assembly GCF_002086275.1 of Mycobacterium intermedium. GTDB lineage: Bacteria > Actinomycetota > Actinomycetes > Mycobacteriales > Mycobacteriaceae > Mycobacterium > Mycobacterium intermedium. Next base: position 1,933 of record NZ_MVHT01000127.1, on the reverse strand, counting down.
CGACGGTCCCGCGCCTACCTCGGTGCACCCCAGCCTGTGGCGGCAATCGACGCTGGCCGCCAAACAGGGTCTGTACGAAGTGGTCCCCGGCATTTACCAGGTCCGCGGCTTCGACCTTTCCAACATCACCTTCATCGAGGGTGACACCGGGATCATCGTCATCGACCCGCTGGTCTCCACGGAGGTGGCGGCCGCCGCGCTGGCCCTTTATCGCGAACACCGGGGTGGCGACCGGCCCGTCGTCGCGGTGATCTACACCCACAGTCACGTCGACCACTTCGGTGGCGTGCTGGGCGTGACGACGCAAGCGGATGTGGATGCCGGAAAGGTGAGCGTGCTGGCGCCAGAAGGCTTTACCGAGCACGCCATCCAGGAGAACGTGTATGCGGGTCCGGCGATGACGCGACGCGCCACCTACATGTACGGCACGGTGCTCGACCGAGGGCCGCAGGGGCAGGTGGGCTGCGGGCTCGGCCAGACTCCGTCCACCGGCGAGGTCGGGATCATCGTGCCGACCATCGACATCCGCACCACAGGAGAGACGCACACGATCGACGGCGTGGAGATCGAATTCCAGATGGCGCCGGGCACCGAGGCACCCGCCGAGATGCATTTCTACTTCCCGCAATTCCGCGCGCTGTGCATGGCCGAGAACGCCACCCACAATCTGCACAACCTGTTGACGTTGCGTGGTGCGCTGGTGCGTGACCCGCGTGCGTGGTCGGGCTACCTCACCGAGGCGATCGACACCTTTGCCGACCGCTCCGACGTGGTCTTTGCGTCCCATCACTGGCCGACGTGGGGCAGGGAACGCATCATCGAATTCCTGTCGCTGCAGCGAGATCTCTACGCGTACCTGCATGACCAGACTCTGCGGCTGCTCAATCAGGGCTATACGGGGGTCGAGATCGCCGAGCAGTTTCAGATGCCCCCGGCGCTGGAACGGGCGTGGCACACTCGCGGCTATTACGGCTCGGTCAGCCACAACGTGAAGGCGGTTTATCAGCGGTACATGGGTTGGTTCGACGGCAACCCGGGTCGGCTGTGGCCGCATCCGCCCGAGGCGCTGGGTCCGCGTTACGTTGCGGCGCTGGGTGGGCTTGACCGGGTCGTCGAGCTAGCGCAGGCGGCCTTCGACTCGGGTGATTTCCGTTGGGCGGCAACGCTGCTCGACCACGCGATGTTTACCGACGCCGAGCATTCCGCCGCGCGGGCGTTGTATGCCGACACCTTGGAGCAGCTCGCGTACGGCGCCGAGAACGCGACGTGGCGCAACTTCTTCCTCAGCGGTGCAACCGAACTGCGCGAGGGCAACTTCGGTACGGCGGCCCAAGTCACGTCGCCAAGCCTGCTCCTGCAGCTGTCCCCGGAGCAGATCTTTGACGGTCTCGCGATCCGGATCAACGGCCCGCGCGCCTGGGACCTCGACATCGCGATCGACATCACCTTCGCCGATCTTGGCGCGAACTACCGTTTGACGTTGCGTAACGGTGTGCTGGTCCAGCGGAAGGTGGCCGCCGACCCGGCGACGGCGACTGTTACGGTCAAGCTGGCCAGCAAGTTTCGGCTGCTAGGTGTATTGCTCGGCGACTTCGGTTCGCCCGGACTTGAGGTCACCGGTGATCAGTCCGCGCTGCAGTCGTTGATTGGCGTGCTCGATGCGCCGGATCCGAGTTTCAACATCGTGACGCCTTAAGCGCCGGGGCTTCGCCTTCGCCGGCTTCGCTGAGTGTGGGGCCTGCGGCCCTGCAGCCTTGGAAGTTGGTGCATAAGGCCCACATTCGGCGTGCTTGGCCGCTGTAGGCGCCTAGCTGGCTTCGCCGGCTTCGCTGAGTGTGGGGCCTGCGGCCCTGCGACCTTGGAAGTTGGTGCATAAGGCCCACATTCGGCGTGCTTGGCCGCTGTAGGCGCCTAGCTGGCTTCGCCGGCTTCG
>NZ_MVHT01000126.1 GCF_002086275.1 Mycobacterium intermedium | reverse complement strand
ACCTGCGCAACCTGTCCATGAAATGGCGCTATGACGAGGACCTGGTCACCTATGGGATGGGCGGGCTCGGTGGCCACGCGCAGTCCTTGTTTGGCGCCCCAGGCGCCAACGGCGAAGGCGGATTCGGCAACGGCCACATCTTGTACGTGCCGTCGGACGTAACCGCGCTCACCAATCTGCTCGCGGCTGCACCCGATCGGAACTTCTTGCTCATCGGCACGGACGGCACGAATCTGAGCAGAATACTGGCCGATTCGGCCGGCACCCCGAACTTCCACGCGCTGATGGCGCAAAGCGTCACCTCCGCGTCCACGATCATCGGGCACACCACCATTTCCAACCCCTCGTGGACGACTATTCAGACCGGTGTGTGGATGGAGACAGCGGGTGTGTCCAACAACGTGTTCACGCCGTGGACGTATGACAACTGGCCGACGGTCTACAACTACCTCGAGGGCACCTTCGGCGACATGGTCGACACGGTGGTCATCGCCAACGGGGAGGGCACCGTCAGCGGCATCAATACCCGAATCGCCGGTGCCGGTGCGTTCCCCGCGGATTCCATCGAATTCGTCCCGCAGGTCGCGGGGGACACGGACTGGACAGCGACGCAAATCCTGACCGGGCAGAAGGCTCAGGCCGCGATTGCAGCGGCCGATCCCAACAAGGGAAATTTCATCTTCGTGTCGTTGGCTGGTGTCGACAACAACGCACATCAATACGGCGGCGATTCACCGCAATACGCCGCCTCCCTGCGGACCCTGGACGCCGTTCTCGGTTCTCAAACGGCAGGCGGCGGTGGCCTGTTGGGGGCCGTTTACGACTGGGAGGCCACGTACAACGAGGAATGGGACATCCTCGTCGTCACCGACCACGGCGAGATCGGTCCCGACCAGTTCGGCCGTGGCCATGGCTTCCAATCACCTTTGGAGACGGCGACTTTCCTCATCTGGGATCAAGCCGGCACCGACATGACCAACAACGGTTACATCAACAACGCATGGCAGACCGTCAGCGTGACGCCGACGATTCTGGATGCGTTCGGCCTGACGCCGCCGGCGTATATGCAGGGTGCGCCGATCACGTCTGCCAGCTTCGACAACACGTTGTTCGACCCTGGCGACAACCTGTACAGCGTGCTCAACCAAACCTTCGCCACCCAGGGCTATCCGGACGTCCCGGACACCCTGCGACTGAATTCGCGCACGGTAGCCGCCACGATCCCCTACCTGGTGTACGGGCCGATCCAGAGCGTCGTCGATGCGGTGCCCAGCTTCTTACAGCTCCCGGTCTCGTGGATCGGCGCCGGCATCTACCAGACGCTGAACATCCCCGCACAGATCTACATCCGGTTCACCGGCGTCACCGGTAACCAGATCATCCCGCCGATACTCAACCCATTCCTGCCCTAGCCGTCGGTGCCGGCATTTGTTGTTGCTGGGGCGCGTTTGGGCATACGCTGCCGATATGCGCATGAAGCGGGTTTCTCGTGGTACCGCCGCACTGGTGGCGTGTGTGTCGGCCGTCGCGCTGGCACCGCCCGCGGTTGCCGAACTACTGGACCCGATCCCGGGCAACGGTGTCTTTGTCGTCGGCACTGACATCGCACCGGGCCTCTACCGCACGGCAGGGTCGGCATCCGTCATCGGAGTCTGGATAAACAATGTGCCGACCCAAGACTCCATGTGCGCGTGGTTCACCTACAGCACGCCCGATGCCAACAAGGAGCACGTACTCCAGACGAACATGTCCATCGGTCCCATGTTCGCGAACATCAACACGTCGGTGAAGGCGTTCGAGTCAGTGAATTGCGAACCCTGGGAACGGGTTCCTTAAGGCTGGTTCGCTTCGATCAACATTTCCCGCAGCCGCCGGATGTCCACCTTGCCGGTGGCGCCGCGGGGGACCTCGTCGTCGGACTCGAAGAGCAGCCACGCCGTTGGCGCCTTGAACGCGCTCAACAGCGCGCGCGCCGCTACGCGCAACTGATCGGTGGTGAGCTCGCGGCCCACGACTGCCGCACCCACACGCTGGCCGCCGCCGGGACCGGGAACGTTGGTGGCAAAGGCCTTTTCGACACCGTCGATGGTGCGCAGCGCACGCTCGACCTCGCTGGGATAGACGGTGGCGCCGCTGACTTTGAACATGTCGTCGCAGCGGCCGTGATAGAACAGAAAGCCGTCCTCGCCGAGCCGACCGAGGTCGCCGGTGGGGTAGAAGCCGTCGGGTGTGAAAACGTCTTCACGGCTGCGTCGGCAGATGCCGCGCAGGGTGTGCGGGCCGCGCAGTTGAATCATGCCCACCGTTCCGGCCGGTACCGGCTCGCCGGTGTCGGGATGGACAACTCGAACTTCCATGCCGGGGAACGGCTTTCCGCAGCTTCCCCAGGCTGACGCCGGCATGTCCGTGTCGGCGGCGTAGCCGCAGTAGGGCCCGAAAGTTTCGGTCATGCCGAACAGGTTTGCGCGGGCGCCGGGCTCGGCTCGCAGTTCGGCAGGCAGCAGCGCTTCCAGGCTGCCCGGCCGCAGTGCGGAGAGGTCGACGGCGGCGATATCGGGGTGGCGTGCCAGCGCTTCGGCCTGATCGGGCCAGCCGCGGAACAGGGTGACCTTCTCGCTTTCCAGCAGACGCAGGGTGGTTTCGGGGCGTGGCAGCTGCTCAGTGATCAGGGTGGCCCCGGCGAGCAGCGTGGACACAATGCCGCTGCCCAAGCCGCCGACCCAGAAGAACGGCATGGTCAGATACAGCCGGGTGTCGGCGGTAATGCGGCGCGCGTCCAGGCTCGAATGCGCCGCCCCCAAAGCGCTGCCGTGCGAGTGGACCACTCCCTTGGGAGGTCCGCTGCTGCCCGAGGTGAAGATGATGGTCAGCGTGTCCGACGCGGTGACCGTCGCGGTCATGGCGTCGACCATATCGCGAGCCTGAGTGCCGGCAGACTCTTGGAAGAGTCGCTCGACGGACCAAACTTCGCGTAGCGCAGGCAGTTCCAGGGGCGGCACCGACTTGAGATCGTCGAGGTAGCGGTGCCCTCGAAACTCCGCGACACTCACCAGGAATTGCACGGCGGCCGTTCGGAGTTGCGCCGCCAGCTCGCCGGGGCGCAGCAGCGTGCTCAACGGGACGAGCACCGCCCCGATGCGGGTCAGTGCTATGGCGACCTGTACCCATTGCACGCAGTTGGGCATGATCAGCCCGACCCGGGTGCCCTTGGCCACGCCGGCCTCGATGAATGTTGCGGCTAAATCCGTTGTGCTGGAGAGGAGCCCGTCGTAGCTGATCCGCGATTCAGCATCAATCACCATCGGCTTCGAAGCATGGCGTTCGGCCTGGCGCCGGACCAGACGGTCAATGGTGTCACACATCGAACAACTTCTTCAGTCGTTGGAGGTCAACCTTGCCGCTGGACAACAGCGGTATCTCGGCGCGGGGCACGGCGATGAATCGCTTCGGGATCTTGTAGGCCGACAGCTCGGCTTTCAGCCCTTCGCGCAACGCGGTTTCGTCAAAGTCGGTGGCACCGTCGGGCAAGGCGATGACCGCGGCCACCAACTGACCCCGTTGGGCGTCCGGGATGCCGACGACATGTGCGGTCATACCCAGTTTTGCGATAGCTCGCTCGACCTCGGCCGCTGACACGTTGGCACCCGCCGTCTTGATCATTCCCGCGCGGCGGCCGAGGAAATAGATGAATCCGTCGGCGTCGGCTCGCACCAGATCACCGGTGTGGAACCAGCCGTCGGCGTCGAAGCATTCTTCGCGACTGCGCTTGTAGTACCGCTGCATGACGAACGGGCCGCGGATACAGAGCTCGCCATCGGCGATCATCGTCTCGAATCCCGGCGCCGGTTTACCGAACGAGCCGCGCCGCGATTCGGGTTGGTCAGACTCGTCCTCGCTGAGGAGCACGACGCTGCCCGCCTCGGTCAGCCCCAGCATGCTGTGTCGCAGCTCCGGATCCACTGGTCGTGCGTCGGGCGCCATGATCGGATAGAGGTTGCCCCGACGCATCGACGACAGGTCGCGTGTAGCGAAGCTGGGGTGGTCGGCCAGGTGTGCGATGCCCGCCACGAAACCGTTGGTGATGGTCGGCTTTTCGGCCTCGAGCAGATCGAGCGTCTTTCCGGGGTCGGTGCTGTTGGAGCACACCAGGGTGGCACCGGCGACCAGCGTGGCGAGCAGGCCGAAGGCCAATCCGCCGATCCAGAAGAAGGGCGAATTGCAGAACAGGCGATCGGTGGCCGTCAAGCCGCGAATCTCGTTGAGGTTTCGTTGGTGCCGCAACAGCGCGGCGTGCGTGTGTATCACGCCCTTGGGCGTGCTGGTGGACCCCGAGGTGTAAACCATGGTGAGCACGTCGGAACCGTCGACGTCGTCCTCCATCGCCCGCAGCAGGCTGGGCTCCACGGTCCCGGCGACTCGAGACAGTGACCGCGCACTGGTGACCACGTGGCGCAATTGTGGTGCGGCGGTGCGGAACAGCCTTCCATCGTCGGTAAAAGGCCCGAGCGCCTCGGCCAGCCGGCGCCGGTAGTCGTGGGACCTGAACCCGTTGGTGCTCAACAGGATCGCCACATCACTGTGAAGCAGCTGTTCACCTAACTCACGGGAAGTGGCGAAGGTGGAGAAAGGGACAACTACCGCGCCGATCCGCGCCGCTGCCAACATTGCGATGACGAATTCGCTGCCGTTCGGGTAGAGCACCCCCACATGGGTTCCCTTGCCGGCCCCGAGCCCGATCAGTCCACGGGCCAACTCTGCCGAACGACGATCGGCGTCGCCGTAGGTGAGTCGGTCGTCGTCGCACACCAGCAAGGGGTGCTGCGCTCGCGCGACGGCCTGGTGCCGCAGGACTTCGCCGACGGTGCAGAGCTCACTCGGCATGGTCCGCGGAAGCACTGAAATAGCCTCGGACGGCAGTCAGATCCGGTTTGCCGGACGGGGTCCGCGGAATCGCATCGACGATCGCGATCTCGGTGGGAATCTCGTAGCCGGCCAGTCGAGGACGAAGGTATTCGACCAGGGCAGCGGCGTCGGTGTCGGCGTCGGTGGACGCGGCCGCACGTAGCTCCACCATTGCGACCGGGGTTTCGCCGAGCCGTTCGTTGGACCGGCCCACCACGGCGGCCCCGGCCACCGCCGGGTGGCCCTCGAGTGCGACGCGAACGTCGTCGGGCATCACCTTGAACCCGCCGCGGATGATCGCCTGGTCGGCGCGGCCGACGATCCAGACAAAGCCGTCCGCATCAATGCGGGCCAGGTCGGTGGTCTGCATCCACTGAGCCGCCGGGCCCAGCTGCCCGGGCTTGACCTCCAGCAGGCCGACCTGGTCCGGCCCGAGCGGATTACCGTCGTCGTCCACCACCCGGAGCTCCGAACCGGGGTTGGCCCGTCCGACGCTGCCACGCTTGTCCCGCCAGAACTGCTGGTGGTCGGCCAGCGTCCAGCCGGCGACGCCGCCACCGAATTCGGTTGCCGCGTAGGACGTCAGGACCGGGATACCGTACTTTTCGAAAAACGCGTCCGCGTCGTCGGCCGACAGGGGCGCGGTACCGCAGGTGACGGCAACGATGCTGTCCAGGTCCGCACGCGGCAGATCGGCGTGCAACACCGTGCGCAATGCCGCCGGCACCAGTGACACGGTGCGGGGTCGGTGCTTGCGCACCGCATCGGTCCAGGTCGCGAGCTCGAAACGATCCAGCAGCACAAAGGATCTCGCCTCGGCGACGCACTGCAGCACTCGGAAAACACCGCCAATGTGCACCAATGGTGAGTTGACGATCGCGACGCCGCGCCGCAATTGCGCTGGGGTGGGCGCGCGGTCGGGTTCGGGCCCCATGACGCTGCGCGCGAGCATGTCGTAACTCAGGTCGACCCGCTTGGGTGGCCCGGTGGTTCCGCTGGTCAGCATCCGCACCGCGACGCCCGCGACTCCGGGGTCTCGGATCGGCGGATCGTCGGCCCAGTCGAAGATGTCCGAAATCGACACCGCGACAGTGCCGGCCGGCTCGTCGACCAGGTTGCTCAGATCGTCGGCATCGCCGAGGATGAACGGCAGTCCCAGCTCGGCGATATCGGCCCTGGTCCGGTCGTCGCCTCGGGACGGGTTGATGGTGACCACCGTCCCGGCGCCCAGCAGCACGCCGAGAAACGCCGCGACGTGGCCAGGCCGATTGCGCAGCAGCATGCCGACTTGCGCTTGGCCGGCCAGCGAGCTGATGCACCGGGCCGCCACGCTGATCTGGTGCCACGACAGCCACTGCCCGTCGTACTCGATTGCGGGCGCGTCGGGCTCCAGGTCCAGTACATCGGCAATGCGCCGGCTCAGTGAGTGCATTACCGGATCTTCGGTTCGCGTGCGGGAGGCTCGCCGTCGCCGGACTTACGCTGTGCGGCCAGTTCCGCCGTGCCGAGCGGATTGCCCAGCCGGGTGTAGATCAGGCCCTGCTCCAAGGCCGCGCGGTAGGGCTTGTCCAGTGACTCCCAGATCGCCTTGACGCTGCCTTGCGTCGCTGACGGCGGCTTGGCCGCTATGGTCGTCGCGATCTCGTGGGCGCGTGCCCACAATTGCCGCCGCTCAACGACTTCCGTAACCAACCCGATCCGGAGGGCGGTCTCGGCGCTGACCCGCTCGTCGTTACCCATCAGTGCGATGCGCAGTGTGTCACCCAACCCGACGCGGCGCATCAGCCCGATCGGCTCGAGCGCGCAGACCAGACCCGCCGAGACGTGCGAGTCGAAGAATGTGGCGTCCGTTGAGCAGATGACCACATCGGACTCGTTGATGAAGTAAAACGCGCCGGCCGTGCACATGCCCTGGACCGCGCACACCACCGGCTTCCACATCTTCTGCCACTTGGGACTCAGCAACTCGCCGGGATCCTCGTGATTCCAGACGTTTTCGGGCTGGCCGTAGGAGGTCTTGATGTCAAGCCCAGCGCTGAAGGCGCGGTCCCCGGCGGATCGGAGCACCACCGCGTGCACGTCATCGTCGAGTTTGACGATGCGCCATGCCTCGGCCATCTCCTCGCACATGGTGCGGTTGAACGCGTTGAGCTGCTCGGGGCGATTCAGCGTGATCGTGGCGACATGGGTGGCGGCATCGATGTCGAGCAGGATGGTTTCGAACATCACCGGCACTGCCAATTCGGTTTCCGCTTCTCCACGAACGCCTTCGGACCTTCTTGGGCGTCCTCGGTGCGCAGCACCCGCTCACGGAACGTCTCGGCCATTATCTCGGCTTCGTGCAGCGGTACATTCAGGCCTTTGATAATTGCCAGCCTGGTGCCCCGGACCGCCAGCGGCGCATTGGAATTGACAATGTCGGCGATCTCACGAGCCCGATCCAGCAGACGATCGTGCTCGACGATCTCGCTGATCAGTCCGAGCTCATAAGCGCGCTGGGCGCTCATCCGCTCGTGCTTGCCCATCAAGGCCATTCGCAGTGCGATCGAGCGCGGCAACACCCTGGACACCCGCACCAACTCACGTCCGGCAACCAGTCCGATGCTGACATGCGGATCGAAGAACGTCGCCTGCTCCGATGCGATGACGATGTCCGACGTGGTGACCCAGTCCATGCCCGCGCCGCAACACAATCCATTGACGGCGGTGATCACCGGCTTGGCCATGGTGCGAAACGGCGGCGTGCCCTCCTGCGGCGCCTCCCACTGGTCGTACGTCGACAGGTAGGGCCGCTCGTAAATCACCTTGCCGTCTTCCGGAATCTCCTTCACGTCGGCGCCGGTGCAGAACGCGCGTCCGGTGCCGGTGACGATGGTGAGCCACACCTGGTCGTCGTTCTCGGCCTCGTGGTAGGCGGCGCGCAGCTCGGTGATCATGTGCGGGCTGAGCGCGTTGAGGGCTTCTGGACGGTTGAGCGTGATGGTGGCGGTGTGCCCGTCGACCTCGTAGATGATGGTGTCGAAGCTGGTCTGAGAAGTCATGCTCATCGGCCTTCGAACTTGGGTGGGCGTCGTTGTCGAAAGGCTTCCAGGCCTTCCTTGAAATCCTTGGTCCGGCAGGATAGCTCCAAGTTGAACAGCTCCTGTGTCATGGCCTGGCCCAGCGTCGCCTGCTGGCCGAATTCCATTGCTTGCTTGGCCAATCCGATCGCCACCGTGGGTCCGGACGCCAACCTCGTCAGCAACTCCTCGGTCGACTGCTCCAGCTCGCCGGCGTCGACGGCTTGGTGTATCAGCCCCCAGTCGGCGGCGTCGGTGGCAGTGACCTGTTCGCCGAGCAGCAGCATGCGCTTGGCGCGTGCCACACCGACGAGCCGGGGGAGTAGCCAGGTGCTGCCCGAGTCGGGGCTGAAGCCGCGGGCGATGAATGGTTCCCAGAACAGCGCGTCCGTGGTGGCGATGGTGAAATCCGCGGCCAAGGCCAGATTGCAACCCAGTCCCACGGCCCAGCCCTGGACGCTGCACACCACGGGCAGCTGAATGCTGTGCACGAGCTCGATCACGCGGTGGGCGGCGTGGGGAACCCTGCGCACCAGGTCGCCCGTCCGGGGGCGTTGTCCGCTCGGGCTGTTGGCGGCGACCCAGTCGGACCCCGCGCAGAAGTCGTCGCCGGCTCCGCGGATGTGAATCGCTCGCAATGAATCGTCGGAGGCAGCCCGGACCAGCACATCGACGAAGGTTTCAATCATCGTCTTGTTCAACGAATTACGCCGAGCCGGGCGATCGAGAGTGACTCGCAATATCGCGTCGTCTCGCTGCGTTGTCACCGAACCCTCGGCGTAGGCCGAGTCGGCCTCGTGACTCACTATCGAAATCGGCCTTTCTCCGCCGTTATGGTTACCCATACAGTAGGCAATACGATTGCTACCCTGTATAAGTTAGCAAGGAAACGTTACCGACGGAACAAGCGGGTGAAGCCGAAGGAGAAGGGCCGTATGGCGCCAAAGTTCGGGGAAGCGCCGCTGGCCCAGACCGTCGCCGCCGCCGGTGCCATCCGCCGGCTGAGTTCGCTGCTGCTCGCACTGGAACACCCGCACCCAGTGGTGGACACGATGCTGGCCCAGTTCGCCGACTGGGAGCGTGAACTCGCCGCGGCCGCACCGCCGGATTTGGCACCGCGAATCGGCGAGCAGCCCGGCGATACCCGGCGCATCTATCTCGACCATGCGACCGACATCGGCGCCTACAATCCCTGCTTTCCCGAGTACCAGTTCGACCACATCGACGCGGAGAACGCCTCCGGTCGCGTGACATTCCCGTTGGTGTACGAAGGTCCGCCGGGATTGGTGCACGGCGGCTTCATCGGAGTTTTCTTCGACTGCGTCATCCAGCACCAGAGTTGCGTCGTCGGACTGGCCGGAAAGACCCGCTCACTCAACTTGACATTTCGGCGGCCCACGCCGCTGCTGACCGAGTTGCGCTTCGACATCGTGCGGGCGCAGGCCGAACGGGGCATCACATCCACGGCCCGCCTGCTCCACGACGACGAAGTGCTCTGCATTGGTGAGGTCAGCACCCTGGCGTCGCGGCCCGACAAGCTCATCACTTCCCAATTCGCCAGTCGGCGTGAGGAGTCTGACCCATGACATCAGATGACCGGGTGTTGTTCGACGTCGACCGCGACCGGCGCATCGCCACTATCACCTTCAACAACCCAAAGCAGCGCAACTCCTACGACGCGGAGATGCGTGGGGCCATCGCGCGCTACCTTGATCAAGTTGCCGACGACGACGACCTCACCGTGGTGCTGCTGCGTGGTGCCGATGGGGTGTTCAGCACCGGTGCCGACATGAACAACGCCTACGGCTGGTACGGCGACAAAGATGCACCGGCCGAAAAGCGCCGCCCGAGTCAGCGTCGGCGACTTGCCGTGGACCGCAAGTCATTCAGCTTCTATCACAACTTCATGGGCTTCCCGAAGGTGACGGTGGGGGAGATCGCCGGCTACGCGCTCGGCGGCGGCTTTGAGATGGCGTTGATGACCGACATCTCGGTCATCGCGCGCGACACCAAGATCGGTATGCCCGCAACGCGTTTCCTCGGGCCCGCGCTGGGCAGCCTGCACATGTTCTTCCATCGCCTGGGCCCGGTCCTGGCCCGGCGGCTGCTGCTTACCGGCGACATCATCGAAGCCGGCGAGGTGGAACACCTCGGAATCTTCACGGACACTTGCGATCCCGGATCGGTGGCGGCTCGCGCGCGATACTGGGCAGAGAAGGCGGCCAAGATGCCGGCCGACGGTGTCGTCATCGCCAAGGAAGCGTTCCGCCTCGTCGAGCAGAGCCAGGCCTACCAAGGCGAGGAAGTCGCGAGCTACCTATTCCACGCCTACGGCACCAACCTGCAGTTCGCGCCGGGCGAATTCAACTTCGTCAAGACGCGGGCACAGCACGGCACCAAGGAGGCATTTCGGTTGCGCGACGAATACTTTCACGTTCCGGAGCCCGAATCCCCTTAACGGGACTAGGCTTTGGGCCTCGCCTTGGTCGCTTTGGCCGCTTTTTGGCGGGAGGACGTCGACTTGCGTTTCGAGTTCTCCTCGATCAACCGGCTCGCGTGATCCAGGATGCAATTGAGCCCGTACTCGAAGTTGCTGTCATCCGGAGTTGCGATGCGGTGGCCTCTCCTGCTGACCTGCGCGATCAGCGGAGTGGTCTGCGGATCGATCGCCATGGCATCTTCAATGTCGCGCGGACCACTGTCGGCCGACTTGTTCTTCTCGCTGAGGCGGTGCAGAACCACCGAACCGCGCACGTGCACGGACACCGCCGAGTAGGTGTCGAAGGCGTCCTCGGGGGACAGCCCCGCCTCCACCAGATTCGCGATCGCGCGCTCCATCTCTTGTGCACCCAACCGCGCCGCCTTCGGGCTCAGGGCCGAGCGAATAAGGATCAGGTCGCACAGAATTGGGTTGCCCATGAACGTGTCACGCATCGAATAGGCATGATTCCGTAGGGTTTCGCGCCAGTCGCTGGCTTCAACGTATGGCGTCGCGAACACGTACTTGCTCAGGGCGCGGTCGGTCATCGCGTTGAGCAGGTCGTCCTTCTTGCGGAAGTACCAGTAGATGCTCGTGACTCCGACCCCGAGATGCTTGCCCAGCAGCGGCATGCTCAGGTTGTCGATCGATACTTCCTCGGCAAGTTCGAAGGCGCCCGTAATGATGTCGTCGGGATTGATGGACCCGCGCTCGCGTCGCTGACGCTTCTCGGCGGTTGCCTGCTTTGCCACTACGGGCACCTCCATAGGTTCCGACCTGCGCATACGCGCCGTGCGGCTGGGGCCGCTAAAGCCATTTTGTGTGTTTCGTCGTCCTGCTACTGTAATACCTATCGTAGGCTTTTTGATAAATCCGGCTAGCCGTCCCAGAGGAGATTGTCATGGCGACTGCGGCTGAGGCCCGGGTATGGGCGCGCGGTGCTCTACGAGGCATCGGTGACTCGCTCTACACGCCATTCTGTGGCACCGACGGTGATGATATCGACTGGGACGCTTACCGCACATTGGTGCACTACTGCGTCGCCGAACTCAAACACCCCATGTTGTGGTGTACCAGCGGCCTCGCGGAGTTCTGGGCGTTGACCATCGACGAGCGAAAGCGCCTGCTGGAAGTCGCGATTGACGTAGGGCGTGCCGCGAACCCGAACGTGATAATCCAGGCGTGCACCGCGGCGATGACCGCGAAGGACTGCTTGGAGTTGACGCTGCACGCACAGGAATCGGGTGCCGACATCGCATACATCCAAACCCCGATGATGGAGGTCCACGGCGGCGAGGGCGTCCTGAAATTCTTCAAGTACATTGCCGCACGCACGGATATCGCGTTGGGCATGTTCAATTCGCCATCATCGGGTTATGTGTTGAACGCCGCCGAAGGCGCCCGCATTTACGCCGAAGTGCCCGCGGTGTGCGCCACCAAGGAGGGTGCGTTCCGGCCCCAGAACAGTCGCATGCTGCATCAACTCGCTCCCGGTCTGGTGATCTGGGAGTGCGACAAGACGGTCTACCGTGCTGGATGGCTGCGCGAGGGCATCGTCTGCCCAGCGCAATTGGGTACCTCGGGCTATCTGTTCGAGACTCCGCAGCGCCCGCTGTTGTCCGAGTATTGGGACCTGATCCTGGGCGACAAGCTGATCGAAGCGATGGACTACGGGCGCGATTCGGGTTTGGACCAACTCGAACTGGACCTCGGGCCGTGGTTCACCTGCTACCCGGGGCGGCCCGACTACTTCACCCATTGGGGTGGTGCTTTCAAGTACGCGGCGTCGGTGCTCGGTCTACCGATAGGTTCGTACCCCCATTCGCGTCCCCCGCAGATGGAACTGCCTGATGAAGCCAAGACTCAGATCAAGAATGCCTATCGTCGGATAGGGCTTGTTGATTCTTAGGAAGGATGGGAAATGCTCCCGCTGGGTGTCCTCGGCTGGATCGTCATCGGCGGCCTGGCCGGTTGGGTCGGCAGCAAGATCATGGGCGCCGAAGCACGAATGGGTCTCGTTCTCAACATCGTCGTCGGTATCGTCGGCGGGTTTGTCGGCGGGTTCCTGCTGCACAGCTTCGGCATAGATGTGGCCGACGGCGGGCTGCTGTTCTCGTTCCTGACCTGCCTGTTGGGATCGATCATTCTGCTGGGCTTGGTCAAGCTGACGACGCGCGGACGCGCTCGGCGATAGGGTCCGTTTCTTCATGAGCGTTGCTGACTCTGACGACGCGGTCCTCTACGAGGCGACCGACAGCGGCGTCGCCATCGTCACCCTCAATCGCCCGGAGCGACTCAACGCCTGGGGACCCGACATGGCGCCGGCGTTCTACGCCGCGATCGATCGCGCCGAGGGGGACCCGGCTATCCGCGTGATCGTGCTGACCGGCCGGGGCCGCGGATTCTGCGCCGGTGCCTATCTGGGCGCGTCCGGTTCGTCGCCGGCTGTCGGTGAATCGCTCGAGCAGGCCGGCGGAAAGACCGTGGCGGATCTGGTCGGCGAGCGTCCTCCACACTTTCTGACCGAGTTGCGAAAGCCCGTGATTGCGGCGATCAACGGCGCCTGTGTGGGCATCGGTCTGACCCAGGCGTTGTTGTGCGACATTCGGTTTGCCGCGGCGGGGGCGAAATTCGGCGCGGTGTTTTCGCGCCGCGGACTTATCGCGGAATTCGGCATCTCCTGGATACTGCCGCGCCTGACCGGCTGGGGCGTGGCCATGGACCTGTTGCTCAGTGGCCGTACGTTTCTGGCCGAAGAGGCGGCCGAGTTGGGTCTGGTCAAGGAAGTCGTGGCGCCGGAGAACCTGATGGCGCGCGTCCTGGAGTATGCCGAGGACATCGCCCAAAACTGTTCTCCGGTAGCGCTTTCAGTGATCAAGCGGCAGGCCTACGCGGACACCAGTCGTGATATGAAGACGGCCGCCGCGGATGCCGAAGCGCTCATGTGGGAGGCCCTGCCGCGACCCGACGTCATCGAAGGAATCGTGAGCTTCTTGGAAAAGCGTCACCCGCAATTCCCGCCGCTTCCGACGTCCGAGACGTAGACGCGCGCCGGCATTGACCCGCGGACGCGGTGTTTAGGACACCGCCGACCCTAGAAGGGTGGTGGTTCGTCGTCGGGGTCGGGGGGTGGGCCTTGTTCGGCTTTGCCGTTGAGGCCGATGCTGCGGATTTTGGCGCGGGCTTGGCGGTTGCGTTTGCGTTCGGCCTTGATGCGTGCGGCGCGGTCTTGGGTGCGGGTGCGGTGCCGCTTGGGCATCATCGCGGTGCGCTGCCCGCAGTAGTCATCGGGGGTGTCGACCTCGGGACACGGCATGCCGCCCACCGCCTGGCACAGGCTGGGGAACAGCAGGGCGCTGCCTGGGGTGGTCACGTGGGTGTC
>NZ_MVHT01000125.1 GCF_002086275.1 Mycobacterium intermedium | reverse complement strand
GTGGGGGCGCCGACCAGCGGCGCCGAATGTGGGCCTTAAGCACCCCCACCGCCAGTTCTCGGGCCATAGGCCACACGTTCGACGACCCCACAGCCAAGGCCGATCAGCGCACCCGGAAGATCACCGTTCGCTGCACGATGAAGTTGATCACCGTCGCGGTGCCCTGCGCGACGACGAACGCGACCGGTATCGCCCACCCCCGGTACTCCAACAGCTCAAGGGTCAGGTGGTTCAGCCCGACCTGCACGGCGAAGGTGATCCCGTACAGCACCATGACCGCGACGAACCGCGCGGTGCTCGGCGCCGCCTGGAACGTCCAGCGGCGATTGATCAGATAGGCGGTGATGGTGCCGGCGATGAAGCTGATCGCCTTGGCCAGGTCTACCTGCAGGCCGGCCACCTTGTAGAGCAGCACGTAGAGACCGAAGTCGACGATCGCCGAGAACCCGCCGGTGATGACGAAGCGCGTCGCCTGTGCCGAAAGGTGCAGCTGCTGGGGACGGGCCGCCGCTGACTCAGTCGATGACTCGGTGGGCTCTGGCGGCAACATCAACGGAAGTGTAGACGTCGGCCGTCCGCCGCTCAGCTGGGCAGCTTGACCGCAAGCAACTCGACCTCCTGCTGGCCCTGCGGCGTGGAGTAGCTCACCGTGTCGCCGGGCTCGTGCCCGGCCAGGGCCTGTCCCAGCGGACTGCGCGCGGTCAATGTCTCAGCTTCGTGCCCCACCGGCGTCTCCTCGACGATGGAGATCACGTGCATGGTGACCACTTCACCGTCGGAGAAGCGCAGCGTCACCTCGGTGCCGCTGGGCAGCGTCCCCTCGCCGTTCGCCGGCTCGGAGCCCGTCGGTTCGCCCTTCAACCGCCGATCGAGCTCGTTGATCCGATCGGCGAGAACAACCAGTTCGTCGGCCCGCTGAATCGCCTCGGCCGCGTCACCGTGATCGCCAACCATGCCGCGGTCGTTCTTCACTTCGACTTCCAGACGCTCGCGTCGTTGCCGCAGCCGGGCCAACTCGGCGGCGAGGTGCTCACGTCCGGCGGCCGCCAGACCCTTCGAATCGACTTCCTCGGTCATGTGCGCCGACCTTTCGCCCCCAGGTGGGATGCCGTGTGGCCATTCAGTGATACACCACTAGCAGCTAGTAGTCACTGGTATTAGCCATACGTATACCCAGGGAAACATGCTCGACCCTTAAGCGCCCTCCACCGACGCGGGCAACGGAGTCACGTTGTCCTCGGCGTCGTCCTTCGCGACCCCGTTGCGCAACGCGTCAAAGATGGCCAGTCCTTGGGAAACCAGCCCGCTGGCTACCTGGCTGATCCCGTCGGCGCCGTTGAGCACGGTGAGGTTGGCGTTCGAGAGTCCCAACGCGGCCTTCTCCACAATCACGGGCAGCTGGTCGATGAGCAGCTTGTCCAACGCCACGCGGTTGTGCGAAGCCGCCGCCTCGGCCTGGATCTTCATCTTCTCCGCGTCGGCAACAGCCAGGATCCGGACGCGTTCGGCTTCGGCCTCGGCGGGCTTGACCACCTCGGCGACCAGTTCCTGCTGGCGCAGTTCGGCGGCGCGCTGTGCCAACTCGGTGCGCATTGCCAGCACCTCGCGCTGCGCCTGAGCTTCGGCCAGCGGGCCGGCCTGGGCGGCCTGCGCCTGCGCCTTGTCCACCTCGGCCTTGTACTGCGCCTTGACGATCGCGGTCTCCCTGGCGAACTCGGCCTGCTTGCGCTGCGACTCCTGCTCGGCCTCGGCGGCCTTCTGGTCGGCCTGTGCCTGGGCGATCTGTGCTTGCTGCTGCACAGCGGCGTTGTGCGGCGCCGACATCGCCTTGATGTAGCCGAGCCCGTCGTCGTCGATGGACTGGATCTGCAAGGCGTCCACCGCCAGACCGATCCGGGCCATCTCTTCCTTGGAGCCGTCGAGCACCTCGGTGGCCAGTTTCTGGCGTTCGCGGATGATCTGCTCAACGGTCATCGAGCCGATGATCGAACGCAGGTGGCCGGCGAAGATCCGGCCCGTCAGCACCTGCATCTGGTCTTGCTCGGACAGGAACCGCTGCGCGGCCGCGATGATGCTTTCGGTGTCATTGCCGACCTTGAACGCGATCACCGCCCGGACGTTGAGGGTGATGCCCTGTTGGGTGACGCACTTCTCGGCGACTTCGGCCTCGCACATGGCCAGCGTCAGGAACGCGGCCTTGCGAAAGAACGGTATGACGAATGCGCCGTGGCCGGTGACGACGCGGAAGGGGGCATTGCCCTTGGCCTTGCCGCCGGAGATGAGCATGGCCTCGTCGGGGGCGGGCACCTTGTAACCGAGCATTGTTGAGCTCCTTGCAGTTCGGAGGGTTGGGTGTCAGGAAGGGTGGTGCGGGTCATGCCACGGCTCCACAACCACGGTCCGGGCGCCGCGGGCTTCGACGACGAGCACCGTGGCGCCTTTGGGCAACGGCTCATCGGACCGGGCCAGACACGTCTCCTTGGTCCCGCGCACCGTCACGACGACCTCACCGGGACCGTGGACCCCACGTGTCGCCACGATCAACGTCCCCACACAACCGATTACTGAGACGTCGCTCACACAGGCATACTGCTCCATCAGACGGGTGGTTCGGCAGTCAGGGTGATGACATTGTTGCGGCTCTCCCGAGCGATCACCCGGGACACCCAGACCCGGCCCGCGGTCGCCTGAAGCACGATGCTGTCGACGGTGTCGAAAACCCAGGCCGCGGAGGCCTGCATGCCGGTGCTGATCATGATCCGCAAGTCGATCACTCCGCGCTCTGCCAGCATCTCGAACAGCTTGAGGTGTGGGTCGTCGGCGGCGATCAGCGTGGTGTGGTCGAACTGACGGCGCAACTCCTTGCAGACGTCTTTGAGGACACCGTGGTTCAGTACCACGTCAGAGTCGGGTTCTGTTTCGGCGCAAGCGAATTCGATGTCGAACGTGAGTTCATAACCGTGTAGGTAGACGTGTTTGCCTTGCCGGGCCCACGAGCGGTAGCAGCACGGAAGATCTGCGAACCGCTTGCGTAGGTGGAATCGTGCAGACCGGCCGATGGGCGCGTCGTCACGATGGATCGTGGCGGTATGCGCGGCGTCGGACAACATCACATCACTCATTTCCCGCTTGTCCCTTTCGCATTTCTTGCCTTGCCAGCGTGAGGAATTCGCGTTGCTGGTCGGCGCTGTGCCGGAAGGACCCGTAGAACGCCAGCGTGGTCGTAGGGCCGGCCAGGGGTGCGCAGCCGTGTTCGGTGGCGCAGCTGTAGCCGCCCTCCACCAGCACGCCCACGCCGCGGGGCGCGAGTTGATGGTGCAACCACAAACCCATCCGCGTGGTCATCCGTTGCTGCTCTTGGATGCCGCGCGAGCAGGCTTCCACTATCCGGAGGAATTCGGTTGAACTCAAATCGTTTTCGCCGTGGATGTAGCCGACGTGGACCGCGCCGTAGTACGGAAGCAAGTGCTGCTCGCAGAGTGAGCTGAAGCGAATTCCGCGTACCAGAACCAGCTCCTCATCGGCGACCGCGGGGGATGCAACCCCTGCGTCTCGTCCGATGGGAAATTGCAGCAGCGTTCCGCCGGTATGCACGGATCCGTTGTCGTGACGCAGCATTTAGTAGACCCCCTGGTGTCGTTCTTGATCCCGGGGCCTAGCTTCTGGGTGAGTCCTTGTCGGATTCTTGAAGGATTCTTGGAAGATTCTCAAAGCCGTCGCCGCCGCGCAGCCGCCCGGCCCTCGCCCCAAGGATTCGCAGAGTTTTCCTGAAGACCGTCGGCCGAGTCTTTCGGCATGCGCATCATCCGCAATGTCGTTCTCGCCGTAACAGGTGCCGCCGTGACGCTGGGCCTGGCGACCGGGCTCGCCCACGCCGCTTCGTCGCACGGGCACCGGGAGAACACCGCCAGGATGTACGGGGACCCGGCGGCCGCCGCGCCGTACTGGCGGATGCAGTCGTACGACGACTGCGCGTTGATGGCGTCCGCCGACGTGATCGCCCAGCTGACCCACCGCGAGCTCACCGAACAGGAGGTCATCGCGCTGGCGCAGCGCCTGCCCAGCCAGTCGCGGCGCGGTTCGATGTACACCAGCGGTTACGGGACCGACCCCACCGATCTCCCACTATTGCTTTCGCGGTACGGGGTTGACGCCGGCTACGTCGACAACGTCGGCATGGAGGCGTTGGAGCGCTACCTCGCCAGTGGCAACAAGGTGATCGTCGGGATAAACGCCGAGCTCATCTGGGGCATCCCGGTCGTCAACCGCGACCAGGCTGGCAACCCCGCGGCTGACCATGCGGTGGTCGTCACCGGTGTCGACACCGCCGCGGGCAAGGTGCATCTCAACGACAGCGGCAACGCGCAGGGCCGCGACGAGACGGTGCCCATCGACGTCTTCGTCCGGTCGTGGGCCACCGGAGGGGACCAGATGGTCGTCGCTTGGACGGCAAGCTGATTTGGCAAGCGTTGCAACACTTGGCCGATGTTGAGCAGGCCGGAGAGCAGCCCGTATTGACGCTGCCCGACTTTCCGCCGAACTAAAAGCCGTCGCTACCCCAGGGCTATCCGGGTAAACCGTCAATGCCAGACGTGCCGGTGGAGCCGGCCCCGCCGCCGGCGCCGGCGCCGCCCACAAGTGCACCGCCAGTCCCGCCGCTGCCGCCGGCGCCCGCCGCCCCGCCGGCGCCGCCGGTGCCGGCGTATCCGCCGAAGCTGCCTTTGCCGGTGTTGCCGGTTTGGGTAGTACCGGCGCCGCCGCTGCCTCCGAGGGCGCCGGCGCCCCCGTTGCCGCCGCTTCCGCCTGTCCCGCCGCTGCCTCCGACGCCACCAGCACCGCCGGTACCCATCAGCAGCCCGCCGGCACCGCCTCGACCACCGTCGCCGCCCGCCCCGCCAGCACCACCCGCACCGCCGTTGCCCCCTTCGCCGGCATCCCCGCCGTCGCCGCCCCAGGCGGTGCCGTTGGGAGCATTGGCAAACCCGCCATCGCCGCCGGCACCACCGGCACCACCGATGGCGCCGGAACCTCCCACCCCGCCAAAGCCCCCGGCGCCTCCGGCTCCGCCGTTGCCCGACCGCTCAGTGACCGTCTGATTAATCACCGATCCGGTGAAGCGGATCGTACGTCGGTGTTGACGGTTGTGTCACTGGTATTGACGTGTTTTGCAATTCAGAAGTGACTGTGACCGCCCTTGGGGCGTTGGGCCACCCGCAGCGAAGGTCATCCACTGGTGTCAAGGAATCGACTTGATGTGCCCGCAGTCGTTGGGTATCAACCGAATTCGAGCAAGGTGTAGGCGCCTCGCAATGGCTTGATCGGCGGGAACTGCCAGAGCGCGGGATAGATCGTTCCGAAGAACAACCCCCTGCCTTTGGGTATCGGTAGATCGTGCACCGCGTGGATGCCGGGAACGGTGTCGGCCAGCTTGGCCAGTTGACGCGCCGAGAGGCTGAACGGCATCGGCGGCACGCGGTATCGCTTGGACGAGCGCATCCCCTTGGGTGCCAGCTTCTTGATGATGGTCGGTGGCACATCGAAGAACATCCCGCCACCGGGGAATCGTCTGGCGCACTCGGTGATAAGTCCCAGCGCCTCGTGCGGCTGCAAATACATCAGCAGCCCTTCGGCGGTGATGAACACCCCGTTGCGGGTGTCGATCGCGTCCATCCAGCTGTAATCCAGGGCCGACTGCGCAATCTCGGTGATTCGCGGCTCACGCGGCAACAGTCGCCGGCGCAGCTCGATGACCGGTTCCAGATCGATTGACACCCAATGGAATTGGGGATCATCCAACGCGCTGCTCAGCCGCCAGAAACTGGTCTGGAAGCCCTCGGCAAGCGCGACCACCGTGGCATCAGGGTGCTGGCCGAGGTAACCGAGCGCGCATCGGTCGACGGCCAGCGACCGCAACGCCATCTCCTGGCCCTTGCGGCGGCCGAACTTGTCGAAGTCGAAGTCGATGGATTCGACGAGCCGGACGGCCATCGGGTCATCGATGATCGCGTCGGGCCGGCCGGCCTGGTAGGCCCTGCCGCGCAGGGTGAACAGCGCCGTCTCCGACACGCCCGCAAGCAGGCTCGCGTCGACCTTGCGGGGCTCACTCATGCGCGCTCACACCCGTATCCTCTAGACCCAATACGGCACCCGCGCGCGATACTGCCGCATCGCAACCGCAGCCAGCAGCCATCCGACGATCGTCAGCACCACCACCACAGCCCAGTGCCGCAGTTCTTGGTGTGCGCCCAGCAGCGGCGCCCGCACGATGTCCAAATAGTGCAGCAGCGGGTTGAGTTCGACGATTTTCGACCACTGGCTGGCGCCTTGCTGTCGCAGCGTTTCGTCGTTCCAGATGATCGGCGTCATGAAGAACAGCAACTGCACCACGGAGAACAGCAGCGGGCCGATGTCGCGGTATCGGGTTGCCAAGATGCCGAAACACAACGACACCCAAACACAGTTGAGCACGATCAACCCCAGCGCCGGAATGACCGACAGATCCGCCCACGACCACGGCTTGGGAAAGATGATCGCGATGACCACGTAGATGACGATGTTGTGCGCGAACAGGATCATCTGCCGCCAGACCAGCCGGTAGACGTGCACGCTCAACGGCGTCGGCAACTGCTTGATCAGGCCCTCGTTGGCGACGAAGACGTCGGCGCCCTCCAAGATCGCGGCGTTGATCAGGTTCCAGATGATCAGCCCCAGCGTCACGTACGGCAAATGCACCGACAGCTCGAGGTGGAACAACTTCGAATACAGCCCGCCCATCGCGACGGCGGTGGTTCCGGTCGCGATGGTGATCCAGAACGGGCCCAGCACCGAGCGGCGGTAGCGCTGCTTGATGTCCTGCCAGCCCAGGTGCAACCACAGCTCGTGACGATGGAAACCGTCGACTAGATCACGGCGGGCGCGGGCGAAGGTTCTGGATTGCGCCGCCGCATCGGTGAATGTCATGAGGACCCTCCGGGCTTGGTAAATACTTCGCGGCGGCCCAAGCGGCGCAACCGGATCCACTCCAGAAGGCCCTTGGGGTCGCGGCGGGTTACCAGGAAGAACCAGCCGAACCGCACCCACTCCTGCGGCAGCAATTTCCGCAGTCCTGGTTGCGACAGCACGTAGCCCCGGTTTCGGTAGGTGAAGAACCGCTTGCCGGGGTCGTCGGGGTACTGGGTGTGCATCCGCCCGCCCAGGATCGGCTTGAACTCGTCGGAACCGCACGGATGCAGGTAGACCGCGTCCAGGCAGGTGCCAAACGGCAGGCCGGAGCGGACCAGGCGCCGGTGCATTTCGACCTCGTCGCCGCGGATGAACAGGCGCAGGTCCGGGACGCCGACCGCTTCCAACGTCGACGCACGGAACAGCGCGCCGTTGAACAGCGACGCGATGCCGGGCAGCAGGTCCTGACCCGGCTCGGTGCGCAGTTCGCCGGCCCGCCGGCGCCATACCAGGCCGCGTCGCAGCGGGAACGCAAGCTGGCCCGGGTCGTCGATGTTGCACACCATCGGCGACACCTCGGCCAGGTCGTACTTCTTGGCGCATGCCAGCAGGGTCTCCAGCACCTTGGTGTCCTGCGGGCGCCCGTCGTCGTCGGCCAGCCAGACCCAGGTCGCGCCATGGGCCAGCGCCAGCAGCATGCCGAGGGCGAAACCGCCGGCGCCGCCGAGGTTTCGGCGGGAGTTCAGATAGATGGACGGGATCTCCTGCGCGGCGACCAGGTAGTGGATGCGGCTGTCGCCGGAATCGTCGTTGTCGATGACGATCAAGCGGTCCGGCACCCGGGTTTGCGCGGTCAGCATCTCCAACGAACGGGCCAGTTCCTCGGGACGCCGGTGGGTGACCACGACGGCGAAGACGGATTCAGTCATTCGGAGCGGCGGTGCCCTGTGTCTCGGCCAGCACTTCGCGGACGTGCCGGGCGGCGTCCTCACCCTCGTAGGCTCGGACCACGTCTTCGATGCCGCCGGTGAGCTTGATGGTGCCGTGGTCGATCCAGATCGCGGTTCGGCACAGCCGGGCCAGGAACTCGTTCGAGTGGCTGGCGAACACCAGGATTCCGGAGCGCTCGACCAGGCTCTGCAGACGCGACTGCGCCTTCTTCAAGAACTCGGCGTCCACCGCGCCGATGCCCTCGTCGAGCAACAAGATCTCGGGGTCGATGCTCGTGACGACCCCCATCGCCAGGCGCACCCGCATGCCGGTGGAGTAGGTACGCAGCGGCATCGACAGGTACTCGCCCAGCTCGGTGAATTCGGCGATCTCATCCACCTTGCTCAGCATCTGCTTGCGGGTCTGCCCCAGGAACAGGCCGCGGATGATGATGTTCTCGAAGCCGGAGATCTCGGGATCCATCCCGACGCCCAGATCGAATACCGGCGCCACCCGACCGGTCACCTTCGCCCAGCCCCGGGTCGGTTCGTAGATACCCGAAAGCAGGCGCAGCAAGGTGGACTTGCCGGCACCGTTGTGTCCCACCAAGCCGACGCGATCGCCGAGGTTGAGCTCCATGGTGATGTCGCGCAACGCCTCGATGACGACCACGTTGGAGTTGTTGCGTCCGATCGTGCCGCCCGCCTTGCCCAGGACGGCCTTCTTCAGAGACCGCGACTTGGCGTCGAAGATCGGAAACTCGACCCACGCATCGCGGGTCACGATGTGAGGCCCGGTCGACACGGCTTACAGGTACTGTCCCGTGCCGTGGGAACCGTGACCCGGTTTACCCAACCCCGGCGGCAACGCTCCCTGGCGCATCTGCTCGAGCTGGGCGCGAGCGGCCATCTGCTGAGCGAACAGCGCGGTTTGGATGCCGTGGAACAGCCCTTCCAGCCAGCCGACCAACTGTGCCTGGGCGATGCGCAACTCGGCGTCCGTGGGCGCCACGTCCTCGCTGAACGGCAGCGTCAGGCGGTCGAGTTCTTCCCGCAGTTCCGGCGCCAGTCCATCCTCGAGCTCGCGGATGCTGGTCGCGTGAATGTCGCGTAGCCGCGTGCGGCTGGCTTCGTCGAGCGGCGCGGCACGAACCTCCTCCAGCAGTTGCTTGATCATCGTGCCGATCCGCATCACCTTCGCGGGCTGTTCGACAAGGTCGGTCAGTGAGCGCTCCTCGACGTCTTCGTCGTCGGGGTCGGCGGCGCCATCACGGCCGCGACCGAGCGCTAGCAGCCGGGGATCGACGCCGCCGATGACCTCGACGTCGTCGTCCACATCGGGTTCATCCCTGCCCGAAGTCAACCCAATCACCATCCTCGTGTTTCACGGGGTAGCCGCAGGAGACCCTGTGCCGCGCCACTCGTAAATCTGTGCGCCACCGTTGTCGTAGATCATTGCCCAGTACGGCGACTTGTTCAGTGAGACTAGTCCGTCCGGAATCTTGAAACCCCTGACCGTCGGGCCGCTGGCCAAGACATAGCGGATATTGAGCGCCTTGATCGCTTCGACGACCCGTGGGTCGGAATCGCCCTTGCTGGCGTAGGCCCAGAAGATGTAGCGGTGGTAGCCCGGGCCGGCCTGCACTGGGTAGTCGTAGTGGGTCCACAGCGGGTGTAGGCCGGCCACCGCGTACATCCAGGCGGTGCCGTCGACGTTGGAGTTGCCGATCGTGGTCTCGCGCGCACCCGGCAACTTCGCCAGGTATGCCATGGCCCGGAGGTCCTGGTCGTTGATGATGACCGAGTCGTACTTGTCGCCGAACAAGAACCGGTGTCGTGGGAAGTAGTGCCAGGCGCTGATCAGGCAGGCGCCCACCAGTAACGCTGCGGTTGCCGGCGTCCAGACAGACGCCGGCAGCGGTCTGAAACGGGCGCTGAGCGCCTTCGCCGCACCCACCGTGAACGCAACCACCACGAACAACCCGAGTCCCGCCCCGGACGTGAGGATCAGTGTCGTGGCGGCCGCAACCCGCCGCGGGTCGTTGTAGAAGAATTCGCCGATCGTGCCGGCGATCCGCTCGACCGGTCCGCCCAGGGGTGTGCCCGCGTTGACGTTGACGACGATCAGCAGCGCCCACACCGCCAACGGCCACCAGATCTTCTTCACCAGCAGGACCACGCCGCCGATCACCGCGAGTGCGGTCAGCCCGTACTGGACCGGGAAGTCGTTGAGGTGCCGGGAGTGCTGGAAGACGGCATCGAAGATCCCCCGCCTCTTGCTCAGGTAGGTCAGGAAGGAATGTCCGGCAATGATGTCTTCCTGCTGGGTGACGCTCAGGAACTGCGGCAACAAGATCAGCCCGGCTGCCGCCGAGACGCCGGCCAGGGTGAGCACGTCGCTCACGCGGCCACGCACGGGCCGCCATAGCGCCTCGAACAACCACCATCCGGCCAGCAGCAGCATGACGACCATGCCGCCGGTGATGTGCACCGAGAAGACCCCGACCAGGGCCAGGATCGCCACCGGAATCCGGTCACGGTGCCGCGGTGTCGAGGCGATCAGCGCCATGGTCGGCACGGCGACCCCGTAGGCCGCCAGGTTGGGCATCGCCGCGGTGTCGAACTCGACGTAGGGCACCGCGGTGAACGACGCGGAGAGCGCCGCGGCCGTGGCCGCCGCTCCCGCGGTGCGCCACTCGGTGGTGTGCCTGCGCAGCACCTGCCAGGCGAGAACGGCCGCGCTGACCGGAAACAGCCAGATAGCGGCAGCCAGCGACGTCAGTGTGTAGCCGGTGGTGGCCGCCGCCCCGGTGAGCTGGCACAGCACCGCGGTCAGGGCGTGAAACACCGACGGGTAATACAGCAGCGCGTGGGTCTCGACATTGCGTAACTCGCCCATGTGGGTCGGCGACGCCTGGCCGGTGTCCAGGATCCAGCGCACGGTGTTGGCGTGCCAGACCGCGTCCCACGTGCTGGGGATGGATTGCCAGTGCGGGATGCCGGTCCAGGCCGCCCAACCGATGAGCACGGCGCCCAGGATCACGCCTCCCGCGACGGTGAGCGCCGGCCAGGGGGAGACGCCGCGTGCCTCGGCTTCGGTGTCCCGGAAGCGGTCCAGCAGCAGCTGCAAAGCGAGGGCAATGACGCAAACGACGGCCAATGCGGCCAGTGCGGTCCACCCGTTCCAGGGGATGCCGAGCGCACCGTAGGGGACGATGGCCAACGCCACCACGCCAAAGGTCAACGGCGGGCCCGCTGCGATGGCGATAGGCCAACTGAGCTGCGCAATCCGCGCAACAATCGCACCCGGCGCGATCAGCAATATCAATGCGATCAGCGTTCCGAACCCTAAGCTCACTCGACTAGTATGGCTGCCCGGGTGACCTGGCTCGCGTAGCCCGAACGACCGGCACTGTCGGGAAATGCCCGGGGCTCCTACTACCAACGTCACCAATTTGCGAAATTGCGAAAGCTCTAAGGTGGCTTGCATGGCTTATGACGTCGCCCGGGTGCGTGGCTTGCATCCGTCTCTGGGTGACGGATGGGTGCACTTCGACGCGCCGTTGGGCATGCTCATCCCCGACTCCGTTGCCACAACGGTGTCGACGGCCTTCCGCAGGTCCAGTGCCAGCGCGATCGGCTCCCACCCTTCGGCGCGGCGCAGCGCCGCGGTGTTGGACGCCGCGCGCGAGGCGGTGGCCGATCTGGTCAACGCCGATCCCAGCGGTGTGGTGCTGGGTGCTGATCGTGCGGTGCTGCTGTCGGCGTTGGCAGAGGCGTCGTCGTCGCGTGCCGGACTGGGATATGAGGTCATCGTCAGTCGGCTCGATGATGAGGCCAACATCGCGCCCTGGCTGCGGGCGGCGCATCGTTACGGCGCCAAGGTGAAATGGGCAGAGGTCGACATCGAGACCGGTGAGTTGCCGACGTGGCAGTGGGAGGGGTTGATCAGCAAGGCGACGCGATTGGTCGCGGTGACCTCCGCGTCCGGAACGCTGGGCGGTGTCACCGACCTGCGTGCGATGACCAAGCTGGTGCACGACGTCGGCGGCCTGGTGGTGGTCGACCATACCGCCGCGGCCCCGTACCGGTTGTTCGACATGAAAGAGACCGACGCCGACGTGGTGGCGGTGAACGCGGTCGGGTGGGGCGGTCCGCCGATCGGCGCCATGGTGTTCCGTGACCCGTCGCTGATCAGCACGTTCAGCTCGGTGTCGACGAACCCGCACGCGACCGGGCCCGCGCGGTTGGAGGTCGGTCTGCACCAGTTCGGCTTGCTGGCCGGGGTGGTGGCCAGCATCGAGTACCTGGCCTCGCTCGACGAGTCGGCGCGCGGGAGCCGCCGCGAACGTTTGGCGGTGTCGATGCACTCGGCGTCGGGCTATTTGAACCGGGTCTTCGACTATCTGCTGACGTCGCTGCGCTCGCTGCCGTTGGTGATCCTGCTCGGGCGGCCCGAGGCGCGTATTCCGTTGATCAGCTTTGCTTTTCAAGATGTGCCGGCGGACCGGGTGGTACAGCGGTTGGCGGACAACGGGATTCTTGCGGTGTGCAATGAGGGTTCGCGCGTGCTGGATGTGTTGGGCGTCAACGATGTCGGCGGCGCGGTGACCGTCGGGTTGGCGCACTACTCGACGACCGCCGAGGTCGACCAGCTGGTGCGCGCCCTGGCCTCGCTGGGCTAACTCTTTCCCGCGAGCAGACACAAAGTTGCATTATTTGCAACCAAATTGGCCAACTTCGCGTCTGCTCGCGGGGGTAGTGCGCACGGCCACCAAGGCGCTTCCAAGAGAATTCCAAGCGATGTGCCCGAACTTTGCCGCAACCTCACGCGGTGATCCGCTGCTCGGACCCGCGACTTGCACGCGAAGGGGAAGGGCATGGCGCCACCACCGACTACCGCCTGGTTCCTGGCGGCCGGAATCATCAGTGCGTCAATGGTGTTCGTGCCGTCAGCCGAGGCCGATCCCGGCCCGGGGCGGTACGTGAACGTCCTGACCCCGTCGCCGCCGATGCGTTGTCAGCTCAGCTCGGATGACGGCGACCGAGGCGGTCCCAAGGTGGTTTGTCAGACGGCCGGTTTCCCGCAGGCGCCGATGGACCCCATGCCCTATCCGGGGTGGCCAGGGGATCCAGCGGTGTTGCACCAGAATCAGGCCACCATCACCGCTTCTGGTGAATTTAATTGGCGTACCGCGAATCTCGGCTTAGCACCCGCCGGACAGCCGGACGTAACCCTGGTGATTGGGCAGGCGCAGCACCTCCAGGGATGGACGGTGGTGCCGACCAGCGATGGCACGACCTTCACCAACGACGCGACGGGTCACGGCATGGCGATCGACAGCGAATGCAACGTCAGGCCCTTCTGATGGCATCCTCCGAACTACCGGTGAGCGGTCGCCGCACCGAGACCGGGCGCAGTCCTGGGACCGGTGTTTGGAAATTGCCTATTCCCCGGGCAATCGCCAAGGACTAGCATTCGCTCATCGCTGCCTGCGGCGGACTGCGACAGCTCGACTGCGTAGACAGCCTGGAGGTGGCACGTGTCGTTCGTGATTGCGACTCCGGAAGCCGTCGCGGGGGCGGCCGTCGATATTGCCCGCATCGGGTCCTGGCTGAATGAGGCCAATGCCGCGGCGGCTGGCTCGACCACTGCGGTCCTGGCCGCTGCAGGGGATGAAGTGTCGGCGGCGGCCGCGTCGCTGTTTTCCGGCTACGCCCAGGAATATCAGGCGCTGAGCGTGCGCGCAGCGGTGTTTCAGGAGCAGTTGGCGTGGGCGGTTCGCGGGGGTGCGGGTGCCTACGCCGCCGCCGAGGCCGCCAATCAGTCCCTGTTGGAACTCCTGGTGGAAGACGCGTTGTTGCTCATCAACTTTCCCACCAATCTGTTGTTGGATCGCCCGCTGATCGGCAATGGCTACAACGGCACGACCACCGCACAAGGCGTGGGGACCCCCGGCGGAGCCGGTGGGCTCTTGATCGGGAGCGGCGGTAACGGTGGGGACAGCATCGCCGCCGGAGTGCCGGGCGGCATCGGCGGTTCGTCCGGATTGCTCGGCGCCGGGGGAACCGGCGGGATGGGCGGACTCGGCGCGCCTGGCGGAGCCGGGGGCACGGGCGGGCTGCTGTATGGCAACGGCGGAATCGGCGGCATCGGTGGGCCATTCAGTACCGGCGGTCCCGGCGGTAGCGCGCAGCTCATCGGCAACGGCGGCAACAACGTCGGCAACGTCGGCGGCAAGGGCGGCAGCGGCGGCAACGGCGGCGACGGTGTCGGCGG
>NZ_MVHT01000124.1 GCF_002086275.1 Mycobacterium intermedium | reverse complement strand
GGGCGCTGGATTCGATGAGCTACCTGGCCGCGGCCGGCGGCAGGTTCACCTGCGGTGGATGGGCACCGGGCGGGGGCGGCTGCGGTCGACCCCCTCCGGGCCGCAGTTGCTGGGTGGGGGCCTCACCGGGCGTCGGCGGCCGGCCCAGCGGACCTTGATTGCCAGGACGTGCCCATGGGTCGTTCGATGGTCCTTGCGGGGTGGTCACTCTGGTGATTCTGCCTTAAAACGCGGAGTGAAGGGCGAGCGGTTACGCAGCACCCCGATGCTGTCGCGCGCTTTGGCGACGTTGTCGACGTCGATCTCGGCGATCAGCAGCTGCGGGTCGTTGCCGGCGGCCGCAATCACTTGACCCAGCGGGGAGGCCACCAGGCTGCCGCCCACGCCGGTGGGTGCACCGGTGCTGGCCAACTCGTCACCCGGATACGCCTGTCCGGCCGCGGCCAGGTAGCTCATCGAATCCAGCGCCCTGGCCCGGGCCAGCAACGTCCACTGTTCGAGCTTGCCCGGACCGGAACCCCAGGACGCGCACGCGACGATCAGCTGCGCCCCCCGCCGCGCGAGTTCGACATACAGCGCGGGAAAACGGATGTCGTAGCAGGTCGTCAATCCCACCGTGACGTCGTCGACGGTGACCAGCACGGGTTCGCTGCCGGGTGCGACGGTGCGCGACTCGGTGAAGCCGAAGGCGTCGTAGAGGTGGATCTTGTCGTAGTAGACGAGGGGAGGGCCGTCCGACTCGTGGCCATTTGCTCCGCGGGGACGTGCCGCGATCACGGTGTTCTTCACGCGCCCGTCGTCGGCCGGGGTGAACATGCCCGCGATGACGGTGACGCCGGTGTCGTAGGCGATCTGACGCACACCGTTGGCCCAAGGGCCGCTGACGGGCTCGGCGATCGGTTTGAGCGGGACCCCGAAGCGGCACATCGTGGCCTCCGGGAACACGACGAGCTTGGCGCCCGCGTCGGCCGCCCGCTGCGCGTACTCCCGGACCAGGCCCAGATTCGCCGCGGGATCGGTGCCGCTGAGGATTTGCGCCAACGCGATTCGCATGTCGCCAGCTTATGAGTTCAGCCGGTCAGGACTGCTTGGCGATCCACTGCGTGGTGAAGCGCTGTTCGATGTTCACCAGCTCGCTCAACTGATTGCCGATGAGCCGTTCCAGTTTCCCGCCGATGAACGGAATCCGTACTTGGATGCTGACCTGAAGTTTCAGGCGGGAATTGCCGGATTCGACGGGTTCCAGCACGCCGGTGCCCCACAGGTTGACCGGCGCACCCACGATCGACCCCGTAATGGACGCGGTGGCGATGCCGTCCCGGACCGGACCCCAGGTCTCTTGCCGCCGCACACTCAGGTCGCCCCGGTGCAGCTGGGTGACCAGGCCGGGCAGGTTGTGGCTGCACACCGTTTGCAGGGTCACCACCTCGATGGTGCCGTCGTCGCCGGATTCACCACCGAGCCGCATCGACTCGATGGCGGCGATGTCGACGGGAGTCTCCGCCAGCCTGGCGGTCCAGTAGTCGGCCTCATGGAAAGCTTGGTATACCTCTTCGACGCTGCCCTCGTAGTCGGCCGACATGTCGAATGAACGCGGCATATCAGGTGAGGCTACCGTTACCGGGCGTGGTGGGTTCCCACTTTGCCGGTGCGCGCGTCGAAGAATTTGTGCCGTTGGCACCGTTGACCACGCTGCGCGTGGGGCCGGTGGCACGTCGTGTAATTACCTGCGACAGCACCGATCAGGTGATCGCCGTGTTGGGGGAACTGGACGCTGCGGCCCGCGCCGGTGTCGGCGGTGTTCCGTTGGTGTTTGCTGGTGGCTCGAATGTGGTGATCGGCGACGCGATTGCCGACCTGACCGTGGTGCGGCTGTGCAATCGCGGTGTCACGGTGGACGGCAACCGGGTGCGTGCAGAGGCCGGTGCGGTGTGGGACGACGTCGTGGTCACGGCCATCGAGCACGGGCTGGGCGGGCTGGAATGCCTGTCTGGCATCCCGGGGTCCGCCGGAGCCACCCCGGTACAGAACGTGGGCGCATACGGCGCGGAGGTGTCGGACACCATCACGCGTGTCCGGATGCTGGACCGCGGCAGCGGGGAGGTGCGGTGGGTGCCCGCCGGCGAACTCGGCTTCGGTTACCGCACCAGCATCCTCAAGCGCGCTGACGGCCTTCAGACGCCCGCTGTCGTGCTGGAAGTGGAATTCGCACTAGATCCGTCCGGCCGCAGTGCTCCGCTGCGCTACGGCGAGCTGACCGCGGCCCTGGGCGCGTCAAGCGGCGAACGTGCCGACCCGCAAGCCGTCCGCGCCGCGGTCCTGGCGTTACGGGCCCGCAAGGGCATGGTGCTCGATGCGGCCGACCACGACACCTGGAGCGTTGGCTCGTTCTTCACCAACCCGGTGGTCCCGCCGGAGGTCTTCGAACGCCTTGCCGCACGGGTCGACGGGCCCGTGCCGCACTATCCGGCGCCGGACGGAGTCAAGCTCGCCGCCGGCTGGCTGGTCGAACACGCCGGGTTCGGCAAGGGCTATCCGGGTGCCGACGCCCGGTGCCGGCTGTCCGCCAAACATGCGCTCGCCCTGACCAACCGCGGGGAAGCCACCGCCGAGGACGTGATGGCTCTGGCGCGCACGGTCCGAGCGGGAGTTCGTGACGTGTTTGGTATCACATTGCAACCGGAACCTGTGCTGGTCGGTTGCGTCTTATAGCCTTTTCGGACCCCTCTGGCGCGTTGCTGCGGGGAGGGATAGGCTGTTCGGCCCGGTATCTTTGGTTCTCGTGAACACATCCGAGACACCCCAGGGTGGGGTGCCGATCAACCGTCGCCGGGTGTTGGCGGCGCTTGGGATCGGCGTGTTTGCACCAGGCGTATTGGCCGCTTGCTCCGGCAAGACGCTCACTCAGCAGGCCGAGGAGAAGCCGCCGCCGGAGCCCCGTCTGACGTACACACCGCCCAACGCGACCGAAGACGTGCTGCCAGTCGCCCATATCGGCGTGCAGATCGAGAACGGCTGGTTCCAGCGGGTGGCGCTGACGAACTCGGCGGGCAAGGTCATCGCGGGCGAGTACAACCGGGATCGCACCGTCTACACGATCACCGAACCGCTGGGCTACAACACCACCTACACCTGGAGCGGTTCGGCGGTGGGGCACGACGGCAAGGCCATCCCGCTGACGGGCAAGTTCATCACGGTCACGCCGAGCAAGAAGATCAGCGGAGCATTCCAGCTCGCCGACGGGCAGACGGTGGGAATCGCGGCGCCGGTCATCATCCAGTTCGATGCGCCCATCGCCGACAAGGCTTCCGTCGAGCGGGCCCTCACGGTCACCACCAACCCGCCCGTCGAGGGCAGCTGGGCGTGGTTGCCGGACGAGGCCAAGGGCGCTCGAGTGCACTGGCGGCCCCGCGAGTATTACCCGGCCGGCACCACCGTGAACGTGGACGCCAAGCTGTACGGCGTGCCGTTCGGCGACGACGCATACGGCGCAGAGGACATATCGCTCAACATCCAGATCGGGCGCCGTCAGATCGTCAAGGCCGAGGTCAGTTCGCACCGCATGCAGGTGGTGACCGACGCCGGCGTCATCATGGACTTCCCCTGCAGCTACGGCGAGGGCGACTTGGCGCGCAACGTGACGCGCAACGGTATCCACGTCGTCACCGAGAAATACTCCGACTTTTACATGTCCAACCCGGCCGCGGGCTACAGCAACGTTCACGAACGCTGGGCGGTGCGCATCTCCAACAACGGCGAGTTCATCCACGCCAACCCGATGAGCGCTGGCGCACAAGGCAATTCCAACGTGACCAACGGTTGTATCAACCTCTCGACGGAGAACGCGGCGGAGTACTACGCGACGGCGATGTACGGCGACCCGGTCGAGGTGACGGGCAGTTCGATTCAGCTGTCCTACTCCGACGGCGACATCTGGGACTGGGCGGTCGACTGGGACACCTGGCTGTCGATGTCGGCGCTGCCGCGGCCGTCGGGTCGTACGCCTGGGACTCAGATTCCGGTCACCGCACCGGTCACGCCCTCGACGGCGCCGACGTTGTCGGGCACCCCGACGACTTCTAGTTCTGGGCCAGGTGGTTGAACCGGCGCGTCGCTGACGCCTGATCGCGCGGCCGGATGATGATCTGGTCCAGGTTCACGTGCGGCGGCCGGGATGCCACGAATCCGATCACTTCGGCGACGTCGGCGGCCACCAGCGGGGTCATTCCCGCATACACCGCGTCCGCGCGTTCTTGGTCGCCGGAAAAGCGCACCAGGGAGAACTCGGTCTCCACCGCGCCCGGGGCAATTTCGGTGAGCCGCACCGGCTTTCCCAACAATTCACCGCGCAGCGTGCGGTGCAACGCACCCTGGGCGTGTTTGGCGGAGGTGTAGCCGGCGCCGCCGTCGTACACCTCGAAAGCAGCTATCGAGGTGACGGTGACCACCAGGCCGTCGCCGGATGCGATCAGCTTGGGCAACAGCGCGCGGGTGACCCGCAGGGTGCCCAGCACATTCGTCTCCCACATCCACTGCCAGTGCTCGAGGTTGGCGTCGGCCACGGGCTCCAATCCCTTGGCGCCGCCGGCGTTGTTGACCAGCACATCGACGCGGTCCAGGCCGTCGGCCAGTGCTTGGACCTGCTCATCGTTTGTGACGTCAGCCACAATTGCGGTACCGCCGATCTCCTTGGACAGGGCCTTGATCCGGTCCGTCCGGCGCCCTACCGAGACCACATGAAACCCTTGGGCCGCAAGGGTTTTCGCGGTTGCTTCGCCGATTCCAGAACTGGCGCCGGTGACGACCGCCACCCTGTTCTGCGCGTTTTTAGCCGTCACAAGAAATAACTCTAATAAACGTGCTAAATTCCAGACGTGCACCACAGCGCCTGGTTCAACACGACGACCGCGTGTCTTTGCGCGGCTTGTGCGTGTTGTTGCTGCGCACTTTGCCGCGCCTGATCCCAGTCGATTCAGCTTCAGCAGGTGTGGCCCGAGGGCCCGGCTAAACCAGGACAAGGACAAAAACCAGTGCACTCACACACTCTTTCCCCGCATTCTCCCATCCGTCGCCCTCACCCAGCGCGGACGCACCGCCACGTGGCGCCCCCCGCGCTGCATCTGTCAGACACCGCAGCGGCGGCCGTCTTCCGGGCCGTGCGGCTGCGTGGTCCGGTGGGCCGCGACGTCATCGCCAAGGTCACCTCGCTGAGCATTGCGACGGTGAATCGGCAGGTCATAGCCCTGTTGGACGCCGGCCTGCTGCGTGAGCGCGCCGACCTGGCGGTGTCCGGTGCGATCGGACGGCCACGGGTTCCGGTGGAGGTCAACCACGAACCGTTCGTGACCCTGGGCATCCACATCGGCGCCCGGACCACCAGCATCGTGGCGACCGATTTGTTCGGACGCACGTTGGACACCGTCGAGACGCCAACGCCGCTCAACGCCGCGGGAGCCGCGCTGACATCGCTCGCCGACAGCGCCGCGCGCTACTTGAGGCGCTGGCACCGGCGTCGGCCGCTGTGGGTCGGCGTTTCCATCGGTGGCGCCGTCGACAGCGGTTCGGGTCATGTCGACCACCCCCGACTCGGTTGGCGACAAGCGCCGGTGGGTCCGGTGCTGGCCGACGTGCTCGGTCTGCCGGTGTCGGTCGCTTCGCACGTCGACGCCATGGCCGGGGCCGAACTTCTGCTCGGCATGCGACGTTTCGCGCCCACCTCGCCGACCAGTCTGTACGTCTACGCGCGCGAGACGGTGGGCTATGCGCTGGTGATCGGTGGCCGGGTGCACTGCCCGGCCAGTGGCCCCGGCACCATCGCGTCGCTGCCGGCGCACTCCGAATTGCTCGGCGGCAGTGGACAATTGGAATCCACCGTGAGCGACGAGGCGGTGCTGGCGGCGGCCCGGCGACTGCGGCTGCTGCCCGGCGTCACGCCGGTAACCCGTACCAACGGGTCGGCCGCCGCGATCACCGACCTGTTGCGGGTGGCACGTGCCGGCAACACGCAGGCCAGAGAACTGCTGGCGGAACGGGCCCGGGTGCTGGGTGAGGCGGTCGCGCTGCTGCGGGACCTGCTCAATCCCGACGAGCTGGTCGTCGGCGGCCAGGCCTTCACCGAATACCCCGAGGGCATGGAGTACGTGGAGAAGGCGTTCGCCGCCCGTTCGGTGCTGCCGCCGCGTGACATCCGGGTCACCGCCTTCGGCAACCGCGTGCAAGAAGCCGGAGCCGGCCTGGTGTCGCTGGGCGGGCTCTACGCCGACCCGCTGGGCGCGATGCGTCGTGCGGGTGCCTTGCAGTCCCAGTTGCGCGAACCGCAGCCGGAGGCCCTCGCCTAGCACGCGGCTGACCTGCGGCAGCAGGGCGCCGCGCAGCATCCTGTAAAGATGACTGTGTGCACTTCGACGATTCAGTGGTGGATGGCCCGCAACGGGTAGCCCTATTGGCGGTGCACACTTCCCCACTGGCCCAGCCGGGGACCGGGGATGCTGGCGGGATGAACGTCTACGTGCTGCAGACCGCGTTGCACCTGGCCCGCCGCGGCATCGAGGTGGAGATTTTCACCCGCGCCACCGCCTCGGCGGATCCGCCGGTGGTTCCGGTGGCGCCCGGCGTGCTGGTGCGCAACGTCGTTGCCGGACCGTTCGAGGGGCTCGACAAGTACGACCTGCCCACGCAGCTGTGTGCGTTCGCGGCGTCGGTGTTACGCGCCGAGGCCGCGCACGAGCCGGGCTACTACGACATCGTCCACTCGCACTACTGGCTGTCCGGCCAGATCGGCTGGCTGGCCCGCGACCGCTGGGCGGTGCCGCTGGTGCACACCGCACACACGCTGGCCGCGGTGAAGAACGCGGCACTGGCCGACGGTGACTCGCCTGAGCCGCCGCTGCGTACCGTCGGCGAGCAGCAGGTCGTGGACGAGGCGGACCGACTGATCGTCAACACTGAAGACGAAGCGCAGCAACTGATTTCGCTTCATCACGCCGACCCGGACCGGATCGACGTGGTGCACCCCGGTGTCGACCTGGACGTGTTCCGGCCCGGGGATCGGCGGACGGCTCGGGCTCGGCTCGGGCTCGGATTCGACGAGCAAGTGGTGGCTTTCGTCGGACGCATTCAGCCGCTCAAGGCACCCGACATCGTGTTGCGCGCCGCCGCGCAGTTGCCGGGGGTGCGCATCATCGTGGCGGGCGGGCCGTCGGGCAGCGGTCTGGCCGCACCCGACGGACTGATCCGGCTGGCCGAGGAACTCGGCATCGCGCAGCGGGTCACCTTCCTGCCGCCGCAGTCCCGCACCGAGTTGGCCTCGTTGTTCCACGCGGCCGACCTGGTGGCGGTACCGAGCTATTCGGAGTCGTTCGGCCTGGTCGCGCTGGAGGCGCAGGCCTGTGGGACGCCGGTGGTCGCGGCCGCGGTCGGTGGTTTGCCGGTGGCGGTGCGCGACGGCGTGACGGGCGCGCTGGTGGACGGGCACGACATCGACCGGTGGGCTGCGGCCATCGACCGTCTGCTGCAGCTCCGCCCTGGTCCGCAGGGGTGGGCGATGAGCCGCGCGGCGGTCGAGCACGCGGCGGGGTTCTCGTGGGAAAACACCACCGATGCTTTGCTGGCCAGCTATCGGCGGGCGATCGCCGACTTCGCCGCCGAGCGGGCGCTGCGGCGCGATGACGTCGTATCGGACCTGGCGGCCGCGCGGAAGCCGCGTCGCTGGGCGCAGCGCCGCGAGGTGCGCGCGTGAGTTCGCCCGAACCGGGCAGCGCCGAGCGCGTGCAGCAAGTCATCGAGAAGGCGCTGCAAGCCAGCGGTTTGAACTATCAGCGGCACGCCGGCGCGCACGGCGGGCTGCCGGGGCTGATCGTGGAGTTGCCGGGGGAGCGCAAGCTCAAGACCAACACGATCTTGAGCATCGGCGAGCATTCGGTGCGTGTCGAGGCGTTCGTCTGCCGAAAGCCCGACGAGGACCACGAAAGGGTCTACCGGTTCCTGCTCAAGCGCAACCGCCGCCTGTATGGGGTCGCCTACACCCTGGACAACGTCGGGGACATCTATCTGGTGGGCCGGATGTCGCTGGCTTCGGTCACCCCCGACGAGATCGACCGGGTGCTCGGTCAAGTGCTCGAGGCCGTGGATTCGGACTTTAATACGTTGTTGGAGTTGGGTTTTCACTCGTCAATCCAGAAGGAGTGGGAGTGGCGGGTGTCGCGCGGGGAGTCGCTGAAGAACCTGCAGGCGTTCGCTCATCTGATCAACGATGACGAAGACCACCACGAGGACGAAAGCGACGACGCCAAGCGCGCGTGAGAGACTTTCCGGCATGGGTGAAACTGCCACGCTGGTACTGCTTCGCCACGGCGAGAGCGATTGGAATGCCAAGAACCTTTTCACCGGCTGGGTCGACGTCGGCCTGACCGAGAAGGGCCGCGCGGAAGCGGTGCGGGGCGGCGAACTGTTGGCCGAACATGACCTGTTGCCCGACGTGCTCTACACGTCGCTGCTGCGGCGGGCGATCACCACCGCGCATCTGGCGCTCGACGCCGCCGACCGGTTGTGGATCCCGGTGCATCGCAGTTGGCGCCTCAACGAACGCCACTATGGCGCGCTGCAGGGCCTGGACAAGGCCAAGACCAAGGAAAAGTACGGCGAAGAGCAGTTCATGGCCTGGCGACGCAGCTATGACACCCCGCCGCCGCCGATCGAAAAGGGCAGCGAGTTCAGCCAGGACGCCGACCCCAGGTACGCCAACATCGGCGGTGGCCCGCTGACCGAGTGCCTGGCCGACGTGGTTGCCCGCTTCCTGCCCTACTACACCGATGTCATCGTGCCTGACCTGCGGTTGGGCAAGACGGTGTTGATCGCCGCGCACGGCAACTCGTTGCGGGCGCTGGTGAAGTACCTCGACAACATGTCCGACGAGGAGATCGTGGGGCTGAACATCCCGACGGGCATCCCGCTGCGTTATGACCTGGACGCCGACCTGCGGCCGACGGTGCCGGGCGGCACGTATCTCGACCCGGAGGCCGCCGCGGCCGGCGCGGCGGCGGTGGCCAGTCAGGGCGCGGCCAAATCCTGAATTTGGGCGCTGGTAGGGCGCTAGGCTAAACGGCGCGTTAACAAAAGCCGAATACCTGCCGCTCAGTGTGTGACTTGTCCGAATTTGGCCTCGCTCAGCTAGGGCAGTGTTCACCTGATTTGTAGGATTTCGCTTGTGACTGTGTTCTCGGCACTGTTGCTGGCCGGGTTCTTGTCCGCGTTGGCGCTGGCCGTCGGAGTGGCGGCAGGAGTCCGGCTGGCGCGGCGGGCTGATCAGCGCCGGCAACGGGTGGCCACCGAGTGGACGGGGATCACCGTCGCGCAGATGCTGCAACAAATCGTGGCGCTGATGCCGCTGGGTACTGCAGTGGTCGACACCCACCGTGACGTCGTCTATCTCAACGACCGGGCCAAGGAGCTGGGCCTGGTGCGCGACCGGCAACTCGACGACGACGCCTGGGACGCGGCGAAGCAAGCCCTGCGCGGGGAGGACGTCGAGTTCGACCTGCTGCCGCCCAAGCGGACGGGTGGCCGGTCCGGATTGCAGGTGCATGGGTACGCCCGGCTGCTGAGCGAAGAAGACCGCCGGTTCGCGGTGGTCTTCGTCCATGACCAATCGGACTACGCCCGCATGGAAGCGACCAGGCGAGACTTCGTCGCCAACGTCAGCCACGAACTCAAGACCCCGGTCGGCGCGATGGCGCTGCTTGCCGAGGCCATGCTGGCCTCGGCGGACGACCCCGAAACCGTCCGCCGATTCGCCGAGAAGGCGCTCGTCGAGGCCACCCGCCTGGGTGACATGGTCACCGAACTCATCGAACTGTCCCGGCTGCAGGGTGCCGAGCGGTTGCCCAACGTCGTTGAAGTCGACGTCGATACCGTTGTGGCCGAGGCGATTTCACGTCACAAGGTGGCCGCAGAGAACGCCGACATCCAAGTTCGTACTGACGCCCCCAGCGGATTGCAGGTGCTCGGTGACCAAACCCTGTTGGTCACCGCGTTGGCCAATCTGGTGTCCAATGCGATCGCCTACTCGCCATCTGGGTCTTCGGTGTCGATCAGCCGCCGCAGGCGGGGCGACAACGTCGAAATCGCTGTCACCGACCGCGGCATCGGCATCGCGCTGGAGGATCAGGAAAGGGTTTTCGAGAGGTTCTTCCGCGGGGACAAGGCCCGGTCGAGGGCAACCGGCGGGAGCGGGTTGGGGCTGGCCATCGTCAAGCACGTCGCGGCCAACCACAACGGCAGCATCGGCGTGTGGAGCAAGCCGGGAACCGGATCGACGTTCACGTTGTCCATTCCAGCGGCGGGGGCGGGGCCGGACACGACGCTGCAGGCGGACAACGCAGAGAAAACTGAGCAATCAAAGGGTCCTGAAGTGCGGCCCAGCAGGTCACAACGAGAGGAAGAGCTGAGTCGATGACCCGCACTGACGACGTCAAGCTAGGCGAGAAGAAGGAGTGGCGCGAATGACGAACGTGCTGATCGTGGAGGACGAGGAGTCCTTGGCCGATCCGCTGGCGTTCTTGCTGCGCAAAGAGGGTTTTGAGGCCACGGTGGTGAACGACGGTCCCTCGGCGCTTGCCGAGTTCGACCGGTCCGGAGCCGACATCGTGCTGCTCGACCTGATGCTGCCCGGGATGTCGGGAACCGACGTGTGCAAGCAATTGCGTGCCCGGTCAGGCGTGCCGGTCATCATGGTCACCGCGCGCGACAGCGAGATCGACAAGGTCGTCGGCCTCGAGCTGGGCGCCGACGACTACGTGACCAAGCCGTACTCGGCGCGCGAATTGATCGCCCGGATTCGGGCGGTGCTGCGCCGCGGCGGCGACGACGACTCGGAAGTCAGCGACGGCATCCTGGAATCCGGGCCGGTCCGGATGGATGTGGAGCGACACGTCGTCTCGGTTAACGGCGACCCGATAACGTTGCCGCTCAAGGAATTCGACTTGCTCGAATACCTGATGCGCAACAGTGGGCGGGTGTTGACCCGCGGCCAGCTCATCGACCGGGTCTGGGGTGCGGACTACGTCGGCGACACCAAGACGCTCGACGTCCACGTCAAGCGTCTGCGGTCCAAGATCGAGGCCGACCCGGCCAACCCGGTGCACCTGGTGACCGTGCGGGGCTTGGGCTACAAGCTCGAGGGCTGAATCGGCGGACGGCCCTGACCGACCGCAAAATGTGCTGGCGCACGCGCTATCAGTGCGGAGGCTCCGGACGGGGGTTCAGGGTGTCCGCGTCCCATGTGATCCGCTGATCGGGGGGGCACCGGAAGTGCTTCCAGTCCGTCGTCCTCGAGGATTGCCCGTATGCAGGGTCGGCTCGCACCGACATACGTGCTCATCAGGTCGACGTCGGTGGCCACACACCACTGCCGATCGCCGGCCCACCACAAGTTGGCCGTGCGGCCGGGTATCGCGAACGGCTCGGTGGCGTCATCGATGGACCCGGCAACCAAATACATCGGACGGTTCGGCAGTTCGATGAGGTCGGCATCAGCGATGTGCAGGTCGCCGTAGCCGGTCCACAGCGCATACATCACCCGGTCGACCTTCGAGCATCGCTGCAACACGCCGGCGAGCGCTGCGGTGGTCGGCACCGGAAGGCGGCCGGTATCCGGTCGACGGGCCCAGAGCCCAGGCTGACTTTGTGCCTCCCATGACCCGACCAGCGAGCCCCACTCCATGGCCGGGTGCACGATCCGACCGTTGGCCTGCGCCACCGCCCGCCACGTGATGGGGCGCTGCGGTTCGGGCGCGTCTGCCCCGTATGCGGGATGAAATATCCGCGCGTAGGCCTCGAAAACCGGTGGGAGACAAGACGCGACGTCGTACGCAAAGTTGCGTATCGCGTCGAGTAGCCAGTGCTGGGAAGCCGTCACCGGGCCCGATCACCGACGACGTGATCGGCGACCGCCAGCGACATTGCCATGATCGAGACCTGCGGGTTGACCTCGGGGCAACTGGGCAGGATCGACGCGTCGGCAACCCACACCCCGTTGATACCGCGCAACCGCCCGCGCTCGTCGACGGGACATCCCTGGGTGTCCGAACCCGCGGCTGCCGTCCCGGTGGGGTGGAAAGCGGACAGGTGCAAGTTCCGTGGATTGGTGCGCGCCAACACATCCCGCAGTTCGGTCTCGGAATGTACCGTCGGCGCACCGGGTAAACCGGTGAGCACCTCGACCGCGCCGGCGGCGAACAGCAGTTTGCCAATTGCGGTCAGTGCGACTCGCAGCTTGGCAACGTCCTCCTGCCTGATGTTGTAGCGCACCACGGCCTCACCGCCCACCGACAGCACCGAGCCGACCCCTTTGTCGGCCACCATCGCGCCGAACGTGGCGATGTTGTGGGACCGGTCCAGCCAGCCCATCAACTCCGGGCCATACCCGGGGAAGATGATCGACCCCATGCCCGGAGGTGTGGAGGTGGCTTCGATGAGCACCCCGTTGGATTCGTGGAATTCGTGGACGGCGGCGCTTTGCAGCACGCCGCGCCACGAGTAGACGTCTTCCTCGAAGCGCCCGGCCAGGGCCGTGGCGGGGTGCAGCGCGAGGTTGCGTCCGAGCCGTGGGTGCCCGCCAAGGTCGCTGCGCCGCAGCAACATTGGCGTTTCAATGGCCCCGGCGGCAACGATGACGGTGTCGGCGAGGATGTCGATCACGGTGCCGTCGGGACGGCGTGCCCGCACACCGCGGGCGCGCCCGTGTTGGTGCAACAACCGTTCAGCGCGCGCGTGGGAGATGATCCGTGCCCCGGCCGCACACGCCTGCGGCAGCGCGTTGAGGTGCACGCCGAACTTCGCGTTGCGCGGGCAGCCAAGCGCGCACTGACAGCAGCCACCGCAGCCCGGCGCGTTGCGGGGGATGGGCGCCGCCTCCCAGCCGAGCTTGTCGG
Organism: Mycobacterium intermedium; assembly: GCF_002086275.1. Classification (GTDB taxonomy): domain Bacteria; phylum Actinomycetota; class Actinomycetes; order Mycobacteriales; family Mycobacteriaceae; genus Mycobacterium; species Mycobacterium intermedium. The sequence continues at coordinate 1,262 of NZ_MVHT01000124.1, read as the reverse complement.
CGCCCTGCAGCAGCAGATTCCCGTTGCGTCCCATGATGTTCAGCGGCACCGGCGCCACTTGCAGCGTGCGCTCAACGTCGTCAAGGTACGCGCCGAAGCCCGCGGGGTCGGCCAGGCCGAGGCCGAACTCGTCGCGCCAACGCTTTTGCACGGCGACCGGCGGCCGGAAGCAGGTGCCGGAGTTGACGACGGTGGTGCCGCCGACGGCGCGACCCATCGGCAACACCACCGATGGACGGCCCAACGCGACGGTCGTGCCGCCGCCGCGGTACAAGCCGGCGTAGCGGTCGATCGGATGGGTGGTGCGGAACTCCTCGACCGTCCAGCGCCGCCCCTCCTCGAGCACAATCACGCTCATGCCGGACTGGGCCAGGGTCCGCGCGGCCATCGCCCCGCCGGCGCCGGAGCCGACGATGACCGCATCCGCGGTGACGACGGATGGGCTCTCCGCGGACGGTGTGACGTCCAATGCCGCGTCCGGGCGCACCACGGCGTCGTCCTGGGCGCGGGACAGCAGTTCCGAGGCATAGGTGTCGGCGCCGTTGGCCAGGAGCAGCACGATCTTCAAACTCTCCAGAGCGGTCCCGGCCTCGGGGTTGAGTGCGGCGACTCGCCGCAGCACCTGCGCCCGCTCGTGTGGGGTGAGGCGCGCCAGCGACCGGCCGGTGGTCAGATAGCTCGCCGCCGACAACGAGGCCAGCCCGGCTTGGATGGCCAGCCGGGTCGGCGTCGGCAACCGCTTGAGGTAGCGGTCGACGCGCTGGACGAGTTCGGCGGAGGACGGGCCGCCATGCTCCTCGGGGAGCAGCGCCGTACCGAACGAAGCCGTGGCCCGGTGCGCGAGCCGGCTCATCTTCGCCGTCCGAGCGCGCGGCCAAGTTTGAGGAAGAACGGGTAGGTGGCGAATATGCCGCCGGCCGCCGCGTGTGCGGGCCAGTCGATCTCATCGGTGTTCACGTTGAAAACGCCGCTGTTCCACATGAAGTCGCGGCCATTGCGGGAGCGGAATGGGCGCCACAGGAAGCCCAACCCGGGCACGTTGTTGTAGAGCCCGAACGAGCCGGCGAAAAAGACACCGAGGGTGGCGGCTTCGGCGACGTCGCGGCGGTCTGGCGGCACCCGGCGTTCGATGAGCGCACCCGCGATAACCAACAGCGGTGGATCCAGCGCGAAACTCATTGGGGCGTCCTTAAGTTCGTAGGTGCAGTTACTTCGTGTTGTTACGTTGTGCTGTGACCCGGGCGGGTCGGGTGAGGTTGTTG
>NZ_MVHT01000123.1 GCF_002086275.1 Mycobacterium intermedium | reverse complement strand
TCCAATTATTCCTTGCAGGACAGGCACTTTCGCATATCTACACCCCGAAACTCACAACGTTTCACGAAAAATCCGGGCTAGGGCGTTCACGGCACGGAGCTGCCCGTCGGGAAGCGGGGGGTCGAAGGTGATGGCGCCGGACTTCAAGACGCCGAGCGGGACCGTGACGATGGCGGCGCGTCCTTCGAACGAGCGGTCGCCGGCCCGTACGGTGACGGAAGTGTCCCGGCGGACCACCGCGGTGACCGTCGTATTCAGCTCGATCTGCAGGCCGTCGGCGAGCAGCCGGGGTATGGCGTCGTAGCCGTTGGTGATGACGACCTGCGGGCCACCGGTGAAGTTACCCTGATCAAAAGTGTTGGCCGACAGCTGATCTGCGTCGGCGGCGTATTCCTCTTCAATTTCGGAGTTGATGTAGAACGCCAGCTCGGCGCGCTCGGTGATGGTGAGTTCTTCGCGGCTGGCCGCGGCCTCGACGGCCGCGGCCAGCGTCCCGCCGTCGACTTCCGCGTTTGCGTCGGCAACGAATTGGCGCCAGGCCTTGTTGTCGTAGTTGACCCTGGGCAGTCGCGGGTCGATCGCCAACTTTGCCGACTCGTAGTAGGCGGTCGGAACCCGTTGCGCCCGAACCTTTTCGGCGAGCTCGTTTAGCGGATTGTCGGTGGTGCCGTGAATCCACGACGCACCCAGCTCCAGCGGTGCGTTCCAGTCGCGGTTTGTATTGACCCGCCCGCCAATTCGATTGCGGGCTTCGATCAACCGCACCGGCCGGCCTGCATCGGCCAGGCTGCGCGCGGCGGCCAGACCCGCAATACCTGCCCCGACTATCAGCACCGAGTCGTTGTCCGGCGGCGCCGGCTTGCCGGCGTGGTGATCGGGCGCGGCGCAGCCGGCCACAAGAGCGGCGCCGCCCACCGCCGTCGCCAAGAACTCCCGACGGGATATCGGGGCCACGGCAGTCAGCGTCTCATATTTCATCCTGAGCACGGACGATGGCGTAACGTCGGACACGAGCTGTTTTGTTTTCAACCGTTGTCCTCACGCACGACCAGCGCGAGCAGATCGACAGGCAATACGACTCCGTCGTCCTACACCCGTAGGCGGTCGATTTCGAGTTCGAGGGGCCCGCGCGTGGATCGGAAATCAGGGACGGTTCGGGTGACACTGGCCTCAACGCTCGGACGTCACATCGACGGAGCCTGGTGGCCCCGGAGCGCCGCCATTGGGCGCGAGCTTCCCCAGTTGGTCTCGCTCTTGGGCGCACGTCTGGGGGAGATCGTCGACATAGAGGTCGGTTGGTCCGCCTCGCAGGCTCCGCCCAGGTTGGATGTGCCTGGTTGGGAAGGCATGCACCAGCACGTGCTGACCATCATTGGTCGTGACGCCAGCGCAAACCTGCTGATCGTGCCTCATCGAACCGGTACAGCTTTGGCCGTGATGGTGCTTAGGGTTGCGGCCGGCCTGCCCATTTCCCCCTCGCACCTTGACACGCACGCTTGCCGCACCGCCAACGCCGTCGTACACGCCGCCCGTATCCAACGGGAACTGCATAGGGGGCGGCTGGCCAACTGCCCGGCGGATGCGTCTTCGTCGACCCCGAACGTCACAGGGCGATAACGGACTCGGCGTCGCCGCACCTAACCGCCGCGCCTCTCTTTACGTTCAGGTAAAGTCTGCGATCCAGGGTGCGGCAACGAGGCCGCGTTCAAAAGGGGAGCGGCGATGATTGCTCGGAAGTCCCAGGTCAGTGTTCCGTGTCCGTCGCCGGATGCGTTGCCGCCAAGTCAGACCCTGAAGGTCCGCGCCCAGGACGGCACCCCACTGCACACCCAGGTGTTCGGGCCCCCGGACGGATACCCGATCGTGTTGACCCACGGGATCGTGTGTGCCTCCCGAGCCTGGGCCCACCAGATCGCCGACTTGTCGTCCGAGTACCGGGTGATCGCGTTCGACCATCGGGGCCATGGCCAAAGCGGCGTTCCGCGAAAGGGCAACTACAGCCTCAAACACCTTGCGTCCGACCTGGATTGCGTCCTTGACGCGACGCTGGCCCCGCATGAGCGCGCGGTGATCGCCGGGCATTCGATGGGTGGAATCACGATCGCCGCCTGGTCGCACCGCTACCGCCACAAGGTGGCCCGGCGTGCCGACGCCGTCGCAATGATCAACACCACCTCCGGGGACCTGCTGCGCCAGGTGAAACTGCTGCCGGTGCCACGCGAGCTGTCGCCGGCGCGGGTGCTGGCCGGTCGCAGGCTGATCAGTACGTTTGGTGGCATCCCGATCCCGGGGGCGGTCCGGATCCCGACGCGCTACCTGATTGCGATGATGGCCGTCGCCGCCGACGCCGACGCGAGCGCGTCGCAGCTGGTCTATGAGTTGTTCGCCCAGACATCGCCCGCTGGGCGCGGTGGTTGCGCAAAGATGCTGGTCGAGGAGGTGGGCACGGGCTACCTGAACCTGGACGGCCTGACAGTGCCGACACTGGTCATCGGCAGCCGGCGGGATCGGCTCACCCCGATCGCCGCAGCGCGGCATATCGCCAAGACCGCCCCGAACGTCATCGACTTGGTCGAGTTGCCCGGTGGCCACTGCTCGATGTTGGAACAGCCACACGAGGTGAATCGGCACCTGCGTGCCCTCGCCGAGATGGCGGCGACCCGGCACGGGTCGGTCCACCGGATCAGCTCATAACAACGCGCTGACCTCGGCGGCCGCCCGCTGGCCCGACCGGACGGCACCGTCGAAGTACCCGGTCCATTCGTCCGCGGTTTCCGTGCCGGCCCAATGAATGGGCCCGACCGGCGCGCGCAGCCACCGCCCGTATCTGGTCCAAGACCCCGGCGGCACCGCCGCGGTCGGTCCGCCCGGCGCGAATTGCTCAGTGCCCCACCGTTGGTCGGCGTAGTCGAGCGGCGTGAGCGCCTCATCGCCGAATACCGCGGCAAAGCAGCGCAGCGCATCGCGTCGGCGCTGGTCGGCAGGGAGCGAGTCGTAGTTGCGAGAGTCGACGAATCCCAGCAGGAGGCCGGGCCCGTCGTCGTGCGGGCTGAGGTCGAAGGTGATGAACACCGGTCCCTGGTCGGACAGGGTCTGACCGGAGAAACCGTTGGCCCGCCAGAACGGCTTTTCGTACGCGGCGTAGGCCTTGCTCAGCCGGCCCTGCGGCCAGTTCCTGGCGAGCTCGTCATACTCCGGTGGGAGCGGGGGACTGAACTCGATGGCGGCGCGGTGTGCCGGCGGGATCGCGACGATGACGAAGCCCGCCTCGGCCTGGCCCCGATCGGTCGTGATCGTCACGCCCGCTCCGTGCCGCTCGATGCGCCGGACCGGCGCGTTGACCACGACACGGTCGCCGAGTTCGGCCGCCATGGCGAGGGCGATCTGCTGCGTGCCGCCCGGGAAGTGGTCCTGCTGGGCACCGTTGTCGGTGTCGAGCAGTCGGTCCAGGCCACCGGCGGCACGGATGTAGCGGGCGGCGTGCAGCATCGACACATCCTCGGGCTCGCAGCCCCACGTCACCCTGCTCATGATCGCCATCAGGTCATGCGAGCTCGCCGTCGCCTTCACCATGCGCAACCACTCCCGCAACGACACCGCGTCGAGGTGGTGGGCTTGCGGCGCATTCCAGGGGGCGTCGATCGGAACGTCGCGGCAAATCCTGTCGAGTTGCCACTGCAGCCGGCCGATATCGACCAGGCCGAGCAGTGACAGCCGCGGAATGGTGCCGCTGTACGAGCGCGACGCGCCGCGCCAGCGGATCACGTTCTTGCCGGTGTGGCGTGTCGGGACGGTGGGAATCTGCAGTTCGGCTGCCAGCTTTAGGACGGCATCCTGGGTGGGGCCGACAAAGGATCCGCCCAAATCGATTGGCAGGCCAGCGACGCTGCCGGTGAAGGAGCGACCGCCCACGCGGTCGCGGCCCTCGAGCACCACTACGTCATGACCTTGTCGCGTCAGTTCTCGTGCCGCGGCCAATCCGGCGAAGCCGGCACCCACCACGACGACGTCGACAGTCCACGGCGGGTTCGTCACGCCCTCTAGTCAACATCATTTGGACGGCTCTCCCTAGGATGAAATTGATTTCCGAAAACGGAGGCAGACGCGTTGAAAGTCTTGACAGCCCTGTATGGGCTCACGGATGCGGCCGATAACGCACGGGCGTTGCGCGACGCCGGCGTACACGGCGTCGCAACCTTCGAAGGACCGCACGACGTGTTCGCTCCGCTCACGCTGGCGGCGACGGTGGGCGGGCTCGACCTGATGACGAATGTGGCGATCGCTTTTCCGCGCAATCCCATCCATCTGGCACATCAAGCCAACGATCATCAATTACTCTCCGGCGGCCGGTTCCGCCTCGGTCTCGGTACCCAGATCCGTCCGCAGATCGAGAAGCGGTTCGGGGCGCAGTTCGACAACCCGGTAGGTCGCATGGTTGAGCTGATCGCCGCCCTGCGCGCGATCTTCGACGCGTGGAACACCGGCTCCCGCTTGAACTTTCGTGGTGACTATTACCGTCACACGCTGATGACGCCGACCTTTAGTCCGGGTCCGAATCCCTACGGCCCGCCCCCGATTTACGTGGGTGCGTTGGGGCCTAAGCTAACCCGGGCCACGGCGCAGCACGCCGACGGCTTGTTGGTGATGCCATTCGGCTCCAAGCGTTTTCTGCACGACAGCACCATGCCCGCGGTGCGCGAAGGTCTTGCGGCCAGCGGGCGCGGCTCCGACGAGTTTGTCATCATCCCCGAAATCATCGTGTCGTCGGACGATCCGGAGGCCATCGCGAGCACGCGCCGACTGCTGGCGTTCTACGGGTCGACGCCCGCTTACCGGCCGGTGCTGGCGGCCCACGGTTGGGAAGAATTGCAGCCCGAGCTGAATGCGATGTCCAAACAAGGCCGTTGGAACGATATGGCCGACCTGATCGACGACGAGATGCTGCACACCCTGGCGGGCTGCGGTGCCCCTGCCGACATTGCGGCGTATGTCCGCGACCGCATCGACGGCATCGCCGACACTGTCTTTCTGTACCAGCCCAAGCCGATCGCCCTGCCGGTGCTGGAGGCGGTCGTCAACGAATTGCGCTAGGGCGCGACCGTCAACCAGTCCTTGAAGCCCGAAGGGTCGTGGCGTCCCAATGCGCCGTGCTCATAAAGACCCCAGCCTTCTACCGGATCCGCGTCGCCCTCGCGGCACACCGCGCGGCCCACATGGTCGATCACCCCGAATCCGGACCGGCCGATGATCGCCGGGTCGGTCATGTCGTAGGTCAACCGTTCGACGAATTTCTCGCCCTTCCACGTCCCGTGCAGCCAATCCGAATCACCGCCGTAGCCGCCACCGACGTGGATCGGGACCGGCAGCTTGGACTCCACATCGAAGTGAACGGGACTGCCGTCGGGTGTAGTCGCGTCGATGCTCGCTCCGGTTGGGATGCGGGTGCCGGAACGGTAGTGAATCTTGACCCGGGGCCAGCCCAGTTGCTCGACCCGGCCGTCGCGCCAGACCCGGGTGCAGTCATTGAGCGAGCGGAACCCGTTGGGCTCCTCCTGAATGATCAGCACGATCGCGAAGTCGTCGAACGCCATCGGCACGTACAGCCACCACATGCCTTCGAACGGCGGGTCGGCCGGCCGGCCGGCGGGTTCGGGCTCGCCGATGGGCCGGATACCCCAGGACCGATCGCGGCTGCCGATCCACGTCGCGGGATCGACGTTGATCTCTTCGCCGTCGACAACGATGCGGCCCGTCCAGCTGCCTAGTTGCGCGAAACGCTGCGCGTCCAAGGTCACCCGGTTGCCCGAGCGCAGGATGTGCGGCTGCTCCTGGACGACGTCGAAAAGCCCGTCCCAGGTGAGATCGGCTGCGACGCCTTCTGTTTCGTCGAGCACTATCCGGAGTTTGCGCAACGGTTCGATGACTTCGACCCGATAGCCGTTGACGTGCTGGTTGAGTCGGTCCTGGTCGATCGCGTCGGAAAGGTGGACCGCGGTTTGGGTATCCCCGCGTCGGACGAGGAAAAACGCGTCCTTGACCCCGAGGTTGGGGTAGTAGCCGATGCCGGTGATGACAAAGATGTCCCCGGTGCGGTCGTGGGCGTTGAAGTAGGAACGGTCATAGAAGTTGCGGTCGGACGACCCGGGCCAGGCGATCGGCTGAGGGATCTGGTGTACCGGGTATTCGTCTAGTGGCCCGAGCATTACTGATCCTCTCCGATAAGGCGTTTCATCAAGCCGGCGTGGTAGAACAACGACTCCACGTCATCAGGCTGCTCGGCTTCGCCGAAGTGCACCCGCCGGGCACCGGTGCGCATGAACACGCACGCCCACATCACCCCTGCGTATGCGTAAAACCAGCGCAGGTCACCGAGTTCCACGCCGGTGCGCTGTTGATACGTCGCGCGAACGTCGTCCTCGCGCAGTACGTCGGGTAGACCCGGCAGCGTAGCCAGGCCGGCTAGTTCTTCAAAAACTTTGTGCGCGTATATCATCCACGCGACATCGAGCTCCCGCGGGCCCAGCGTCACCATTTCCCAGTCCAGCACCGCTACCGGTTCGAAGTCGCGGTACAAGACGTTGCCCACCCGCGCATCGCCCCATAGCAGCACCGGTTCACCCGCATCGGCCGCTGTCGGCCAATTGTCCTGCAGCCATTCGAAACTGCGCTCCACCAACGGCGAACGCCCGATGCCCGGCACGGCGAAGTCGTACCACGCCCGCACCCAGCCGAAGTGCTTGCGCAGCGCGGTGTCACCGGCCAGGCCTTCGGTGAGGAATCCGAATGTCTGCTGCGCGTTCGGGATTGAATGTAGTTTGGTCAGAATTCCGACCGAGGCATCCTGCAGATGGCGCTGCTTTTCGGCCGACGCGTCGGAAAACCAGTTGCCGCCGAAGGTGTATGGCATCACGTCCGGTGGCACCACACCGTCGACGTAGTCCATCAAGAAGAACGGCGCCCCCAGCACATCCCCGGTGTTTTCGATCCAGCGCACCCGCGGGACGGGCACATCGGTGAGTTCACCCACTTGCCGGATGACTTCGAATTGGTGGTCGAGGCGATAGGTGGGGAACACCGGCACGTCCTGGGCGGTGGGTGCCACCCGGGCCACCAGCTTCTGCTCGACGGGTTTGCCGTCCTCTTCCCAGCGGGCGGTCAAGATGATCGTCTCCGACGACATGCCCGTCGAGTCGATGCCGCTCTCCACCGTGATTTCGGGGGCGGCGGGCAACACCGTCGACAACCACCGCGACAACAGCTTGGGTACCGTGCTGGTGTCGCGGCTCGAGCGCTGCATGCGGCCTATTTCCTCGACCGCCGGTTCATTGGCCACAGGTGCTTCCTTCGCGCGGTAATTACGATACGGTAGGTAGCGTTATGAAAGCAGAGACGTCTCCCATTGACAAGGCCCCCGGTGCCGGGCGGCCACGGGACCCGCGCATCGACTCTGCCATTCGGGCAGCGACCGCCGAGCTGTTGGTGGAAGCCGGCTATTCCAATCTGAGTCTGGCTGGCGTCGCCGAGCGGGCCGGAACCACCAAGTCGGCGCTGTACCGGCGCTGGTCAAGCAAAGCGGAGCTGGTGCACGAGGCGGCGTTCCCCTCGGCGCCTACCGCGCTGGAGACTCCGGCCGGCGACTTCGCCGCCGACATCCGGATGATGATCGTGGCCGCGCGTGACGTGTTCACCACCCCGGTGGTGCGCGCCGCCCTGCCCGGTCTGCTGGCCGACATGACCGCCGACGCCGAACTGAACGCGCGCGTCATGGCCCGCTTCGCCGACGTGTTCGCGGCCGTGCGGGTGCGACTGTGTGAGGCCGTCGAGCGCGGCGACGCTCATCCCGATGTCGATCCTGACCGGCTAATCGAATTGATCGGAGGAGCGACGATGCTGCGGATGCTGCTGTATCCCGACGACAAACTGGACGACGCCTGGGTGGATCACACCGCCGCCATCGTGGTGCACGGAGTGACATGCTGACGGGTCGGAACGCGATAGTCACCGGCGCCAGTCGGGGACTGGGACGGGCAATTGCACTCGCCCTGGCGGCGGAGGGAGTCGCCGTGGCCGTCGTGGGGCGCACCGAACAGGTGTGGGACGAGCGGCTACCCGGAACGATCGGCGAGACCGTCGCCGACATCGAGGCGGCCGGCGGCCGCGCGGTCGCGGTACGGGCCGACCTGACGGACCGCGAGGATATCGTCCGCCTGGTCGAAGAGTCGCGAAATGCGCTGGGCGCCATCACGATTCTCATCAACAACGCCGCATTCACCGCTCCTGGCCGGCCGCCGACGCCGGGTGCCGCGCCGCGGACCAAAACAAAGTCTGCGGTTAAGCCCGGCTGGCCGGGATTCGTCAGTACCCCACTCAGCGCGTACCGACGGCACTTCGAAATCGCGGTGTTCGCGGCGTACGAACTCATGCAGCTCGTCAGCCCCGACATGATCACCGCGGGTCGCGGCTCGATCATCAACATCACCTCCATCGCATCCCGGCTACCGGGCCCCGGGCCGTACAAAGAGCGTGGCGGCGTCCTGCCCGGCTATGGCGGCTCCAAGGCCGCGCTCGAGCACTTGACCTCCTGCGCCGCATACGACCTCGCCGACCACAACATCGCGGTGAACGCGCTTGCACCTTCCAAGGCGATCATGACCCCGGGCTTGTCCTACTACGCCAAAGGATTTGACGAGGTCAGCTCCGCGGACGAATTCGCGCAGGCGACAGTGCAACTGGCGCAAGTCGACCCCAGCGTGGTCACCGGCCGGACCATCGGGCATCTGCAGGTTCTCGACGGCAGTTTTGCGCCGTTCAGCCCCTGAGTGTCAGGCGGCGTGGAGGTCGACGAGCGCGACCCCGATCGCGATTTCCACTTCGCCGACGTCGATGAGTGGGTAGCCGGGCAGCGGTGGCGCGATGGATAGGTGACAGGTTCCCGTCGGTGTCTTGAAACGGACAGTGTGTCTACCGTTTTCGGTGCCTCCCGTCACCTGCCACCCCGGTGCCTCCTTCGCGTAGTTGCAACGCTCGCACAAGCCGGCACCGTTTTCCGCCGTCGTCTTGCCGCCGCGCCGGTGCGGCTGCGCGTGGTCGCGATGCCGAATCCGGGCATCGCAGTACGGGGTGCGGCATCGCTGGTCGCGCACGCCGACGAAGTGGGCCAGGCCACGGGGGAAGCGTCGAGACCGCGATTCCATCGCCACCAACGCGCCGGTGTCCGGTCGGGCGTAGAGCCGCCGCAGGGTCGCCCACGACCGCTTGTCGGCGAGGGCGTTGTCGACCAGGTTGCGTGCCACTTGCGCGGGGATCGGGCCATGGCCGTCCATCACCGCCGGGCTCGAATCGTCCCCGAACAACACTTGGTCCGACAGCACCAGGTTGACCGCGACCGGCGCCGCCACATCCGCTGGTGTGCCGGTGATGCGCTCGACCAGGGTGTCGGCCATCACCTGGCCCTTGCTCCGGCCGTCGGAGGTGGTGGCTGCGGCGCGGGTCAGGGCGGCAATGACGGATACGCCCTTGGCCACGGGCAACAGCGCGCTGACCCAGGTCATGGTGTCGGGAGCGGGCCGGATGGTCACGGTGCGATCCTGCTCCGCCTTCGCAGCACGATCGACCACGGCGCGCGGGTCCAGTCGGTAGGCGATGGCCTTGGCCTCCGCTTCCACCCGGCGATCGCCCATCCCCTCCAGCTTGGCCGCGTCCTCACACATCTCCCGATCGAGCTTGCGCCGGTCCTCGACATCCAGACAGGCCGACTCCCGCACGATCAACGTGGCGCGCCACTCCGACAACACTCCCTTTTCCAGTGCGGCCAAGGTGTGCGGCATCTCGTGGACCAGGGCACGCGCGAACCCCAGGTGCCGGCCGCCGCGAGCGGGGGAGTCGTGCCGGGCCAGGGCGATTTCACTACCCAGACCGCGGCATCGCTTGGCCGCAGCGACACCGGCGGCGGCCTCGGCGGCCCGGCGGGCGGCGTCGAGGGCCGCGGCCGCGCGTGCCTGGCCAGCCGCGGCGGCGGACTTGACCCGCTCCAGTTCAGTGATGCGAGCGACCAGTTGAGCCTCGTCGGCATCCTGATCTACCTGCGAAAACATATCCAGTTCGAACATAAGTTCGATAGTAGACCGGCCTGCCGACAAGACCACTGGACCGCGGCGGGCCACTGTCGCTAGCCTTCGGTCATGGGGCGCACTCCGGCCTCAGTGCTGCGTTGGCCGGCCAACGTGTCGCTGGTCTTCGGCTGATGTCCGGCAACGCGACGGGCCGCGTGGTGGCCCTGATCGTGCTGCTGTTCCTGACGGCTGCCGCGCTGCGGGGATATCTTCCCCCGCCCAGTGGCGGACGGCTCGCCGACGCTGGCGGCGGCAAGGTGGCAATGACCATCCTGGTCGCGTCGCTCGCGGGAACGCTGGCGATGATGGCGTTCGCGATCATCGCCCGCCTGCGTGATCCCCGCACGGTGGCGCCCAGCTCGGGGGAGCTGTCTCGCATGCTGGGCGGCCGCTCGGCCCGGCCACCTTGGCGCGTGATTCTGATTGGCCTCGCGGTGGTCTTGGCGTGGCTGCTTGTCGCATTCGCCCTGTCCCGGATCTTCCAGCCCTACGAGCTCAGTCCACCTGAGCAACAGCAGGATTCGAACACGACGACATCGGTCGGGCCCCCTGCCACCGCGACACCCCCCAAGAAGCCCGAGAACAACGACAGCAACCGGGGAGTGCTGCAGATCCTCCTCGCGAGCTCAATTCCGCTGGCTCTCATGGTCATCGCCGGGGCCGCCGTTGCCGCGCGGCGCCGCGCTCGATTGGCGCCGGATTCCGACGGTGAACCCGCCGACGACGATGTCGAACCACCGCCGCCCGAAGCCCCTTCCGGCTCTCTGGCGCGTGCCGCCGAAGTCGGCCTGGCGGAGATGACCGACCGCAGCCGCGACCCGCGTGAGGCGATCATCGCCTGCTACGCCGCGATGGAGCGCGAACTGGCGAACGTCCCCGGAGCCGCCCCGCTAGAGTGCGACACCCCCACGGAAGTTCTGGCCCGCGCCGTGGGACGCCGTGCTTTGCACGCCGATAACGCCGCGCAACTGGTGAATCTGTTCGTCGAGGCCCGGTTCAGTCCGCACGTGATGACCGAACAGCATCGCCAAGAGGCAGTGCGGATTCTGCAGCTGGTGCGCGAGGAACTTGCCGGAACTTCCCGGAGCCGAACATGAAAAAGCTTATTGCCCTTGGTATCTGCCTCATCCTCGGGATAGAGGTGCTGGTGCTGGTGCTGCAGGCCCGGCACCTTGTGTTGGCTGCGTCCGGCGTGGCCCTGGCGTTGGTGCTGCTCAACATCCGCCGGGTTATCGGCAGTGGAAGCCAACCCGACGCCGATCTCGATGCCGACGATCTAGGCGAGGGTTTGCGGAGGTGGTTGTCCAACACCGAAACCACGATTCGTCGGTCGGAATCGACGCGGGCGGACTGGGACCGGCATCTGCGCCCAATGCTGGCCCGGCGTTTCGAAATCGCGACCGGCCAAAGCCAGACGAAAGACCCGGCGGCCTTCAATGCGACGGGGCAAACATTGTTCGGCGCCGAGCTCTGGGAGTGGGTTAACCCGAACAACATCGCGCGCACCGGCGATCGCGGTCCCGGACCCGGCCGTCGGGCACTGGAAACCATTCTGCAAAGGTTGGAACAGGTTTGACATGACGGAACGGGTTTGACATGACGCTACCGGCCGCGACCACCACCGCTCACTGCGAAGCGGTGCTCGACGAAATAGAACGGGTCGTGGTGGGAAAGCGTTCGGCCCTCACGCTGATCCTCACTGCCGTCCTGGCTCGCGGGCACGTGTTGATCGAAGATCTTCCCGGCCTCGGTAAGACGCTGATCGCCAGGTCGTTCGCCGCGGCGTTGGGACTGCAGTTCACCCGCGTTCAGTTCACTCCCGACCTGCTGCCGGCCGACCTGCTGGGTTCGACCATCTACGACATGCAGTCCGGCCGCTTCGATTTCCGGCGCGGACCAATCTTCACCAACCTGCTGCTTGCCGACGAGATCAACCGAACTCCGCCCAAGACTCAGGCGGCGCTGCTCGAGGCCATGGCCGAAGGCCAGGTGAGCATCGACGGTCATACCCACCCGCTGCCCCTGCCGTTCATCGTGCTGGCCACCGACAATCCGATCGAGTACGAAGGCACCTACCCATTGCCGGAAGCGCAGCTCGACCGGTTTGCGCTCCGGATGGAGCTGCGTTACCTCTCGGAGAGCGACGAGACCTCGATGCTGCGTCGCCGCCTCGACCGGGGCTCGGCCCAGCCGGTGGTCAATCAGGTTGTGGACGCACACGATCTGCTGGCCATGCGCGAGTCGGTCGAGCAGGTGACGGTACACGACGACGTCCTGCATTATGTGGTCTCACTGGCCACAGCGACCCGACACCACCCACAGGTCGCCGTGGGGGCAAGTCCGCGAGCCGAACTCGACCTGGTCCAACTCGCGCGCGCCCGGGCGTTGCTGCTCGGTCGGGACTATGTCATCCCCGAAGACGTCAAGGCGCTGGCCATTCCGGCCGTCGCGCACCGCATCACGTTGCGTCCCGAGATGTGGGTCCGAAAGATTCAGGGTGCCGACGTCGTCGGAGAATTGCTGCGACGCCTGCCGGTCCCGCGCACCAAGGGCGCTGACGGCGGGTCCGGTTGAGGAACACCCGCGAAATCGAATTGCGCTGGCGCGCAACAGAGCTGACGCTGGCGATCGCCACCTGCGCCGCGGTGGCGTTGGGCGCTGCCGTCATTGCCGGTCGGTGGCAACTGGTTGCGTTCGCGGCGCCATTTCTCGGGGTATTGAGCTCCCTCAATTGGCAGCGACCCGCGCCGACGGTCCTGGTGCACGGGGAGCCTGCATCGCAGCGATGCTTCGAGGACGAGCAGTCCCGAGTGACGGTGTGGGCCGAAGTTCAGTCCGGCTCCGGTGCGGTCGAACTCACGGTGTCGGCTCTTCCCGGCATGGACGTCGAAGTCATCGAGTTGATCGGTCGGGACTCGAAAACTGTTGCGGTGGCGGCACCGCGTTGGGGTCGTTATCCGATCCGAGCCCAGGTCGACGTGACCGCCCGCGGCGGACTGTTGCGCGGCACCGGTTTCGCCGACGCCGCTTACATTTTCGTGTTCCCGCTGACCCCGCCCCAGTCCACACCGACTCCGCAGACCGACCTCCTGGACCGGTTGGGCGCCCACCTCACGCGGTATATCGGGCCTGGCGTCGAGTATGCCGATATCCGCCCGTACGTGCCGGGCGATCAGTTGCGCGCCGTGAACTGGGCGGTCAGCGCGCGCCGCGGACGATTGCACGTGACCCAACGGTTGACCGACCGCGCCGCCGACGTCATCGTGCTGATCGACACGTACCGGCAGCCACCGGGCCCGGCGACCGAGGCAACCGAACGGATAGCGCGCGGAGCAGCGCAAGTGGTGCAGACCGCCCTGCGCAATGGTGACCGCGCGGGGATAGTTGCACTCGGAGGCAACCGCCCCCGCTGGCTTGGCGCCGACATCGGCCAGCGCCAGTTCTATCGGGTGCTCGATACCGTGCTGGACGCGGGCGACCATTTCGAACACACGACCGGGACCTTGGCGCCGCCCGCCGCCGTCCCCACGGGCGCGATCGTCATCGCCTTTTCGACTCTGCTTGACACGGAATTCGCTTTGGCGCTGATCGATTTGCGCAAACGCGGGCACGTCGTGGTCGCCGTCGACGTGCTGGCTGGTTCGCCTTTCGAGAACGAGCAGGATCCGTTGGTGGTCCGGATGTGGACGCTGCAGCGCTCCGCGATGTACCGCGACATGGCTACCGTCGGCGTCGATGTGTTGTCGTGGCCGGGGGATTTCTCGCTCGATCAGGCGATGAGTGCGCTGCCGGACCGGCGCCGTCGGCTGCGTGGACGGGTGTAGGGGGCGGGATGACTGCTGTTGTGCAACGTGGCAGTGTCGTGGCGCCGGTCTTCGGCCTTCCGATGGTTGCCGCGGCGGCGCTCGAATCTGACGGCGCGGCAATTGTGCTGGCCGTGGCGGCGTTGACAGCGGTAGCAACAAGCACCGTATTTCGGCCGGCCGCAACCCTAGCCGTACTCTTGACAATGGCGGTGATCGCATTTTCGGATCCGTCGTATTTGCTGGTGGCGCTGTCGGGGCTGTGCGGTGTTGCCTATCTGGTGTGCCGGCATGCCGGGCCCGCCGCGGATCTGGTCAGCACCGGACCCACAATCGTTGGGTCATTGGGGTTCACATTCGCGGGCCTGGTCGCGACGGCGTTCCCGCTGCAGCTGCCGTGGCTGCCGTTGGTGGCCCCACTTGCGATATTGGCGATCTACGTGTTGGCCACGCGCCCATTCCTGGGTTGAAACTGACGGAACGTTGGTGACGGCAACTCTTCAGATTGCCGTAAGCCTATTCCGCCTTTGTGTAATAGCTGTCGCCGCGAAACCGGCGGAAAACCAGGACAGAATTGACGGGGTCATCATACGATGACGCCGGAATGCCGGCCACTGGGCAGGGAGCGGGAAATAAATGACGTCTTTGCTTGTCGAACCGGAGATCGTCTCGGCGGCCGTAGCGGACATCGAAACCATAGGTTCGACCGTGACGGCGGCAAGCGGCGCGGCGGCCGCTCCGACGTCCAATTTGTTGGCCGCCGCGGCCGACGAGGTGTCGGTCGCCTTCGCCAATCTGTTCGGTGCGTATGGAAAAGAGTTTCAGGCCGTCGTCGGCCAGGTCGAGGCGTTCCAGACGCAGTTCCAACGGACCTTGGCCGCGGCCGCAAACGCATTGGGAACCGCGGCCGCGCCCAATGCATCCTGCAGTGCAGTCACGGTCGCGAGTTCGGTTTG
>NZ_MVHT01000122.1 GCF_002086275.1 Mycobacterium intermedium | reverse complement strand
ACCGGCCAGGACCACCCTGTCGGTAACCCACGTTCACATGTGAGCGAGGCCCCAGCCCATACCCCCATACCGTCTGGTGTGACGCTCGGCGGTGGGTGCGCCCTCACCCGAGGGCCGGTCACTCTGGTGTGACGTTCGGCGGTGGGTGCGCCCTCACCCGAGGGCCGGTCACTCTGGTGTGACGCTCGGCGGTGGATGCGCCCTCACCCGAGGGCCGGTCACTCTGGCGTGACGCTCGGCGGCGGCCGTCACTCTGGTGTGACGCTCGGCGGTGGGTGCGCCCTCACCCGACGGCCGGTCACTCTGGTGTGGACGCTCGGCGGTGGGTGCGCTCAGCGCGCCTCAGCGTGACGACAGGCACCCCGCGACAGACACCACCCGCCGCGCCAGGTGATCCAGAGCGGTGGCCGTTGCATCATCGAATTCGGTGATGTTGTCGTGCGTGGACACCAGGCTCACGCCGTAGGGATTGCCGTCGACGAACTTCGATGGGTCGGTGTACCCCGGTGGCACGATGATGCCGCCGAAGTGCATCAACGTGACATACAGGGTGAGCAGGGTCGTCTCCTGGCCGCCGTGCACGGTGTTGCTGGATGTGTATGCCGCATATGCCTTGTCGGCGAGCTTGCCCTCGGCCCACAACCCGCCCAGCGAGTCGAGGAAGTCGCGGAGTTGCGAGGCAACCGAGCCGAATCGGGTGGGCGAGCCGAAGATCACCGCGTCGGCCCAGACGATGTCGTCACCGGTGGCCGTCGGAAGGTCTTTGGTTGCTTGGTAATTCGCGGTCCAAGCCGGGTTCTTCGCGAACGAAGCCGGGTCGCGGGTTTCGGCGACCGGGCGCACCCGGACCTCGGCACCGGCAGCCTCGGCCGCCGCGGCGACCCGCTTGGCCATGGATGTGCAATGGCCGGTGGCGGAGTAATAGATGATCGCGAGTTTGGTCATGGGCTCAGCTTAGGCAACTCGTTGATGCCGAACTCACGCCGCAACATCGTGCGCGCCGCGAAAAGCCCCGCCATCCCGTGCACCCCAGCGCCGGGCGGGGTCGCGGACGAACATAGGTACACCTTGGGAATTGGCGTGCTCCAGGGGTTCAGCCGTGGCGTAGGGCCGCCCAAAGCGCGTAGCAGGTTGGCTCCGCCGACAGCGATGTCACCGCCGACGTAGTTGGCGTTATGGTCTGACATCCGCGCGGCGGGCACGCTGCGTGTCGCCAGCACGATGTCGCGGAACCCGGGCGCGAAGCGTTCGACGACAGCCGTCACGGCCTCCGTCGGATCGACGGTCGACCCGGCCGGTACGTGCGCGTACGCCCAGAACGGACGGCGACCGCCTTCGTCGATGCGCCCCGGATCGGCGATGTGGGGCGAGGAGCCGAGCACCATCGGGAACTGGGGGTGCCGCCCCGCCGCTACCTCGGCCTCGGCGTGCGCCATCTCCTGGCGGGTGCCCCCGAGGTGAAAGGTCGGCACATCTTTGAGTCGCGGGTCGGACCACGGGATGTCGCCGCTGAGCACGAAGTCGACCTTGGCTGCCGCGCCAGCTCCAAAACTGTAGCGGTGCAAGGCTTTTGCATAGCGGGATGGAATCGTGTCGCGGTACACGCGCAGCAATGCCGTAGGTGCCGTGTCGAACATCGCGACACCGTCCGGTGGCTCCGTCACCTCGGCGCCGCTGATCACTTCGCCGCCGTGCGCCCGCAGATCGGCGATCAGCGCATCCGTGATCTTCTGGGTGCCGCCCACCGGAATGGGCCAGCCGACCGAGTGGGCGAGCGTCGCCAGCATCATCCCCGCGCCCGCCGACGCCAGGGAGGGCAGCGGTGTAATCGCATGCGCGGCAACGCCGGTGAACAATGCACGGGCATCGTCACCGGACAGTGACCCCCATGCCGGGGTGCCCTGGGCGAGCATCCGCAGTCCCAGCCGAGCGGAGGTTATCGGCGAACTGGGCACCGAACGCTTGTCACCCAACAGGAAGTCCACCACCGCGTCGGAGTTTTTCACCAACGGGCCGAGCAGGCGTCGCCACGACGCGCCGTGGTCCAACTCGTCGCAGGTGCGCTTCAGATCGCGATAGGCGATCGCCGCGGGCCGGCCCGGTAACGGGTTGGCATACGAGATCTCCGGAACGGCCAGCGTCACGCCGCGCGCGGCCAGGTCGAACTCGGCGAAAAATGGGGACGCAAATCCCAGCGGGTGGACCGCCGAGCAAATGTCGTGCAGCACTCCCGGAAATTCGACGTCGGGCGCGCTTCGAGCACCGCCACCAAACGTTGGCTGGGCCTCGAGCACCTGTACTTTCAACCCGGCGCGGGCGCTGATCACGGCCGCAGCCAGCCCGTTGGGTCCGCTGCCGACGACGGTGACGTCCATCTGTGAATTACAGCCGACGACGTCGTCGAAAGGAACCCGGGGCGACTACCTCGGGTCCGGTTGGATGCACAACAGTTCGTCGAGGCTGGCCGTGGCCAGACCGGCGGCGACGGCACGCCGGTTCAACTCGGCGAGGGGATCGGGGTCATTGGCACTTATACCGCCCAAGCGATCCAGGAGGGCGGTGTCGAACATGGCCGGTCCGTAGGCCACCCGCTCACCCAGTACGTAGCGACCCGCCCCAGGTGCTCGCCTCACCGGGTCCGCTGCCGCGCTCGCACCGCTCAGCGTGATCGTCTCGCCGCCGTTGATCGCCACCTGGAACACCTGTGGTTCGGCCTTGAGCACCGCGGTGAGGCGGGCAATCAGGTCTTCGGGTGCGAAGAACAACCAGCCCTGTCCGAGGTGCAGCCAGAACCGTCCGTGGATCTGGGCGCGCAGATAGGCGAGCTCGGTGCCCGGCCCACTGCCGGGGGCGGCGTCGACGAACTCGAGAAAGCTGTAGCGCTCAAGGAGGTTGGCCCGATCTACGGCTGACAGGCCGGCATCGACCACCAAGAAGCGTCCGACCCGCCACATGTCGGTGCAGCTGTTCAGGAATGAGTTCAGGGTCAGGTCGGTGTCGGCGCGATCCGGGCCAGCGACCAGGCTGACAGTCACCTCGGGGTCGCGCGGACCGGCAAAACGGTGTTGCGCCAAGGCCTCCGGGTATCGGGAAGCGGCGTCGATCATTGACGGCTTGCACAAGTCGAGGTTGGCCGCCATCCGTGAGCGGTCATCGTCGGGGATGTCGGGCCGGGCCAGTATCCGCCGCCAGAGCGCGAACGCCTCGGCTTTCTTGTTGATCCACGACGCGCACACCGCTTGCTCGTCGAGTGCGCGCCAGTTGTGGACATCGGCGGCGACGAGGACGATGTCGTCGGGGCAGGGGATCTCGGCAGCGCGCTTGGCAAACATGTAGCCGGCTTCGTAGCGCTGCAGCCTGCGACACCACCGTGCGATCTCATACAGGGGCTCGGCCCGGCTCGGCCGTTTTTCGTACGCCAACAGGAAACTGTTAAGCACCTGCGGCCAGGACTCGCCGAGTTCCGCCATCGACACCGCGACACGCAACAGCGAGTAAAAGACCTCCTCATCCCAACCGCCCATCTCGGCGCGGCGCGCATACCACTCTCGCGCGCTGGCGTAATCGTTCAAGCAGAAGTAGCTCTGAGCTAGGTAGAAGACGGACCGAGAATCGCCGGGATTGCGTTGGACCTCGGCAAGCAGCAGATCGCGGTCGCTGGCGTGCTTGCGTTCCAGGTCGGTGTTGCGTGCGCCGAGTCGACGAGATTCGACGTGGTAGTCGCCATCCAAATGGGCGTGGTCGAAACTCACGTCGTCTGTGAGGTATTCGTGCACGACGCCTTCGTAGCGGACCGGCACCCCGTCACGGAATATCTGTGGTCGCCAAAAGGTGTTGGTGTCGTGGTCTCGGAACCGCAGCCAGATGATGTCGGCGCTGAGTCCGGTGAAGTCGATCGTGCCGGTGATGGTGTCGTCGGCGTCCATGACCCAGATGTAATCGCCGTGGCCCTGGGCTAGGGCCAGAGCCTCGGACCGGTTGTGGCCGAAGTTGCGCCAGGGCCGTTCGTGCAGCTCTCCGGGGATGCCGAGCTCGGACATCCGGTTCCGGATGATGTCCTGGGTTCCGTCGGTGGAGCCGGTGTCCACGATGACCCAACAGCTGACGTGCGGGGCGACCGCGTCAAGCATTTCGTGGATGATGTGAGCCTCGTTGCGCACGATGGCGTTTAGGCAGATTGCGGGGTGGGCGGGCACGGCGAGCTCTTTGCTGTTGGCTTTTTGTGTGTCGCGGCTCAGGCGTCGACCGACAGGCGAGCCGGCAGAGTATTGATGCACAACACCTCGTCGAGGCTGGCCGTCGCCAGACCGGCGGCGGTGGCCCGTGGGCCCAGCTCGGCGAGGGGATCGCCTTCATTGGCACGGATACCCCCGACCCGATCAAGGCGCGTGGTTTCGAACATTGCCGGGCCGTATGCCACTTGACTGCCCAGCACATAGCGTCCGGCGTCAGGCGCGCGGGACACCATGTCGTCTGTCGCGGTCGCACCGATCAGCTTGTCCGCATCGGTAAAGTTGACCGCCACCTGATACACGTTTTCCTCGGCCTCGAGAACGCTGGTCAGGCGGGTGATCAATTGCTCCTGGGCATAGAACTGCCAACCTTGTCCCAGGTGCAGCCAGAACCGTCCGTAGATCTGGTCTCGGATCTGCGACAGCATGGCGCCTGTGGACGTTCCGGCGGCGATCGGAAGAAACTCCAGAAACGGATACCGTTCGAGCAGTATCGCGCGATCGTCTGCAGGCAGGCCGGCATCGATCACCAGGTAGCGCCCGATCCGGCTTACGTCGGTGCAACAGTTCAGCAGGGAGTTCAGCGTCACCTCGGTGGCTTCGCGATTCGGTCCGGCGACCACGCTGAGCACCACCTCGGCGACGCGGCGACCGCCTGTCAGGTCCCGCGCCAGCTCGCCGGGGTAAGCGGCAACCGTTTCGAAGATCTGGGTCGCACTGTTGTCGCAGTTCTCGGTAATTCGTTGCCGATCCTCGATTGGAATGTTGTCCTTGGCCAGAATTCGCCGCCAGAGTGCGATCGCCTCGGCGTGCTTGCCGATCCATGAGGCGCAGACGGCGGCCTCGTCGAGCGCACCCCAGGTATAGGTGTCCACGCTGACAACCAAGGTGTCCTCGGTGGGAATCGGGATCTCGGCGGCATGCTTGGCGAACAGGTAGCCGAGTCGGTAGCGCTCATCGAGCCGGTAGCGAAATGCGATGGCGTACAACGGTTCCGCGCGGGTCGGTCGGAACTCCCAGGCCCTCAGGTAGGCGTCCTGCACTTCCGGCCAGGGCGCACCAATCTTCCACATCGACTCCGCGACGCGATACATCGATTGGTAGACCTCCTCGGCCCACCCGCCCATGTCGACGCGGCGCTGATACCACTTGCGGGCGTTCTCGAAATCGCCCAAATCAAAGTAACTTTGCGCCAGATAGAACACCGACCGGGGATCCTCAGGATTGCGTTCGAGCTCGGCCAGCAGCAGGTCGCGGTCGCTCTCGAATTTCTGCTGCAGATTCCGGTTGCGGGCTCCGAGGCGGCGAGAATCGATGTAGTAGTCACCGTCGAGTCGGTCGTAACTGTAATCGGAGTCGACCATCACGTACTCATGGACGACGCCTTCGTAGCGGACTGGCAACCCGTCGCGGAAGAGGTTCGGCCGCCAGTAGAAATCGAAACCTTCGCCATGGCGGAGCTGGTAGAGATCTTTGCCCAACTCGCCGAAATCGAGGTTGCCCACGACCCTGTCGTCAGCGTCGAGGACCCAGATGTAGTCGCCGTGGCCCTGGGCGAGGGCCAGCGCCTCGGAGCGGTTGTGACCGAAATTGCGCCACGGCCGCTCGTAAAGCTCCCCGGGAATGCCAAGACGCGCCATGTGATCGCGGATGACGTCCTGCGTCCCGTCATCGGAGCCGGTATCCACGATCACCCATGCGCTGATGTAGGGCGCGATGCCAGTGAGAGTGTCGCGGATGATCGCCGCCTCGTTGCGGACGATCATGTTGGCGCAAATCGCCGGGTTTACCAGGGAGGACACGGGCGGATACTACTCAGCAAACTTGGCTGTGTTAAGAGTTTCATTTGAATAAATCACTCAAGTAATTAGTTAGCCACGTCACAGGCCGCCGCGCGCTCGCGATCCCCGCCGGGCCGGTGGCGGTGATCCGCTTCGCCCGGCTCCGCCGCGCTCGCGATCCCCGCCGGGCCGGTGGCGGCGATCCGCTTCGCCCGGCTCCACCGCGCTCGCGATCCCCGACTACGCTGTCCGCGTGAGCCTGCCTGTTGTTTTGATCGCCGACAAACTTGCCGAATCAACCGTCGCTGCCCTGGGAGACCAGGTTGAGGTGCGCTGGGTAGATGGTCCGGACCGGGAAAAGCTACTGGCCGCGGTGCCCGAAGCGGACGCACTTCTCGTTCGGTCGGCAACCAACGTTGACGCTGAGGTGTTGGCCGCAGCCCCCAAGCTGAAGATCGTTGCCCGGGCCGGCGTCGGGCTGGACAACGTCGACGTGGACGCTGCCACGGCACGCGGTGTGTTGGTCGTCAATGCCCCGACCTCCAACATCCACAGCGCCGCCGAACACGCGATCGCGTTGCTGCTGGCCACTGCCCGACAGATCCCGGCCGCTGACGCGACCTTGCGCGAGCGCACGTGGAAGCGGTCGAAGTTCTCCGGCACCGAAATCTTCGGCAAGACCGTCGGCGTGGTCGGGCTGGGCAGGATCGGTCAGCTGGTCGCCCAGCGCATCGCGGCCTTCGGCGCCCACGTCGTCGCCTACGACCCATACGTTTCGTCGGCGCGTGCCGCCCAACTGGGCATCGAACTGCTGCCACTGGACGAACTTTTGGCTCAGGCCGACTTCATCTCGGTGCACCTGCCGAAGACCCCAGAAACGGCGGGCCTGATTGACAAGGAGGCGCTGGCCAAGACCAAGCCCGGGGTCATCATCGTCAACGCCGCTCGCGGCGGCCTGGTGGACGAGGCGGCGCTCGCCGAGGCCATCAACAGCGGTCACGTGCGTGGCGCGGGTCTGGACGTGTTCGCGACCGAACCCTGCACCGACAGCCCTCTGTTCGACCTGCCGCAGGTGGTCGTCACACCCCACCTCGGCGCATCGACCGCCGAGGCTCAAGATCGCGCCGGCACCGACGTCGCCGAGAGCGTGCGGTTGGCCCTTGCCGGCGAGTTCGTTCCCAACGCCGTCAACGTCGGCGGTGGAGTGGTCAGCGAGGAGGTAGCCCCCTGGCTGGATCTGGTGCGCAAGCTCGGCGTGCTGGTGGCCGCTCTGTCCGATGAACTGCCCGTGTCGTTGACGGTGCAGGTGCGTGGTGAGCTTGCCGCCGAGGAGGTCGAGGTACTCAAGCTGTCGGCCCTGCGCGGGCTTTTCTCGGCGGTCATCGAGGACCCGGTGACGTTCGTCAACGCGCCGGCCCTTGCCGCCGAACGTGGAGTGACCGCCGAAATCACCAAGGCCAGCGAGAGCCCCAACCACCGCAGCGTGGTCGATGTGCGGGCCGTTGCCGCCGACGGCTCGGTCGTCAATGTCGCCGGCACGCTGTCCGGCCCGCAATTGATCGAGAAGATCGTGCAGATCAACGGCCGTAACTTCGACCTGCGCGCGCAGGGCACGAACCTGGTCATCAACTACGCCGACCAACCGGGCGCTCTCGGCAAGATCGGTACCTTGCTGGGCGCGGCGGGGGTGAACATCCAGGCCGCGCAGTTGTCCGAGGACACCGAAGGGGACAACGCGACGATCCTGCTGCGGTTGGACCAGGACGTGCCCGAAAGCGTGCGGTCGGAGATCGCGACGGCTGTCGGCGCCAACAAGCTCGAAGTGGTTGACCTGTCGTGACGCGCACTGGCGACGACGCAACCTGCCGCATTGACGAGGAGTTCGTCCGATGAAGTTGGCGGTCATTGCCGGCGACGGCATCGGCCCCGAGGTGGTGGCCGAAGCGGTCAAGGTCCTCGATGTCGTGCGCCCCGGGGTGGAGAAGACGGAATACGACCTGGGGGCGCGGCGCTACCACGCCACCGGTGAGGTTCTCCCGGATTCGGTGGTTCCCGAGCTGCGGGAGCACGACGCGATCCTGCTCGGCGCGATCGGCGACCCGTCGGTTCCCAGCGGTGTGCTGGAGCGAGGTCTGTTGCTGCGCATGCGGTTCGAGCTGGACCACCACGTCAACCTGCGGCCGTCCCGGCTCTACCCGGGGGTGAGCAGCCCGCTGGCCGGCAACCCGGACATCGACTTCGTGGTGGTGCGCGAGGGAACCGAGGGGCCCTACACGGGCAACGGGGGCGCCATCCGCGTCGGCACCCCCAACGAGGTGGCCACCGAGGTGAGCGTCAACACCGCCTTCGGGGTGCGTCGAGTGGTGGTCGACGCGTTCGAACGGGCCCAGCGGCGTCGTAAGCACCTCACCCTGGTCCACAAGACAAATGTGCTGACCTTCGCCGGGAGCTTGTGGCTGCGGACCGTTCAGGAGGTCGGCGCGCAATATCCCGACGTCGAGGTGGCCTACCAGCACGTCGACGCAGCGACCATCTACCTGGTCACCGATCCGGGACGCTTCGACGTGATCGTCACCGACAACCTGTTCGGCGACATCATCACCGACCTGGCTGCCGCGGTGTGCGGTGGTATCGGCCTGGCGGCCAGCGGAAACATCGACGCCACCCGCGCCAACCCGTCGATGTTCGAGCCGGTGCACGGGAGTGCGCCCGACATCGCCGGGCAAGGAATCGCGGATCCGACGGCGGCGATCATGTCGGTTGCGCTGTTGCTGGCTCACCTCGGCGACCACGACGCCGCGGCCAGGGTGGACAAGGCCGTGGAGACGTATCTGGCAAGCCGCGGCGATCAACGTCTCACCACCACCGAGGTGGGCGAGCGGATCAGGGCCTCGCTCTAGACGGCGTCGTCGGAAGAACTCCGTCGCGCTCGAGAGACGGACTGCTTCAATCGGTGCCGCCGCACGGATTGGAGGCGCGCTCTGGTCTCCAGGCCGGGTGGCTGCATTCGGGTGGGTACCAACGGCACCGCCGCCAGCGGGAACAAACCGCACAGGCCCCACGCCAGCGGATAAGCGGAGGCGCTGATCAGCGCCCCGAACAGCGGCGGCCCGGCTGCGGCCATCAGCCGCTGCGTGGTGTTCTGGATGCCCAATGCTCGACCGCTCCAGTACGGCCCGGCATATTCGGTGATCGCCGTGGCCGACAAACCGTTGTCCAGCACCGCGATCACCGAAACGGTGATCATGAGCAGAACGTCGAAGCGGGTATCGACGTAGTCGCTGAGGCAAAGGAGAAACAACGTCAGAGCGGATGCGACGGCGATAACGCGGACCGGGCGCATTCGCGATCCCACGCGATCGGACCAGCGGCCCACCGCGATACGGCCCACGGCGCCCAGGAGCTGCGCGACGGTTACCAGGAGGCCCGCCGTCGCCACCGGCCAGTGATGGTGGTTCATGAGCCAGACCAGCATGAACGTCACGGTCACCGTCTGGGGCATCATCAGCAAGGCCGACGCGGCGTGCAGCCGCCACAACGTGGACGATCCGCGGTAGGGGCTGGCGAGTTCCTCGTCGCTGGCTACCTTGCGGGATTTGCGGGGCGGATCGGTGATGGCGATGAGGCTGGCCAGCGCCGCCACGCCGCACACGATTGCGGGCAACATCAGGGCCGCGTACTCACCGTGCTCGGCCAACTCTGGGATTGCCAACGCGCCGACAGCGATTCCCAGCGGCTGCGCCGTCTGCCGAATTCCCATGGCCAGTCCGCGTTGCTGCGGAGGAAACCAGCCCGACACCAGCCGGCCCCCCGCGCTGTTCGAACTCGCCGCCCCGATGCCGCCGATGAACAAGAAGACGCCGGTCCAGAAGAGAGATTGCACGGATGCCGCGGCGTAGGCCCCAGCGGCGGTCAACGCCGAACCCGCGGTCATCACGATCCGTTCGCCCACGTGGTCGAGCAGATAGCCCCAGCCGATCAGCGTGACCACCATCCCCCAGCTGGGCATTGACGCCAAGAGGCCCGCTTGGGTCAGGGTGATGCCGCGGGACGACTGCAGCATGGGGATCAAGAAGGCTATGCCGTTGACGAAGAGAAACGAGCTTGCTGTCACCCCCAGTGACACAACCATGATCGACCAGCGTCGGGCGCTCGTGCTGGCCTCATCCCTGGCCATTTACCCATGCTCGCACAGCCGACAAGCGTCGTTATTGCTCGGAACGGACCGCTTTGCGCCACGCCCGTCGTGCGGATAGCGCGTCGGCGCGGTCCTCTAGACCGGGAGCTAGCAAGAAGATGGGGACCAACGGCACCGCCATCAGCGGGAACATGCCGCATACTGCGAACGCCACCGGGTAACCGGCCGATTCGATCAACGCGCCGAACGCCGGCGGCGCGGTGAGAGCCATGATGCGTTGGGTGGTGTTCTGCACGCCCAGTGCACGCCCACTCCAGAACTGCCCGGCGACTTCCGTGATGGCGGTGGCTTCCAGTCCATTGTCCATCACCGTGATGATCGACACGGCCACCATGAATGCGACGGCTAAGGGCGATGCGAGGTTGTTGGTAGCCGCCAGCATGAGCATGGTCACACTGGTGCCCAGCGCGATCACGCGGATTGGTCGCATCCGCGACCCGATGCGGTCCGACCACCGGCCGGCCGCGATGCGGCTGGCGGCGCTGAGCATTTGAGTGATGATTACCAGCGCACCGGCAGCCCGCGACGACCATCCGTGATTCTCGGTCAGCCACACGAACATGAAGGTGACGGTCAATGCCTGTGGCAGCACCATCAACGCCGCAATGGCGTGGATGCGCAACAGCACCGTGCTGCCGCGATATGGGGTGGTCAGTTCGTGTGGGGTGGCCTCGTACCGGGGCTTACGTGGCGGGTCGTGCGCGAATATTGCCGCCACTACCGCCGATGCCGCGCAGGCGAACGCGGGAAACAGCAACCCGACTTCGGGTCCGTGTTCGGCGAGTCGGGGAATCATGAATGCGCCCATGGCGATCCCCAATGGTTGCGCGGTCTGCCGTATTCCCATTGCCAGCCCGCGCTGGTGTGGAGCAAACCAGCCCGCGACCAGTCGACCGCAGGCGGGGTTGGCGCTGGCGGCGCCCATGCCGCCGACGAACAGAAATGCGCCCATCGCCGGCAGAGAGTGGACTGACGCCGCGGCGTAGGTGGCCACCGCGGTGATCGCCGAACCTGCCGTCAGCACGATCCGCTCACCGACGCGATCGGCCAGGTATCCCCAGGCGATCAGCGTCACCACCATGCCGAGGCTCGGCATGGCCGCCAACAGACCCGATTGGGAAAGCGGAGTTCGGTGCGCGGTTTCCAGCGACGGGATGAGAAATGGCACCGCGTTGATGAAGGAAAATGCGCTGGCCGTCACAACCAGCGCGATGCCGACCATGGCCCAGCGCGTAACCGCGCTGATGGGCTCGGTTGGCATCAGGACATGTTTGCACAGTTCTGTTGTGTTTTCTGTCACAAGTTTCTGGCGACGGCCCGCAACGCCCGCCGCAGCACCCCACTAGGCTCATCGGAATGCGTCTTGGTCGAATCGCCAGCCCCGACGGCGTCGCGTTCGTCAGCATCGAAGGCAATCTGGAGGACCCCGGCGAGCTGACGGCCCGCGAGATCGCCGAACACCCTTTCGGCACACCAACCTTCACCGGCCGCTCATGGCCGCTGGCCGATGTGCGACTGCTGGCTCCGATTCTTGCCAGCAAGGTCGTCTGCGTCGGCAAGAACTACGCCGACCACATCGCCGAGATGGGCGGACAAACCGGGCCGACACCGGCGGATCCGGTCATCTTCATGAAGCCAAACACCGCGATCATCGGGCCGAACGTGCCAATTCGGTTGCCCGCCAACGCATCACCTGTTCATTTCGAAGGCGAGCTGGCGGTCGTCATCGGCCGTGCCTGCAAGGATGTCACCGCCGCCCAATCCGCGGACAACATCCTGGGATACACGATCGGCAACGACGTCTCGGCGCGTGACCAGCAGAAAGCCGACGGACAGTGGACGCGGGCCAAGGGGCACGACACTTTCTGCCCGATCGGACCGTGGATCGTGACCGACGTAGATCCCGCCGACCTGGAACTGCGCACGGAAGTCAACGGGGAGGTCAAACAACACTCCCGCACCTCGCTGATGATTCATGACGTCGCCGCCATCGTGGAATGGATCTCAGCCGTAATGACCTTGCTGCCCGGCGATCTCATCCTCACCGGCACACCCGCAGGAGTCGGGCCCATCGAGGATGGTGACACCGTCTCCATCACCATCGAGGGAATCGGCACCCTCACCAATCCCGTCGTCCGCAAAGGAAAGTCGTGACCCGATCCTCCAACGCGAGCGTCCGAGTTCGATTCTGCCCGTCGCCCACCGGCATTCCGCATGTCGGCATGGTCCGCACCGCGCTGTTCAACTGGGCCTACGCCCGCCACACCGGCGGCACCTTCGTCTTCCGCATCGAGGACACCGACGCCCAGCGCGACAGCGAGGAAAGCTATCTGGCGCTGCTGGACGCGCTGCGCTGGCTCGGCCTGGACTGGGACGAGGGACCCGAGGTGGGCGGGCCGTACGCCCCCTACCGGCAATCGCAGCGCGGCGACATCTATCGCGACGTGGTGGAACGACTGTTGGCCGCGGGCGAGGCCTACTACGCATTTTCCACCCCCGAAGAGGTCGAGGCCCGCCACATCGCCGCCGGCCGCAATCCCAAACTGGGCTACGACAATTTCGATCGCGACCTGACAGAAGCGCAGCGTGCGGCATACCTGGCCGAAGGTCGTAAGCCGGTGGTGCGGCTGCGCATGCCCGATGAAGACCTCACTTGGAATGACCTGGTGCGCGGGCCGACGACGTTTGCGGCGGGCACCGTGCCCGATTTCGCGTTGACCCGGGCGAACGGAGATCCGTTGTACACCTTGGTCAACCCGTGCGACGACGCATTGATGAAGATCACACACGTGCTGCGCGGCGATGACCTGCTGCCGTCGACACCGCGGCAACTTGCCTTGTATCAGGCGTTGATCCGGATCGGCGTTGCCGAATGGACGCCGGAATTCGCCCACCTGCCCACGGTATTGGGGGAGGGGACCAAGAAACTGTCCAAGCGGGACCCGCAGTCGAACCTCTTCGCCCATCGCGACCGCGGCTTCATACCCGAAGGTCTGCTGAATTATCTTGCGCTGCTTGGTTGGGCGATCGCCGACGACCGCGATCTGTTCACCCTCGAAGAGATGGTGGCCGCGTTCGATGTGGTCAACGTCAACTCCAACCCGGCCCGATTCGACCAGAAGAAGGCCGACGCGATCAACGCCGAGCACATTCGGCGTCTTGACGTCAGCGACTTCACCAACAGGTTGCGGGACTTCTTTGAGGCACACGGGCATCACCTCGAGTTGGACTCGGCCGGCTTTGCCGTCGCCGCCGAACTGGTGCAGACGCGCATCGTCGTGCTCAGCGACGCCTGGAACCTGCTGAAGTTCCTCAACGACGACGAGTACGCGATCGACCCGAAGGCCGCCGCCAAGGAGTTGGGTCCGGATGCCCGTCCGGTGCTAGACGCGGCGAT
Source organism: Mycobacterium intermedium (assembly GCF_002086275.1). Classification (GTDB taxonomy): domain Bacteria; phylum Actinomycetota; class Actinomycetes; order Mycobacteriales; family Mycobacteriaceae; genus Mycobacterium; species Mycobacterium intermedium. Next base: position 1,282 of record NZ_MVHT01000122.1, on the reverse strand, counting down.
CGCCGCGCTGGACGGCGTGACGGAGTGGACGACGGCACAGATCGAAGAGGCCCTCAAGGCGGCGCTGGTCGAGAAATTGGAGCTCAAGCCGCGCAAGGCCTTCGGCCCGATTCGGGTGGCCGCCACCGGAACAACCGTCAGTCCACCGCTGTTTGAATCGCTGGAACTGCTGGGCCGTGATCGCAGCTTGAGGCGACTGCGTGCCGCGCGCGACGAGGCGTCCTGAATCTTTGGTAGTCTGCTCAGCGGCTTACAACGGCTGGGATAGTGCCCTGAGGACACGGGTTATGTACCCGTACAATGGGCTCTGACCAGCTGTTTTAGGCGGCCAATGGGGTATGGTGTAATTGGCAACACAGCTGATTCTGGTTCAGCCATTCTAGGTTCGAGTCCTGGTACCCCAGCAAAGTCTCCTGACGCCCAGCGGATGTTGTGTGATTAGGTGGGCTTACGGGCGTGAGCTATGCTGACTGCTCGGATCGGTTCCGGCCCCGTCGTCTAGCGGCCTAGGACGCCGCCCTCTCACGGCGGTAGCGTGGGTTCGAATCCCATCGGGGCTACAAAAGTACTGACCAGACGCAAAAATCCCCCAATTTCGTCGGGGGATTTCGCGTCTGCTCGCCTGGCTCTATTGCGCGGCCGGTGCGGTCGAGCCACCCACTGGCATGGGCGGTAGGCCGAGCTTGCTGTGGTCCCAGGAGCGGGTGCGGAGGCTGACGATGCGCACAGCGACCCGCTTGTTCATCATCTGGTCGACGAAGGGCTTCATCTCGTCGGTGTACGGCCCGGTGTAGCGCTCCCAGACGCTGACTCCGACGCGGTGCAAGGTTTCGGGATCGTCGACGATCTCGGCGACGCCTTCGAAGGAGACCCCGCGGAGGGTGTCATAGGTGTGCCCACCCTCGATCAGGAAGCTGACCCGCGGATCCCGCTTGATGTTGACGGCCTTCTGTGACTTCACTTTGGTTTCCAGCCAGATTTCACCGTCGAGCACGCCGTACCACATCGCCGTTAGGTGCGGCTGGCCGTCTGGGCCGATGGTGGCCAGTGTGCCGGTGCGGCTGGTGGCGACGAAGTCGGCGATCTCAGCCTCGGACATGACGATAAGCGCGCGCTGATTGGTTCCCATGGCGTCAGTTTGTCAGGCGGTCGCCGGGACGATCCGTGGTGGGCTGGCGCAAACCTGAGTGCGAATCGCTGGGTCAATCGTTGTCGCTGTGCGCATCGTCAGCCTCCGCACCCGCTCCTGGGACCACAGCAAGCTCGGCCTACCGCCCATGCC
>NZ_MVHT01000121.1 GCF_002086275.1 Mycobacterium intermedium | reverse complement strand
TCCAATTATTCCTTGCAGGACAGGCACTTTCGCATATCTACACCCCGAAACTCACAACGTTTCACGAAAAATCCGGGCTAATCCGGGATCGACCACGGAAGTGGCCACCTCGGTAAGTGACTTCCTGGCCAACCATGGCGATGGCGTCTACACGGTCGTGGTGCAGGTGCCCGGCGCCTCGGCGGCAGCGGACATAGCCGACCGCTATGGCTCAATTGTCCGATTCCGCCAAGCATTTGAAGGCGACGGCAATTACCTCGAGGAGATCGATCTGTCGGTGTGCGGCCTACCGCTGACGTTCCTGTCGACCAATCTGCCGTGAGCATTACCTCGCGAGAAGACGCAAACTCGTACTGCTCGGCCAGGAATCATACGATTTTGTGTCTGCTCGCGGTGCATAGGATGACCCGGTGAAGGTCGGCGTTCAGATACACCCGCAGAACGCGACCATGGCCGCGTTGCGAGCCGGCTGGGAGGGTGTTGACCAGTTGGGCGTCGACAGCTTGTGGACGTGGGATCATTTCTTCCCGCCCCTGTATGGCAAGGCCGACGAATCACACTTTGAAGGCTGGCAAGTGCTGGCGGCAATGGCGGTGACCACATCGAACGTTAGTCAGATCGGCATGCTGGTGACGGCCTGTGGCTACCGCAACCCTGACTTGCTCGCCGATATGGCGCGCACCCTGGATCACTTGTCGGACGGCCGAGCCGTTTTGGGAATCGGGGCAGGGTGGATGGACAGGGACGAAGTCGAATACGGCTATCCCGTCCGGACTCCCGTCCAGCGGCTCGATGCCCTCGCCGAGGCACTGCCGAGAATTCGGCGGCGACTGGGTCTGCTGCGACCCGGACCGATCGGTCGACTGCCGATTCTGATCGGCGGGAACGGGGAGCGGCGCACCCTGCGGCTGGTGGCCGAGCACGCGGACATGTGGAACGGTTACGGCGACGCCGAAGTGATCCGCGCCAAGAACACCGCGCTGGACCGCTGGTGCGAGGAAATCGGCAGGGATCCGCGTGAGATCGAACGCACCGTATGGATCGAACGGGTGGATCCGGCTTCCATGCGCTCCCTCGTCGACGCCGGAGCCGAGCACCTGATCCTCGGCCTGCGCGCGCCATACGATCTGCAGGCGGTTGAGCGCCTCGTCGCAGCCCGCGAGGCGTTTTAGCAGCCCACTTGCCGGGTATCCCGCGCTCATCAGCGGAGCACAGCCCCCAGCCCGCTGCGTTCGAATCTGCCCTCACCAGGAGGTTCATCGGCATGGCCGAGATGATTGTCCAAACACCCGAAGAAGCCATCGACTTTCTCAAGGCACAACATGACCTGATCGAGGACATGTTCGATGAAGTGTTGCATGCCTACGACCCGCAAGCGCGCGAGAAGCCGTTCATCGAGTTGCGCCAGCTGCTCGCCGTGCACGAGACGGCCGAGGAGATGGTGGTGCACCCGCGCATGCGGCGGGAGTTCGACGAGGGTGACGCGGTTGTCGACGTACTGCTGGCCGAGGAACACGAGGCCAAGGAACTGCTGTCGAAGATCGAAGGCCTCGACATCACCTCACAGGAGTTCATCGACGAGTTGACCAAGCTGCGCGACGCGGTGCTGGCGCACGCCGAGCACGAGGAGACCGAGGAATTCCCCAAGCTGCAGGGAAAGGTCGACGACGACGACCTCAGGCGCATGGGCGCCGCCGTGCGTGCGGCCGAGGCGATCGCTCCGACGCGGCCGCATCCCGGCGTGGAATCGGCGAAGATGAACTTTGCCCTCGGCCCCTTCGCCTCGATGCTCGACCGTGCGCGCGATCTGATCAAGCAAGCGGTGGGATAAGGGGAGGGACCGATGAGCTCGACCGAACCGACACCGGAATCGACACCGACGTCCGACAGCGAAGACGCCCCCAAGGACGGCAACGACGACAGCGTGGTGTCGCCACCGGCCTATCCCGCGTACTCGACCCCTCCCCCGGAAGGTCTGGCTACCGGCGAGGACGGTTGACTAGTCGTATGACCGTCTCGCTGCAGGACCGCTTTGCCCGCGAGTTGCCGGAAATGGCGGTGCGCTGGAAAGCCGAAGTGCCGCCCAACCCACAACTGTTGGTGCTCAATGAGGCGCTGGCCGGCGAGCTTGGCTTGGACGTGGAGTGGTTACGCAGCACAGAGGGCGTCCAGTTCCTGGTCGGTAATCGCGTGCCCGACGGCGCGGTTCCGGTAGCCCAGGCCTACAGCGGGCACCAATTCGGCGGCTATGTACCTAGATTGGGTGACGGCCGTGCGCTGCTGCTGGGCGAGGTTGTCGGCGCCGACGGACGCGTTCGGGACTTGCACCTGAAGGGTTCGGGACGCACACCGTTTGCGCGCGGCGGGGATGGGTTGGCGGTGGTTGGACCGATGCTGCGTGAGTACATCGTCAGTGAGGCGATGCACGCCATGGGCGTTCCGACCACGCGCTCGCTGGCGGTGGTCAGCACGGGACAGGCGGTGGAGCGCGAGGCGCGACCCCTGCCGGGCGCGTTGCTTGTCCGTGTCGCGAGCAGCCACCTGCGCGTCGGTAGCTTCCAATATGCCTCTGCCAGTGGTGATATCGGCCTGCTGCTACGGCTGACGGAGCACGCCATCGCCCGCCACTACCCCAGCGCCGCCGAAGCCGAGCGACCGCACCTGGCCCTGTTTCAAGCTGTGGTCGCGGCACAAGCGGAACTGCTGGCCAAGTGGATGCTGATCGGGTTTGTGCACGGGGTGATGAACACCGACAACATGACGATCTCCGGAGAAACCATCGACTACGGGCCTTGCGCTTTCATGGAGGCCTATGACCCCGACACAGTCTTCAGCTCTATCGACTTCTGGGGACGCTACGCCTACGGCAACCAGCCCATGGTCGCCGAATGGAACCTCGCCCGGTTCGCCGAGACCCTCCTGGCCTTGTTCGATGGCGAGGTTCAGGAGTCAATCACGCTGGTGGAGAAGGCTTTTGGTGGATTTCAGCAATATCACCATGCCTGGTCCTCCGGGATGCGCGCCAAGCTTGGCTTAGGCCCGCACTCCGACGTCCGGGATGACCAGTTCACACCGTTGGTCGATGATCTGCTTTCCCAGCTGCAGCAGAGTCGAGTCGATTACACATCGTTCTTCCGTCATCTGAGCCAAGCCGTCCGCGGTGACGCCGAACCAGCGCGCGGACTGTTCGTCGATCTCGCACGTTTTGACGGATGGCTGTCTCGCTGGCGATCCATGGGTCCGGACGCCGAACTGATGGACCGGGTCAACCCGATCTACATCCCGCGCAACCATCTCGTCGAAGAGGCTTTGACGGCGGCGACGGCAGGCGATCTCGCTCCGCTGGGACAACTCATGGAAGCCGTGCGCACCCCATACGACGAGCGGCCGGGTCTGGAGCGCTACGCCAGTCCAGCGCCGGACGATTTCGGTCACTACCGGACCTTCTGCGGTACCTGAGCGTTCGACTCGGACTTAGAACTTCTGCGGCCGCTGCCAGGGCGGCGAGATGTTCGTCGACCGAAACGAATCCGGTGCCTAAACTTGGCTTGTGGAGCGCGATTCGATCCATGCCGCCACAGCGGAAGAGCGTCGCAGCATCGCGGATCTGATCGACGACCTTGATGAGGCACAGCTAGCGACACCTAGTCTTTGTGCGGGTTGGGATGTGAAGACGGTGGGCGCCCATCTGGTGAGTTATCTGGCCAACGGCACCCTCAGGGTCACGTGGCTAGGCATGCGCCGGTTTAGTGAGGACCGGGCAATCGATGAGTTGGCGCGTCGTTGCGCACAGCGGCCGGCCGCCGACATTGCCTCGCGTCTGCGCGAGCTCGCCGATCGCCGGTATTGGCGGCCCCCGCCGCAGGCACCTGGTCTGCTCGCCGAAGTCTTGGCGCACAGCGGCGATATGAGAATCCCGCTTGGACTTCCCTTCGAACCAGACCCGCGGCTGACAGCGATTGCAATGGACTTCTTGACCGGCCCGGTGCCGATCGGCCTGGTGCCGCCCGGACGACTGCGAGGGATTCGCTGGCAAGCCACTGACCTGGATCGAACCTGGGGCCGGGGACAGGAAATACGCGGCCCGGCAGCGCAATTGATGATGGCTGCGGTCGGACGTTCCGCTGCGCTAAACGCGTTGGAGGGTCCCGGATTAGCACTGTTGCGGCGTCGGATGTCCAGTTAGGGGCAGCATGGCAGTTTACCGAGCACCGATGCGGTCCCGCAGCGACGAGATTGACGCGCACGCCACCCGCGATCGCGCCCGTCGACTCGGTCTGTGTGGGTTCGGCCGGCTCACCAAGAGCCCTGCCGAGCAGGAAAGCCTCAACCGTCGGGTCACGCGGTTTACCGAAGTGGAGAACGGATCTTTTGTGTGGACCCGGGACGATGAAGGACTGTTCTGGCTGGGTCGTATCACTGGCCCTTACGAATATGACGCCGACGATGCCGCTGCCGCCGTCGACCTGGTGCACGTCCGTCCGTGCGACTGGCTCGCCGAGCCTCTACTGGAGCCGAACGTACCTGCGGCCGTCATCGAGACATTCCGTAGGGGTGGGCGTAACTTCCAGCAGACTCATCACCCGTCCGTCGACGTTGAGACGCAACGGATCTGGGATAGCCAGCGCGAAACTTAGTGCAGCACAGCGTTTGCGATGGCCCGAGCGCTTGCCGCTGCGGGATATCCGGCGTAGCCGGCGACGTGGTAGATCACCTCTTCAACCTCTGCGACCGTCAGACCATTGCGCAGCGCGATCGGGAAGTGGAACTTCAGTTCGTCGGAGGCGCGCAGGGCAATCAAGACACCCAGTGTCACCAGGCTGCGGGATCGGCGGTCCAGACCCGGACGTGTCCACAGGGCTCCGAAGACATGCTCGATGGACAGGTCACCGAGTTCCCCGGCGATAGCCTCGTCGGCGAGCGAGGTCACTTCGTCGGGGATGAGACCCGGCAGCATCTCTCGGAAAGCTGCCAAACCTTGGGCGTGCAGATCGGTCATGATGGCCCTTTCTCGTTATTGTCCAAGCGTGATCTAGGTTTTCGGTTTGCGGGAGATTTGGTATTCGATGAACCCGTCCCAGTCCTCGACGCGGCGTCGTAGCAGGTCCAGGACCGCTGGGTGCGTCGGAAGAAAAAATCGGTTGGCCAATATCGCTTCGGCAACCATCTCGCCGACATCGGCGGGATCAAGCAACTCGAATTCGTCGAAAGGAAGACGCAGCGGCGCTCCCGGACCGAAGCTTGGAATGTCGTTCGCGATGTTGGTGAGCACCGGTCCCGGACACAGCAGCGTGACACCAATACTCTTCGGCCGCAGGTAGATTGCCAGCGCCTCAGTCAAGTGGACGATCGCCGCCTTGGTCGCCGCATATGGCGTCCGGTCGTACGAATATGTGAAGAGTCCCGCCACTGACGACGTGTTGACGATGTGGCCCTCCCCTTGGCTGAGCAACAGGGGCACGAAGACCTCGTTGCTGCGCACCACGGACATCAGATTGATGTCGAGTATGCGTTGCCACTCGGCGGCGGGGATGTCTTCGGGAAGCCCGTTGGTGAGCACACCGACGTTGTTCATCACGATATCGACGCGACCGAACTCATCCAAGGCTCGATCACGCACCGCCTCGAACACATCGGGTCGCGACACGTCGGCGACGTGTGCGACCGCTCGCGCGCCGTGACTGCTGAGATCTGCGGCGAGCTCGGGAGCGGCAGCATGATCGACGGCCACCACGTGCGCGCCGCGTCGGGATAACGCACGCGCGCTGGCCATTCCGATGCCGCTGGCAGCCCCGGTGATCACGGCAACGCGGTCTTGCAGCTCCTTCATTGCGCTCAGTCAACACCACCGCCGTGCGCGGCAACAGTGCAAGCGGTGTGCAAACTGTCCGGAATCGCCCGCGCGCCACCTTACTTCGCGATCAGGACCTCGCCTTTTAGGGCATCAGGGTCGCGGAAGGACAGGCCATACGCAGCATGACGGATCGCCTCGAAACTGTCCCGTCGTCACTCGGAACTGCGGTGCCGCACCGACCGAACCGCACTCACCATCGCCATAACAATGGCTCCGACCACCAACCCGATCACCGCCGATATCCCAGTGTTGACCAGCCAAGCCAGTACGCCGCCGCCGGGATCGATCTGGACGAGTCGCTCAAGGTGGTGCACCAGCTGGTAGGGCGTGTGCCAACCGAGCTTGTCGCTGCCGACGAGCAGTATGTGCCCGCCTACCCAGAGCATGGCGGCGGTCCCGACGACTGTGAGCGTCGACAGCAGTCTGGGCATCCCACGGACCAACGCCCGCCCAATCTTCTGCGCGGCGGGAGAATCGGTCCGGGTGAGGCGTAGGCCTAAGTCATCCATCTTGACGATGCCGGCCACGACCCCATATACCCCGGCGGTGATCACCAGAGCGACGACGATCAGGATGACAAGCCGGTGCACAAACCCGAGGTCGGCCACCTCATTGAGGGCGATCACCATGATCTCGGCGGACAGTATGAAGTCGGTCCGGATCGCCGATGACACCATCTGATCTTCGGAATCCGACTGCCCCGAGTCCTCGTCGTGACCGCGGACAGCATGCCAAACCTTCTCTGCGCCTTCGTAACACAGGTAGGTAGCACCAAAGCATGAGGACCGGGAACACCAGCCACGGCGCGATTTGGCTGAGCAGCAAGGCCCCAGGCAGGATGAGCAACAGCTTGTTACGCAACGAGCCCAGGGCGATGCGCTTGATCATGGGCACTTCGCGCTCGGCAGCGATGCCCTCGACGTACTGCGGCGTCACCGCGGTGTCATCGACTACCACCCCAGCGGCCTTGGCCGTCGCGCGTCCGGCGGCACCGCTGATGTCGTCGACCGAGGCTGCCGTCAACTTTACGAGCGCGGCGACATCGTCGAGTAGTCCAAACAAGCCTGCACTCATTGCATCTCCCGCGTCGCGTCGAAGGATACCCCTCTTGCCAGGATCTATGCTCGTCAACGTGCCCCCGCGCCGTATCGACGCGGGGGCACTATGCCGTGTGGGCGGCCGTGTGGGCGCTGACAGTTAGTTGTTGATCCCAACGACCTCTTGCGCGATCGCGGCAAGACGCGTTTGCGACGCTGAGACGACACGCTGGCGGTTCTTATGCGCCTCTTCGTAGTTGATGATGGCTCGAATGTCAGCGGGCTCGCTCAGCTCCTTCACCGCGTTGGCCGCATCGTTGACGTTGAGCTCGTCGTAGCCGGTAATGGGCAGTTCAGAGGCGTCCAGTACGCCGGCGGAACTGCGCGCGGAACGCAACGTGTCGGCGGCTTGGTCGGCACCTTCGTTGCGGGTAACTCGCTCCGCTGCACCCAACGCCGCGTCGCGGGACGCGGCCAGCGCCTTGGCTGCAACCTCACCGGCATGCTCGCCGCGGCTACGCAACCGCTCAAGCGCGGGCCGGGTGGAACGCAACGCCTCCACGGCCCGGTCCACGCCGCGCGCTGACCAGTACGCGGGGAGGTTCACGAATTTCACCGCCGCGCCCGTGGCTGCCTGCAAGGGTGTGCGCCGAAGCGCGACAGGACCGCCCAGCGCCTCTTCGGCCAAAACGGTGGTCAGCCAGTCCACCGTCGCGGAGTGCGCGGTGATCAGGCGCGTCGCCAGCGCCTCGACGTCCGAGTTCTTCGCGGCCACTGCCAGGGCCTTGAGGTAGCGCGCACGGTCCAACAGCTGGTCTTCCAGCGCCAGGTCGCCCAGCAGCGCCTCGTCGAACGGCTCGGCCTGCTCGGTCAGGGCCTTCACCGCCGCGGCGGCACGGCCCAGGAAGGGCCCGAGAATGTCGGGCAAGCCGCCAAGGTCGCGAATCGCTCGCTCGATGGCCTCGGCCCGCTCACGGCCATTGGCCGCATTCTGGGTCAGCTCGCGGCGCACCGCTTCGGTACGCGCCTGAGCGATACGAGTTTCCGCGATCTGGATTTCCGTGTTGGTCAAGTCGAGCAACACGCGTAGTTGGGCAAGTAATTTGGTCGTGTCTGATGCCGCCATGAAGCGATCCCCCTTTGGATGTGATGGCTTGTTTCGGTGATATGCACCTAACCTTTGGCTACCCGATAGGTGCCGCGAGCTAACCTTCGCAACGCGCAGATGTGAAAAATCCCATTGCCGGGCAATCACTAACCGGGCCGACTACCGATCTCCAAAGCCGCCAAGTCCGTCGTGCCGTTGAAGATGGTGCGACCCCATTCGCGCACGGTGAGGCTCTATTTGCCGGCCAAGTACTCGTAGTCGGTGTCGATGTTGCGGCGCTCACCGGGCAGCGGCACCGGAAGCACGTGTGGTCCTTCCGGGGTGCCCTCGCCGTTCAGCTCCACACGGTAGCGCGCAGTCCGGGCATCGATCCGCCAGCGGTCCAGGTCGCAGGAAGACGACACCAATGCGGGTGGCGTGATGCGCAAAACGCGATCCCCCAAACGAACGACTACCCCGGTCACGTCTCGCTTCAACGGGCCCAGTTCAAGCAACCCACCGGAGAAAGCGACGGACACGTCTTCCCCTTTGAAAGCCTCGTCGAAGTCGTGCGCCTGACCCCACCACCAGCGCAGTGGAAAGCCCGCGCCCCAATTGCGTTCGCAGTACAGTGCGGCACCGCTGAAAGTCCAGCGTTCGTCACCGCAGCTGACCGTTCCCGACGCTTTCCCACCCAATCGATAGGGGTGCCAGTACTGATTGAGGAAGGGAACGCACGAGAACACGCCCCCACCGCCGAAGGCCTTCGGCCAATGGAATTCGTCGTCGAATTTCAAATCCAGTTCGGTGTCCCCGATGACCATCCTGAGTTTCTCGCGGCTCGCGTCGACGAGATCATCACCGCTCTCGGCCTTGACCGCGAACCGGGTGCGGTCGGCTCGCACGCCGTCGATGGCGGCCGAGCGCACCACTTTGCCGGGGTGCAACGCGATCGCGGCCGTGGACCAGTTGCCGTCGGGATGCCGGTTTTCACTGCATAGCGCGACGACGACCCGTCCTTCGCGTGCATCGGACAGCCGCCAGAACCAACCTTCCATCTCAGTGCCGTGCGAAGGCAACGGATCACCGAACGGCAAATCCGCTCCCGTTCGCCGGTACAGCGAGACGAGGTGCTGACGAGCCTGGGTCACTTCTCGGGTCACTGAGGAAAGGACATCCACGCCGATGCTGGTACCCCCTTTACCCCACCGACAATCTGCGCCAAATTCTTAGGGCAGATGCCTCATGCGCCGCTGTGGGCGTGCGGCCGACGCTGTCCGCATTACCCAAAAAATTGGGAGGCCATCCGCAGGCACAACGGTTTCAGGGGCTAGCGTTTGCCGAGCGCGAGAACCAGCTTGCCGGTGTTGTCACCGCGAAACAGAGCCAGGAGCACGTCGGGAAAGTCAGCGACGTCGCCGTGGACAACCTGCTCACGCGAACGCAATTCACCGCTTCGCAGCCAACTAGCCAGCAGGGCAACGCCTTCGGCATATCGGTGGGCATAGTCGAAGACTACGAAGCCGGTCATGGAAGCCCGTGCGACCAGTAGCTGCATGTAGTTGGCCGGCCCGCGCAGCTCGCCGCTTGAGTTGTATTGCGCGACGGCGCCGCAGATGACCACCCGCGCGCCTCGGGCCAACCGCCCTAGCGCGGCCTCCAGGGTCTCTCCCCCGACGTTGTCGAAGTAGACATCAATTCCCTTGGGCGCGTGCGTCTTCAGCTGCTGTCGCAGATCGCCTGCCTGGTAGTCGATGGCGGCCTCGAACCCAAGTTCCTCGACCAGCCAACGGCACTTGTCCTCGCCACCGGCGATGCCGACCACGCGGCAGCCCTTGATCCGGGCTATTTGGCCGGCAATGCTGCCCACCGAGCCGGCGGCCCCGGAAATTACGACGGTCTGGCCGGGTTGCGGGCGACCTATATCCAGCAGCCCGAAGTAGGCAGTCAACCCGCTGATACCGAGAGCGCCCAGATGAACCGGGGCGGGAGCGAGCGAGGTATCCACGGGCGTCACATCGCCACCGTCGGAAATCGCGTAACGTTGTACGCCGAACGTGCCGTAGACTTCGTCACCCACCGCGAAACCACCGTGACGCGAGTCGATTACACGTCCTATGCCGCCCGCACGCATTACCTCGCCGATTTCGACCGGCGGCACGTACGACCGGCCCGCGTTCATCCACGTCCGCATGGCGGGATCAACAGACAGGTACTCGACTTGCACCAGAATCTCGCCGTCGGTCAGCCTGCGGACCGGCTCGTCGACGATCTGCCAATCGGAATCCTTGGGCAGGCCTACCGGGCGAGCGGCGAGACGGCACTGGGTGTTGACGGCGTTGATGGTAGTCACGATGCAAAGCTCCCGGTCATTGCTCGAAGGGTGGTCCGGGCTCCCGGATCTTCGATGGTGGACGGCACGACGGCAACGCAGTCGGCGCCGGCCTCGTGATAGTCGCGCAGTCGCGCCGCGACAAGGTCGGCGGTGCCCAAAGCGCACACTTGATTGAGCAGTTCGATGGGTACGGCGGCAGCCAATTCGCGGCGAGCGGCGCCGCTGCGGGCGCGGCGAACCAAATCCTCAAAGCCTAACGCGCTGACCATCTCTCCGTATCCGGGCGGCGCGAGATACACCGCCAGCTGGGCCGCCAGCTGAGCATGCGCCGCGTCACCGGGTTCGACGGCGACCGGCACCCAGACCGTCAAGCGCGGCGCCGCACGGCCGGCTCGTGCGGCTGCGGCGTCGAGCGCGGCGCGCACCTGCGCGACACGTGCCGGCGTGGACAGGTTGAGGGCGACCTCGTCGGCATGCTGAGCGGCCAGCCGGATCATGCCTGAACCGAAGGCTCCCAACGCAATTCGCGTGTCGGGGCAAGGGGTACGCAGCCGGAAACCGTGGCTGAGGACGTGTTGGCCGCTGTAGTCGGTGCGTGCGCCGGTCAAGATCGACCGCAGGCATTCGATGGTTTCCCGCATCACGGGCACGTGGTGCGCCCAAGGTCGGTCGTGCCAGCCGGCCACGATCGCCGGACTGGAAGCCCCCAGCGCGATGTCAACTCGGCTACCCGTGAGCGCGGCGACGGAACTGGCACCCAATGCCAACGACACGGGGCTGCGAACACCGACGGGCAGCGGCCCGATTTTCAGCGTCAGTTCGCTCGTGCGCTGTCCGATGGCGGTCGCCAGGGCGAACGCATCAAAGGTCGCCATTTCGCCGATCCACAGCGCGTTAAAGCCGGCGTCCAACGCAGCCATCGCGATGTGGACAGCCTCGAGGTCTGGTCGGTCGAGCCAGAACGGCAGCACGACTTCGATCGCGCTCACAGCATCGACACCTCGGCAGGCAGGTCCAGCAGGACGCGGCCGGGCAGTTCGCGAGATGCTTCGTTGACCTGGAAGTGAGCGGTGGCTGTGAACGCGTCGCGGAACCGGCGCTGCAGCGGCGCACCGTCGTATATCGCCGTACCGCCGGCCAAGTCGTACATGCTGCGCACCACGTCGGCCGACGTCCGGACCGCGTGGGTGGCTGCAAGGCGAAGCCGGTTACGCAACGCGAGCGGCACCGGGCCGGGCTCCTGGCTGGCTTGCCACGCGTCGTCTATCGCCTCGTAATACAGGGCCCGGGCCGCGCGGAGCCCGGAATCCGCTGTTGCCACCGCCGCTTGGGTCGGCGTGCGTTCGGCCAACGTCCTCGTTGCACCGAGCCCTTTCTTGCCGACAGCCAACTCGACAAGGTCGTCGATGGCGGCGCGAGCATTGCCCAACGCGGCGGCACCGATCGACAGCGCGAAGAAGCCGAACACCGGGAAGCGATACAGCGGCCGGTCGATGACCGGCCCGTCGAACAGCGAAAACACGCGGTCGGCCGGTACGAAGACGTCCTCGGCGACGGAGTCGTGGCTGCCCGTGCCGCGCAGACCGAGCGTGTGCCAGGTGTCGAGTACCTGCAGGTCGTCTTTGCGCAGGGCTACCACGGAGGGCACGCGCCCTTCGTCGATGAAGCAGCCGGCAAACATCATGTCGGCGTGGTTGATCCCGCTGCAGAACGGCCAGCGCCCGGACACCACCACACCGCCATCGACCGATCTCGCCGTCCCACGCGGTGCCCACACTCCGGCCGCGACACCCTTTCCGCCGCCGAACATTTCGACGCGACTCGACTCTGGCAGGTACGCGACCAACAGTGCGCTGGTGATTGCTATCGACACGCACCACCCGGCCGCGGCGTCACCGCGCGCCACCGCTTCGGCGCAACGCAAGGCCGGTCCGGGCGCCAGCTCCAATGCATCGACCTCGATGGGCATGGTGGCCCGAAAGAGCCCGGCCTCACGCAGCAGGTCGACCAGCCCGTCGGGAAGTCGACGCTCGCGGTCGGTCTCTGCCGACATCTCGCCGGCCGAGAGCGCGATCTTCGCGGCGACGGACTCGATGTCCGTATCGCTGTGGTTCATCGGTGGCTCCTGGGTTCGCAGCCGCATTCCGCTGCTCGGTTCAATAAACTTACCACCTAGTGGTTCAGTAAGTGAACCGGGTACAGTGATTGAACTATGAACGCACCCGACCTGTCGCACCGCTTCGAAGGCGAGTCGGTCGGGCGGGCACTCGAGTTGGTCGGCGAGCGCTGGACACTGCTGATCCTGCGCGAGACATTCTTCGGGGTGCAGCGCTTCGGCCAGTTCGCGCGCAATCTCAACATCCCGCGACCCACGCTGTCGTCGCGGCTGCGAATGCTCGTCGAGGTGGGCTTGCTTGATCGGGTGCCGTATTCGCAGAATCCCGAGCGCCACGAGTATCGGCTCACCGACGCGGGCCGGGAACTCTTCGGAGCGATCGTGGTGCTCATGCGGTGGGGCGACGACCACTTGCCCAATCCAAACGGCCCACCAATTGTGTTGCGCCACAATGTATGTAGTAATTTGATCGATCCTCGACTGATCTGCGCCCACTGCGGCGAGGAGATCACCGCACGCAATGTGACGCCCCAGCCGGGTGCCGGTTTTCGCGGCTAGCTTCGCACCAGCCGTCCCAACTTGGTTGCAGTTCGGTAACGCAAACGCAACACGTCGCTGATTGCCGAAGGACGCTGTCCTGCTGACCCTATCTTCGTTGCATGCGGCGCAGATCGGTCTTGACGCTGCCACTCCTGGCGGCGGCTGGCATGGCGTTGGCCCATGCGCCGCGCGCGTCTGCCGAGGCCGGTCGGTGGCCCGCCGAACGAGCCCAGAGCTGGTATCAAGCCCAAGGTTGGCTGGTCGGCGCGAACTACATAACCTCGAATGCCATCAATCAACTCGAGATGTTCCAAGCGAGCACCTACGACCCCCGGCGCATCGATGCTGAGCTGAACGTGGCCCGCTTCTACGGGTTCAACACCGTGCGGGTATTCCTGCACGATCTGTTGTGGGCCCAGGATCGCCAGGGCTTTCAGAAGCGCCTCTCGCAGTTCGTCTCCATCGCGGCACGGCGGAACATCAAGCCCCTTTTCGTTCTGTTCGATTCGTGCTGGGATCCGTTGCCCCGCACAGGTCCTCAGCGTGCGCCGCGGCCCGGCATTCACAACTCCGGCTGGGTGCAGAGTCCGGGCGCCGAACACCTCGCCGACCGCCGCTATGACGGCGTTCTATACGAATACGTGACCGGTGTGTTGAGTCAGTTCCGCAACGACGACCGCGTTCTGGGTTGGGACCTATGGAATGAGCCCGACAATCCCGCAAAGGTGTATCGCAAGGTAGAGCGCAAGGACAAGCTCGACCTGGTGGCTCACCTGCTCCCCCAGGTGTTCCGCTGGGCGCGACAGGTTAATCCAAGTCAGCCGCTGACCAGTGGCGTCTGGGATGGTTACTGGGATCCCGAGCGGCGCAGCACCATTGCCGGAATCCAACTCGACAATTCCGACATCATTACCTTCCACAGTTATGCGCCACCGGGTGAATTCGAAGGAAGGATCGCCGAACTCGCCCCGCTTGGTCGTCCGATCATGTGCACCGAGTACATGGCCCGGTCGCAAGGCAGCACCATCGAGGGCATCTTGCCAATCGCTAAGCGACACAACGTCGGTGCTTACAACTGGGGCTTCGTAGCCGGAAAGACCCAGACGTACCTGCCGTGGGACTCTTGGGACCACCCGTACACCTCCCCACCCAGCGTGTGGTTCCACGACCTCTTTCAGCCCGACGGACGGCCGTACCGGGACACTGAGGTTCAGACGATTCGCAAGCTCACCGGCGCGCAGAACCAATAGCGGCTAATCGCAGACCCGCGTCAGCCTTCGGTGTCGACGACTTTCACCTCAGCCTTGGCGCGACGAGACACCGCCCGCGGAACGGAACCGAGGACTTTGCCAACGATGGAGTTGGTGCCGACGCTGCCCACGACGATCAAGTCGGCGTTCACATCGTCGGCGAGCTGGAGCAGCGCATCGACCGGAGCGCCCTCCACCGCGCGCTCCTCGACGTCGCTGACGCCGGCATCGCGCGCCGTGTCGGCGGCTTTGCGGAGCATTTCGTAGATGGGGGCATTGCCCTGGGTTCGGTACTCCACCGTGCGCGCCTGGTCGGGAGCGGGGCCGGCGCCGTCGTCATGGGAATCCAGAAACGCCGAGGCCACGACCAGTTTCGCGTCCGATTCCGCGGCAATCGACGCCGCCTTCTCCACCGCACGGAACGACGTTTCCGAGCCGTCCGTCCCAACGACCACGACGTTGTATTTGCCCATTGGCCTCTCCCGTACCGTCCCGAGGATATTGCAAATTAACTAGCCGCCAGCAGCGCAAACGAAACAAACTCATAGCTTTCGGCCATCCGGCGGAACAGTCACTAACATGTCGCGGAACGAGCATTAACATATGTAGGTATGCCGATCGATCTCCGCAAGATCCTGAGCTTTGACATGACCATTGCCGAATGGCTCGGAACAGCGGCGATGCTTCTTGTTCCATACTTGGTGATCGGCGTGGTGTGGCTGGCTTTCCACACCCACCACCTCGCCGGGGCCGATGCCGGCCATCGCATTGTCCTGATCCTGGGGACGATCGCGTCGTGGCCTGCATTGCTCGTGGCCAATGTGTGCTTGAGCTGAGAGTTATGGCTTCCAACGTTGACAGTCGCAATCGCATCCAGATCCGGCGTCGCACCGCGCGCTGGGACACCGAACCCGTCACCGCGGCAGACGGGATGGATTTCTGGGCTTTCGCCGGCGGCCCCGCCAACGTCATCATGCAACTCTCGTGGCCCGGCGTGGGCTATGGCGTCGTCGAAAGCAAGGTGGACTCGGGAAATATCCTCAAGCATCCGTGGAAACGCGCCCGCACCACCCTTCAGTACTTAGCCTTGATCCACCGATGAATTGGCTGGTTGTCGGGGTGTCGGAATGAAGAAAGTGCCCTCTGAGCTGGAAAGAT